>JBDTZG010000140.1:0-2623 GCA_040005235.1 Acidobacteriota bacterium | reverse complement strand
GGGCCGGCTGGTCCGGCGCCGTTACAGCCGCCCCGAGCAGCCGCTCGAAATGCCCAATCAGCCGATCGACCGTCGCCGCGTCGAACAGGTCGATCGCATACTCGACCGAACCGCCGAGGCTCTCGCCCCCTTCCCTGAGGCTCAGGGTCAGGTCGAACTTCGCCGTTTTGTTGATTCCGCGGATCGGCCGGAGTCTCAAGCCCTGAATCTCTAGGATCTCGACCGGAGCGTTCTGCAACGTGAACAGGGTCTGGAACAACGGCGTGTAGGCGAGACTCCGCTCCAGCGCCAGCTCCTGAACCAGTTTTTCGAACGGCACGTCTTGGTGGCTATGGGCAGCGAGAGAGGTCTCGCGAACCCGGCCGAGCAGATCAAGAAACGACGGCGCACCCGCCGCACCGCCGGCCAGGTCGCCACGCAGAACCAGGGTGTTGACGAAGAATCCGATCAACCCTTCGATCTCCAACCGGTTGCGCCCGGCCACCGGAGTGCCCACCGCGAGCTTCGACTGGCCGCTGTGCCGCGCCAGC
The DNA here is from genome assembly GCA_040005235.1 of Acidobacteriota bacterium. GTDB lineage: Bacteria > Acidobacteriota > Thermoanaerobaculia > Multivoradales > UBA5704 > DASYKS01. The sequence goes on along the minus strand of JBDTZG010000140.1, from coordinate 2,093 downwards.
ACCATCTGGAACCCGGCCAACAACGCCATGAACAGCGTCGCGCCCTGATCGCGGCTCAGCTCGGAAAGCCGCCGCGCGACCCCGGCCGAGAGCCGCACGGCGCGCGAGGCGCCTTCTGAGCTGCGGACCGCCGGCCGTGGCCGGTCGGTGGGCAGATCCAGCAGGGCCGGCAAACCCGCGAGCTGGACGCGCCAGAAGTCGATCTCGCGCTCCAACACCTCCCCCACCAGCCAGGAGCGCTGCCAGGCGGAGAAGTCCGTGTACTGCACCGGCAGCTCGGCCAGGGGCGACGGCCGCCCTTCGGCGAACGCCGGGTACAGCGCAACGATTTCGCGCACCAGAATGCCCATCGACCAGCCGTCGCCGACGATGTGATGCAGCGTCACCTCGACCACGTGATCCTCGGGCGCCAGGCGCAGCACCGCCCCGCGCAACAGAGGTCCCCGTTCGAGGTCGAACGGGCGCCCCGCCTCGTCTTCGACCAGCCTCTGCGCCGACGCCTCCCGCTCAATCGCGGCCAAGCCCGAAAGATCTACCACGGCCAGGTGGAAGGGAACCGCCGGCAGGACGGTTTGCTGCGGCGTGCCGCGAATCACCGAAAAAACCGTGCGCAGAGCTTCGTGGCGGCGCACGATCTCGCCCAGGCAACGCGCCAGAATCCGGCGGTCTAGTTGACCTTCGACCCGCAAGGCGATCGGGATGTTGTAGAGCGACGTACCGGGTTCGAGCTGATCGATGAACCAGAGCCGCGCTTGGGCGAACGACAGCGGGAAGGGCTCGTCCCTGGCGCCGGCCCGCGGAACGATCAGGTCGGTGGCAGGGCGCGGGTAGCCGTAACGGACGGCCAGGTCCCACGTCGGCTCGCCGAGTGAATCCGCCGTCGCCTCCCGCCATCGTTCCGCGACGCTCGACTCGACCGCCTGGTATTGGGAGAACTTCACATCTCCCAACATGCGCCCCTCGGCGTGAATGCCGTCCGCCATTCGCGCCCGCCGGTCCCGGTAGGGCTCCGCCATCCCCGGGTGGTATTCGATCTGGAGCGCCGAAGAGATGCGCCGAAGCTCGGTTTCCGGGTCGTGCACCAGATCCTCGAAACGAACCTGGAGCTGCCGCTTCGCGGGCACCCCGGCGAGCAGTTGCTCGATGTTCTGATGGCTCACCAACCAGATCAGCTCGGCCAGCTCGGTCCTTTGAAACGAATGGGGATAGCGGAAGAACAGCTGGTCGAGGCTCGCCTCCTCGAACGACCGGATCACGGCGTACGGATGGCGGATGAGATGGAGGTAAAACGGTCTCTCGAACGCCTCCTCCGCCTGGCGCAAGACCCTAGGATCCAAAGCGTACGACGGCGTCTTGTCCACCAGGAGCCGGTTGCCAATCTCTTCTTGGAGCTGGCGATAGAAGCGTTGCGTCGTCCACCCTTGCTCGACGGCGAGACGAATGGCCTGCCGTGCCTCTTCGAGGTCGCAGCCGCGCGCCGCCATGACGGCGCGAATCGCGCCTTCGAGCCAGAAGCTGTCACGCCCCTGGAAGGCGGCGTCGCGCTCCGCCATCGTGCCGAACGAGAGCAGTTCGAGCTCCGGCGGAGAGAAGAGCCGAGGATGGCCGCCGAGCATGACGCGCAGGAGCGTCGAGCCCGAGCGCGGCGGCGAAAGGACGAACACCGCCGAAGGGTTCTTAGCCTCCGAGCGATGAACCGGCATGAAAGGTTGGACCAGCGCACGCAGCGCAGCCACCTGCGCCGAGTCGATGCGGCGGGTCTCTGGAGGAGGAGCGTGGAGGTCCTCTTCCCCGAGCGATTCCGGACCCCATCGCCGAACGACCGCTTCGCGGTGCTCGCGCACCAGATAAGCCGCCATTTTCGCCACCGTCGGGGCGTCGAACAGAGTGACGACATGGATGATCTTGCCGATCTCGCGCTGTAACCGATTGATCAGAATCACTCCCGACAGGGAGTTGCCGCCGAGATCGAAGAAGGAGTCATCGACACCTACCCTCTCCACCCGGAGCGATTCGCGCCAAAGCTCGGCGAGCGCCGCCTCGACCGGCGTCTTCGGCGCCCGATAGAGATCCTCGGGCCGCCGCCATTCCGG
>JBDTZG010000027.1:0-72899 GCA_040005235.1 Acidobacteriota bacterium | reverse complement strand
GCTCAGTGGACCTGAACCTCAGGAAAACGGCCCTTCTGCCACGGGCTGCTAGCCGTTCGGGAGTTCTGTGAAAAGCGCAGTTATAGAGAGGTTGTGAAGCATTCAAACTTTAGTCCACGACTGGTCGAGTTCGCGATACGACGCGCTGAAGTGCCTGACTCAGAGTATCGAGATTTGAGATCATTTATGCTAGATGTACTGAATGACCCGGCTAGTTTGTGGGACCATGCCTTTAAGAGTCAGCTCTCGACAGATGCGCAGACAATCCTGCTAGGTATGCTTTTTCTGCCGGCGGCGACTCCTCTTGACGACTTGGTTGCCGCGGTTCAATCGCTCTCTTTAAATCGTAATGGTAGATATCTCTCTGGAATTGAATTTATGACCCAGTTGAAGAATCTGGAAGGAAGCTTTGTCGCTATCGATGCACTTCGGTCAGGAGAGCGCAGCGCCAAATACTTCACCCCTGCAGTCACTGATTATTTGCTTGGCGTGCTTCAGGAATCAAATGGTGCTGAGATTCAGGCGATAGTCGAGTCAGCTGTTTTTTTTGAACAGCTGCTCGGGATTTGGGGTGCGGCAGAAATTCGCGACAAAAATCAGGGAACGACGTCTCCAGTTAAGTATCCGCAACTCGCCGTTTGGTTTCAGCGTCACGCAACAATTTTAGTTGAGGCTTTCGAGAGGACTTGGCGATTGCCTTCCTGCGTGTGGAAGCAGCAATTCCTCGGGGGCGAGCCCAGGTTTGCTCGAACTCCAGTAAGTTTGGAGGCTAGGCTGCAAAAGGTCATCGAAATCGGCTCCTCCATTTCAGAAGCCCTTGCCTGGGCGGAGCTGCGTGTGGAGGAACTTGCGCTCGCTTGGCGGAGTCGGGTTGGTGATCGAGCTGCCGCCGCAGCTCTAGTTGGGCTCGGTGCTTTGGTTCGGCTGGCAGTGGTCGTCCGCCCAAGTTGCCCCCTAAAACTCCAACTGCTGCCCCAGCTCGATCACCCGGTTGGGCGGTAGGTGGAAGAAGCGGCTGGCGGTTTGGGAGTTTCGGGCCATCAGGGCGAAGAGTTTTTTGCGCAGGGGCCACATACCTTTGCTGCCTTTGGGGATGAGGGTCTCTTTGCCCAGGAAGTAGGTGATCTTCATCGGCGAGAGGTCGAGACCGAAGGCGGGGAGGCCGGACAGGGCTTCTGGAACATTGGGGGCTTCCATGAAGCCGAAGCGAACGCTCACTTGGTAAAAGCCGCGGCCGAGGTCGATGACCTCAAGACGTTCTTTTTTCGACGCTTCCGGGGCTTCCAGGGTTTGGACGTTGAGCAGCAAGATGCGGTCGTGCAGGACGCCGTTGTGCTTTAAGTTGTGGAGCAGGGCGGAGGGGACTCCCTCCGGGTCGCGCGCCATGAAGACGGCGGTGCGCGGATTGCGCGGCAGGCGGTCGGCGTCCAGCTGGGAGATGAAGTCGCGAACGTTGAACCGGTCGCGGGCGAGCTTTTCGGCCAAGAGGCAGCGTCCCCGTTCCCAGGTCGTCATCTGAACGAAGACGAGGAGGCCGACCACGATCGGCACCCAGCCGCCGTCGCGGAATTTGATCGCGTTCGCGCCGAAGAACGACAGGTCGACCGCGAGGAAGGAAACCGTGGTCGCGATCGTCGCCCAAATCGGCCAGCGCCAGATCCGCCGCGTCACGATGTGGGCGAGGAGAGTCGTGATGACCATCGTCGTGGTCACCGCCATGCCGTAGGCCGCGGCGAGGCTGCTCGACGAGCGGAAGCCGAGGACCAGGCCGATGGTGGCTGCAGCGATCAACCAATTGACCGCCGGAACGTAGATCTGGCCGATCTCGCCTTGCGAGGTGTGGATGATCGTGGTGCGCGGCAAATAGCCGAGTTGGACCGCCTGATGGGTGAGCGAAAAAGCGCCGGAGATCACGGCCTGCGAGGCGATTACGGTGGCGGCGGTCGCAAGCCCCACCAGCGGGAAGAGCGCCCAAGGCGGTGCGAGGTTGTAGAACGGATTCCACGACGCACTCGGGTCGTGGAGAAGGAGGGCGCCCTGGCCGAAGTAGTTGAGCAGCAGGGAGGGGGCGACGATCGAAAACCAATCGATCTGGATCGGCCTTTCGCCGAAGTGCCCGAGGTCGGCGTAGAGCGCCTCGCCACCGGTCGCGACCAGAAAAACCGCGCCGAGCACCAGGAAGCCGCGGCCGTGGTTCAGCTCGAAGAAGCGAAAGGCGTAGTAGGGGTTCACCGCCTTCAGCACCTCGGGCGCTTGGACCACCCAGCGCGCTCCGAGCACCGCGAGCGTGCCGAACCAGAGCAGCATGATCGGGCCGAACACCTTGCCCAGGCCGCCGGTGCCGGTCCTTTGGAAAGCGAACAAGAGAACCAGGATCGCGACCGTGATCGGCACCAGGTAAGGGGTGAAGGTGGAAGTTGCGACCGACAGCCCTTCGACCGCCGAGAGCACCGAGATCGCCGGGGTGATCATGCCGTCGCCATAGAGGAGAGCCGCGCCGAACAAGCCGACGGCAACCACCGCTTTGCGCGCTTTGGGGCCGTCGATCTTGCCGCGGACCAGCGTCATCAGGGCGAGGACTCCTCCTTCGCCGCGGTTGTCGGCCGAGAGAACGTACACGTTGTATTTGATCGTGACGACGACCACCAAGGCCCAGAAAACGAGCGAGAGGACGCCGAGCACGTTTTGGGCGTTGGGCGGGACCGAATGGACACCATGGAAACACTCCCGCAGGGAATAGAGCGGGCTTGTTCCCAGGTCGCCGTAGACGATGCCGAGCGCGCCGAGCGATAACAGGGCGAGGCGCTTGCCGGTGGGAGTCGGTCGGCCTTCCGAAGGGGCGTCGGAAGGTTCCAGCCGGTCGTCCGCCACCGGGGGGGTAGGCATCCGCCTTTACAGCTCGACCTGCATGCCCAGCTCGATCACACGGTTGGCGGGGATGCGGAAGTAGTCGGTCGGGCGTAGGGCGTTTCTCGACATCATGGCGAACAGCTTTTCGCGCCAGATCGCCATGCCGGGGCGCTTCGACGGGATCAGTGTCTCGCGGCCGAGGAAGAACGTCGTCTTCATCATGTTCAGGTCAATGCCCTGGGCGCGCATCCCTTCGAGCATGCTGGCGATCGACGGATCTTGCATGAAGCCGTAGCGGGCGAGCACCCGGTAGCAGCCCTTGCCGTAGCCGTCGATCGTGATCCGCTCCTTTTTCGGTACCTCGGGGATCTCCTCGGTCGCGATGGTGAGCAGGATCACCTGATCGTGAAGCACCTTGTTGTGCTTCAGGTTGTGGAGCAGCGAGGTCGGCGTCGCGTCTGGATCGCGGGCCATGAAGACGGCGGTTCCGGGCACCCGCGGCGGGGTCTCCGGTTGGATGCTCGCGACGAAGGAATTGAACGGAAGCGCCTGCCGGGCCAGGCGCTCGGCGAGGATCTGCCGCCCGCGACGCCAGGTGGCCATGAGGAAATAGATGATCGACCCGACCAGCAGGGGAACCCAGCCGCCGAGGTGGACTTTGACGATGTTGGCGCCAAAGAACGACAGGTCGATCACCAGGAAGAACGCGGTCATCGGCAACAGCCAGCGGCGCTTCCAGCCCCAAACCTCCCGGGCGACCACTTTGGCGAGGATCGTCGTGATCACCATGGTCATGGTGACCGCGATGCCGTAAGCCGCGGCGAGCGCCGTCGAGGTCTTGAACCCGATCACCAGGCCGATCGTGCAGACCATCAGAAGCCAGTTGACGCCGGGGACGTAGATCTGGCCGTATTCCTCGCCCGAGGTGTGGACGATTTCCAGGCGCGGACAGTAGCCGAGCTGGATCGCCTGGCGGGTGAGCGAAAAGGCGCCGGAGATCAACGCCTGGGAGGCGATCACCGTGGCCAGGGTGGCCAAGGCGACGAGCGGATAGAGAATCCACGGCTGGTCGGGCGCCAGGTGGAAGAACGGATTTTCGGCGACCCGTTTCTGCTCGGCGAGCGTCGCCTGGCTGATCAGCATGGCGCCCTGGCCGAAGTAGTTGAGTAGTAGGGCGGGCAGCACCATCGCAAACCAGGCGACCTGGATCGGCTTTTTGCCGAAATGCCCCATGTCGGCGTAGAGCGCCTCGCCGCCGGTGACGACCAGGAAGACCGAGCCGAGAGTCAAGAACCCGGCGAGCCGGTTGCGCAGGAAAAAGCTCACGGCATTGGAAGGCGCGATCGCCCAGAGCACCGAGGGATCGCGCACAATGCCCATGACTCCTAAGACCGCGAGAGTGCCGAACCAGAGCACCATGACCGGGCCGAAGATCTTGCCGATGCCCCCGGTGCCCCAGCGCTGGATGAGGAACAACGCGACCAGAATGCCGATCGTGATCGGCACCACCCAATGGGCGAACACGGGGGTCGCGACGGTCAAGCCTTCGACCGCGGAGAGTACCGAGATCGCCGGGGTGATCATGCCGTCGCCGTAGAGCAGCGCGGCGCCGAAGATCCCGATCGCCACCAGGAAGAAGCCGTTTTTGGTCTCGCGGACCTTGAGCGGAATGAGCGAGATCAGCGCCAGGATGCCTCCTTCGCCTCGGTTGTCCGCCCGCATGACGAAGAGCAGGTACTTGATCGAGATGACGATCAGCAGCGACCAGAAGATCAGCGACAGGATGCCGAGCACGTTGGCGCGGGTTAGAACCAGAGCATGCGCGCCGTGGAAGCATTCGCGCAGGGCGTACAGAGGGCTGGTGCCAATGTCGCCGTAGACCACCCCCAGGGCGCCGAGTGCCAAAGGGAGCCAAGGCTTCGAGTGGTGGCTATGGGGCGGAACCTGAGAAACGCCCCGAGCATGCGCCGGCCCGTCTTCGGAGCCCTTCTCCGCCGAGGCGGCAGGACTCTCGGAGTGACCTGTTTGCATTGCGTTGGATTCTCCTGAGCGCGTGGCCCCATGGCGAGCGAGACGAAAACCGACAGGGGGCCGCGATCGATGCCGCGATCCTAGCAGCGGAGGGCAGGCGGCGGCGAGCGGCACGATTTGACCCGGGGGGGAATCGCCCGTACCCTCGGTGCCGATGAGCTTTGCCACCGATCGCCCCGACCTCGGTTTTCGCTGGATCGACCGGGAAGATGGCGCGGATGGTACCCGGTTCACGGTCGAGATCCCGGCGGAAAGTCCCGCCTTTGAGGGGCACTTTCCCGGCCGGCCGATCCTTCCGGCGGTCGCCCAGCTCGCTTTGGTCGAGCAGGGGCTGGCGCGCCTCGCCCAGGCGGATTCCTCCCGATCGCCGGCGATCGTCGAGATCTCGGGTCTGCGCCTACGCCGGACGGTTGGTCCGGGCGACCGGCTGACGCTCCAGCTCGGGGCGGCGAACCCCACGGGGCTGCGCCGCTTCGAGATCCGAGCCGGCGAGGCCTCGGTGAGCGGCGGCTCGGTCCGTGCCGGATCGGAGGAGGCGACGGGGGAGCCGGATGCACCGACTGCACCGAGTGCCGCGAGCGCGGAGGCTGATTTCGAAGCTGTCGCTGAGATCTCGGCGCTCGGCCGGGTGCCGCACTTTCCGCCGGCCCTGTTGATCCAGAGCCTCGTCGCTCATGGACCGTCCGGTGCCCGGGGCAGGGGAGTGATCCCGGCCGACAGCCCGTTCGCCGTCGCCGGGCACGCGCCGTCCTACCTGGGGCTTGAAATGGCCGCGCAGGCCGCGGCATTGGCCGAAACGCTCGATCGCTCGCGCGACGCAGGCGAAGAGTCGGCGCCTCGGGCGGGTTACGTGGTCGCGATCCGTCAGGCGCGGTGTTTCGTCCGGAGCCTGCCGGTCGGCGAACCGCTCGACGTGATCGTTTTTTTTGTCGCCAGCGCCCTGCCGCTGTCGATCTACGCCATCCGGGTCGAGCAGGCGGGTCGAGTACGGGTCGAAGGGACGATCAGCACCTGGATCGCATCGGAAAACGAGGAGGGCAAATCATGAGTCCACTGCTCTGGGTCGCCGCCGTGGCGCTCATCCTGGTCGGCCTGGCCGGCACCGTGCTGCCCGCCCTGCCGGGAACGCCGCTGGTGTTCGTGGGCCTCCTGCTCGCGGCCTGGGCGGACGGCTTTACGAAAGTCGGCTGGTTCCCTCTGGTGCTGCTCGCTCTCCTCACCGCCGCGTCGCTCGCGGTCGATTTCTTCGCATCGAGCCTGGGGGCCAAGAAGGTCGGCGCGAGCCGCCTCGCGATCGCCGGCTCTGTGGTCGGCGGCCTGGTCGGCTTCTTCTTCGGCCTGCCCGGGCTATTCCTCGGCCCGTTCTTGGGTGCGGCGCTCGGCGAATACATCTCGCTCCGGAACCTGAAGCAGGCCGGCAAGGTGGGTCTTGCCACCTGGCTCGGCATCCTGTTCGGCACCGCGGCGAAGATCGCGCTGGCGTTCACGATGCTCGGGTTGTTTATTTTCGCCTACGTGGTCTGAAGGAGTTTTTTCTTAGGCTGGAGGCGACCGGTGAAGGGGTGGGTCTACGCCGCGCGAGACTCTTCCGGTTGGCGGATCAGAGATTCCGCAGGGATGCCGAGAGACCGGTGGAGACGCCAGATCATTTTCAAGGTCAGGGGGCGGCTGCCGCTCAGCACTTCGTAGACACGGTTCGACCGGCCGATCATCGGCTCCAGATCCTTGACGGTCAAACCGCGCTGGTCCATGGCGAAGCGGATGGCCGCGATCGGATCGGGCAGGTCGATCGGATAGTGCTTGCGCTCCCAGGCCTCAACCAGCGTCGCCAATACGTCCAGCCGTTCGCCTTCCGGCGTGTTGGGACCGGCCATCATGAGCGACTCGATTTCTTCGAGAGCCGCTCGGTAGTCAACGTCGTTACAGATGGGGCGAATGTCCATGAGGTCCCCCGTCAAATCGTTTGAGCGTCGATCCGGTCGTATTGCGAGTGGGTGCCCATGAAGCGGATGTAGAGCACTCGATAGGCGTAGTTGATCCAGACGACCAGGCGATATTTGTTACCGGCCAGGTTGAACACGACCCGTCCATCCTTGAGAATGCTCGCATGGCCGAACGCTGCCTTGACCTCAGCTGGCGAGCTCCAGTCGGCCGCCAAAGCGTGGCGGTACCAGGCCTGGGCGGATTCCCGCGCATCCGTGTACCCCGGATTCTGTTCCCAGAAAGTTCTGAGTCTGGACACCGAGATGACACGCACAACTAGAGGATAGTCCCAAAACGGGACTATCCGCAACTGCCGGGAGATGAGGGCTCCTTCTGAGACCGCCTTGCGTTGCGTCCCCGGGGTGACAGCTGCTTCGAACAGTCGGGGTCCGGCCCAGACAAAAGCCGTACCACTTTCCCGGGCCAGGATCGATCCGCTTTATCGCGGGATCACCGAATTTGCCGCAGGATCGCCCTTCCCTCCGGAGGGATCACCGATTTTGGGCCAAAAACGCTCTTCCCTCCCGAGGGATCACCGATTTTGGGCCAAAAACGCACTTCCCTGCCGTGGGATCGCTGATTTTGGGCCAAAAACGCTCTTCCCTCCCGAGGGACCACCGATTTTGGGCCAAAATCGCTGATCCCTCCTGCGGGATCGGTGATTTTGGCGAAGGATCGCCTTTCCTTCGGGCGGGATCGCTGATTTTTGCCCAGGGACGCGGCGACCGTTGGATTTCTACCCTTCGAGCACCGCGTAGAAACCCTTGGTCGCCAGGCTCTCGCGATCGAGATGGAAACCCAGCGGCGCTCCGGCCTCGGCGAGCCGGTCGAAGCGCTCGGGCAGCTCGGTCGTCTGGGGGTGGATCTCGAAACGCTTCCAGCCGGCGCGGCGGAGCCAGTCGTCGAGGGTCTTCTGGGTGAAGAACCGGTAGTGGGTGTAGCAGAGCAGGCCGATCGGCAGGTAATCCCAGCGGCCGGCGAGCAGGTCTTCGACCACCGACCAGTGGCCGACGTTGGGGATCGATAGGACGATCCGGCCGCCCGGGCGGATCAGCTCGCCGGCCCGGGCGAGAAACGCCTCCGCCTCGGGAAGGTGCTCGATGATCTCGCAGCCGAGCACGGCATCGAAACGCTCCGGGATGTTGAGCGTTTGCAGGTCGCCCACCAAGACGGCATGGAGCCGGGTTGCCGCGTCGGCCGCGACCTCCGGATGGAGCTCCACACCGGTCACCCGGCATCCGAGCCGGCGTTGGAGATAGGCGCCGGTCACACCTCGGCCGCAGCCGACTTCCAGGATGTCGCGCACGCCGGGCGGGAGGAACGGCACGACGTCTTCCCGTACCTCGCCGTAATAGTCGATGAATTCGTGGCACAAGCCGGCGGTCTCGATGGCGCCTGTCGAGGCCGTCGGCGCATCGGAGTTTTGGAGCAGCCGGTCGAGCGGCACGCGATCGAGCAGCTCGCGCAGCGCCTCGGCGGTGAGCAGAGCGGCGGGCAGATGCGAGGAAGGCCGAGGCGCGGAACCTTCGTCGATCGTCTTGACGGCGGCCAGATACCGGGCCTCCACCCGTTCGAAGCCGCGGAGGGTATAGACCGGCTCGGCGAGGGTAAGGCCGGCGTCGGTGAGGCGCACCGGCCGCACCTGCGTAGCGCCTTCCCCCAGCCGCTCGCGCATCGCGGCGAAGCTGGCCGCGAGCAGCAGCACGTTTTGCGGGCTGAGCAACAGATACAGGTCGGTGCCTTCCGGGTCGCCCGGCGGCAGCTCGGCCGGGTTTTCGAACAGGGTGACCGGGTCGAAAACGCGGCGCGCTTCGAGCACGAGATGCGAGAGCAGATAGCGAAACTCCGGCGAGCCGGCGCTTTCGGGGTCGAGGGCCTTCAAGATGCGGAGCGATGCCATGACGACGGGATTCTACGTGCTGGCCTCGCCTCCGCGCCGTGCTCGCCGTCCGGGGCATTAGAATCGGCCGGCCATGACCGAACCCCTTTGTGAGCCCGGCGCCCCGGTGGCGCTCTCGGTGGTGATCCCCGCCTACAACGAGGAGGAGCGGCTGGGGCCGAGCTTAAAGAGCGCGATCGCCTTTCTCTCGGCACGGCAGGCGCGGACCGGTCAGGGCTTCGAGATCCTGGTCGCCGACGATGGCAGCTTGGATCGGACGGTCGAGGTGGCCGAGCGGTTCGCCGGCCAGGGCGTGCGCGCGATCCGCCTGCCGAAAAATCGCGGCAAAGGGGCGGCGGTGAAAGCCGGTCTGCTCGCTTCGGTCGGCGAGCGGGTGCTCGTCTCGGACGCCGACTTCTCGACCCCGATCGAGGAGATCGAGAAGCTCGAAGGGCACTTAGATCAGGCCGAGATCGCAATCGGCAGCCGCGCGATCCGCGGGGCCGACGTGCGCGAGCGGCAGCCGTTTTACCGCGTGCTTTTGGGCAAAGCGGGGAACAAAGTGATCCGCCTGTTCGCCGTGGGCGGGATCGCGGACACCCAATGCGGCTTCAAGCTGTTCGATGGCCAGGTGGCGCGCTCTCTCGCCGTGGATCTTTCGATTGACGGTTTCGCCTACGACGTCGAGCTGCTTTGGCTGGCCAGGAAGCGCGGGCTCCGGATCGCCGAGGTGGGGGTCATCTGGGTCAATTCCGCCGCTTCGAAAGTCGATCCGTTGCGCGCGGCGTTTTCGGCGCTGCGAGACGTCGTCCTGATGCGCCTGCGGCGACGTCCTGGCTTCAAAAACCCCCGAGGCAAAGTGTGAGTCCGATAAATCCCGCGTTGCCGTGGCTTGCGCTCGCGGCGCTCCTCCCATTGATCTGGCCGAGACGGCAACCGGCGGTTTCGGCGGAGACTCCCGACGAGACGGGGCTCCGGTCCCGGTTCGGCGAGTTGGGGCTCCCCTGGGCGGTCGCGGGCTGCATGGGCATCGCCCTGCTCGCCCCCGCACTGTCGATCCCTGACGGCATTCCCAGCCCGGCGGCGGATCTCGCAGCGGTGGCCCCTTGGGCGGGGAGCGAAGCGGGGCTCGCCGGCCTCTCCGGCAATCCGGTCCTACGCGACGTCACGTTCCAGATCCAGCCCTGGCTGGTGTTTTTAAAGCGCGAGCTGGCCGCCGGGCGGTGGCCAGGCTGGAATCCTTATTCCTTCGCCGGTGCGCCGTTTGGGGCCAACGGCCAATCGGCGCCGCTCTTTCCGCTCCACCTGCTGTTCGCTCTGCTGCCGCTCCAGATCGGTTTCGTCGTCCTCCCCTGGCTGCGGATCGTTCTCGCCGGCTGCGGCGCCTGGTTGTTCGCGCGGGAGATCGGACTTTCGCGGCCGGCCGCCCTGTGGGCGACGATCGGATTTCCGCTCTCCGGCATGCTGGTGAGCTTTCTACTTTTCCCGATGGGCAACGCCCTTGCGCTGGTTCCCTGGGTGCTCTGGGCGGTCGAGCGGCTGGCGGCAGGCCGATCGGGCGGCGCGTTGCTTGCGCTTGGGGCCGGGTTTCAACTGCTCGGCGGCCATCCGGAAACGTCGATGCACACGGCGCTGCTCGCCGGGCTCTATCTGCTGGTTCGCGGTTCGGCCGGCCGGACGCTTTCGACCTGGGGCCGCTTCGTCGCGGCCTGGGCGCTCGCCGCGGGGATCGCCGCGGTCCAGATCCTACCGCTCGCGCTGCTCCTTCCGGCTACAGCCAAATGGGGAAGCGCCGCGACGGCTTCGGGTCCCTCGCCTCCCTTTGGCCTTCTGCTGCTCCAGCCGCTGCGGCTGGTTCTGCCGCAGCTCTACGGCCATCCCGCGCTCGGAACCTGGTGGGGGCCGTTCAATTATTCGGCGACCGCCGTCTACGCCGGGGCGCTCGGGCTGCCGTTCGCGGCGGCGGGGTTGGGCGGCTGGCGAACCGATCGCCGTGTTCTCGGTCTCGCGGCGATCGTGGCGTTCTGCTTTCTCGGGGCCTACCACCTGCCGGGCGTCCACGATCTGCTCGCCGCGTTGCCGCTGCTCGGTCGGGCAGCCCACCATCGGTTGATCTTCGGCCTGGAGCTGGGCCTGCCGCTGCTCGGGGCGGTCGGAATCGATCGCTGGCTGGCCGGCAAAGGGCGCGGCCTGCTCGCGGGGGGCGCGGTCGCGGCGGCGATGCTCGCGGCAGCTTGGATCGCCCTCGGCGGGCCGCTCCGCGAGCACGATCTCGCCGCCGGGCAGCTCGCGTGGACCTTGGTGGTTTTAGGGTTGGCGCTCGCCGCGGCGCTCTCGTTGAAGCTCTCGATCGAAGGGCGTTGGCGGGTCGTACTCTGCCTGCCGGCCCTGTTGGTGATCGATCTGCTGATCGCTCACGGGCGGATCGTGCCGGGGCTGCCGTTCTCCCGCTTCTATCCGGAGACCGGCGCGGTGCGCTTCCTGAAGGGCCAATCCGGCAGGGTAGCGGCGCTCGGCGAGCAGCTCCGCCCGAACGCGGGGATGGTGTACGGCCTGCGCGATCTGCGCGGCGACGATCCGGTGAAGCTCGCAAGCTTCGAAGCCGCCTATGGCGCGCTTGGGGCTTCGGACCCGGTCTATCTGCGGCCGATCGAGCGCTGGGGCGATCCGCGCCTCGACCGTTGGGGCCTGCGCTGGGTGCTCGGGGGACCGGCCGAGGCGGCTCCGGTGTCCGGCTGGCGCCTCGCCTACGCCGGGGGCGACGCCCGGGTTTGGGAACGGCCGACGGCGTTGCCGCGGGTGCGTTGGGCGGGTTCGGGGGGGGCGGCCGGTGATTTGACGGTCGAGGAGGCGGAGCCGGGGCTCTGGCGGATCGCGGTGCCTGCCGACGGCGCAAGGCATCCACCCCCTCGCCGCTTGGTCGTGGCGGAAACCTGGGCGCGCGGCTGGCGGGGCGTCTTACGAACCGAGCGGGCCGAGCGCGAGCTGGCGGTCGAACCGGCCGATGCTGGGACAGCTCTCGCGATCGATCTTCCCGAAGGGGAGAGGGAACGGTGGGAGATCGATCTGACCTATCGGCCGCCGGGGCTCGCGGCTGGGGCTCTCCTCACGCCGCTTTCTCTTTTGGCCGCCTTTGCCCTCCGACGCCGCGAGCGGGGAGAACGGCCGGCGTGATCTCCTCCGTGCTCCAGATCCGGCCGACCGAGCCGGACGATCTACCGGGCCTTTCCGAGTTGTTCGACCGCCGGTTCGGCCGGCCGCTTAGAGAAGCCGAGTGGCTGTGGAAATACCGCCACCTCCCGGGCGAGGGGCGCAGTTGGGTGGCGGCGATCGGGGCGGCCGGCACCCCCGGCGGGGAGATCCTCGCCCACGCCGGAGCGCTCCGCCTGGCGGCCCGTTGGCGCGGCGGCGAAGGGGGGATCTGGCAGTTGGTCGATTGGGTCGCGACCGAGCGGTCGCCGCATCTCCGGCCGCCGCTGGTCGATCTGGGGCGCGCCCTGCTCGCCGACCTGCCGGCCGAAGGCGACGCGCCGTGGATCTTCGGTTTCCCGAGCGACCGCCACTTCCGGCTCGGCCAACGGGTGTTCGGCTATCGGCCGCTAGCCGAGATCGGCCCGCTCGTGGGCGACGTCGCGGCCGTGGCGGAAGGGCACGAGATCCCCTGGAGCGACGTCGCGCCCGACGATTCCGCGGAGATCTGGGCGGCTTCGGGAGGCGAATTCGGCGTGGTGCGCTCGGCGGCGTTCCTCAACTGGCGCTACCATGCCCGGCCGGAACGCTACTACCGCGTCTACCGTCCGGAGGTTTCCGGGGCGGCTGGACTGGCCGTCGTCTCGTTCGCCGGCCGGGAGGCGCAGGTGACCGAGCTTTGGCTGCCGCCCGGCGTCGATTGGCGGACGAGCCTCGCCGGGATCGCCGCGGATCTCGCCGCCGCCGGGATCGAGCGCTGGACGGTCTGGCCGGCCCCGGCGGGGCGGGAGGACCTGGACGACGAGTTGGCCGAGCTGGGGCTTCACCCCACCGAGGAGCGGATCGTCCTCGGCTGCCGCGGCCGGCAAGATGGACCCGATCCGGTGGCAAGCGCCGCGGGCTTCTTCTACTCGATGGGAGACTATGACCTGGTCTGAACGTACTCCTCTGCTGGTTCTCGCGTCGCTGGCGCTGGTCGCTTGCGGCCCTGGCCCGGCGTCGCGTTTCGACCTCGGCGAGCAGGTGCGCGCGAAGCGCTATTCGGTCGGGGTCGCCGCGGTGGCCGCAGGGAGGCAAAGCCGCCCCGGCCTCGCGTTCACCCGCAGCCCGGCGCTCCAACTTCTGGAGATCGACCGCGAGAGCCGGCCGGTGGTGATCACCTCGGTCGAGCCTTGGGTCTGGCGGGGGAAAGTTCCGGAGGGGGGACGGTTGCACCTGGGGATCCAAGCCCTGCCGCTCGGCTGGCAGGTGGCCAAAGCGCTCGAAGTTTCGGTCGAGGTCGAAGGGGAATCCGGTCGCGAGGTGGTGGCGGTCGCGAAGAGGACGAAGGCCGAAGCGCCGCGCTGGCTCGATCTAGAAGCCGATCTTTCGCCCTGGGCCGGCGAGAAGGTCGCGCTCACCGTCCGGCCTACCCTGATCGGCCTGCTCGCCGAGGACCGCTCAACGCCGCTAATCGCGTGGGGTCCGGCGCGGCTCTCTTCGACCGAGACAAGCGATCAGGCGCGGCCAGGGGATGCGCGCCCGAACGTCCTGTTCATCCTGATCGATACGATGCGCGCCGACCATCTGACGCCTTACGGCTACAAGCGCGACACTTCGCCGCAGATCGCACACTGGATGGCGGAGCAAGGGACCACCGTAGAGACCGCCTACAGCGAGGCGCCCTGGACCCTGCCGTCGCTCGCGGCTATCATGAGCGGACGCTACCCGGGCGAGTTTCTCGGCGATCCGGTCGAAACGTTCGCGCTGCCGAAAGAGGTTCCTTCGATCGCCGAAAGGTTCGCGCTCGCGGGGTATGCGACCGCCGGATTCGTCGGCAATCCGACCCTCCATGAGGGCAACGGCTTCGCCCGCGGCTTCGGCACGTTCTACACCCCGCTGCCCGATCCGGTTTCGATGAACCTCCATGGCGGAGGCTTGACCGACCGGGCGCTCCCATGGCTCTCAGCCCATTCGCAGGGCGCCGAACGGCCGTTCTTCCTCTACGTTCATTACATCGATCCGCACGACCCGTACGACTCGCCGGAATTGAAAAACGGCGTCTCCACGTTCGATCCGGACTACCACGGCAAGATCGGCGTCGATTGGATTCACGGCATTTATACCGGCCGCCTGAAGCTCGACGATCCGGCGCGCGACCTGGTACACATCGCGGCGCTGTACGACAGCGAGATCCATTACGCGGATTCCCAGGTGGGCCGGCTGCTCGCGGCGATCCCGCCCGAGGTCCTGGCAAACACCCTGGTCGTGGTGACTGCGGATCACGGCGAGGAGTTGTTCGACCATGGCGGCTGGAAGCATGGCCAGACGCTCTACGACGAGCAGATCCATGTGCCGTTGTTCTTCCGTTGGGACGGCAAAATCCCGGCGGGCAAGCGCCTGCCTGGCGTCGTCCGGTTGCTCGATCTCGCGCCGACGTTCGCCGCGGCGATCGGGGCGAAGGCCGATCCGGCCTGGGACGGCGTCGACCTGTTGCCGGCGCTCGAAGGGCGAGGGGGGGTGCCGAGGAAGCCGGCTTTTGCCCAACACCTGGCGAGCGGTCCGTTGCGGGTCGCCACGATTCTCGACCGGAGCAAACGGATTCGCTTCAATCGATCGCAGCCGTTCGCGCCCGAGGACGAGCTGCAGGCCCACCTCTGGACGCTCGATCTCGGACGGATGCCGACCGACGAGCTGTTCGACCTGGTGGCCGATCCGCACGAAAAGAAGAATCTGATCGGTGATCCGGCCGCCGCTCGGCCGCCGCTTTCGTCGATCGACCCGATCCTTTCCGCCCAGCTCGACGAGCAGTTGCACGGCCTACGCGTGGCGGTCCGGCCTTGCCCGGCCGGTGCCCGACTCGGTGGTAGCATCGCCTTCGAGCGGGCTCCGGAGAGCATCCTGCCGCTGTTCCTGGCGCAGGGAGATCGGGTCGAGATCGTCGGCGCCGCGGTGCGCTTCGATCTGCTCTGCGAGTCGAGCGCGTTGCGCGGCAAGGGCTTTCTGATCCACGGCGAGACCGGCGCGCCGGTCTCGATCGCGGCGCAGATCGCCCGCAAGCCGCTTGGATCGACCGAAATCCGGCTGGGTGCCGGATCGCCTTATGCCGGCGGCCCGGTGGCCGGCTCGGCGCTCGAAGCAAGGCGCTTCCCGCTGGTCGCGCCGGGCGGCACGCTCTGGCTCTGGCGCCGCGGGGATCTCTCGCGGCCGGCCTCGGCCGCCGCGAGCGAGGAAACCGAAAAGAGCCTGCGCGCTCTTGGATACATCCAGTGACCTCGACCTTCAACACCTCACCCCCCGGCACGAGCGAACGAGTCGCCGCGGCGAGCGCGCTCGCGATCGCCCCGCATCCCGACGACGAGGTGCTCGGTCCTGGCGGCCTGCTCGCCCAACTCGCCGCCTCGGGCTCCGCCGTCCGGGTGCTGTTCCTGTCCGACGGCGGTGGAGGAACGGAAGGCGGAATTGAAAGAGTGGAAGATCGAGCGGCTTATCGGGCGCGGCGCCGCGACGAATCGGCGCGCGCGGCGGAGATTCTGGGGCTTTCCGGATGCGACGCCCTCGATCTGCCGGACGGCGCTCTCTCCGATCACCTCGATGAGATCGCCGCGGGCATCCGGCGCGCGATCCTGTCCCAGCGGCCGGAGCTGCTGCTGGTTCCCTCGCCGCTCGAAGCGAGCCCCGATCATCGCGCGGCATTTGCGGCTCTCCATCGCCTCCTCGCGCCGCTGCGGTCGGGATCGACGTCCTCCGACGGCGCCCTCTCGGATTTCGAAAATCTGCGCATCCTGGTCTACGAGGTGAACCGCCCGGGTTATCCGGACTTGCTGGTGGATGTCTCGGCCGAGGCCGATCTGCTCGAACGGGCGTTTGCCGCGCACCGGAGCCAGGCCGAGCGCCATCCGTATTGGAACGCGGCGCTGGGGCTGCGGCGCCACCGGACGCTGTCGCTGGCGCCGGGGGTCGATCTTGCGGAGGGCTATCGCCGGTTGACCGTGGATGATTTCCGCACCCGCAGCGGCGCCCAGCTGATCCGCCATCTGGGCGGCCTGCCCGACCTGCTGGAGGTGCGGGAGGGCCCCAGCGTCTCGGTCGTCGTGCGGACGAAAGACCGCCCGGAGCTGTTGCGCGAGGCGCTCGCCTCTGTTGCCCTACAGACCTATACTCGGGTGGAGGTCGTGCTGGTCAACGACGGCGGGGCGCCGCCGCAAATTCCGGCGGATTTCCCCTTTCCGATCGTGCGCGTCGATCTGGGGGAAACCCGCGGCCGGGCCGCGGCGGCCCAGGCGGGCATCGAGGCGGCGACCGGGGCTTATCTCGCGTTCCTCGACGACGACGATCTGGCCGCCCCCGAGCATCTGGCGACGCTCGCAGCCCTGGTCCAAGGGGCGGGAGTCCAAATCGCCTATACCGACGCCGCGGTGGCGATCTATGAGCTGGGCGGTTCGACTGGCGCCGCGGGGTGGATCTGCCGGGAGCGGCGCCTACCCTACAGCCGCGATTTCGATCCCGATCTGCTGCTGCTCGACAACTACATCCCGTTCAATACCGTTTTAATCGAGCGGCAGTTGCTTCTAGCGGCGGGGCCGCTCGATGCGTCGCTGCCGTTCTTCGAGGATTGGGACCTGTTGATCCGGCTCGCGGCGCTCGCGCCGTTTCACCACCTGGCGGCCGTCACCTGCGAATACCGCCACTTCCGCGGCGCGCCGCACCACGTTTTCGGCGAACGGCCGCGCGAGCGGAGCGATTTTCTCGCGGTCAAAGAGCGGGTGATCGGCAAGCACGCCGGGCGGATCGGGCCGGATCTGCTCGCCCGCGCGGTCGACACCCTCCGTCGCGAGGAGGTCGAGGCGCGCGAAGAGGCGGCGCGCCGGAAGGCCGAAGTGGCAGGTTTGCGCGGAGAGTTGGCCGCGGAGACCGCTCAGTTCGAGTTGCTCGAACGGGCGCACTCGCAGGTTTCCGCCGAACGGTTCGCCTGGGAGGAGCGCTACCATTCCGCCCACGGCGCTGAGGCGGCGCTTGGCGGGGAGAACGAGCGGCTTACGGCCGATCTCGCCCGCCAGGTCGAGGATCTGACCCGGCTCTACGCCGAAGCGCAGGCGCTGCGCGGAACGATCGACGAGCAGACGGCGCACCTCGGTCGCACGTATGCCGAGATCGAGCGGCTGAACGGGTTGATCCGGACCATGGAAGCGACGCGCGCCTGGCGCCTGCACAAGCTGCTCCGCTGATTTCGCCGAATTCCGATGCCTCCCACCCCCCGCGTCGCGATCCTGTCGAGCGAGCCGATCCGTCCGCGGATGGCCGGCATCGGCATCCGCTACGCCGAGCTGGCGCGCCGGCTGCCCGGTCTGGGGGTTGAGGTCCGGCTGATCTCCCCCGCAACAACGGAAGAGATGCTCGCCGCGGTGCCGCTAAAGGCTTCCGAGGTCGCCCGATTCGAGCGCGGCCGGCTCCGGGCGCTGTGTGCAGATTGCACCTCGGTCGTCGCCCAGGGCCAGCTCGGCAACGATGCGGTGGTCGAGCTCGGTTCGGCCTCGGGCCTTGGTGGCGGTGCGCTGCCGGTGGCGATCGACCTCTACGACCCATGGCTGATCGAAAACTTCGCCTACGTCCCGAGCCTTGGGCTCGATCCCTACCGCAACGACCATGCGACCTGGGTGCTCCAGATGTCGCGCGGCGATTTCTTTCTCTGCTCGTCGGAGGAACAGCGGACGTTTTATCTCGGGTTCCTGGCCGCGCTCGGCCGGGTGAATCCGGAGCGGCTGGCGGGCGATCCCGATCTCATGGGGTTGATCGCCCCGGTGCCGTTCGGGGTGCCGGAGGAATTGCCGCCCCACGCGGCGTATCTTCCGCCGCGTCGGCCGGGCGAGAAGCGCTTGCTCTTCGGCGGCCTCTACGACTGGTACGATCCTTGGACGTTGCTCGACGCCCTAGACGGCCTCGACCGCCCCGATTGGACCCTCCTGTTGATCGCCAACCCGAACCCCGAAAGCACGCCGCAGCGCCTGCTTGGCGAAGTCGAAGCCCGCTGCCGTCGCCGCGGCATCTGGGGAACCCGGGTGCAGCTGCTCGATTGGGTGCCTTCCCAACGGCGCTACGACCTGCTGCGCGACGTCGACGTTCTGGTCGCCCCGCACCGGCCGACCCTTGAAACGCGACTTTCGCTGCGCACCCGGTTTCTCGATGCGCTCGCCGCGGGCTGCCCGGTGATCACGAGCGAAGGGGGCGCGATGAGCCGAATGCTGGTCGAGCACGGCGCCGGTCGGGTGGTTCCCGCGGGAGACGCTGCGGCGCTCGGGACGGCCCTGGTCGAAGCGGTCGAAGACGTCGAGGGCGGAGCCTATCGAGCCGGCGCCGCCCGGCTGCTCGAAGGGTTTCGTTGGGAGCGGGCGCTCGCGCCGCTGGTCGCGTTCTGCCGTGAGCCGCGGCTCGACCCGACCAAGGAGCGCTTCGCCCGGGCGCTGCCCACTTCGGCCCCCGCCGATTCTCTCGCGTTTCGTCTGAGGCGGCGGGTCCGAAGGATGTTTGGGAACCGATGAAGCCAGCCAAAGTATCGGTCGCCGTCCTCTCCTGGAACGGCCGTCATCACCTCGAAACCTGTCTCGAAGCGCTCGGCCGGCAGAACGACCCGGGCGTGCCGTGGGAGATCCTGGTGCTCGACAACGGCTCGACCGACGGCACGGCGGAATGGCTGCGCGGCAACCCGCCCTCGGGGCTCCCCAACCTGCGGTGGGTCGAGAGCCCCGTCAACCTCGGATTCTGCGCCGGCAACAACCGCCTGGTGGCCGAAGCTTCGGGCGATGCGGTGGCGTTTTTGAACAACGACACGCGCCCCCGTCCGGATTGGCTCTTGGGGCTGGTGGCGGCTTTCTCGGCCGCGGCCGACGATGTCGCGGCGGTTTCCGGCCAGATCGTCGATTGGACGGGCGAGCGGCTCGACTTCGCGCGTGGCGCGATGACTTTCGACGGGCATGCATTTCAGATCGATTACCGCCGGCCGCTCGACCGGGCGAAAGTGCCCGCCGAGGGCGAGGAGCTGCTGTTTGCCTGCGGCGGCAATCTGCTGATCCGCAAGAGCTCGTTTCTCGCCGCGGGCGGATTCGACGAAGCCTATTTCGCCTACCTCGAGGACGTCGATCTCGGTTGGCGCCTTTGGTCGGGCGGCGAGCGGGTGACGTTTGCCCCGGGAGCCGTCGTCCATCATCGATCGAGCGCCACGAGCGACCTGCTCGGCCTGTTCAATCGCGGTTTCCTGTTTGAACGGAACGCGTTTTTGACCGCCTACAAGAATTACGAGGCGGGGACCTGGGAACGCTTGATGCCCGCGGTCCTGCTGGCCTTCCTCTCGCGCACTCAGAGCATGCTGGTCGAAAACAACCCGGGCGGCGCGGCGTTTGCGATCGACCCTTATGCCGGCTGGATCGCCAACACCGCGCCCGGCAAACGCGGTCCGGCGGGGGAGTCGGGGGCTGTGCCTGCCGCCCGCGCCGCTCCGATCTCGCCGCCCCGCGAGCCCTGGACCCCGGCGGGAATCGTCCGCAGGTTTCGCCGCCATGGCTGGCGCGAATCGCTCCGTCGGGTGCTGGTCAAGATCGCCGCGCGCCTCGGGTCCGATCCGGCGCGCGATGCCGAGGCGCGCTCGCCCCGGGTGACCGACGAGCGGACGATCGCGCAGTTTCGCACCGTGGCCTACCTGCTCGGCCATCTGGACGATGCGGCGGCGAAGCGGAGCGCGATCCAGGCCCGCAGGAAGCGCTCCGACCGCGAGATCTTCGCCCGCTTTCCGCTCTACCTGGTCCCGACCTACCCCGGCGACGCCGAGCTGTTTGCGAGCGAGGGATTTGCGAGCTGGCTGCCCGAGGAGCTGCCCATCGTCCGGGCGATGCTCGCGGACGTCATGGAAGTCGGCTGAATGAGCGAAATGTCCCGGCTCGAAGAGGGCGACGTTTCGGTTCCGCCGCGGAAGAAGACCCGGCTGCGGCGGGCGCTGCCTCTACTTGCCGCCTTGGCGATCCTGGTCGTCTCGGCCGGCCTCGCGATCTGGGTCAACCCGCTCGGCCTTTGGCGCGCGTTCGTTCGCCTGCGACTGTCGTGGGCCGGGCTCGAACATCGAACGATGCCCGGCCCACGCGGCAAGCTCAGCTACTGGATCGGCGGCGTCAAAGAATCTCCCGGTCCGGATCTCGTCCTGATCCATGGTCTGGGCAACGACGCGGGGGTCTGGGCGCAGTCGGTCCCCGCACTGTTGAAAGGCCACCGGCTGATCGTGATCGATCTGCCCGGGCACGGCGACAGCGCACCGGCCAAGGGGCCGCTGTCGATCTCCGACGAGGTGGCCGGGCTCGAAGCGCTGCTCGCGGCGCATGCCGGGACCCGGCCGCCGCCGATCCTGATTGGCAATTCGCTCGGCGGTTGGGTCGCCCTGCTCTATGCGGAGCGCCATCCGGAGCGGATCTCGCGCATGGTCCTGGTCGACACCGGCGGCCTGCTCTACCCGCCGAAGGTTCAGTTCCTGGTGCACAACCGGGCCGAGGCGCGAATTTTCACCGAGGCGATCCTCGGGCCGCGGATTCCTCCGCTGCCGGGATTCCTGCTCGACGATGTGGTCGAGAAAATGCAGAAAGGGCCGGCGCCGCGCATTTTCGCGAGCTTTTCCCGCCGCGATTTTCTCGACGGCCGGCTCGCAGCGATCAATACCCCCACCGATCTTATCTGGGGCGGCGCCGACAAGCTGTTTCCTCCCGACCTCGGACGACGCTACGCCCGAGAGCTGCCCAGAGCTCGATTCCTCCTGATCGCGGCGTGCGGCCATACCCCGGAGGCTGAGTGCCCCGAGGAATTCGTCTCGCATCTGCTGTGGGTGCTCGAAGAGCCGCCGCCCGGGCCGATCCGCGACGTTCCCGTCGAGCCCTGGCGCGATCCGGCGGAACACGCCGCGTCTCCACCCTAGATTTTGGACGATGGGATAGCCACTCGCTACCATACGCCCTGGAAGCACTCTCCACCGAAAGGACATTCCATCCCATGACGGATACGCGTATCGAGAAGGACAGCCTGGGAGAAATCGAGGTGCCCGCCCGGGCGTACCACGGGGCTCAGACGGAACGGGCGTTCCGCAATTTTCCCGTGTCGGGGCTCCGCTTTCCGCGCCGGTTCATCGCGGCGCTGGGGAGCATCAAGCGAGAGGCCGCGACGGTCAATGAGGGGCTTGGGTTGGTGCCGAGCGACATCGCGGCGGCGATCCGAGCGGCGGCGCAAGAGGTGGCGGAAGGCAAGCTCGACGAGCATTTTCCGCTCGACATTTTCCAGACCGGCTCGGGCACCTCGACCAACATGAACGCCAACGAGGTGATTTCGAACCGGGCGATCGAGGCGATGGGCGGCAAGGTCGGCTCGAAATCTCCGGTCCACCCGAACGACCACGTCAACAACGGCCAATCGAGCAACGACGTCATCCCGACCGCGATCCACGTCTCCGCCTACTCGGGGATCGCCGAGGATCTGGAGCCGGCTCTCGCACGGCTTGCCGATGCCCTCGATACCAAGGCCCGCGAATTCGACGACGTGGTGAAAATCGGCCGCACCCACCTTCAAGACGCGGTACCGGTTCGCCTGGGCCAGGATTTCTCGGGCTATGCGCAACAGGTGCGTTACGGGCTCGACCGCTTGGCGGCGGCGAAGCCGCGTCTCGCGGAGCTGGCGCTCGGCGGCACCGCGGTGGGGACCGGATTGAACGCCCACCCCGATTTCGCCCGCCAGGTGATCTCGCGGCTCGCCGCGGCCTCCGGCCATCCGTTCGTGCCGGCGCCGAACAAGTTCGAAGCGATGGGCGGAAAAGACGCTGCGGTCGAGACCTCGGGGGCGTTGAAGACGATCGCCGCGTCGCTCGCGAAGATCGCCAACGACCTGCGCTGGCTCGCCTCCGGTCCGCGCTGCGGCATCGGCGAGATCTCGCTTCCGAGCCTGCAGCCGGGGAGCTCGATCATGCCGGGAAAAGTGAACCCGGTGATTCCCGAGATGGTCTTGATGGTCGCGGCCCAGGTGATCGGCAACGATGCGACGATCACCATCGGCGGTATGGGCGGCAATTTCGAGCTGAACGTGATGATGCCGGTGATCGCCTACAACCTGCTCCAGTCGATCGAAATCCTGGCGAACGCGGCGAGGCTTCTCGCCGAACGCTGTGTCCTAAACATCACCGCGAATCGCGAGCGCTGCGAGGAATTGGTCGAAAAATCGCTCGCGATGGTCACTTCCCTGGTGCCGAAGATCGGCTATGACGCGGCGGCGGAGATCGCCAAAGAATCGGTGAAGACCGGTAAGACCGTGCGCGAAATCTGCCGCGAAAGAAACGTCCTCCCCGAAGACGAGCTGCGCGAAGCGCTCGATCCGCGCGGCCAGACGGAAGGCGGAATCCATGCCGGAGGCGGCGCGGGAGGTTGATTCCCGCCGTTGGCGAGCCCGGACGTTTGAGGTCGCAATTTGCGACCTCAAACGCTCGGCGACCCCAGATTCAAGTCTCACGGGCCAGCTTTTTCAGCAACCGAGAAGCCGATGCGGCGCCGACGCGAAGCAGCCGGCAAGGACATCAAAGCTCGAATTGCGGCGAAGACTTCGTGAAACCGCTCGTCCGTTCGCCGTTCCAGATCTTCCAGCTTGCGGGCGATCTCCCCATGAGGCGCCAGTGCCTGTCTCATTCGAACAAAGGCTCGGACCACGAGAACGCTCGCGGCGATCGCCCGAGGCGAGCTGAGGACGTTGGCCGCCATAATTGCGCCGTGCTCGGTAAACGCGAAGGGCCGCGTGCGGCGACCGCCGCGCCCCGCGTTTGAGGTCGCAATTTGCGACCTCAAACCGTCGGTCTCCGGCGCGCTCAGTTGAAACGCGAAATCGGCAGGGAACCGGCGGCGATTCCGTTTCACCTGTTCGTTGAGTCGCTTGGTCGGAACGCCGTAGATCTCGGCAAGGTCGGAGTCGAGCAGGACTCGCTCTCCCCTGAGGACGATGATTGCGCTCTCGACGGCTTGGGTGGCTTTACGTAGCTGGGCGGTGGTGGCTGGTTTTTTCGCCATGTACTTTCTCCTTTGCCAGCTAAGACGTAAAAGGGGGGTCAACTTCTCGATGATTCCGGGAAACGAGTTTGAGAATGCCGCCGCGCCCCGTGTTTGAGGTCGCAATTTGCGACCTCAAACGCTCGGGCGATCGCTAGTGGAAAGCTCGTCCGGGTCTGTGGTTGAATTGAGGCGTGATCGCGGCGTAAAGTCGGCGGCGTTCCCGGTGTGATGCCGGGTCGCCCAGGCCCACTTTGTCCGAATCCGACACCGCCTTTCGCCGCATCCTGCATTGCGATCTGGACTGCTTCTATGCCGCGGTTCACATGCGCGACGACCCTTCGTTGCGCGGCAAGCCGGTGATCGTGGGCGGGCGGCCCGAGTCGCGTGGGGTGGTCGCGGCGGCCTCCTATGAGGTGCGGGCGTTCGGCGTTCACTCCGCCATGCCGTCCTCCCGCGCCGTCCGGCTCTGCCCGCAGGCGGTCTTTCTGCCGCCCGATTTTCGGCGCTACCGCAAGGAATCGGAGAAGATTTTTGCGATCTATCGCGAGATCACGCCGATCCTCCAACCGGTGTCGATCGACGAGGCCTACCTGGACGTCACCGAGCACCTTGGCTCTTGGGGCACGGCGACCGCGGTTGCCAAAGAGATCCGCCGCCGGGTGCGCGAGGAGCGCGGTCTCACGGTCTCGGTGGGTGTCGGCCCCAGCCGGCTGATCGCCAAGATCGCCTCCGACTTCAACAAGCCCGATGGCCTGACCGTGGTGCCGCCGAGGAAGGTGCTCGAATTCCTGGCGCCGCTGCCCGTTCGCCGGCTGCATGGCGTGGGCCCCGCGACCGAGCGGGCGCTTTCCGAGATGGGGATCGCGACCGTCTCGGACCTCCGCTTTCGCGAGCCCGAGGATCTCGTCGTCCGCTTCGGCCGGCACGGCCGGGTACTCTGGGAGTTCGCCCACGGCGTCGACGAGCGGCCGGTCGAAATCCACCAAGAAAGGAAGAGCCTGGGGACCGAGAACACCTACGCCGAAGATTTGCGCGGCCTGGAGCCGATGGAACAAGAGCTCGAACGGATGGCGGTCGAAGTGGCGGCGTCTTTGGAGAAACGGAACCTCGCGGGTTGCACGGTGACGCTCAAGGTCCGCTATTCGGATTTCACCACCCTTTCCCGATCGCGTACCCTCGCCTGGCCGACCTGCGAGGCCCGAACGATCTTGCGCGCGGCGCGCGGCCTGCTGCGCCATGCCACCGACGCGCCGACCCGCGCGGTTCGCCTGCTCGGCGTGACGCTATCGAGCCTGGTCCACGGCGCCGGCCTCACGCAGCTGGAGCTGTTTGAGGATGAGGGAGAGATCTGATCCGCGCTCCGCTCCTGGCGCTCGACGGTCGCGGCCTCTATTGCGCCGAAGGCGGTTTCTGGATCGATCCTTGGCGGCCGGTCGAGCGGGCGGTGCTCACCCATGCTCACGGCGACCATGCCCGTTCGGGATCGGCGGGGTACTTGGCCGCCTCCCCCGGGCTTGGCGTCTTGGAGCACCGCCTGCCGAAGGCGCGAATCGAAGCGATGCCGTACGGAGAGAAGCGGCGGATCGGCGAGGTGGACGTGTCGTTTCATCCCGCCGGGCACGTGCTCGGCTCGGCGCAGGTGCGGATCGAGCACCGCGGCGAGGTTTGGGTCGTATCAGGCGACTACAAGCGCCAGGCCGACCCTACCTGTGCGCCGTTCGAGCCGGTCCGCTGCCATACCTTCATCACCGAGGCGACCTTCGCTCTGCCCATCTACCGCTGGGAGGAGACCTCGACGGTGGCTGCCGAGATCGCCGATTGGTGGCGGGAAAATACGGCGGCGGGGCGCGCTTCGGTGCTCTGCGCCTATTCGCTCGGCAAAGCGCAGCGGCTGCTCGCCGAGCTGCTGCCGCACGTCGCGGGACGAACGATTCGGACCCATGGAGCGATCGAGGCGATCAACGAGATCTACCTCCGCGCGGGCGTCGTTCTGCCGGCCACGCGGCGGATCGATCCGCAAAGCCGCGGCTCGTTCGCGGGCGATCTGATCGTCGCTCCGCCCGCGGCTTTCGGCTCGCTTTGGATGCGCCGGTTCGGTCGCGCGAAGACCGCATTCGCCTCGGGCTGGATGCTCCTGCCCGACCGGGTGCGCCGTTCGAGCTTCGACCGAGGCTTCGTCGTTTCCGATCACGCCGGCTGGGGGGATCTGCTGAAGACGATCGAAGAGAGCGGTGCCGAACGCGTTCTCGCGACCCATGGCTATTCGGCGGCGCTCGCCCGGTTCCTCGGTGAACGGGGATGGCAGGCCGGAGTGCTCGACACCAAAGCCGACCGAGAACCGTCCGAACGCCCGGCGCAGCTCCGCCTGCCGTTGCCCGAAAGGTCCGTGGCGATCCGGGCTCGCGAGGCCGCGGGCGTTTCTACTTGGTTGTTCGATGAATGCTGCGAAGTGGTCGGAAATTTCACCGAGACCGTCGCCTTGTTGGCGCAAGCCGGCGGGAAGCGGGGGTCTTTCGCAGAACCCTGCTAGAGTCTCTTGCGGAAGGATGTTGCGTGCCCCCCGAAACCCTTGAGTCTCAAACCGAATCTCCGGACGAAGCGCCGCAAGGTTCGATCGCCCGCGCCCTGGGCATCCGCAATGGGCCGCTCACCGGGTTGTTTCTGCTCGCCGCCTTCTACACGCTCTACGCCGCGCGGTCGTTTCTGCTCCCGGTGGTCCTCGCCGGACTTCTCACCCTTCTGCTCGAACCGGTGGTCCGGTTTCTCAAGCGGCGCTTGCGCATTCCCGCTCCCTTGGGTGCCGGAATCGTCCTGTTCGCTCTGCTCGGCGGCCTCGGTTTTGCCGTCTATCAGCTGGCGCAGCCCGCTTACGACTGGATGGGAAAAGCGCCGCAGAGCATGCGTCGGGTCGAGCGGCGCCTCCGCGACCTGAAAAAGCCGGTCCAAACGCTGGGCAAGGCGACCGAGCAGGTCGAGAAGATCACCCAGGTCGGATCGGCGACCAGTCAAAACGTGACGGTGAACCAGCCATCGCTTGGCATCCGCCTGGCCAACCAGGCCACCGAGATCGCCGCGGGCGCACTCGTCATGTTCATCCTGGTCTTCTTTCTGCTCGCCTCGGGCGATCTGTTCCTGCGCAAGCTGATCCGGGTGTTGCCCACCATGGCCAGCAAGCGCCAAGGAGCGGAGATCGTCCGAGCCCTCCAAGGCGAGGTCTCGCGCTATCTGATGACGGTCACGTTCATCAATGTCGGGTTGGGCGCGAGCACGGGCCTTGCCATGTGGTGGATCGGATTGCCGAACCCGGTGCTCTGGGGAGTCGTCGTCGCGATCGCCAACTACATTCCCTACCTGGGGGCCGGCGTCTGTTACGTCTTGTTCGGCCTGCTCGGTTTCTTGACCTTCGAGCCTTTGGCGCAGGCGCTGCTGCCGATCGGGGCGTTCCTCGTGCTCAACGTGACCGAGGCCTACATCGTGTCGCCGCTGGTCCTGGGACGCCGCCTGACCCTTAATCCGGTGGTCATTTTCCTCAGCTTGACGTTCTGGACCTGGCTGTGGGGTGTCGCGGGAGCCATTCTCGCCGTGCCGATCACCGCCGTCCTCAAGATCCTTTGCGATCGGATTGCGCCGCTGGCGTCGATTGGCGAGTTTCTCGGCGAGTAAGCGCCGCAAGAGCCAGGATTCGGGCGGCCACGCGTGCGGTCCGATCCGACCCGTGGCTGCCGAGAGCGTGCAGCCTTTCCACTTCCATGAAGTCGGGAAGGAAGTCGGGGCGTCGGCGATTGATCAGCCGAGGCCCGCTTCCGTCGTCCCCCTGCTGTAGGCGTTCCATCATGCGCGGCGCCGATGCGACGCGGAGAAAACCGACGGCTGACCGTTCCATGATCATTCCTCCGAAGCAGAGAACCTAGGCTCCACGGAAGTCAGTCTAGATTCTCGTCAACGGCGTGTCAATGTTTCTGTCCAGATCTTGTCTGGGAATGCTCAGACAGAGGACGGAACGCGCAGCTTGGCCAAGGCGCGCCGGAACTCCGTCAGATCGGCCACGGAATGGGCACCGATCTCCTTGAGCACGGGCTCATAGTGTCCCGCCGAGCGCCCTCCTACGACCACCTGGATTCGCGGGTCCAGCATGCGCCGCAAGCGGCGCAGATCGTCGGCGAGGCGAGAGTCGTCGGGCGGAAACGTGATGCTCAAAGCTACCGCCTTCGCCCCCCGCTGGTGGGCGGCAGCTGCGATGTCCTCCGGCGGCAGGTCGGGGCCGAGGTAAACGATGCTCCACCCTTCGGTGGCGGCGGTCGCCGCGGCGATCAACGCCCCCAGCTCGTGGTGCTGGCGGGCCGGGGTGGTGACGATCAGATGCGGCGCCTGGCTCGGCGGCTGGTAGGCGCTGCGCATCTCGCCCAAGAACGAGCGGATCACCGCGGAGGCCATGTGCTCGTGGGAGGGGCGCAAGGTGCCCTGCTGCCAGAGGTCGCCGATCGAGTGCATCATGGGCACCAGCACCCTCTCGATCATGTGGATCTGGGAGAGCGCCACCGCCGCCCTTT
Organism: Acidobacteriota bacterium; assembly: GCA_040005235.1. Taxonomy (GTDB): domain Bacteria; phylum Acidobacteriota; class Thermoanaerobaculia; order Multivoradales; family UBA5704; genus DASYKS01. The sequence goes on along the minus strand of JBDTZG010000027.1, from coordinate 45,384 downwards.
CGAGCTGCAACTCCAGCTCGATCACGTCCAGGCGCTCGACCGCGGAAATGCATGAGGCGAGGACCGCCTCCGCCGTGACCTGGCCGTTCCAGAGGTCGGCGGGGGGAAGGCGGGCGGGACCCGGGTTCGGTCGATCCTCTCGAATCAAAGTGCGCAGCTGCTCTTTGTCGAGAGCCGCGGCGTGACTGATCCCGCGACCTGCCTGAACCGCCTGACGCAAAAGGACCAGCCGCTCGATGTCGAGGTCGGAGTAGAGGCGGCGCCCGGTCGCGGAGCGCGAAGGCTCGACCGCCGCGTAGCGCCGTTCCCAGGCGCGGATCAGGTCCGGTTTGAGTCCGGTCCTGCGGACCACCACGCCGATGGGGTGCCGGGCCAGGTCGAATGGGATGTCCGCCATAGCGGTGGATCGTAGACCCTCGTCCACCTTTGGTCAATCGAAAGCCAGATAGGTTCGTGACAAAACTTTAACAGCCTTACTCCGGCTCACCCTCGCCTCCCTCCCAGCGCTCGATATCCCGGCGATCCCTCTTCGTTGGCCGGCCCGCGCCGGCCTCGCGAAGAGCCGGGGGCCGGCGTTGCAGGCGGCGGATCGGGTCGACTTCCAACTCCGGGCGGGGCGGGCTCAGATCTTCGAACACTGTAGCGGCCGCCGCTTTCGGCACCGGACGGTCCACCAGCTCAAGGACGATCAAGATTCGCAGCCAATCTCCCTGGGACAGCTCCACTTTGTCACCCAGGGATAAATGCCGGTGGGCCTTGGCATTTTGTCCGTTCACCTGAACGCGGCCCAGCTCGCAGGCGTGGGTCGCCTGGGTGCGGGTTTTGAACATTCGGGCGACCTGCAACCACTTGTCGAGGCGGACGCTCACGAGCGGTAGTCTATCGCCGCTCAGGCTTTCACAGCGTGTCGACGAACGCTCGCTGGGGAGATTCAGGAAGCCGTTTCAAATCCTCGATGGACCGCGAAGTCATTGAAATCATGCAATTTCTAGTATCAGGCGGACGAAAATTGGATCTTCCTCTCGGGGCTTGGCTGTGGCATGCTTACGCCATGCCGAAACCAGCGAAAGCGGTGGCCAAGCGCCCCACTGTGCCCGTGAAGCCCAAGTCTGCCAAGCCGGCGCCCGAGCCGGTTGATTTTGCCGATGTCATCCGCAAGCTCTCCGGCCAGGGACGAGCGGACAAATCGCCCATGAACGTCGCCGAGCGCCGAGAACAGGCGCGTCGCGCTGCCCGTGCCGCCGCCCGGGCCGCCAAGTAAACCGCAGTTTCGATCAAGGGCCGGTGTCGATCGAAATCGTAGCAGTCGATCGAGCCGGTCGCCGTCGAGAGCCGGGAGGGGTGAGCCGTTGTTGCGAAGCTCGATCGCTTCGTCGACAGGCGAATGCTTTCCTTCAGTAGCGCCGTTCTCCCCTTAAATCTCGGAAAAGCCAGCCATGCCACGCATCACGAAGGTCTACACCCGCACCGGCGACGATGGAACGACGGCGCTCGGTGGCGGCCAGAGAGTGGAGAAGGATTCGCCTCGCATCGGGGCTTATGGCACGGTGGACGAGCTGAGCTCTCAGATCGGCGTCGCCATCGCCTGCGGTCTGGACGAGGAGCTTTGCGGCCAGCTTCTACGGGTTCAGAACGAGCTATTCCATCTCGGTTCCGACCTGTGCATTCTCGAAGAGGACAAGGCGCGGTTTCCCGTCCCGACGATCGAGGAACGCCACGTTCTCGCGCTCGAATCGTTGATCGACCGGTTGAGCGAAGAGGTGGGGCCGCTCCAGAACTTCATCCTGCCCGGCGGCGCGCTCGGAACCGCGCAGCTTCACGTCGCGCGCACCGTCTGTCGTCGCGCCGAACGAGAGCTGGTCGCTCTCGGGCGACTGGAACAGATCGGCCCTTGGACGATCCGCTACCTGAACCGCCTGTCGGACGCCCTGTTCGTCATCGCCCGGGCCGAAAACCACCGGCGCGGCATCGCCGACGTCCTGTGGGACAGCCGGGCCTGAATTGTTGTTGCGGCCCGAAGGGTCGCGTGGATCTACGAAACCGTTTCGCGCAGGACTTCCTCGACCGTCGTCATGCCGTCGCGGACCTTCTGCATGCCGCTGTCGCGCAGGGTCTGCATGCCGCGCTGAATCGCCTTGGCCCGCAGCTCGTAGGAGCTGGCGCCGGAGAGGATCAGCTCGCGGATGTCGTCATCCACTTCCAGCACTTCGTAGAGGCCGATCCGGCCTTTGTAGCCGGTGGCGCTGCAGCGCTCGCAGCCCCGTCCCTTGAACAGCTTGAGCGTGCGCGATTCGGCTTCCGAGAAGCCGGCGTTCAAGAGGGCGGTCGCTGGCACGTCGGCCGGCTCCTTGCAAAACGTGCAGGTCCGCCGGACCAGCCGCTGCGCCACGATCATGTGGACCGAAGTGGCGACCAGGAACGGTTCGATCCCCATGTTCATCAGACGGTGCACGGAGGACGGCGCGTCGTTCGTGTGCAGGGTCGAGAGCACGAGGTGGCCGGTCATCGCGGCTTTGATCGCCACCTCGGCGGTCTCGAAGTCACGGATCTCGCCGACCAGGATGATGTTCGGATCCTGGCGCAAGAACGAGCGGAGCGTGGCCGCGAAGTTGAGGCCGATCTGTTCGCGCATCTGGACCTGGTTGATCCCCGGCAGGTTGAACTCGACCGGGTCTTCGGCGGTGAGGATGTTCACCTCCGGGGTATTGATTCGCGACAGCGCCGAATAGAGCGTGTTGGTCTTTCCCGAACCGGTCGGCCCGGTGACCAGCACCATGCCGTACGGCTTCAAGATCGCGTTTTCGAAGCGGCGCAGAGCGTCGCCCTCGAAGCCAAGCTTGCTCATGTCGAGCATCAACTTGTCTTTGTCGAGCAGCCGCATGACGATCTTCTCGCCGAACAGGGTCGGCAGCACCGAGACGCGGAAGTCGAGATCCTTCACCCGGCCGGAGACTTTGGTCTTGATCTTGATGCGGCCGTCCTGCGGCATCCGCTTCTCGGCGATGTCGAGCTTCGCCATGATCTTGATGCGGCTGGTGATCGCCTCTTTCAGCTTGATCGGCGGGTGCATCATCTCGTAGAGGATGCCGTCGATCCGGTAGCGGACGCGGAACTCTTTTTCGTACGGTTCGATGTGAATGTCGGAGGCGCCGCGCTTGATCGCATCGGAAAGGACGATGTTGACCAATTTGACGACCGGCGCCTGCTCTGATTCCTCTTCGAGAGTCGCAAGGTCGAGGTCTTCGTCCTCGTCGAGCACTTCGAGGTCGCTGCTCGCCTCTTCCGAAAGCCCCTCCATCACTTTCTTGAGCTCGATCGCGTGGGTCGAACCGTAGACCCGATCGATCGCGCCGCGGATGCTGGTTTCCGAGGCGACCACCGGCTCGACCTTGTAGCCGGTCATGAACTTCACGTCGTCCATCGCGAAGACGTTCGTCGGGTCGATCATCGCGACGGTGACCGTCGCCCCCGCTTTGGAGACCGGCAGGATCGTGTACTTCCGGGCGATGTCGGCCGGAATGATCTTGAGCACGTTCTCGTCGATTTCCATCGAGTTCAAATCGACCGCGGGAACGCCGAAATGTTGCGACAGCGCCTCGACCAGCGCCTTCTCGCTGATATAGCCGAGCTTGACCAGGTTGGTGCCCAGCCGTCCGCCCTGATCCTTCTGTAGGTTTAGCGCCTCCTGGAGCTGCATCTCGTTGATCTTGCCCGCACGGATCAGCATCTCGCCGAATTTCGCGGAGTTGGCGGCGTTCGTCGATTGGGCCGAGGAGCCGGACGGCCGGATGCGGGGCTCGGGAGGTGCAGGGGTCTTGCCGAAAGCCATGTCAAGTCCTCGGGGGAGTCGGAGCAGGCGCGCTTAAGACTGACAGAAAGCGTTGTATTCGAGATCGAGCATAACAGCCGCTCGAATCGAGGGTCAATTCCGGGAGCGGCCTAACTGCTTGAGAAACCGTTAGATCGGAGGATCTCTACGGCGCGCGCCGCAACCTCGCGTGGGGCGATCTCCAAGAGGCAGGCCTTCGCCTCGGCGAACCGGCGATGGCAGAAGCTGCACGGCAGCCTTTTCGCGAGCGCGAGCTGTGGGGCACCATAAGGCCCATGAAGCACCGGATCGGTCGGTCCCATCACCATCAGCACCGGCCGGCCCAGCGCGTGGGCGAGGTGGGTCGGTCCGGAATCGCCGCCGAGGACGATCTCCGCCCGCCGGGCGAGCGCCGCAAAAGCGGGGATCTCCGCGGAGACCGAACGTGCCGCACCGCCGCTCGCCGCGACGATCTCGTCGGCCAGCGATCGGTCGCCGGGACCTGACGCGACGAGACCCTGCAGACCGGACTCGATGGCGAGGGCGGCCAGCGCCCTGCCCCAGCGCGCCGCGGGATATTTCTTGTTGCCCCAGCCGGCGCCGGGGTGGAGCAGGGCGAATCTCGGCGGTGGCTCGATACCGCCGAGGATTTCGGCGTCCGATCCTGAGAGGATCTTTTCCGGCTGAAACGCCGCGGGCTCTTGCCGCAACCCCAGCCCGCCGAGCACGGCGAGCATACGATCCACCGCGTGACCGCCTTGCCCTTCGGGCAGATCCACCCCCTCGTTGATCCAGATCGCGCTCGAAGGTTCACGGCGGAACCGCCGCGCCGGCCCTAGGCGCCGATCGGCAAAAGAAAGCGCCGAAAGCAACCCCGCCTTGTGGTTGCCCATCAGATCGAGCGCGATCTCCGGGGCGAACAGGGCGACGCGACGGCGAAGCGCCGCAATCTCACGCAGCGTCGCTCCGGAGAAGGGACGCTTTCGCCAGGCGCCGAGCCGGACCGGAATCACCTCGTCGAGGTCAGGATGCCCGGCGAGCAGCGGCGCGATCCACTCTTCGACGACCCAGGCGATCCGTGCCGCGCTAAAGTGCCGGCGAAGCGCGCCGAGGACAGGCAGGGCGTGGACGACATCGCCGAGCGCGCTCGTCTTGACGATCAGAATGCGCAAAGGCTCGGCTTTCCGGTCAGGGCAGCGCCCGAACCTTCGAGATCAAATCGCTCGTCGCATGGTCCTTCGGGTCGCCGACCAGGGCGGTGCGTCCGCCATAGGCGCGCACCGTCTCGAACTCCGGCACCCGCTCGGGGGTTCCGTAGTCGGTGCCCTTGCAATGAACGTCCGGCTGCAACTTGGCGAGCAAAGGGGCGGGGGAGTCGCCCGAAAAGACGACCACGAAATCGACGGCCGAGAGCGCGGCGAGCAGCTCGGCCCGTTCCGCCGCCGGAACGATGGGCCGTCCGCCGCCCTTCAGCCGGGCGACCGAGTCGTCGTCGTTGATCGCCACGATCAGCACGTCCCCTTCCGCCTTCGCCGCCTGAAGGTAACGCAGATGGCCGACGTGGATCAGGTCGAAATGGCCGTTGGCGAACGCGATTTTCTTGTCCGCGGCGCGGAGCGCCGGAAGCTCGGAGGCCAGCTCGTCGACCGTGACGATCCGGCTCATCGGAGCCCTTCGATCGGCCGGCGATCTCTGCGCACGGCGAGGGCCAGCTCTTCGCGCGAAAGTGTCGCGGTGCCCATTTTCATCACCACGATGCCGCCGGCATAGTTGGCGAGCAGCGCGGCTTCGAGCGGCATCGCTCCCGCGGCGAGCGCCAGGGCGAAAGTGCCGATCACCGTATCGCCCGCGCCGGTCACGTCCGCCACCTGGTCGGTGCCATGAACCGGCAGGTGGACGGCGCCCCGCTCTTCGAACAGGCTCATGCCGCGGCTGCCGCGGGTGACCAGAAGAAAGCCGGCGCCGAGCGTTTCGCGCAATTTTCTGCCCGCTTGGTAAAGCGGCTCCGGAGCGTCCTCGATCGGCCGTCCGAGGAGAGCCTCGGCCTCCTCTTCGTTCGGCGTCGCGCCGTCGAGGCCGCGAAAATCGCCCAGCCGGTAGCGGCTGTCGCACAGCAGGGTCGAATCGGGGCCGAGCGCCGCGCGCAGAAGCGGGAGGAATGCCGGCTCGACGGTGCCATAGCCGTAGTCGGAGAGAATCGCGGTCGAAAGGTCGCCGTTCGTCGCGGCGCGCCACGCTTCCAGCCGGGCGACGAACGCGGCGCGATCGGCGTCGGTCAAAATCAAGGTGTCTTCGATGTCGTAGCGGACGATCTGCTGCTTGATCGAATGCCGGCCGCCGCCCAGGATGCGCACTTTGGTGGGCGTCCGGTAGTCGGAGCGGACCAGCACTCCGGAAACGTCGATGCCGCGTGCCGTCAGGTCGGCGAGCAAGTCGGAGCCGTTCGCGTCGTCGCCCACCGCGCCTAGCAGGAGGGGCCGGCCACCCAGCGCGATCACGTTGGCCGCCGCGTTCGCTCCGCCGCCCGGCGCGATCCGTTCGCCCTGGTAGGAGAGGATCAAGACCGGCGCTTCGCGGCTGATCCGCTTCGGCGTGCCGGTCAGGAACCGGTCGACCACCAAATCGGCGACCAGTACGACCGGCCGACCGGCCATCGCGTCGATCAGGTCGAGCAGGCGTTCGGTCGTCGGCGCGGTCGAGGCGGTGGCGCGGGATTCGCTCATGCGAAGGGGGATTGTAGCCTGAGAGGCGGGCCGGCCCGGGCCGGCCCCGCGTTCCGGCGGAGATCCCATAGAGTCCGCCTCCATGTCCACTCCTGCCGACCGCCTGAGGGCCCGCATTCGATCCGGCGGGCCGATCCCCTTCTCGACGTTCATGGAAGAGGCTCTATACGGTGTGGGCGGTTACTACAACCGGATCGAGCTGCCGATCGGCGAGGAGGGCGATTTCATCACCGGCGCCTCCTGGTCGCCGCTGTTCGGTAAAGTCACCGCGCGGCTGCTCGGCCGGCTCGACCAAGCGCTTGGGCTGCCGGCCGAGCTGTTCGAGGCGGGGTACGGCACGGGGGTCCATCTGGCCAACACCGTCGCGGCCTTTCCACCGGGTAGCCCCGTCCGGTGGCTGCGCGCTTGGGATCGTGTCGCCCGGCCGCTCCCCGCCGGTGTCGAATCCGTCGAGCGGCTCGACCTCATCCCAGCGCGCTCGGTCCGCGGCCTGATCTTCTCCTACGAGCTGTTCGACGCCCTGCCGGTCCACCGTCTGGTCGGGCGCGAAGCGGGGCGGGTGGGGGAGCTGTGGGTCGACCTCGACGAGCAGGGCGCTTTCGCCTGGCGCCATGGCGAGCTGTCGGACCGCGCGCTGGTCGAGCTGCTCGACGGTCCGCATGTCGATCTCGCCCCGGGCCAGATCGCCGACCTCGCCCCCGGCTGGCGCCCGCTCTACGGCGAGCTGGCTCGACGGCTCGATCGCGGCCTGCTGGTCACCTGCGATTATGGTTTCCCCAAAATGCAGCTGGTGGACGGCCGCATCCGGTTTCACGGCACGCTCGGCTGTTACCGCCATCATCGGGCGCATCGCGATCCGTTCCGCGAAGTGGGCCGGCAGGATCTCACCGCGCACGTCGATTTCTCGGCATTGATCGGCGCGGGAGAGCAGGAGGGCCTGACCACCGTGGTCCTCGGGCGCCAGGCGCTCTGGCTTACCGCCTGCGGCCTGTTCGACGAGCTGCGCGGAGCCGATGCGACCATTCGCCGCCAGGCGATGGATCTGCTCGACGGCGAAGGGATGGGCGAGGAGATTCGGGTGCTGGTTCAGGCGCGGGGTATCGATCCGGCCGAGGTATTGGATCTGGAAGCTTTGGGCAGATAGTGCATTTGCGTGCAACGCCGTGGTGTTGGTCCTTCAGGTATGATTAGGGAGCAATAGGTGGGAGAGTCAATGTCGCAAAATTTTGGTGGCCGAGGAGCGGTGTTCATTTTTGCAGTCTTCATATATTCCCTGCTTTGCAGTTGCCAGTCGGCATCAAGCTTCGCAGGTGCGGCCGTGAGGAAGCCGAAGGTTTCGAGTGAGGGGATCCTATGGCTTGACCCCAACCAAGAATCGGCCTGGTTCATTCCAGAAGTTTTGATCGCGGCTTATCCGCTGACGGAGCTTCCGTTCTCCGCTGATCAACGAGAAGTCCTCCGAGCGCGGATCGAAAATTGGCCGCCGAAATCAAATCGTCCATTCAACTCATCCGGCAAAGTCAGTCTTTGCACTGACAGCGGCTCCGTTCAGTTTCCATATCCAATTCCAGAAGCGACAGACCTCGAAGGGATGATCGCGGACAGCCAGGTCACCTTCGTGGGGACAGTCGAATCCGAAGAGCCCGGTTGGGATGCTTGGCGAAGAGTCGTTGCAACCCGTCTTGTCGTGAGAGTGGAGCGCACGATCAAGCCAATCAGCCTGGCATCGGACGAGGTGTCGGTCGTCCTCTCCGGCGGATCAATGACGGTTCAAGGGAAGAAGATCTGCACCGACCAAAACCCTTGGTTCCATCAGCCGCGGCCTGGCGAGCGAATCTTGATCTTAGGTTCTTTCGGGCCATCCGGACTTCACTGGGTCATCGCTCCGCGAAGTTTCTTTGTCATCCGCGACGGGCAGATCGAACCTCAACCGTACTCGTATCTCCGTGACCGTCGCCCCCGAAACCTCGAAGAAATTCTTCGAGCTTTTTCGAGTAGACCTGATCCAACCTGACGAAAATTCTGAAGTTTGGCATTCCTGACGCGGGCTCAGCCGAGGTTGGCTTTGGACGATTTCAGGAAGACGGATCGTTCGTAAGACGTTTTGATCAAGGAGCTGGAAAGAATGAATATCTTGAAAGTACAACGTCTTAGTGCGGTCATTTTTTCAGTCATACTGATGAGTCTTTCTGCGAAGCTTCCTGCGCAAGCCATCTGCGTAAAGGGCCGAACCACAGATAAGATCTTTCCCTTTTTTGGGAATACAGAGAGCGGCTTTAGTTCAGTCACTCTATACGGGAACGAAGCCGCCCGGAACGCCACCTTCCTCCCGCTGGCAAGAGTGCAGCAGGGTACCGAGCGCTGGAACAGCGGCTGCCCTGTGAAGAAAAGTCTCCCCACCTTTCAGGTCAATTGGAAACAAAATCGTCCGGCTGGCGGTGATGATATGAAGACCGACGTGTACCGAACCTCGATGCTCGTCGACTACCGGCCTAACGAGGCCGCTATCCCCGATTCCTCTCACGGCGGTTTTTCGCCGGCACTTTGGGACAGCGGGTCGAACACGATAGTGCTTTATGGAAAATGCCCCAGCGACGGTACTCATGGCCTTGAGTGCTTCCCTAACTCTGCCGGCGGGACGATCCGCTGGGATTCCGAATGGGGGGCGTTCGTCATAGCGCACGAGATCGGTCATGCTTTGGGACTGGACGACGACCCCAACGACGGGTGTAGCCATGGTTTGATGAAATCGCCATCAACCGAGACCGACTCAGGTCTCGGCGCCAGTCAGTACTGTAGATTTGTTAATGCGACGAATGATAGCCAGAACGCTTGCAATTCTGAGGCGACCGAACCAGGGGAAGCAAACCCGTGCGAGAACGCGCGCATTTTCGGCCGTCCAGGGGGTTTTGTAGCGGGTGGACACTCGGTCGATTTCTGCTCCGAGTCGCCCTGGTCCTGTTACAACGATAGTTCTCCTCGATGGGGTGGTGGTTTAGATTGCACCTACGCCTGCATTACAGTGACCGAAGAGGGTGGTGGGAGTTCGACGAGCTGCGATTGGCAATGTACTTCGGTTGGAGTAAGTGGTGAAAATTCCGTTGGCAATCTTCAGGCAGGGCTGGCACCTTTTCTACTGGTCGACTCCCCGCAACAAAGCCAGGCCGTCTCCGGCCTTCTAAGCTTGGCTGGCTTCGCTACCGACTTGACCGGTGCTGTCAGCATCTCCTTCGGAATCGACGGCATTGGAATCCGGCCTCAGGGTTTCGTCTCGAACCTCCAGGATGCCAGGGCATGCGAGCTGCCTCACGGCATCCAGCACTCCGCCTGCAACGACGATTCAGGTTTTTCTGGATCATACGACACGAGTTCACTCACTAACGGCAGCCATCTCTTGGGGGTTGTCGCGATCGATCCCGCCGGCTGGCCAACCGAAGTCAGCATTCCGTTCTCGGTTGATAACGGTCCTTGCGGTGACATTTTGCCGCCTACTACGCAGATCACCTCACCCTCGGTCGGTGCCACGGTTAGCGGCGCAGTGACCCTGGTGGCAGCCGCATCCGATAACCGAGGTGTGGCACGGGTCGATTTCTACGTTGATGAGCAAAATTTGGGCGGGGATATGACTGTTCCATACTCCGTTAATTGGAATGCGGCCGCTGTTGCGAACGGCCCTCACTCCGTTCGGGCACAGGCCTATGACGCCTGCGGCAACAGCACCTCGTCTCCACTTCGCACGATACAAGTCCTCGGCGAAACTTCTGCTCCTACAGCGATCCTGACCTCGCCTGCCCCAAACTCCCAACTTCGCGGCACAGTTTCCATTCAGGCAGCAGCGTCGGACAACGTTGGGGTAGCCAAGGTTGATTTCTATCTCGATGGCGTGGTCTTGGCGACCGACACGACCGCGCCGTTCTCGATCAATTGGAACACCGCGAATACGACCGCGGGAGCCCATAGCCTGCTGGCCAAGGCGTACGACACCGCGGGTAACAGTGGCACGTCGCCGAGCGTGGCAGTGACGGTCGACAACGTCGCGCCCAACGTGTATATCGACAGTCCCAGCGCCGGCCTGGTCGTTTCGGGTAACGCGGTACTCATCAACGGCTGGGCGATCGATGCGAATCGGGTCGTGTCGCTGGCTTTCCAGCTCGACGGTCAGGCGCTCGCGCTGAATGGTCCTTACACTTTCGGCCTGGGGCGGGCCGATGCTTGCGCCGCGGTGCCGGTTGGGGATCCCAATTGTCCGTTCGTCGGTTGGCGAGCTTATTTCGACTCGACGCTCTTTTCCGCGGGACTTCACACGCTGGCCGTGACCGCAACGGACGGCGCGGGCAATCCGTGGTCGTTTCAGAGGAACTTTACGATTAACAACGACACCGGTGCACCGAGCGTGAACTTTACGGCCCCGGTGAACGGAGCGCTTCTCCGCGGCACAGTTTCCGTCCAGGCGACCGCAGCTGACAATGTGGCGGTAACCCGCGTCGAACTCTATTTGGATGGTGCCCTGATCGGCAGTGATACCACGGCGCCGTACGCCTTTTCCTGGAACACGACATCGGCGAGCGAAGGGACGCACACTCTTACCCTCAAGGCGTACGATAGCGTCCCCAACGTCGGCATTGCCACTCGGTCGGTGACGGTCGACAATGTCCACCCTCAGGTCCGTATCGTTTGTGAGGACGGAACCCTGATTTCGCTGGGTACGATTTACACCATGCAGAACACTGTCGTTGGAGCGTCGGTCTCGCGGCAGTTCACGCTCTTCAACGACGGAAATGAAGCGCTCACAATCACCAATCCTTCGGCGCTCGTCAGCGGTACCGGGTTCAGCCAGATCGGGACCGCCCCTTCGGGCTCGATCGCCCCAGGTGGGAGCAGTATCTTTCGGGTCCGCCTACTTGCAGCCTCGGCCGGAGGCTACACCGGTGCGGTGAGTCTACAGACCAACGAAATTGGCGCAACGCCGTTCACCTTCGGCGTTCAAGGAACAGTCTCAGCCTCGGTGCCAAACATCTCGGTATGGAAAGCATTCGACGGCACAGCTGTGGCGAAGGGAACTTCAGTGTCGATCGGCACCACAACGGCCAACACTACGATCTCTGTTCGCTTTCGGATCGACAACAACGGCAGCGGCAATCTGAATCTGACCAACGCGACAAGCCTGGTCGGTGGCGCCGGATTCTCGCAGATTGAAACGCCGGTCGGGCCTGTCGCACCAGGCTCATCGGCCTATTTCCGAGTGCGACTTCTCGCCGCAACCGCCGGCAACTGGAGCGGCACCGTTTCGATCCTGAGCGATGATCCGAACGACAGCCCTTACTCGTTTACGGTCACCGGGACCGTGAACTGACTCGCCGGCTTCGCATCCCGGATTCCGACCCCGCCGGGGCGGCTTGGCCCGCCTCGGCGCTCGCGCTGCGACTTAACGGCAAGGAGACCCGCCAGTAGAAGCCCGATTCCGAACAAGCCCTTGCCCAAGGTCCAACTTGCGGGCGTGTAGCGAAACGCTAAAAGATGATTCCCGGGTTCGACCCAGGCGCCGAGAAAGGCGCCGTTCGCGCGGGCGGGTGTTGCTTCCACTCCATCGATCTTCAAGAACCATCCAGGGATCGCCGGTTGGCTGGTTGCGACGAAGCTCCGTGTCCTTGACGCGACGGCTGCCTTGATTCGGCCGGTCGAGACGGCGAGATGCATGACCCGCGCGTCGCCGTTGGTCCGAACCGCGAAGGTTGGATCGGAGGCCTCTCCGACGATCGCGAGCCGGCGAAAATCGCCGATCTTCGCAGCGCGCTCAATCGCCTTTTCCCGGACCTGTTCCAGGGCGACCGAGGCGGGAATGAACAATCGCGGCAGGGCGCCAGGATTCTCAAAAACGGTACCTTCACGGCCGCCGTAGATCCGAAATAGGCCGGCCGGTACGCGCATACGCGGCGGGCCGAAGATAAATCGCACTCCCAGAAACGACAGAATCGGCTGTGCCGGCTCGGAGAGCCTGGTCCATCCTGGGTACGTGGGAGTTCCTGCGTGGCCGATGAATTCGGCATAGGGTGCGAACGTCATCGGATCGTACCCACGTACCTCTTCGAGCCCGAAGAAGGCTGCCGACTGAGGCAGGAGTGCCGAGCCTAAACCAGCGACTCTCCAGCCGGCCGCCCGACCTCTAACCGCCCGGATCGGCTCGGTTTCCGGGTAGAAGCTCGCCGCCGAAGAGAGCGGGACCCAGCGCGAGAAAAGTCCCGCGCGGGGGGCGATCAATGCGGCGAGCACGAGAGCGGCTGCCAACCTTCCGCTCCGCCTCGACCGCAGCGCGAGTCCGGCGCAGAGCGCAATCCCAAGTGCGCCCAGCTCGAGCCCTAAGTTGGAGATCGTGCGAGCGGTCGGATACGCCAGGGCCAAGGCAGCCAGGCCGGCGGCAAGAACCAGCCCGACCGCAGTTGCGGTTCGCCGCCCGCGTCCGCGGCGCAGGTTCTCGAGGCCGATGGCCGCCGCGACCGAGCCGCCGAGCGCCCACCAGAGGCATAGGCGTTTGACCAGCGTCCGTTCGAGGAAGGGCACTGCGCCGAACGGCCACCAAATCCAAGGCATGTGGGCTGCGGCAAGCAGACCGGCCAAGCCCAGACCGAGCAGGATGAAGGCGAGCCCACGCCGCTTGCGTGCAAGTAGGGCGAGCGGGGCGAGCAGCAGCGCCGCCGACCCCAGAGAGCCGCCGCCTAGCTCCGCGAGGTTCTCAGGCCCGAGCCAGGTGCCTCCAATCGGATCGCCAAACGCCAGAAGGTCGAACGCAGGAGCCAGCCTCGGCAGAGCACGTTTCAGCGGAATCTCGAACCGCTGAGGTACATGATGTTGCCGCCGGTCCCATTCTGCGGAAGTGCGTAGCGTTTCGACGAACGGCAGGAGCGCCGGGGCAGCGAGCAAAAAGGCAAGGAGCGCGGCGGCGCCACCCCAGACCAGGATGCGCACCAGCCGACGGCGATCCGGCTTGAACATAGCGAGGGCTAGGAGCGCTACGAGGAGGACGAACAGGAAAATTTGGAAAAGAGTTTCCGGGTGGCCAGCGGCTACCCCAAGCGCACCGGCCACGCCGAGCGCGAGCGCCGCGCCCGGTCGCGGGCGGCGCGCCACGCCGAGCAGGCCCCAGAGAATCCAGGGGGCGACCGCCGCCACATACGAATGGGGGTGAGTGCGCCAGAGTTGAATGAAGCCGGTGCCGACGAAGATCGCTGCACCCGCCAACGCTGCCAGCTCGGACAGGGCGAGCGAACGCAACAGGACGAACATTCCAAACGCCGCAAGAAGCAAGCGCGTAGCCTGCAAATAGACGGTCGCGTTGGCGGGCTCGAGCAGGCGCGCTACCAGCTCAAGCGGAAACAGCGCGGCGGACTGCCCGTTCCCGAGGAGCGCCGCGCCGGCGTCCTGCGCCGGGTTGAACAGCAAGTCTTCGCGAGCCGCCCGGCGCCAGGGCTCCATTTGCGACACCGGATCGAGCAGCATCAAGTTTGCCGCGGAGGCGTCGGTTGAGAAAAGGGCCGCGACTTCGCGCCCGGCCCAGGGCGGTACTCCGGCAAGTATGGCGGTCGGCGCCAGCGTCCGCCCGGGGAGGAAGCCCGCGGCGGTATAGGCGAGCGGCAGAAGCGCGAGGATCAGCAGCGCCGCCCGGGAGGACGATCCGACGCCAGCCCGGGCGATCGCAGCCATGGCGAGAGCGGTCGCCAAATAGAGCACGCTGAGAATCAGGGCTTGAAACACCTGCGGAAACTACCACTCGTTGAAACCGATCGGTGCCGACCGGCAAACCAGATGTCGGGATCGGAGTGTGCCACCCTCGATCTCGCAGAACCGTCCCCGGCGGCCCCTGGTATCCTGCTTTGAGGGCTTTCGCGGCAAACCCGCTGCACTTCAGGAGATTCACACCATGCGTCACCGATACACGTTCGCCTTGCTCGCCGTCCTCGCGTTCTCGTTCGTGCTGGCCGGGGCGGCCTTCGGGGCTCCGCCGCTCGATTTGGACAAAAACGGCTTCGCCCTCCGGGGTTGGGATGCCGTCAGCTATTTCGAGGGCAAGCCGCTTGTTGGCAAGGCCGAGTTCATCCAGGAGTGGAACGGCGCCAAATGGCGTTTCGCCAGCGCAGCCCACCGCGACACCTTTGTGGCCAACCCGGCGAAATACGCCCCGCAATACGGCGGCCACTGCGCCTACGGCTTGGCCAAAGGCCACCTGGTCACCGCCGATCCGACGATCTGGAAGGTGGTGGATGGCAAGCTCTATGTGAACTACGACAAGGGGGTCCAGAAGTCGTGGGAGAAGGATCAGGCGAAGTTCATCGTCGACGCCGACAAGGGGTGGAAGGACTTGGCGGACAAGAACTGACCCCTCACCCCGCCCGGCGCGCCAATTCGAGGTAGCCCTTGGCCTGCGCCTCGCGGGCGATCGTGGCGCGCCGGGCGGCTCCGGCGGGAGAGTGATCCAGGTTCGCGAGCGCCAAGCTCGCTTCGAAGCGGAGCTCGACGAGCCCGAGCTTTTCGGTTTCGGCGAGCACCGCTTCGAGCTCCTTTTGAGCGGTGGCCGGGGGGAGGGATCGCGCGGTGCGAACGGCGACGATCAGCCGCGCTTTGGCGTCTTCTTTGGCGACGTCTCCACCGATCAGGTGGCGCGCCTGAGAGATCGCCGCCCGGGCGGGCGCTGTGTGCCCCGACCTTTCGCCCGCTTCTCCCGCCAGGCTCAGCGCCACCGCCTGATCGGCGATCGCTCCTTCTCTGCCAAATTCTTCGGCCGCGGCGCGGGCTTCGGTCTCTGCCCTTGCTAGGCTCGGCGCATCGCCCGCGGCGAGCAGCGCACCCGCCAGGCCCGTCCGGCTGGTCGCCTCCTGGCTCTTCTCGCCCAGGTCGGAGCGCAGCCGCAAGGCTTCCTCGTGTGCGGCCAGCGCTCCTTTGTGATCGCCCTGGCGGACGAGCACCTCCGCGATGCCGTGCCGTGCCGAGGCTTCGAGGCTCCGATTACCCAGCTTTTGGCACAGCGCGAGCGATTCGTCGAACCGCTTCCTGGCCGCGGCGAGATCACCCTGGTCGAGCAGCGTCGTTCCGAGGCCGACGAGGGAGGCGGCTTGCCCCCCCTTCTGGCCGATTTTTCGGCGCGCCGCGAGCGATTCTTCCTGGCGCTGGCGGGCGCCCAGGAGATCGCCCTGACGGCGGAGCACGGCGCCCAAGTTGTCGAGGCCTGAGGCCACACCCGCGGGATCGTCCAGCTCGCGCCGGATCGCCAGCGAGCGTTCGAGCAGATCGCGCGCCTTGGCCAACTCGCCGCGCCCGGTGGACAGGGTTCCTAGATTGCCCAGGGTGCTCGCCTCGCCGTAACGGTTGCCGATCTCCCGGGAGAGTGCCAAGACCTGCTCGTAAAGCCCCACCGCCGCCGCTCCGTCCCCCTGGCGCCGGAGGACCACCGCAATGTTGTTGAGCGCGCCTGCCTCGGCCCCCTTGTTGCCCAGCGTCCGGAAGGTGGCGAGCGCCTGCTCGTAGAGCTGGCGGGCGCCGGGAAGGTCGCCGCGATCGAACGCCAAGTTCGCCGATTGGGTGAGCGCATCGGCGACCCCGGAGGAATCGCCCGCCTCTGCGTAAAGCACCCGGCCCGCTTCGCAAGCCGCCTGGCCCGCGTCCGCTTGCCCCAAGTTGCGCAGCGCCCGGCATTCAGACAGGCGGGCCTGGGCGGTGAGCAGCCGGGCGCCCCGCTCGCTCGCCCGAGCCGCCGCTTGGGCCGCGCTCTGGCGCTGGCGCGGAAAATCCGCGAGCGCCTCGGCCGCGGTGGCTTCGGAGAGGTCGATCCGCGGATCTTCCCGCGCCGGTGCGGGAAGGGCGCGCAGGGCGGCCACGGTGGCAAGCGCTCCTTGCGCCTGGCCTGCCGCGGTCTGCGCCGCCACCAGGCGTAGGCCATAGTCCAGATCGTCGGGGAAGACCCGAAACAGCGAACGGTAGATCTCGGTCGCCCGCGCCCAGTCTTCATTCGCTTCGGCGTAGCGCCCCTCGATCACCAAGCGCTGCTCTTGGGGCAGATCTCGCGCGAGGTCGATTGCCTTCTTTGCCTCTTCCGCAGCCCGCCCGGCATAGCCCAGGGCGGCCCAGGCCGAAGCCAGGGCTGAGTGGGCGAGCGGGTTGTTCGGGTCGACCGCCACCGCGCGGACCAGCAGGTCGCGCGCCGCGAGCGGCTCGAAACGGCGCAGCCGTTCCAGGCCCTCGGTATAAAGCCGCGCCGCTTCGGGATTCGCCGGGAGCGCGGCGCGCGCGGCCCCTACCGGTCCGCCGTCGCCCGTGCCGTTCTCCCCCGCGAGCCCCAGCGCCTGGCGCAGCCGTGCGCCGCTTTTCGTCACCAGATCGAACAGGGCGGCCTCGGTGCCGGTCTCGCCGATCGAGGTGGTCTCGGCGCTCTGGGTGTTCTGCAAACGAAGGTCGAGCCGGATCTTGCCGCCGGCTTCCGCCCCGAGCGCCGTGTACGAGCCGAGCACCAGGAAATCGGCGCCGGAGGCCGTACGCAGCCGCGCCAGAGTGTCGGGCGCCAGGCTTTCGGGGTCGGTGAGCGCGAGGTCGCTCTTCATTCGGGCGACTTCTTCTCCCGCGATCACCCGCACTCCCTTTTCGGCCGCCAGCTCCGTGCCGAGCATCTCGGCGAGCGCTCCGGAGAGCCACTCCGCCCCGGGTCGTCCGGAGCGGTCGCGGAAGCCGAGCACGGCAATCGCCCGCCGCGGGGCGACCGGCTCAGCCGGCAGAGTGGCGTCGAGCATCTGCTCCTGCAGGCGCCGCTCGTTGCGCCAGGCGACGATGCGATAGGCGACGAACGAGAACGACAGCAGGATCACGACGGCGAGCGCAGCGAGCTGCAACGGTTTGCGCGACATAGCAGCTTTTTGCCGTGGCGGCACGGGGACCGTCGGGCCGCGCCCGAGGATCTCGGTGACTCCAGGGGTCTCAAAAGCCTCGGAGGGTTCGGCGGTCGGTGGAAACGAGCCTGGCGGCTGGGCGATCGGGAGGGCCGGATCCGATTGCCGCGCGAGCACGGGCCTCGGGTCTTCGAGCGCGGCGATCAGATCGCCCGCCCGGGCAAAGCGATCCTCCGGCCGCCGCTCCAGGCAGCGCAGGATGGCCGCCTCCCACCGCGCGTCGATCGCGGCGGCATGAAGCCTAGGCGACGGCGCCGGCTGTTGAAGGCGCTTGACCGCTGTCGCGAGAGCGGTCTCGCCGAGGAAGGGCACTTTGCCGGTTAGCATTTCGAACATCACGACGCCGAACGCATAGACATCCGTCGCGGAGGTCACCGCGCCCCCTTCGACCTGCTCCGGCGCCACGTAGGCGGGCGTGCCGATGAAGAATCCCGCCGCGGTCATGGTCATCGCCGCTTCGGCCGCCGAGCCTTTCGCGGTGTCGATCCGCGCCAGGCCGAAGTCGGTGACCACGGCGCGCACCATGTCTTCTTTGCGGGGGGTCTGGCCGGGGACCAGCACCACGTTCGCCGGCTTCAGATCTCGATGGACGATGTCCGCTTCGTGGGCCGCATCGAGCGCCGCGGCGATTTGGCGGAGGATCGGCAGGGCGGCCTCCGGCGCCATCGGGCCGGCCGCGATCCGCTCGGCGAGGGTGGGCCCCAGCAGTAACTCCATGGTAAGGAAGATCGTGCCGGCCGCGCTCGGCTCCGGGCGGTGGTAGGCGACGTCGAACATCCGGCAGACGTTCGGATGGGTCACCCTTCGGGCGAGCTGGATCTCGCGGCGGAACCGTTCGAGCGCCGTCGGATCGGCCGCGACGTCGGCGCGCACGGTCTTTGCCGCCAGCCGCCCGCCGAGCTCCAAATCCAGTACCTCGAACACCTCGCCCATGCCCCCTTCGGCGAGAAAGCGCAGCACCCGGTAGCGTTCGGCGAGAACGTCGCCCGGAACAAAGGTCGGACCTCTTCTTTTACCCCCCTCCGCGACGCCATGACCGGAGCGACGGATCTCCTGGGGCGTCGCGATCGGCGTGGTGGGCGCGGAGAAAGCGACCGGAACGGATTGTGAGATCGCGGCCGACACGGTGGCTTGGGCGATCGCCCCGGAGCCCGGCCATTGGACGGCGAAGCTGGTCTGGCACGAGCCGCAGGTGATGCGCAGCCGCACCGGGGCGTCCCCTGGCGAGGAAAAGCGCAACCGCGTGCCGCAATTGGGGCAAGAAGTCGTCGCGGTCGAGGGCGGGTGGGTCGTCGTCATGGCCGAGGGTCGAAATCTGCCGATCGCCGAAGCGCCCGGAGATCAGGCGACAACTGGAAGGCGGGGAAATCTCCCTGCGGGTGCCACCTGTGGCACCGTGCTCTAACGTTTCGGTTCGCCCATCTTACCGCCCTTGGCTCCGATCGGCGCGGTCGTCGCTCTTGGGAACCGGAAGAATGCGGTCTCCCGCCGTAGGTAAGTGGCTTCGCGAGTCGCCGCCGCCGGCTTGGAGCCAGATCGTGCGCAGAGCGATCGCCGCGTCGGTCACCGCGTGGCTGAAGGCGAGCGAAGCGATCGCGAAGGCGCTCGACCGGTCGTCGAACAGCGACCGGCCGGAGCCGAAATCGATCCGGCGATACTCCCGGCCGATCGTCGGGTAGAACCCGCGCGAACGGGTGAGGGCGTCGCGCACCAGCGCGGAAAGGTCTGGTCGCCGGTCCCAGCCGCGCGGCAGGCCGTAAAACACCAAAGGCAGCCGCGGCTCGGCGCTCTCGGCGTAGATCAAGAAATCGGCGAAGTAGCGCCCCTCCTCGGGGTCCTCGTTCGACGCGGCCAGAGGGTTGTTGGCGTCCGCCACGTAGTGGCTCACCCGGCCGAGTCGAGAGACGATCTCGACGAACGGCCGGTGGTCGCGGATCGCCGCGATCACGGCGGCGGACTCTTCGGCGACGGTCCGGTCGAGAGTTCCCGTACCGTCCGCGTTGCGGCTGTGGCGGCTAGGATCGCGATCGGAAAACGGCGCGAGTGCCCCCTTCTCGTACTCCGGCCGGTGCTTGTCGATCTGGCGAAAGAGATCGCGCGGACCCAGCCGCGCCGCCTCGGTGGCGATCCGGCGCTGCATTTCGGGGGTCCAAGCGAGGCCGGGGAGCGCCAACCCCAAGCACAGCATTGCGACCAAGACCCGGGCAATTCTCCGCTCCGCCGGTCGAAACCCGTCCCTACCCTGTCGTGGCGACTCCATTCGCGGCTATTCTAGGGGTTAGGTCGCCATTGCGCGCAGTCCCCTTAAGGAGCCCCACCTTGGCTGACGCCCCGCACCGCCTCGATGTCCGTGGAGCCCTCTGCCCCCTGCCGGTCCTGCTCTCGGTCCGCGAGATCCGCAAGGTCGCGCCGGGCGAGTTGCTCGAAGTCTGGGGCGACGACCCGACGATGAACGAAGACATGCCGATCTGGTGCGAGCGCTCCGGCCATCGTCTGATCGAAATCGGCGAAATCGAAGGCGTCCCGGGCACCGTCCGCTGCCTGATCGAGCGCGGCCAGCCGGATCGGCCTTGACGCGCCCACCCGCCGACTGTTAAAAAGCGTCCCCTTGGGATCGCCCGATCCTTCCTGGCCAGGTAGCTCAGTTGGTAGAGCACGTGACTGAAAATCACGGTGTCGGCGGTTCAATTCCGTCCCTGGCCACCAAATTCCTCTCAGCCTAAAAATTGAATTTAGAGCTGCACCGACTCGGGGATTCGTGCGCCTGTTTAGAGGGCCTGGATCCAGACCTCAGGATGCGGCGCCGCAAGCGGCGCCAGATCATCGGGGTCCCCAGTGAGAATCTGGCCGCCCCCGGCTTCCACGGCATGAGCTACGACCAGTGCGTCGATCGTTGACGCCGACCGGGCCGCTCCGAGCAATCGCCCCGCGGTTCGACCATGAGACTCGCGCGCTTCGGGGACCGAACCCACAGCTTTGAGGATTCGATGGATCGGGGCGTCGCGCGGGTCGCCTCGAATCGTCTCGGCGACCACCACTACCGGAATCTCGATTGAGGCATCCATATCCAGGGCGCGCGCCAAGAAGGCCCGGGCTCTTTGATCTCCCCGCGCCAAGCCGATGACTGCGCCGGAATCGAGGATCAGGCGGTGCGGCGCTTCTTGATCGCTTCTGCGGGCGCCGGCCATGCTCTGCGTACCTCCTCTACCACTCGGGGATCGACAAGGCCAAATTCGGAATCGAGATCGGCCAGCAGGGCCGCGACTCGATCCCGCTGGAGCTGGTGGCTGAGGGCGCGATTGACGTAGCCCGAGAGGCCACGGATTCCAACGACGGCGCGAGCCTCGGCCAGAAGGTCTTCTTCCAGGGAGAGGGAAACTTTTTCGGTAGCCATGCCGAAATCCTACTTCGAGTAGGACGAATGGGCAAGGATGGCAACCACTTTGGATGAACAACCCCCCCTCTCTGGGAACATACTCGGGACGCGCGAGCCGGCCACGGATCTTGTCGCCGCGCTGGACGAGATCGCTCAGGGCGACATGCCGCAGTCGGCAACCTCGCGGGACCGGAAGCCACGCAGGAAATCACCCGAGCCATCGCGACGAGCACTCAAGCCCCTTGGCAAAACGATAAAGTCACCGCGGCGATCGCCGGGGCCACAGAGCAGAGCGGTCGAGCCACCCAGAAATTCGCTGAAGCCACCGAGAAATTCACTGAAGCCACCGAGAAATTCACTGAAGCCACCGAGAAATTCGCTGAAGTCGCCCAGAAAACCCCTGAAGTCACACAGAAATTCGCTGAAGTCACGCAAGCGGACTCCATCGTCGCCCACTCGGCCGGATTCTCTGGCCATTTTGGCGTATTTGTCGGTGGCTTCACCCCTGGGCTCGGTAGTTTTTGCAGTTCGGTGGGTGACCTGAGTATCTGAATGCGTTGCTTCACCGCCTTTGTGCGTGACTTCAGTGAATTTCTCGGTGGCTTCAGCGAATTTCTTTGTGGCTTCGCCCGCCGGTCGGCCGGTTTGGGGCCTCTTTTGCGTTGCTTCACGCTCGGTCGCGTGCCCTCGATGCGTTGCTTCGTGGCAAGGCTCGCGTGACTTCGCCACTTGCGTACTCCTTCTCGCTGGGAGACGATGCTCCCACACTCGTTCCCTGCCGTGCCGATGTCTGACTCTTCCGGGGAGGAAGCCTCATGGATCCGATTTCAGGTCCGCCGTCCGCGCCGCAACCTCCGCCGCCTCCCGTGATCGCTCCGGCTCCTTCGAACGGGATCGTGGAAGCCATGATTCCGTCCAAGAACGGGCCGGCACTCATCGCCTCCAGACGCTGAGCGATGGATCCGGCGTTTTACCCCGACCCCTTCGCCGCAACCTTACAGGGGGTGCTCGGACCGATTTCTCTGATCGGAGTGTTCGCCGCTCCGGTGGGCTGGATTCTCGCAGGGGTCGCGATCTGGCGACCGCTTCCCCACCTCTTCGCCATCCTCTCCCGCTGGTTCGTGGCGATCCACGCCGCGGCGGGAGCCCTTCTTCTCTATGGGTTGATCTGGGCCGTCTCGGAGGGTCAGCCTCTCCGAGAGAACGGATGGGGACTCGGATTCCTGGCGGCGAGCGTCTCGGGACTTCTTTGCTGGATCTTCATCGGCCGCCGAAGTCGGCGTGAGGCTGCCCCTCCGTCGTTCCTTTAAAGATCGGGGAACTTTGCACGCCTCCTGCGTGGGCTGGGTGTGCCGCCTACCGCGAGGTAGAGAACCCCGATCTTCACCAAGAAGGCTATCGCCCGGCTTTGCCAGGAGGGCGAGTCTCCTGCTCGACGACAAGTTGATCGAGGTCCTGCCCAAGTACCCGAACGCCGCCGTCGCGCGAAAGGTCACGATCGGCCAGTTGGTGGAGCACAGGGCAGGATTCGGCGACATCTTCGGGCCGGCGTTCCGGGCGGCCTAGAAACAGCCCCCGCCCTCAACGCAAGGGCCGCCGCAGATTATTTCGCAGGTCGCGAGGCATTCATCGACGGATTCAACCGGGAGCGTCCAGTGGCTTCCGCTTGAGCAAGTGATGCAGCACGTTCCCGATTCAGCTTGGTCGCCGAAAAGCTGCTGAAGGGTCACTGCTCCTCCTCGCTTCTCGCTTTGCGGATCCTTCTTGGTGGATGTGTTGGTTTCGGCCGCCAAAAGCGAGAGCGGGATCGAAAGCAGGAGCAACCCGAGGACTGCAACGCGTCGCGTCATTGTCACTTCTCCTTTGTGAGAGAGAGCGACAGAGTAAGGCCAAAAAATAGACATTTCAAGGTGTGAACAAAAGTTGTCGTGGCTGCGATCAGGGCTCCGCCAGCCCGATCGCCGCCCGAATCCGACCCGCGCTGCGCCGCGGATAGGTGAGGTGCTCGTCGTCCGTGGCGAGAACCCTGGCGCCGATCGCCGCGGCGAGGGTGCGGATTCGCCCGAGCGAGGTGACGCGATCCTGCCGCCCTTGGACGAAAGTGACCTTAGATCCGATCTCCGCGAGCGGAGTCGCGATCGGCCGGTGCAGCAGGATGTCCAGACTGCCGCGGAACGACCGCCAGGTGTGTTTCATGGCTTCGCTCGCGAGTTCCGGCGGACTATCGGGCATAGAGGCCGCCACCAGCCGCGCCAGAACGGGAGAGGCGAGCGCCTCATGAAATTTGCAGGCTTCCCGGGCGAGCAGTGGATTGAGCACGAACAGCCCCGACATGGACGACATCTCGCGGATGTGCGCCCGCCCCTCGGCCTCGTCGTCGAAGACCGGCGTTCCGAGCAGGAACAATCGATCGACCTCGCCGGGGTAACGCGCCGCGTAATAGGCCGCGAGTACCGTGCCGAACGAGTGTGCGACGAACGTCACGTGCCGGGTGGCACCCGCCGCGACGAGCGTTCGCCGCAGGGCGCCGAGTTGGTCGTCGAGGGTGTAGTCCCCATTCGGGAACGGCGACCGGCCGAAACCGAGCGCATCGACGAAGATCAGACGATGCCCCGCGGCCAGAGGATCGAATGCCCCCTGCCAGAACCACGTGGTGGCCGGCAGCCCGGCGATGAACACAACCGGCTCGCCCTCGCCACGGATCTCGGCGAACAATCGGTCGCCGAGGTCCGAGCGCTCATCTCGCAACCGATGGACCCGGATCGCGGCGACCAGCTCCAGCAAGCCCGCGGCCCCGACGATTGAGAGCGCCGCTATGCCGATCCTACGGGCAATTTTGACGAGAGTGGAGGGCATTGAGGAAGAATAGCGGTTTCTTCGTTTCCGAGCCGCCTCGCCTCTCTACGACGCCGGAGTCTCCTCATCCTCCGGCACCTCCACCATGTGCGGACCGAGGAGCTGGTCCCAGGAGCGCGACATCTTCTGGTACTCCTCGGGGCAGCGTTCGGCGCGCTCTTCCGGGAGTTGCCAGTCTTCCAGCTGGTCCTTGAAGTAGTCGGGGTCGCTGCCGTAGGTCCAACAGAGAAGGTTGTAATAGCGCTGCTCGTCCAAGGCGTGCTCGTCGGCCATGTCGGGGTCCTCTTCGCGCTCCGCGGCGGAGGAGTCGAACCATTCGGCGCTCGCGGTAAGGGCGAGCTCGCTTTCCTCGCCATCCCAGGTTTCGAGCAGCATCACGGTGGCGAGCTGGTCGACGGCATCTTCCTCTTTACCGGTAACCGGGAGGTCGTATAGATCGATCAGCGCGTGCCCCAGCTCGTGGTAGAAGACAAAGGTCAGGGCGGCGATCGCCTTGCCTGCCGCCTCTTCGTTCTCCTCGTCGGTCTTGGCGTCTGTGCCGAAGATCTCCAGGAAATGGTCGAGCAGCTCGTAGCAAAGATGGACCGCTTTGTCCTCGGGGTCGTAGAAGGCGTTCACTTCACCGCATTCCTGCAGCTTGACGTCGAGATTGCGCGGCAGGACCAACGTCTTGTCGAGATCCTCCACCACCTCTTCGAAGTAACGTTCGTCGTGGAAGATCTTCTTGAGCTCGACGTGGTCCGGATTGGTGACCTTGGCGTAGCTGAAGCGCAAGTGCCCGCGCTCCGAAGCGGTGCGGCCGGAGCGCGAGATATGGCGCCGGGGGCCATTGGTCGCATCGGTAGAGCCGATCTCGGAAGTCGTTGCCGCGGCGACCTGACCCGCCGGAGTGGCGGGCTCCGAAGAGCCGCTGCCTCCACAGGCGGAAAAAATAACGGAGAAGAAAGCGAAGGCAAGCCAAGGGCAGATCGCCTGACGGCGAGAACTAGATCCGATTTGGGTCATGGTGCGGCGGTTTCTATCAGGTCTCCGGCCGCGAAGCGAGGCCCATAGCGGTCGGGCTAGAATCCCGGCCGATGCCGAAAAACCCTGAATGCCGCCTCCTGGTCGCCGCGGCCTGGACCGACTACGCCCTGCTCGACAGCGGCGCGGGCGCCAAGCTCGAACGCTACGGTGCGGTCCGGGTGATCCGCCCTGAGCCGCAGGCGATGTGGCGGCGGTCGCTGCCGGAGCGCGAATGGCTTGCCGCGGATGCGATCTTCGAGGCCGGAAGCGCGGAGGACTCGGGGAACTGGCGCAGCCCGAAACCGCTGCCCGAGAGCTGGCCGATCTCGTATCCGGGCCGGGCGGGGGGTGTAGTGCTCGCGGCGCGTCTTACGCCCTTTCGTCATCTGGGCCTCTTTCCCGAGCAGGCGAGCCATTGGGATTGGGCGGCAAAGAGAATTGCCGCCGCCCGGGCGACCGGCCGCGCGCCGCGCGTTCTCAATCTGTTCGCCTACACCGGAGCGGCGTCGATCGCCGCAGCGCTCGCCGGGGCGGAGGTCACTCACGTCGACGCGTCGAAGAAGGCGATCGCATGGGCGAAAGAGAACCAGGCGCTCTCAGGGCTCGACGAGCGGTCGATCCGCTGGATCGCGGAAGACGTGGTCGCGTTCCTGCGTCGCGAGGTCCGCCGCGGCAGGAGCTACGACGGCATTTTCCTCGACCCGCCGAAATTCGGCCGCGGCGATCAGGGGCAGGTCTGGAAGCTTTTCGACGACCTCCCCGAGGTTCTCGCGCTCTGCCGCCAGCTTCTTGCGCCCGAGGCTCTCTTCCTTGTGCTCACCACCTACGCCATCCGCGCCTCGTTTGCGAGCCTGCACTACCTGCTTCTAGAGACGCTCGGAGGGCTGGGAGGAACCATCGAGAGCGGCGAGATCTGCCTGGCGGAACGGGCGACCGGCCGGGTGCTGCCGACCGCTCTCTTTGGGCGGTGGGGGCCGGAATGAGCGAACTTCTCTAACCCCCTTCCCCTTCAGGTCCCGATGCGCTATCTTGCGCCTCACCGCCGAACTGGTTCCCGTCCGGCTGCTCGAACCGTCTCTTGACGGGTCTGGCACCTTCGGGTAAGGTACGCGGGTTTCCCAGCCGCCGAGGGTCCCTCCCGGGACCGGGGCGGAGTCTTCTCCGCGGGGATTTCCCCGCGAGAGTTAAAGACAAGTTCCCGAGCCGCACTTCCTCGCTCGGGACATCGTGAGGAGCGGTTCCTCAGGGTCTCGCTGCCAGCTTTTGGCGGCTGATGGCCCGTCTCGCTCCGTAACGGCCATAGGGAATTTTGGAACAGGACATACGACGGAGATTGGAACGGTATGCCTACGATTCATCAGTTGGTGCGCAAGGGGCGCGAGAAGGTCGTCTACAAGACGAAAGCTCCGGCCCTTCAGGGGTCCCCTCAGAAGCGGGGCGTCTGTGTCCGCGTCTATACCCAGACGCCGAAGAAGCCGAACTCCGCGCTGCGCAAGGTGGCTCGCGTGCGGTTGACCAACGGCATCGAGGTGACCACCTACATCCCGGGCGTCGGCCACAACCTGCAGGAGCACTCGATCGTGCTCATCCGCGGCGGCCGAGTGAAGGATCTCCCGGGCGTGCGTTACCACGTCGTCCGCGGCACGCTGGACGCCGTCGGCGTCAACGGCCGCAAACAGAGCCGCTCCAAGTACGGCACCAAGCGGCCGAAGTCGTAACTTCTCCGATCTAGAGCTAGAGAACACGGCCAGAGGAACACGAAACAATGCCGAGGCGCAGAGAAGTACCCAAGCGAGAGATCCTGCCGGATCCCTTGTACAACTCGCAGCTGGTGACCAAGTTCGTCAACGTCGTCATGCGCGACGGTAAGAAGACCACCGCCGAGCGCATTTTGTACGCCGCCCTGGACGCGATCCGGGAAAAGACCGGCGACGATCCGATGAAGGTGTTCAAGAAGGCGGTCGAGAACGTCAAGCCTTCGGTCGAGGTCAAATCGCGCCGCGTCGGCGGTTCGACCTATCAGGTACCCGTCGAAGTGCGGCCGGCCCGTCGCCTGGCCCTTTCGATGCGTTGGTTGATCGCGACCGCTCAGGCGCGGGGCGAAAAGACCATGCGCGCCCGCCTCGCGGCGGAGCTGATGGACGCCGCCGAAGGGCGCGGCACCGCGATCAAGAAGCGCGAAGACACGCACCGTATGGCCGAGGCGAACAAAGCCTTCGCCCATTACCGCTGGTAGTCCGCGCGACCCGATTCGTCAAGTCGCGACCGAAACGCTGCAGCCCGTAACCGAACTCGTAAGGTAGATCGCAGAGGCAGTCGAAATCATGGCCAGGCAATCACCCCTCAAAGACACGCGAAACATCGGCATCATGGCCCACATCGATGCCGGTAAGACGACCACCACCGAGCGGATCCTTTTCTACACCGGGGTCAACTACAAGATCGGTGAGGTTCATGAGGGAACGGCCACCATGGACTGGATGGTGCAAGAGCAGGAGCGCGGCATCACCATTACGTCCGCCGCGACGACCTGCTTCTGGAAGGGCCACCGGATCAACATCATCGACACGCCCGGTCACGTCGACTTCACGGCCGAGGTGGAGCGCTCGCTTCGCGTTCTCGATGGCGCGGTCGCCGTGTTCGATGCGGTCGCGGGCGTCGAGCCCCAGTCCGAGACCGTCTGGCGCCAGGCCGATCGCTACAACGTCCCGCGCATCGCGTTCGTCAACAAGATGGACCGCGTCGGCGCCGATTTTGAGCGTTGCGTTTCGATGATGGTCTCGCGCCTCGGCGCGCGTCCGGTTCCGATCCAGCTTCCTTGGGGAAAGGAAGACAAGCTCAAGGGGATCATCGATCTCATCGAGCTGCGCGGCATCCTTTATAAAGACGAGGCCATGGGTGCCGACTACGAGATCGTTGGCATCGACACGCTCGACGCAGAGGATCGCGACTATGCGATCGAATCGCGCGAGAAGATGGTCGAAGCGATCTCCGAGACCGACGATGCTTTGCTGGAGAAGTACTTAGGCGGCGAGGCGATCTCGGTCTCCGAGCTCAAGGTTGCTCTTCGCAAAGCGGTGCTCGAAGGCAAGCTTCATCCAGTGGTCTGCGGCAGTGCATTCAAAAACAAGGGTGTTCAGCCTCTGCTCGACGCGGTGGTGGATCTGCTCCCCTCGCCGCTCGACGTACCGGCGATCGAGGGCATCGATCCGGGGACCGATCAGCCGACCTCGCGCCGCGCGGCCGACGATGAGCCGTTCGCGGGTTTGATCTTTAAGATCATGACCGATCCGTACGTCGGCCAGCTCACCTTCTTCCGCGTCTATTCGGGACGCGTCGAATCGGGAACCTCGGTGCTCAACGCGAAGAAGGGCACCAGCGATCGGATCGGCCGGCTCTTGAAGATGCACGCCAACAAGCGCGAGGAAATCTCCGAAGTGTGGGCGGGTGATATCGCGGCGGCGGTCGGCTTGAAGAACGTCACCACCGGCGACACGATCTGCGATCAGAAGCATCCGGTCGTGCTCGAAGCGATGAACTTTCCCGAGCCGGTCATTTCGGTCTCGATCGAGCCGAAGACCAAAGCCGACCAGGAAAAGATGGGCATGGCGCTCGGCAAGCTGATGCAGGAAGACCCGACCTTCCGCGTCCACACCGAGAAGGACACCGGCCAGACCCTGATCTCGGGCATGGGCGAGCTGCATCTGGAGATCATCGTCGATCGCCTGGTGCGCGAGTTCAACGTCAGCGCCAACGTCGGCAAGCCGCAGGTCGCTTATAAAGAGGCGATCACGGCCGAGGCTACGGGCGAGGCACGCTTCGTTCGTCAGACCGGCGGTCGCGGCCAGTACGGCCACGCGAAGATCACCATCCGTCCGGGCGAAAAAGACTACGTGTTCAACAACAAGATCGTCGGCGGCGTGATCCCGAAGGAGTACATCAAGCCGGTCGACCAGGGCATCCACGAGGCGGCCTCGACGGGACCGCTCGCCGGGTTCCCGTTGGTCGGGCTCGAAGTCGATTTGATCTTCGGTTCGTACCACGACGTGGACTCGTCCGAAATCGCCTTCAAGATCGCCGGATCGATGGCGCTCCAGGATGCCCTCAAACGGGCGCGTCCGGTTTTGCTCGAGCCGGTGATGGCGGTCGAGGTGGTGACCCCGGACACCTATATGGGCGACGTGATCGGTGACATCACCTCGCGCCGCGGTCGCATCCAGTCGATGGAAGCGCGCGGCAACGCCCAGGTGATCGAGGCGCGGGTACCCCTTTCGGAGATGTTCGGTTACTCGACCGACTTGCGGTCGATGTCCCAGGGGCGCGCCAACTACAGCATGCAGTTCGCGAGCTACGAGCAGGCGCCGAAGGCGGTCGCCGAAGAGGTTGTGGCGAAGGCGGCAGGCTAGGGCTTCGAGAGCAAGAACGAGTTACGAGTCGAGACTTCGAACGAGATTCCGGTTTTAGAGCGATAGCAGAGAGTCGAGAGAGGATTCGGGCGCCATGGGCAAGGAAAAATTCTCGCGGGAAAAACCGCACGTAAACGTCGGAACGATCGGTCACGTCGACCATGGCAAAACCACCTTGACGGCGGCGTTGACCAAGGTCGCCGCGGATAAGGGCTGGGCGAAGTTCGTCTCCTATGACCAGGTGGCGAAAGCGTCGGAATCTCAGGGTCGTCGCGACCCGACGAAAATCCTGACGATCGCGACCTCGCACGTCGAGTACTCGACGGCGAACCGCCACTACGCCCACGTCGACTGCCCGGGTCACGCCGACTACGTCAAGAACATGATCACCGGCGCGGCGCAGATGGACGGCGCGATCCTGGTGGTTTCGGCTGCGGACGGCCCGATGCCGCAGACGCGGGAGCACATCCTGCTCGCCCGTCAGGTCGGCGTGCCGTTCATCGTGGTGTTCCTGAACAAGGTGGACGTGGTCGACGATCCGGAGCTTCTGGACCTGGTCGAGCTCGAAGTGCGCGAGCTGCTGTCGTCCTACGATTTTCCGGGCGACGACGTTCCGGTGATTCGCGGCGCGGCGGTGAAGGCTCTCAACGGCGAGAAGAGCGAGATTGCCGACGAGGCGATCGTCCGTCTGTTCAATGCCCTGGACACCTACATTCCGGAGCCGGAGCGGGTGATCGACAAGCCGTTCCTGCTGCCGATCGAAGACATCTTCTCGATTTCGGGGCGCGGCACCGTGGTGACCGGCCGGATCGAGCGCGGAATCGTCAAGGTGGGCGACGAAGTGGAGATCGTGGGCATTCGCGACACGGCCAAGTCGATCGTGACGGGCGTCGAGATGTTCCGGAAGCTACTGGATCAAGGTCAGGCGGGCGACAACGTCGGCGTTCTGCTGCGCGGCACGAAGAAGGACGACGTGGAGCGGGGTCAGGTACTGGCGAAGCCGGGGTCGATCAAGCCGCACACGAAGTTCAAGGGCGAGGTGTACGTGTTGACCAAGGAGGAGGGCGGTCGTCACACGCCGTTCTTCAATGGTTACCGTCCTCAGCTCTACTTCCGCACGACGGACGTGACGGGTGTCGCGACCCTGCCGGCGGGAACGGAGATGGTGATGCCCGGGGACAACATCAACCTGGAGATCACGCTGATCGCTCCGATCGCAATGGAAAAAGGCGTTCGCTTCGCGATTCGCGAGGGTGGGCGCACGGTCGGTGCCGGTACCGTCACCGAGATTCTGGCGTAAACCGACCCGCAACGGACGGAACGGAAAGAACAGACAATGGTCAACGAAAAGATTCGGATCCGCCTGAAGGCTTTCGACTACCGCATCCTGGACACCTCGACGCACGAGATCCTGGATACGGCACGGCGCACCGGTGCGCGCGTGGTGGGACCGATCCCGCTGCCGACGCACATCTCGCGCTATACCGTGAACCGCTCTCCGCACGTCGACAAGAAGTCGCGGGAACAGTTCGAGATTCGTACCCATAAGCGGCTGCTCGATATTTTCGAACCGACCAGCCAGACCGTCGACGCGCTGATGAAACTCGAGCTGCCCGCAGGTGTGGACGTCGAGATCAAGGCATTCGGTAAGTAAGCGGCGCGGCAAGCGGCCAGGAGAGACTCGGCGATGGATGGCATGTTGGGACGAAAGTTGGGCATGACCCAGATCTACATCGAGAACGGCCACGCCGTTCCGGTGACCGTGATCGAAGCAGGTCCGTGCCTGGTGGTCCAGCGGCGGACGGCGGGAAAAGACGGCTACGAGGCGGTCCAGCTCGGCCTCGTGGAAGCCAAGCGGTATAAGGCGAACAAGCCCATTGCGGGCCACTTCAAGAAGGCCGGCGTTGCGCCGACGCGCACCCTCGCCGAGTTCGATTTCGGCGCCGACGAGGATCCGAAGCCGGGCGACGAGGTGAAGGCCTCCATGTTCTCCGAAAAGGAGTACGTGGATGTGGTCGGAACCAGCAAGGGCAAGGGTTTTCAGGGAGTCATCAAGCGCCACGGTTTCGGTGGCGGCAAGGACACCCACGGTTCGATGCATCACCGCGCTCCCGGTTCGATCGGCTCTTCGGCCTATCCGTCGCGGGTCTTCCCCGGAATGCGCGCTCCCGGCCGGATGGGCGGCGATCGGATCACGACCAAGAACCTGTTGGTCGTCAAAGTCGACGCCGAGAAGAACCTGATCTACGTGCGCGGTGCGGTACCCGGGGCCATCAACAGCTACGTTCAAATTCGCCGGGCCAAGCGCGGCTGATTTGCCAAGGACCCAGCTCAAGGACATAAATGATGAAGATCGCGGTCAAGAACTTCGATAACCAGGCGGTGCGCGAGATCGAGCTGCCGGAGTCGGTGTTCGCCTATCCCTACAACGAGCACCTGATCCACGAGGTCGTGGTGGCTACGCTTGCTGCTCGCCGCAGCGGCACCCACAAGGTGAAGGATCGCTCCGAGGTTTCCGGCTCGGGCAAGAAGCTCTGGCGCCAGAAGGGGACCGGGCGGGCCCGCACCGGCGACATCCGCAACCCGAAGTGGCGCCATGGCGGCACGGTGCACGGTCCGCAGCCGCGCAGCTACGAGAAGGACATCTCGCCGCGCGAGAAGCGGAATGCGCTCAAGTCGGCGCTTTCGAGGAAGCTCGCCGAGTCCGAGATCTTCGTGATCGACACCTTGGGTCTCAGCTCGCACAAGACCAAGGATCTCGGAGCGAAGCTCGCCAAGCTCGGATTCGAGGGCAAAGTCCTGCTGGTCGACACCCACGAAAACCGCGAGCTCAACCTCGCCGTGCGCAACCATCCGAAGCTGAAGACGGTGGACGCTCTCGCGGTCAATGTTTACGACGTCGTGGACCGGCGGCACTTCGTGATCAGCACGTCCGCTCTCGACCGGCTGGTGGAGGTGCTCGCGAAATGAGAGTCCAGGATGTGATTCGCCGTCCCCTGATCACCGAGAAGTCGACCGAGCTGCGCGAAGAGCGCAACATCGTCGCCTTCGAGGTCGCGGTCACCGCGAACAAGATTCAGGTCAAGAAGGCGATCGAAGCCCAGTTCAAGGTCAAAGTGGCTGAGGTTCGCATTGCAAATCAGCACGGGAAGGTTCGTCGTCAGGGCCGTTCGGTCGGCCGGCGTCCGGACTGGAAGAAAGCTTACGTGCGGCTGGCCGACGGCGAAAAGCCGATCGAGTTCTTCGAGGGTGCTTGAGGCGGTAGTTCGATAACCGCCCAGGGAAGGAATCACGGAAGATGGCGATCAAGCAAAGGAAGCCGACCAACGCGGCGAGCCGATTCCAGACACACCTGACGCTCGACGAGATCACCCGGGATCGGCCTGAAAAGAGCCTGACCCAGGGCAAGAGCTCGACGGGCGGCCGGAACAATAGTGGTGCGCTCACCAGTTGGTGGCGTGGCGGCGGTCATAAGCGGCGTTACCGCGCGATCGATTTCAAACGGGAAAAGCACGGCATCCCGGGTGAAGTGGCGGCGATCGAATACGATCCGAACCGTTCGGCGCGCATTGCGCTGCTGCACTATGTGGATGGCGAGAAGCGCTACATTCTCTGCCCGAACGGCCTCGCGGTCGGCGCGCAGGTGATGTCGGGCGAGAAGGCTGAAGTGAACGTGGGAAATGCCCTGCCCTTGCGGTTGATTCCGCTTGGCACGGTGATCCACAACATCGAGCTCAAGATCGGCAAGGGCGGCCAGATGGTCCGCGCTGCCGGAGCGGGAGCGCAGCTGATGGCCCGGGACGGTGCCTGGGCGCAGGTGAAGCTCCCTTCGGGCGAGGTCCGGAAGGTCCACGTGGAGTGCTTCGCCACGATCGGCCAGGTCGGCAATCTCGACCACGAGAACGTGTCGTTCGGCAAGGCCGGGCGCACGCGATGGACCGGTCGCCGGCCGCACAACCGCGGCGTGACGATGAACCCGGTCGACCACCCGATGGGCGGCGGCGAGGGCAAGACCTCCGGCGGACGTCATCCGACGACTCCGTGGGGCGTGCCCACCAAGGGTTACAAGACACGCAACAACAAGCGTACGGACGAAATGATCGTGCGGCGCAGGAATCGTAAGTAAGAATTCGTCCGGAGGACGGTGACACATGGCGCGTTCGCTCAAAAAAGGTTATTTCATCGACGACCACCTGCTCGCCAAGGTCTCGGCGATGAACGAGAAGGGCGACAAGCGAGTGATCAAGACCTGGTCGCGACGCTCGACGGTCACGCCCGACATGGTGGGTCACACGTTCGCGGTGCATAACGGGACCAAGTTCATCCCGGTGTACGTGAGCGAGAACATGGTCGGGCACAAACTGGGCGAATTCGCCATGACCCGCACGTTCCGCGGGCACACCGGCAAGAAGGCGGAGAAGGGCGCCAGGCCGAAGTGAGGCGCCGTACGGCAAGCGCCTTTCGGTTACAGGGGATGAGATCATGGAAGTAACAGCTCGACTTCGCTTTCTCCAGGGCTCGGCGCAGAAGGTTCGGCTGGTGGCCGACCTGATTCGCGGCAGAGCGGTACAAGATGCGGTGAACCTGCTGCGCTCGACCAACAAGCGCGCGGCGGCGCCGATCGAAAAGCTGCTCAAGTCGGCGATCGCCAATGCCGAGAACCGCGACAGCCATGTCGACGTGGACAAGCTCTACGTCAAAGAGATTTTCGTCGACGGCGGGCCGATGCTCAAGCGCATCCAGCCGGCGCCGATGGGACGCGCGTTCCGCATCCTGAAGCGGCAGAGCCACGTCACCATCAAGCTGGACACCAAGCTCGACACCAAGAAGGCCGACGGCAAGGCCTCAGGCCTGGCTCGAAAAGACTCAAGGTAAGGGAGAGACACTGTGGGCCAGAAAACACATCCTTACGGGTTTCGGCTCGTCTATAACAAGACCTGGCATTCGCGTTGGTACGCGGACGCCAACTATGCCGACACCCTGCACCAGGACCTGAAGCTTCGGCGTCAGTTGAAGAAACGCCTCGGCCATGCCGGCGTCTCGGAAATCGACATCGAGCGGGCGGCCGACAAGCTGCGGGTGACGATCTATACGTCGCGGCCGGGCATCATCATCGGCCGGCGCGGCGCGGAAGTGGACAAGCTGCGCGACGATCTCCAGAAAGAGATGGGCCGCGAGGTCCATATCAACATTCAGGAGATCCAGCGCCCCGAGCTCGACGCCCAGCTGGTGGCGGAATCGATCGGCGGTCAGCTGGAACGCCGCGTCTCGTTCCGTCGCGCGATGAAGAAGGCGATGGAGTCGGCGTTCCGCTTCGGCGCCAAGGGCGTGAAAATCATGGTCGCGGGTCGCTTGGGCGGCGCCGAGATCGCGCGCACCGAGTGGTACCAGGAAGGACGCCTGCCGCTCCACACGCTCAAGGCGGACATCGATTACGGCCTCGCCGAGTCGAACACCACTTTCGGCATCATCGGCGTCAAGGTGTGGGTTTACAAAGGCGATCTGCTCAAGGAAAAGAGCCGTCGGACCGCGGCCTAAGGGCGCTGCGGCAAGTCAGGGGATTCAGCCATGTTGATGCCGAAGAAGGTCAAGTTCAGAAAGCAACATCGCGGCCGGCGTGCCGGGATGTCGAAAGGCGGTAGCTATATCGCCTTCGGTGACTACGGTTTGCAGGCGCTCGAACCGGGCTGGGTCACCGCCCGTCAGATCGAGGCCGCCCGCATCGCGATCTCGCGCGCCGTCAAGCGCGGCGGCAAGATGTGGATTCGGGTCTTCCCGGACAAGCCGATCACCAAGAAGCCGCTCGAAACCCGCATGGGCAAGGGCAAAGGAAATCCCGAGGAGTGGGTCGCGGTGGTTCGCCCGGCTCGCATCCTTTACGAGCTTGAAGGGGTGACCCAGGAGATCGCCGAGCAGGCGATGCGCCTCGCGTCCCACAAGCTGGGCATCAAGACCCGTTTCGTGTCCCGGCACGAGGAGCTGAGGTAACTCGATCATGGCCAATGCCACGTTGAAGCCTGTGGAGCTGCGCGACAGTACGGTCGACGAGCTGCTGCAAAAAGAGAAGGATCTCGCCGAGCAGCTCTTCGCCCTGCGTCTGCAGAAGGTGACGGGGCAGCTGGAGAAGCCGGCCCGCGTGCGTCAGGTACGCCGGGATCTCGCACGCGTGTTGACGGTCCTCACCGCGAAGCGGACTGCCGCCGGCAGCTCCGCGCGCGGCTGAATCAGGGACCGGCGGGTCGATGGATAAAGGAACGAAAGCACCATGAGCGAGATGACCGAGGAAGCAACAGTCGAAAGCCCGATCAGTTCGATCGAACCTGCGGCCGCGCGCCAGAACCGGCGCCAGACCAAGGTGGGCACGGTGGTCAGCAACAAGATGACCCAGACGGTCATCGTTGCGGTGGAGATCCTGGTCAACGACCGTCTCTATCACCGCCGGATGAAGAAGACGACCAAATTCGCGGCGCACGACGAGCTGCAGTGCAACATCGGCGACCAGGTGGCGATCGTTTCGAGCCGCCCCTTGTCGCGGACCAAGCGCTGGCGCGTGCGCGAGATCTTGAAGCGGGCGAAGTGAGGAGCGAGCCATGATTCAAATGGGAACGATCCTGGACGTGGCCGACAACTCGGGCGCCAAGAAGATCTTCTGCATTCACATGCGGGGTGGCTCGACCGGCCAGTACGGCCGCTTGGGCGACACGATCACGGCGTCGGTCAAAGAGGCGTCGCCCGACGGCACGGTCAAGAAGGGCCAGGTGGTCAAAGCGGTGATCGTGCGGACGGCCAAGGAGCAGCGTCGTAAAGACGGCAGCTACATTCGGTTCGACACGAACTCCGCGGTGTTGATCAAGGACGACGGCGAGCCGATCGGAACGCGCGTCTTCGGCCCGGTGGCCAGAGAGCTTCGTGAGCGTCGGTTCATGAAGATCGTCTCGCTCGCGCCGGAAGTCATCTAGCAGGTCAGGGCTGGAATTAAGTACGGGAGCTCACACCATGAGCGAGATGGAAAAAACGCAGAAGGCGCCGAAGGCGCAGGTCAAAAAGAACGACCAGGTGCTGGTGATGGCCGGACGGAACCGGGGCGTGCGAAGCCGAGTGCTTCGCGTCATGCCGGGCGAAGGTCGGGCTGTCGTCGAGCACGTGAACATGATCAAGCGCCACACTAGGGCGAACCCGCAGAAGGGCGTGCAGGGCGGCATCCTCGAGCGCGAAGGGACGATTCACTTGTCGAACGTCAAGGTGATCTGCCCGGAGTGCGGCGAGCCGACGCGGGTCGGTCGCGCTCGACTTGAGGATGGCAAAGGCGTGCGCGTTTGCAAGAAGTGCAACGCGAAGTTTTGAAGCTCGGGTTGCGGCTCAAAGATTGGAATAGGCGGAAAGGCTGACCATGGCGAAGAAGAAGACGGAAGACCGCGAGCTGTCGACGGTCGGGCCGACCGAGCGGCGCGAGGGATACGTTCCTCGGCTCAAGCAGCAATACGAGGGCGAGGTCGTGTCGCGCCTGATGAAGGAGTTCGGGATCGAGAACCCCATGGCGGTTCCCCGCCTGGAGAAGATCTCGCTCAACATGGGCATGGGCGAGGCGATCCAGAACGTCAAGATCCTCGACGAGGCGGTCGAGGAGCTGCAGGCGCTCGCGGGCCAACGGCCGGTGGTCACCCGTGCCCGGAAATCGATCGCGGCCTTCAAGCTGCGCGAAGGCATGCCGATCGGCTGCCGGGTCACGCTGCGCGGCGAGCGGATGTGGGAGTTTCTCGATCGCCTCATCGCGATCGCCCTGCCCCGAGTTCGCGACTTCCGCGGCATCCCCACGAAGAGTTTCGATGGCCGCGGCAACTACACGCTCGGCATCAAGGACCACCTGATCTTCCCGGAGGTCGACTACAACAAGGTCGAGAAGCCCAAGGGGATGAACATCACGATTACGACAACGGCCGGCAACGACGAGCGTGCGCTGTTTCTCCTGCGCGAGCTCGGCATGCCGTTCCCGCGCTAGGAGACCTCCGTGGCGACGACTGCGAAAATCGCAAAGACGAAAAAGAAGCCAAAGTTCTCGGTTCGCCACCGGAACCGGTGTAGAGTATGTGGCCGCCCGCGTGGTGTCTACCGCAAGTTCGGGCTCTGCCGCATTCACCTCCGGGACCTGGCGCTCCAGGGATATCTGCCCGGCGTCATCAAGGCCAGCTGGTAGGCCCGCTTGGATCTAAGGAGAGCACGATGAGCATGACCGATCCGATTGCGGATCTTCTGGCGCGCGTTCGCAACGCGCATATGGCCAAGCACGACCGGCTGGACATTCCGGCGTCGCGCCTCAAGGAGGAGGTTTGCAAAATCCTTGAGAACGAAGGCTTCATCCGCAGCGTCAAGCGCCTCCGGGAAGAGGGAGCGTTGAACGACACGCTTCGCATCTATCTTCGCTACAGCGCGGACGGCCAGCCGGCGATCAACTATGTCGAACGTCTGAGCAAGCCGGGACGTCGTCTGTACATGGGCGCCGACGAGATCACCGAGGTGCGCAACGGTCTCGGGATGGCGATCGTGTCGACTTCGCAAGGGTTGCTGTCGGACAAACAGGCGCGCGAGCGCCGCGTGGGGGGCGAGCTCCTCTGCCGTCTCTGGTAGAGAGCTTGCCTAGGAGAGCCACCGATGTCGCGCATTGGTAGAAAAATCATTCCGATTCCCAAGGGGACCGAGGTCAAGGTCCACGACGGAGTCTTCACGGCCGAAGGCCCCAAGGGCAAGGTCAGCCAGGCGATCTTTCCCGGCTACCCGGTGACCATGGACGATGGCGGCGTGACGGTCGCGCGGCCCGGCGAGTCCGGTCCCGAGCGGGCCAAGCACGGGTTGCTGCGGGCTTTGCTGGCCAACGCCGTCGAAGGCGCGTCGGCCGGTTTCGTCAAGAATCTTGAGATCATCGGCGTCGGCTACCGCGCCGAGCTGAAGGGCGCCCAAGTGCAGTTCGCGCTCGGCTACTCCCACCCGGTGATGTTCAACATCCCGGAGGGGATCAAGATCGACCTCGACGCCAAGGCGGGCAAGCTCGCCATTTCGGGCGCGGATCGCCAGAAGGTCGGCCAGGTCGCCGCCGAGATCCGCTCCCTCCGGAAGCCCGACCCCTACAAGGGCAAGGGCGTCAAATTCGCCAACGAGGTCCTCCGCCGCAAGGTCGGCAAGGCCGGAGGCAAGTAGAGATGACCGAGCATCTGACGAAGCAGCTCTTGAAAAAGCGGGCGCGCCGCGAGCGGGCTCACCTGCGGGTACGCCAGAGGGTGCATGGCACCGCGGTTCGGCCGCGCTTGTCGGTCTACAAAAGTCTGCGCTTCATCTACGCGCAGATCATCGACGACGATCGCGGCGTGACGCTTGCGCAGGCGAATTCCTTGGACGCCGACCTCAAGGCAAAGCTCTCGGGCGGATCCGCCGGGATCGATGCCGCGAAGGTGGTCGGTGCGGCGGTTGCGGAACGCGCGAAAGCGAACGGCGTGGACAAAGTGGTCTTCGATCGTGGTGGTTACGTGTACCACGGCAAGGTCAAGGCGCTGGCCGACTCGGCCCGCGAGAACGGGCTTCAATTTTGAGGTCGGAGGCGAGCTGTGGCCAGGGAACGTGAGTTCGAGCGCGAAAGCGAGTTTTTCGAGCAGGTCGTCCACATCAACCGGGTGACCAAGGTCGTCAAGGGTGGCAAGAACTTTTCGTTCTCCGCCCTGGTGGTGATCGGCGACGGCAAGGGTCGGGTCGGATACGGTGCGGGCAAGGCGAAAGAGGTCCCGGTTGCGATTCGCAAGGGGATCGAGATCGCCAAGCGTAATATGATCCAGGTGCCGACGCGGGGAACCACCATCCCGCACGAGACCTTGGGCGTCTATGGCGCGGGGCGAGTTCTGCTCAAGCCGGCTTCGGAAGGCACGGGCGTAATCGCCGGCGGACCGGTGCGGGCGGTGATCGAGACCGCGGGTATCCAGGACATTTTGACCAAGTCTCTGGGCACGACCAATCCGCACAACGTGGTGAAAGCCACGTTCCATGCGCTGCTCAGCCTGCGTCAGCCCGAGGACGTCTTCCGGCTGCGCGGCATCGAGCCGCCGCAGGCTGGCGTTCCGACGGTCAAATTGGTGCGAGGCTAGGGAGCGGGCAATGGCTGCAAGGGCTCAAAAAAAAGCGGCGGCAAAGGCGGAAGCGCCGGTCGCCGAGACGAAACGGCTGCGGATCCGTCAGATCCGCAGCACGATCAGCACGAAGCCAGGACACGAGGAGTCGGTCCGCGGGCTTGGACTTCGGCGCATGCATGACGTAGTCGAACGGCAGGACTCGCCGGCTCTGCGCGGTGTGTTGGCGAAGGTCGGCTATTTGCTCCAGGTGGAAGAGGTCTAGCCATGAAGCTGCACGAGATGTCCCCGGCGAAGGGGAGCAAGCACTCCAAGAAGCGGGTAGGCCGCGGCCCGGGATCCGGAATTGGCAAGACCTCCGGCAAGGGCGAAAAAGGCCAGCGCTCGCGAACCGGCTATCAGGGGCGTCTCGGATTCGAAGGCGGCCAGATGCCGCTCGTCCGGCGCGTACCGAAGCGCGGGTTCACCAACATCTGGAAGACGGAATACGACATCGTGAATCTCGCCGTGCTCGCCGATCTGGCCGAAGCGGCGCAAGCCTCGATCGCCGTGACCCCCGAGTCGCTCGTCGAGCTCGGTCTGGTGCGCAAGGGCGAACGGGTCAAGGTGCTCGGTGACGGCGAGATCGGCAAAGCGCTCAAGGTGACGGCTCACAAGTTCAGCAAGTCGGCCCGGGCCAAGATCGAGGCGGCGGGCGGGAGCTGCGAGGAACTGCGGTGATCGATAGTTTCCGTAATATTTTCGCCATTCCGGAGCTGCGCAAGCGGGTTCTGTTCACCTTTGGACTGCTCGCGGTCTACCGGATCGGTTGCCACATCCCGACGCCGGGAGTGGATCCGAATGCGTTGATCGAGCTGATGGCGCAGATGCAGAACAGCTTCCTCGGCTTCTTCAACACCTTCACCGGTGGCTCCTTAGGTAAGTTCACGGTCTTCGCGCTCGGGATCATGCCGTACATCACGGCGTCGATCATCCTGCAGCTGCTGACCGTGGTCTGGCCCTACCTCGAGAAGCTATCCAAAGAGGGTGAGCTCGGCCGCAGGAAGATCACGCAATACACCCGGTACGGCGCGATGATCATCGCGATCATCCAGTCGCTCGGCATCTCGACCTGGCTGCAAGCGCAGACCACCGCGGGCCAGGCTCCCGTTGTGCCGCATCCGGGCTGGGGTTTCCGCCTGTTCACGGTGCTCACGCTCACGACCGGCACGGCGTTCATCATGTGGCTCGGCGAGCAGATCAGCGAACGGGGCATCGGCAACGGGATCTCGTTGATCATCTTCGCCGGCATCGTGGTCGGCTTGGTCCCCGCGATCGGCAACTCGATCAATGGCATCAAGAACGAGACGCTTTCGGCGTTCGGGATGATCATCCTTCTCGGGTTCATGTTGCTGGTCGTCGCGTTCATCGTCTACATGGAGCGGGCGCAAAGGCGCATTCCGGTTCAGTATGCGAAGCGGGTGGTCGGACGGAAGGTCTACGGCGGGCAGAGCACCTATTTGCCGTTGCGGGTAAATACCGGCGGCGTCATCCCGGTCATCTTCGCAAGCTCCGTGGTAATGATCCCGACGACCATCGCCCAGTTCGTAAAGAACGAGTGGGTCTTGAAGATGGTGAGCTTCATCTCGTACGGCGCGCCGCTCTACTACCTGCTCCAGATCGTGACGATCGTGTTCTTTGCCTACTTCTACGTCTCGATCATCTTCAATCCGGCCGATCTTTCCGAAAACATGCGGAAATACGGCGGCTTCGTCCCGGGCATCCGCCCAGGCAAGCGGACCGCCGAATACATCGATCGGATCTTGACCCGCTTGACCCTGGTGGGGGCGCTCTATTTGGCCGCTGTCACGGTGTTGCCGGAGTTCCTGCTCACCGGTATCCACGTGCAGCAGATTCCGTTCCTGGGAGCGACCCTCGACGGAGTCCTGCCGAACTGGTTTACCAACGGCATGGGGATCAACTTCTACTTCGGCGGTACCTCGCTGCTCATCGTCGTCGGCGTTGCGATGGACACGGTCCAGCAGATCGAAAGCCAGCTAGTGATGCGCAACTACGAGGGCTTCATGAAGCGGGGAAGGATTCGTGGGCGAAGGGGATGACCGTGGCGCCCGTTTTCGGGTGATCCTTTTAGGACCTCCGGGCTCAGGCAAGGGAACCCAGGGGGAGGTTCTTTCAAAGCAGCTTGGCGTGCCGCAGATCTCAACTGGAGACATGTTGAGGAGCGCAATCGCCGCCGGATCGGAGCTCGGCCGCAAGGTCCAGGGTCTCATGAAGCTGGGCCTCTTGGTGGACGACGAGACGATGCTTGAAGTCGTAGCCGAGAGGTTGGGCCAACCCGATACCTCGCGCGGCTTTCTGCTCGACGGATATCCGCGGACGTTGCCTCAGGCACATTCGCTGGATCGGATCCTTGGCGACGGGGGCATCGACTGCGTTCTGCTGGTCGAGGTTCAGGAAGAGGAGCTGATTCGCCGGATGCTCGCGCGCGGCCGCGCAGACGACACACTGGAGGTCGTGGGCGATCGGCAGCGTATATATCGCGAAGAAACCGAGCCGTTGGTCGCGTATTACGGCGAGCGGGGCCTGGTTCGGCCGATCTCGGGTTTCCAGTCGATCCAGGAAGTGACGCGGCAGATGATCGCGGCGCTCGATGGTATCGGTGGGCGGTCATGACCGTGCTCAAGACGCCGGGCGAGATCGAGTTGATGGATCAGGCGAACCGGATCGTGCATGATGTGCTCGATCAGCTCGCCGAGCGGGTGGTGCCGGGGGCGATGACCGCCGACCTCGACCGATTTGCCGAGCAGTTCATTCGCTCGCGCGGCGGGGTGCCGGCGTTCCTGCACTATCGGGGCTATCCGGCGACGCTCTGCATCGCCAAGAACGACGTGATCGTTCATGGCATTCCGAATGAGCTGCCGCTGGTCTCCGGCGACATCGTCGGGATCGACTGCGGAGTGCAGTACAAAGGTTATTTCGGCGACGCGGCGCGAACGTTCGCGGTGGGGCCGGTCTCGGCGGAGGCGGAACGCCTGCTCGCCGTGACGAGAAATTCTTTGCTGCTCGGGATCGAGCAGGTTCGGCCGGGCGGTCGGCTTTCCGACATCGGCCACGCGGTGCAGGCGCACGCCGAGCGCAATGGCTACTCGGTGGTGCGGGAGTTCTCGGGCCACGGCATCGGGACTTCGCTGCACGAGGACCCGCAGGTACCGAACTATGGGAAGCCGGGCAAAGGGCCCAAGCTCAAGCCCGGCATGGTGTTGGCGATCGAGCCGATGATCAACGCCGGGAGCGCCGGGGTAAAAATGGACGCGGATGGCTGGACCGCGCGGACCGAAGATGGGTCGCTGTCGGCTCATTTCGAGTTCTCGGTCGCGGTGACGCCTTTCGGCTATCGGGTTTTGGGCGCGAGCCCTTCTTAAAGCCGAGACGAGCGGGAGCGAAATTTGTCGAAGAAAGAAGAAGCGATCGAGGTCGAGGCGGTAGTCGTCGAACCGCTGCCGAACGCGATGTTTCGCGTCGAGCTCGAAAACAAGCACCAGGTTCTGGCGCACATTTCGGGCAAAATGCGCAAGCATTTCATCCGGATTTTGCCCGGCGATCGAGTTCTGGTCGAACTCTCGCCGTACGACTTGAACCGCGGTCGAATCGTGTACCGCTTGAAGTAGGCGCGGACGAAGGAGTGGGTGATGAAAGTACGGACGTCGGTCAAACGGATCTGCCCGAAGTGCAAGGTCGTCCGCCGCAAGGGCGTAGTGCGGGTGATCTGCGAGAACGCGAAACACAAGCAGCGCCAGGGATAGGTCAGGATAGGAACGAGCTATGGCACGCATCGCAGGAGTAGACCTGCCCCAGAACAAGCAGGTTTGGATCGGCTTGACCTACATCTACGGCATCGGCCGTACGCGTTCGAAGAGCATCCTCACCGAGGCTCAGGTCCCCGAGGTTACTCGGGTCAAGGATCTGACCGAGGACGAAGCACGCCGGATCCGTAAGGTCATCACGGACGAGGGGCGCGTCGAGGGTGATCTGCGCAAAGAGATCAGCCAGAACATCAAGCGGCTGATGGAGATCGGCTGTTACCGTG
Source organism: Acidobacteriota bacterium (assembly GCA_040005235.1). Taxonomy (GTDB): domain Bacteria; phylum Acidobacteriota; class Thermoanaerobaculia; order Multivoradales; family UBA5704; genus DASYKS01. The sequence continues at coordinate 2,086 of JBDTZG010000027.1, read as the reverse complement.
GGGTCCGTCACCGCAAGAACCTTCCGGTTCGCGGGCAACGGACCTCGACCAATGCACGCACCCGCAAAGGTCCGCGGCGTGGCGCGGTCGCCGGTAAGAAGAAAGCGACGAAGAAGTAAGGAAGTAAGGACCGAGCGCTTTCCGCTCCTCCAAGCGAGGAGCGGGTGCGCCCCCAGGGAGAATCATGGCGAAGGCAGCAGCTCCGAAGAAGGATCGCAAGGCGGGCAAGAAGAAGGAACGGCGCAACGTGCCCCACGGCGTGGTGCACATCCAAGCCACCTTCAACAACACGATCGTGTCGATCTCCGACCCGGAAGGACATGTCCTTTCATGGTCGTCGGCCGGCCGCATCGGTTTCAAAGGCTCGCGCAAAGGCACGCCGTTCGCGGCGCAGGTCGCAGCGCAGAGCGCCGGCAACAGCGCCAAGGACTCGGGAGTCCGCACGGTCGACGTGCTGGTCAAGGGTCCGGGAGCCGGCCGCGAATCGGCGGTCCGTGCCCTCCAGGCTTCCGGAATCGAGGTCAAGTCGATCAAGGACGTGACGCCGATTCCGCACAACGGCTGCCGACCGCGCAAGCGCCGCCGCGTCTAAGGCGTGCGAGAGGGACCGGCGAGTGAACCTCGGGCGTTCCGGGGTGCTCGCCCTCGTCTTCCTCAGATGAATTCCTCGTAGCGTCGAGGAGAGGACGTCAGGAGAAACAACGTGGCAAGATATTGCGGACCCGTTTGCCGGCTGTGCCGTCGCGAGCGGATCAAGCTGTTCCTCAAAGGTGACCGCTGCTTCAAGGAAAAGTGCGCCATCGAGCGTAGGGCCTATCCGCCGGGCCAGCACGGCAATCGCCGCGGCCGCCGGATCCAGGGCTACGGTTTGCAGTTGCGCGAGAAGCAGAAGGTCAAGCGCATCTATGGCGTGTTGGAGAGCCAGTTCCGCACCTATTTCGAGGAGGCCGATCGCCGAAAGGGGATCACGGGCGAAAACCTCCTCATCATGCTGGAACGGCGACTCGACAACGTCATCTTCAGCCTCGGCTTCGCCGGATCGCGCGCCCAGGCGCGTCAGTTGGTTCGGCACGGCCACGTCCTGATCGACGGCCGCAAGGTCTCGGTGCCTTCCTACCAGGTGAAAGCCAGCCAGGCGGTCACGGTCAAGGAGGCGAGCAAGAAGAATCCGCTGGTCCGCTCGAGCGTCGAAACCGCCCGCGGCCGCGGGATTCCGGAGTGGCTGGAGCTGGACGCCGACAATGTGTCGGGCAAAGTCACGCGCCTTCCTGCGCGCGAAGACATCAAACTGCCGATCCAGGAGCAGTTGATCGTCGAGCTGTACAGCCGCTAAACCGGTCGGCAACTACGCGAAGGAGCCAGCGAGCATGCTTTGGAAGGGTTTTCAGCGCCCACGGCGCGTCGAAATAGAAAAAGAAACACTGACGGCGAGCTACGGCAAGTTCACTGCCCAGCCGTTCGAGCGCGGTTTTGCCACCACCATGGGCAACGCGCTGCGCCGTTGTCTGCTCTCCTCGATCGAGGGAGCGGCGATCACCGCGGTTCACATCGAAGGGGTACTCCATGAGTTCTCCTCGGTTCCGGGCGTGGTCGAAGACGTCACCGACATCATCCTGAACTTGAAGCAGGTGCCGATCCGGCTCCACAGCGAAGACGCCAAAGTTTTGGCGATCGACGTCGCGGGTCCGGGCAAGGTGACTGCCAAGCACATGGCCGATGATCCGCAGATCGAGATCATCGATCCGAACATCCACATCGCGACTCTGAACGAAGAGGCGCGGTTCAAGCTCCAGGTCAAGATCGAGCGGGGCCGCGGCTACGTCTCGGCGGACCGCAACTTCGACGAGTCGCTCGGTATCGGCTGGATTCCGGTCGACTCGGCGCACAGCCCCGTCCGGCGCGTGAACTTCCGGGTCGGCGCGGCGCGTCTCGGTCAGACCACCGATTACGAAAAGCTGGTGCTCGAAGTTTGGACCAACGGCACGGTCGCTCCGGAAGAGGCGGTGTCGCTTGCGTCGCTGCTGCTCAAAGAGCATCTCGGCGTCTACATCCAGACGGAAGAGAGCCTGCGCGAGATCGGCGGCGA
>JBDTZG010000063.1:0-28555 GCA_040005235.1 Acidobacteriota bacterium | reverse complement strand
CCGAACACCGCCGCGCCGAACGCTGGATCGCCCAGAAACTGCCGGAGTTCCTGATTTCCCGCAGCCCACGCCGGAGCGCCCGGTAAATTCCCAAACTTGGGCCCGGGTCGCCCCAGATCCGGTCGACATCAAGGAGAAACTCGTGAAGAAGTCCAAGAGGCTGAAGCTTTCCCGAGAGACCCTGTCCCCGCTGGAGCTGCGCGAAGTCGCGGGCGGCTTCTCGTCCCAAACCGCCGTGAACTGCTCCCTCACGGTGAACTGCTCGGGCACCTGCTGCAACTGCCTGACCGCAGCCGCCACCTGCACCGAAACGGCCCACTGCACCCAATAGGACTCTCTCCGGCCTCGGGTTACGCGTACCCCGGGGCCGGTTTGCCGCTGCCCTATACGTGCTGAAGCTCGGGATCGCCGTCGATGTAGGCGAGCCGCTGTCCCAGGTAAGGACGATCTTCCAGCCGGTGCCAGGAGCGCAGGAGGTGGTAGACCGGGGAGGTCAGGAGATTCGTCTCCTCCACAGCCTCCCGCCAGTCAAACCGCCGGACCTCTTCGACCGTCTCCCAATCCGGCAGAATTCCAAAATCCCACGCGCCGCAAAGCCGCACCAGGAAATCGACCCGGTCGGACAGGGTGGGGAGATCCTCCGGGACCTCTGTGTCGGGGTAAAGGGAGCCGTCAATCCAGGAATTCGGCATGGAGAAGAACCTCCGCGAACCAGGATCGTACACGCATCAGCTGAGAAGGCGCCCATGAGTCCCGTAAGCGTAGAATGTTCCTATGGCCGAAGCCCTTGCCAAACCGCGGATCTCCGTCCCCGACTATCTGGCCTTCGAGCGCGAAGCTGAGCAGCGCCATGAGCTCATCGATGGCGAGATCGTGGACTTTTCGGGGGGAACGTTCGCCCATAGCGTGATCAGTTTGAACCTTGGGGCCGAGCTGCGGGCGGCGCTTCGGGAGCGGCCCTGCACGGTCTGTTCGCCCGATCTGCGCGTGAAAGCAGCCGATCTCTACACCTACGCGGGCAACTCCTCGACCGCTAGCGGCCTGCGGTGGACCTTCGATCGTCACGGGGAGCGTCATCAACCGATCGAGTACTATCTCCTATTAACGCACATGGACCGTCAGCCCTGGGTGTAATCTAGAGTCGTCGCGAGCCTGTTCGCCAAAGCGACCGAGGAGTCTGTGCATGACCACTTTGACCCTGGAGTTACCGGAGGAAGTGTTCTCGACGCTTCGCCGGTCTCCGAATGAATTCGGCCGCGAACTGCGTCTCGCTGCGGCGATCCACTGGTATCAGCGCGGCCAGATCTCGCAGGAGAAGGCCGCTCAGGTCGCTGATCTGGATCGAACCGACTTTCTGATGGCTCTGGCCCGCGAAGGGGTTGATGCCTTCGTCGTGGACTTCGACGACCTTCAGTGTGAGATGGAGCGTGGCTGAGCACGCCGTAGTCAACTCCTCGCCGCTGATTTTCTTGACTCGCGGAGGCCTCCTCGACCTCCTGCAACTGGTCGCTCTCGAAATCGTGGTTCCGTCTGCCGTGGCCAACGAGATCCTTCGTCGCGGGCCAAGCGATCCGGCGGCTCGGGCACTTACCTCGGTTTCCTGGCTACGGGTCGTGGAAACCCCGGAGGTCCCACCAGCGATCCAGGCCTGGGACCTCGGACCCGGAGAATCAGCTGTCCTCTCCTGGTGCGTCGCACGGCCAGGCGTTGAGGCGATCATTGACGATCTTGGAGCCCGGCGTTGCGCACAGGCAATCGCCGTTCACGTGCGAGGTACATTGGGGTTGGTGTTGCTGGGCAAGCAGCGCGGTCAGCTCACTTCGGCCCGGGCGGTCCTCGAAGCACTTCGAAACACCGGGATGTACCTTTCCGACTCGGTGATGAATCGCGCCCTCAAGATGGTTGGGGAATGAGGTCGCATCCCTCGGAGGTCGAGCCCGTCGACGAGAACCTTGCCGACCACGACTTTACCTGTTGCGAGTTGCATAACGAAAAGTACTCCAGAAACGTTGACCCTCGAATACGGTCATTTCAGCCGCTCAAGTTCGCCTCAAGTTCGCTCTCGAACCGCTATCGGTGGTGGATACCCGCTATCGGCGGCGGATAGCCGGTATCGGGGCTGGATAGCCGCTATCTGGCAGTCAGGAGCCTTTTCCTCGGCCCGCTTGCGGCTTGCGGTCTCGGAAGATCCTATCCCGAGCTCGATTGCCGCATTTACCCCGTAAACGGCAGCGCCGCCCCCAGTTTCCGCACGATGCGGTCGCGAATCCAGTGGGGGTCCCACCACTCGACCGGGTTGACGGGGAGTCCTTGGAGGAGGAGGGTGAAGTGGAGGTGGTCGCCTCCGGCGAGGCCGGTTTTACCGGAGCGGCCGATTTCTTGGTTGCGCTCGACCATCTGGCCTTCTTTCACCTCGATCGAGGAGAGGTGACCGTAGAGGCTCATCAGGCCATAGCCGTGGTCGATGACTATCGCGTTGCCGTAGATCCCGAAGAAGCGGGCGAGGGCGACTTTGCCGCGGTTCGAGGCGAGGATCGAGTCGTGCTCGACGGAGGCCATGTCGAAGCCTAGGTGGTCTTGTTGGTCAACCGGCTTGGTCTGGTACATGTAAGTGCGGCGGTCGGCGAAGGCGGCGGTGATCTTGGCGTTCTTCATCGGGACGAACGGCTCGCTCCAGAGGAATTTCCGCTCGCTCTTCGCCGCCAGCTCTTTGAGCGTCGCCGCGTTCTTCTTCCGCAGGTTGCGGTTGATCTCCAGGTAGCTCTTGAGCAGGTCGCCCTGATCGCTCACCTCGGGCGACTCCGCGAGGATCGCAGGAACCACGCGACCGAGGAACGCGTCATCCAAGGGAATCGTGTCGGTGTGGATGGGCTTGGCCTTGAACTGATCGACGAAGGATTGGCTCGATTCGTTGCCCACTTCGTCGGTCGCGACCAGGTGGACCTCGTCGGCGGTCGTATGGTCGTAGGGAACGGCAAACAGGGCGAAGTGAGTGCGGGCGTCGGGCGCCCCGGGAAGCGGAAAGCCCGGGAACCACCAGGAGCCGACGCTCACTCCGTCACGCTCGCTCTGGCTCACCTGGTAGACCACGACCTCGCAGCCTCCTTGGGCCGTGTAGTGCTGGGTCGAAAGGAGCGAGAGGACAGGGGGCGAGAGCCGGACCGGCAGCTTCACCTCGGCGATCGTCGGATCCGCGGTGCGGATCAGGTTGCCCGCCCGTTCCGCCGTGGCGCGGACGATCGCATCGCCCGCCCTCAGCCCCTTTACGGTGTCGCGACCTATGTCGACGGTAAACGTCTCGGGCCGCCGGCCGCGCCAGAACGCCCAGTTCGGCGAGGGGATGTACTCCTTCTCGGTGACCGCGATCTTGTCTGCCCCTTGGATCACTTCAATCCGCACCCTCTGGACGTGGGAGACGTCGTCGATCTTCACCTCGATCGGCGTGCGCTTGCCGATCCCCTTGAGCTTCGGAATCAGCTCCACCCCGGGCGCGCTGCCCGACCAGAACGACAACCCGCCGAAGAACGCGATCGCCACCACCAGCAGCACCAAGATTCGGCGGGGCCAACGCGCCGCTTTCGACTGTCCATACGCCATGCGAGTAACTCTCCTCGGTCGGTGATTTTCCTGCGCGGCAAGCCGCACTGCGGACCCGAAGCATATCGCTCTTCACTCCACCGTCTTCCGGAACGCCCGGGCGCTCGCCGCGACCAGGACGACCGCGATCGCGATCAGGGCGGCGACATGCTCCCAGAGGTCGGAGAACGAGGCCCCGCGGATGATGATGCCGCGCGAGATGGCGATGAAGTGGGTGGCGGGGAGGATCTGCGCGACGTAGCGCAGAACGGTCGGGAGCGAAGAGAGGGGAAAGATGTATCCCGAAAGCATGATCGAAGGAAGCAGCAGCATCTGGGCGAGCTGCACGGCTTCCATTTGGGTCTTGGCGCGCGACGAGACGAGCAGGCCGAGCGACAGGAGGGCGAACAGGTAGATCGTCGCGAGCCCCAGCAGAAGCGGGATGCTGCCGTGGATCGGCACGCCGAACACCGTGGTCATCAGCACCAGGATCAGGAGCAGTTGGACGAACGCGAGCAGCAGGTAGGGCAGAAGCTTGCCGAGCACCACGGCGACCGGAGTGGCGGGGGTCACCATCAGCTGTTCGAGCGTGCCGCGCTCGCGCTCGCGGACGATCGCGAACGACGCGAGGAGGGTGCCCGAGAAGGTCAGAAGGATCGCCACCAGGCCGGGAATCAGCAGGTTCGCGCTCCGCGAATCCGGATTGAACAGAAGCGTCGGCCGCACCTCGACCGGCAGCCCCGTGCCTCCCGCCCGTTTGCGGATCTCTTCGAGCGAACGCGAGAGGGCCACACCGTTCGCCGCGCCGAGCGCCTGAGCCGAGATGCTCGAATCCGAACCGTCGATCAGCACCAACACGTCCGCAGGTTTGCCGCTGAGCCTGCGACGGGCGTAATCGGGGGGGATTTCGATCCCCACCTGAGCATGCGCGGCGACGATCTCCTCGCGCAGGTCGGCGCGCGACTCGACGAAGCGGGTGACCAGGAAGTAGCTGGTGTTGGTGAACTCGTCGAGCAGCGCACGGCTCTCCTGGGTGCGGCTCTGATCGAATACCACCGTCGGCACGCGGCGGACGTTGGTGTCGATCAGACCGAACAGGACGAGCTGAAAGACCGGCACCATGATCGCGAAGCGGAGCGTCCCCACGTCGCGCACCATCTGCAGGAACTCCTTCTTGAGAATCGCGCCGAAGCCCCTCACCGCCCTGTCCTCCGCTTGCCCGCCTTGGCTTTCTCCGCCTCCTGCTCCGCCAGTTTCTTCTCTCCCAGCCCCACCTGGAGCCGCGTCAGGCGGACGAACACGTCTTCGAGCGACGCCGCGATCGGCCGGATGCGCACTCCGGCTCCCGCCCTTTCCGAGAGGTCCGCGGCGATCTCCTCGTCGGTCACGTCGCCTTTGACCAGAAGGTGAAGGGCGTTGCCGAAGATCGTGACTTCATCCACGTACGGCCGCTCGCGGGCGAGCCCCATCACCGCCGCCGCCCCGTGGGCGCATTCGACCTCGACCCGGCGCATCCCCTGGGGCGTCACCTCGGGCAGATCGACCAGATCGTCGGGCTTGCCCTCGACCAGCATGTGCGACAGGTAGAGATAGCCGACCGTGCCGCAACGTTCGGCCTCGTCCATGTAATGGGTGGTGACCAGCAGCGTGACGCCCGAAGCGGCGAGGTCGAACAGCAGGTTCCACAGCTCGCGCCGGGCAACCGGATCGATGCCTGCGGTCGGCTCGTCGAGAAAGAGAACCCGCGGCCCGTGCATCACCGCGGCGGCGAGCGACAACCGCTGCTTCCAGCCGCCCGAGAGCTGGCCGGCGAGGCGGTCGAGATAGGGGCCAATGCCGGTCAATCCCACCGCCCAGTCGCGCCGTTCGCGCTTCTCGGCTCCGAGCAGACCGTAGACCGAACCGAAGAAATCGAGGTTCTCGGCGACCGACAGATCGGTGTAGAGCGAAAACTTCTGGGGCACGTAACCGATCCGGCGGCGGATCTCCTCGCCGTGCTGCACCACGTCGAGACCGTCGACCGCGGCCTTGCCTTGAGACGGGGCGAGCAGGCCGCAGAGGATGCGGATCAGCGTCGATTTGCCCGAGCCGTTCGGGCCGAGCAGCCCGTAGATCTCCCCCCGCTTCACCCGCAGAGAGACGTCGTCGAGCGCGCGGACCGCGCCGAAATCGCGGGTCACGTGATCGGCCTCGATGCCGAATTCCGAGACCGGCGCTTCCTCGCTCGGCGCAGTCTTCGCCGCGGGCATCGCGGAGGTCATTTCTTGGCTTTCGTCTTGGCCGCGTTCGGGGGGAGCGGAAGCTTCGCGATCGCGGTCATCCCGGCTTTCAGCTCGGGCGCTGGCTCCACTTCGATCTTGGCGCCGAAGACCAGGTCGCTCCGCTGGTCGAGCGTCTGCAGGTTCCTCGGCGTGTATTCGCCCTGATCGCGGATCTCGACCACCTTGCCGCGGAAGGTCCGATCGGGAAAGCTGTCGATCGACACTCCGATCTCTTGGCCGACGCGCACCAGCCCCAAGTCGGGCTCGGGGACGTAGACCCGCACCCAGAGCTGGCCGTCTTCGAGCAGGGTCAACGCGGCCTGGTTGGGGTTGATCAGATCGCCCGGGCGCAGATCGAGCGCCTCGACCACGCCGGCCGCGGGCGCCACGATCCTCAGCTCCTGCTTCTGCCTTTCCAGGTAACCGAGCTGCTTTTCCAGCCGCTCGACCACGGCGCGCCCGGCCGAGCGGTCCTCGGTTCGGCCACCGCGCTGCGCCTGGCGCAGGGTTTCCAGGGAGTTCGCTTCGCGCACCGCCGCGGTGTCGAAATCGCGTTTGGGCGTAACGCCGGATTTCCACAACGATTCGAAACGTTCGCGGTCGGTCTTCGCCGCCTGCCAATCGATTTCGGCGCGACGGACCTCTTCGCTCCTCGGTCCCTTGGTCGCCTTCGCGAGGTTCGCCTGCGCCTCGGCGATCGCCGCCTGCTGCTCGCCGATCTGGAGCTCCAGCAGATCGCCTTCGAGCTCGATCAACACCTGACCGGCGGCGACCTTGGCGCCTTCGTCCACCAGCACCCGCGATACCCGGCCGCCGACCAGGGAGCCCACTTCGACCGTGCGCGCTTCGAGCGATCCGGCGAGCACCAGCTCGGTAGGCGCGGGCCTTCGCTGCCAATAGAACCAGCCCGCTGCGGCCGCACCGACCACGAGCAAGAGAACGACCACCTTGCGCATCAGGGTTCCTTTCGCGCCGCGGTGAAGAAAAACGTAAGAATGGCGGTCGCCGAGGAACGCTATTTGCCGCTGCTACACAGATTGCGCAAGCCGATCCGCCCGGCGGGGATCTTCCTCGCCGGTCATGTCTCCTGTCAAGGAGGAGGAGGCGACGGTTCGAGCGAGGAGTCGGGCGCCGAATCGGAGGGAGAACCGGCCGGAAATTCGGGAGCTGCGGTCGGCGCGGCAGGCGAGGCCGCCGCGGCGGAAGGAGGCTCGGGCGAAGCGGCGGCCGGAATCTCGGGGGCGACCGGAACCGGCTCAGCAGCCGGCTCTGGAGCGGCCGGAATCGGCACGTTGGCCGGAACCGGCGCAACCGGCGTCACGAGAGGACTGCCCGCCGAGCGAGTCCGAGCACGGCTCGGCTCGTGGCGGCGAATCACGATCGCGGGCTTTTCTTCCAGAACAGCGCCCGTAGCGCCGTCGCCCTCGATCGAAATGGGTTGCCCTCCGTCGTATCCGATCACCACCGGCGAACCCGGCGCGAGGGGGGCCTCTTCCCGAACGAGCGATCCTTCCGGCAGCGGCACAATCTGCAGAGCCGGAGGCGGAGGATTTGCCGCCTGGACCGCCTGGGCCCGAGGAAATGGCGCGATGTCCGTCGGATGAATCTTTCCGACCTCCGAGCGCCGCCCGGCGAGAAACCCCACAATGCCGATGCCCGCACCGAGCACCAAGGCGATCGAGAACAGAATGACGACCAGACGCCGCGAGTCGTTCTGCATCATCACCACGGCGGGCCCGGCACTCCTCAAGGGATCCGGTCGAAAGGGACGTAGGGGATTTTCGGTCATCTTGATCGCTCCTGGCTCGCCTTACCAAGGCCCAGCCTGGAAGAGTCTGTTTGCGAATAGCGGGCCAGCGCCGGGCGAGGGCGGCTGAAAAGATCAAGGTTTTGCAGGAAAGCTTTTCGCTTGACTTTTCCCGCAGACCGCCCCAATACTCCCCGTCCCATGATCACGTTCCGTTGGCACTACTCCTTTACGTATCGTTGCGCGGGGGCTTCCGCGTTCGGCTAAAGGACTAGTTCCCGCGAGACCGAACCTGAAAGCGCCCCGCCGGAAACGGCGGGGCGCTTTTGTTTTTGGCGCTGATTCATCAGGCCAGCCGAGGAGAGATCGGATGCGAGTAGCGATTCAGGGTACGCGCGGATCATTCAGCGAAGCCGCGGCCCGCAAACAGTGGCCCGACTTGGAGCTGCTCCCCCTCCGCACCGTCGCGGACGTGGTCGAAGCGGTGCGCGACGGCAAGGCGGACGCCGGTTGCCTGCCGTTTGAAAACTCCCTGGTCGGCTTGGTCGAAACCACCGAAGACATTTTGCAGCAGGCGTTCCGCGATCATGCGCTCCACCTCGATCGGGAGATTTTGCTGCCGGTCCAGCACGCGCTGCTCGGCGTTCCAGGGGCCACGGTGACGCAGATTCGCCGCGTCCTTTCGCATCCCGTCGCCCTCGATCAGTGCCGCATCTGGCTGAGCAAGAATCTGCCCGGAGTGCAGCGGGTGAGCGAATGGGACACGGCGGGGGGAGCTGAGATCGTGGCGCGCGACGCCGATCCTTCCGAAGCGGCGATCGGCTCGCTTCTAGCCGCGGAGCTGTATGGCTTGAAGGTGCTCGAAGACCGGATCGAGGACGACCCGACCAACCAGACCCGTTTCCTCACCTTCACCCGCGATCCCCAGCCCGAGGTGCTCGACGACCGGCCGCGAAAGACCTCGCTGGTGGTCTGGACCGACCATCGGCCGGGCATGCTCGCCGCCGTGCTCCAGGCGTTCGCGACCCGCGGCATCAACCTGACCGCGCTCCAATCGCGGCCGGAGCGCTCCGCACCCTGGACCTATCGCTTCTATATCGACATCCAAGGCGCGGCGCGCGAGCCGCTGGTGGCCGAGGCGATCGAGGCGATCGAGGCGCTGGCCAACCAGCTCGTCGTGCTCGGCAGCTATCTCGCCTGGCAGGGACCGGCCTCCTCCAACCTAGATGCCCCCGCGCACGGAGCGACCGGCTCGGGACCGAACCACCGGCCGAAACCCGCATTTCCGCTGTTCGATCGGCGCTACCAGGCGGAGGACTCGATCGTCCGCATCGGCTCGCTCGAAATCGGCGGCGGCACGCCGATCCTGATCGCCGGTCCCTGCTCGGTCGAAAGCGAGGAGATGCTGCTCGACACCGCCCGCGCGGTCGCGGCGGCCGGGGCCGACATGCTCCGAGGGGGCGCGTTCAAGCCGCGCACGTCGCCCTACGATTTCCAAGGGCTCGGCGTGCGGGGCTTGAAAATCCTCGCCGAGGCGCGCCGGATCTCCGGCCTGCCGGTGGTGACCGAAGTGATGAGCTGGGAAGAGGTGCCGCTCGTCTCCCGCTATGCCGACATGCTCCAGATCGGCGCGCGCAACATGCAGAACTTCGCGCTGCTGCGCGCGGCCGGCCGGAGCGGCAAGCCCGTGATGCTGAAGCGCGGCGCGGGCGCCACGATCGACGAGTGGCTGCACGCGGCGGAGTACATCCTGGCCCACGGCAACAACCAGGTCGTCCTGTGCGAACGGGGCATCCGGACATTCGAGCGGGCGACCCGCCACACCCTCGACCTGAACGCCGTGGCGATCGTGCGCGAGCGAACCCACCTGCCGGTCATCGTCGATCCGAGCCACGCCGCCGGCCTGCGGTCGATCGTCCCGGCCCTCACTCATGCCGGTCTCGCGGCGGGCGCCCAAGGGGTGATCGTCGAAGTCCACCCCGATCCCGATCACGCGCTTTCGGACGGCGCCCAGAGCCTCACGTTCGAAGGCTTTGCCGACCTCGCGGCGCAGCTCGGCAGGAAGCGGGTCGAGCCGCCCGCGCAAACCCCGGGGACCCCGCGGACCCCGGAAAATACCGAGCTGCTGGCCGCGGTCTGAGGCTTCGGGTCAGCGCTTTATCGACTCTTCCGGCGCCAAGAGGCGCTCAGCCGGCCGGTCCGGGCTGGGCGCCTCGTCGGGGCCGACGATTTCGACCGCCGCGATCAGCAGGCTGATCGGCAGACGGTCGGTCCCCCACTGGGCGCGCTCCGGATCCTGCGGAGTCTCGTCCATGGCGTCGATCCGAATCTCGCTCCAGCCTTTGGGGGCGAGGAACGCGTCGCTCGTGAACCAGCGATAGAAGACCGGGTTCGCGCGCAGTTGGATCACCACCTCTCCGCCGGACGGCGAGGCGGCGACCGGGGCGCCGCCGACGCCCCGCGCTTCGGACCGATAGAGGGTCACCCGCGCCGAGTGCGACGCGATGAAGCTGGTCGCCCCCAGGCGAAAGACGATCGGTACCTCGGGCGTCGGGTTGTAGAGGGCAAACGTCGCGTGCCGGCCCATTCGCGCGGCCCACCGCCCCCTCCAGGGTTGGCGGTTGCGCAGCCCCTCGGCGGGCACCAGAACCGCCCGATTCGGCTGCGGCAGGCGATCCGCCGCGTAGGCGATCGCCGCGGAATTGCGGTCGATCTCGGCCGGCGCGAGCAGCGGGGGAAGAGCCTCGACGCTGCCGCGCAAATCCGAGAAATAGGCCGGATCGGTGTAGACCACCGCGTAGCGGAAGCCGTTGTAGTGGAGAAACGCCCAAACGTAATCGTGCGCATCGGCCCGCACAACGTCGAAGAACTGATGCTCCGGCTCGGCGAGATAGCTGGGAAACGACAGGTTGCGGGCAAAGAACGGCGAAGGGAATCCCACCTTCTCTTCGAGCGCCGCGTTGATCATCCCGCTGTAGCCGCCGCTGGTCCGGCCCCGGTGATCGAGCTGCCAATAGGCGGTCGCGGACGGCAGGAACAGTCCGCGGGTGCCGAAAAACGGCGCCTCGTGAAACGTCGCCTTGGGGTCGCGCGCGACGATCCGGCGATAGAGATCGGGCATCGGCGGCGGCACGACTCCCGGATAGGCCGACGGCGCCAAGTCGAGGAGGGTCGCCGCGAAAGCTCCGACGATCACGAACTGCCGCAGCCGCGGCCGCTCGATTTTTCGCAGCAGACGCGAAAGGCCGGCCGCCGCAAGCAGGGAGCCGAGCACCGCGGCGAACAGGTTGAATCGCGCGGGAACGCGCAGGTCGCGCATCGGGGGGAAGATCCGCCAGAGCCAGTCGGCGGGTAGCCAGACCGGTTCCAGATGGTAGGGACGAAACGCCCCGAGCGAGAGTACGACCGACAGGGCAAACGCCGCCCAGAAGAAACCCGAGTTGGCGAACTTCGCCTTGCGCGACGCGGCGTACCCCATCAGGAGCAGCGGCACGATCCCGAGATAGGACGAACGCTCCGTGCCGGTCTGGCCGAATTCGGCGTCCTGATACGGATGCCAGGGGAGGAGCGGCTCCAGCGCTTGTTGGGGGGTGGGCATGAAGTAGCCCCACAAAGGAGCCCAATAGCGGGTGAATTCGATCCGCCCCCGCTGGCCCTGGAAGCCGTGGCTCTTCGCCCAGAGCTGGCTTGAAAAGAGGATTGCGAGCGCCACGGCCGCGATTCCGGCGAACGCGAGCAACCAGACCATGCGGGCGCGCAGCCAGGCCCAGAACCCGGTGCGTAGGGCGCGCACCCCGCTCCAGATCACGAACAGGGCGGCGGGAATGGTTGCCATGACCGCAAAATACGCCGCGCTCGCCGAGACCAGCACATAGGTGCCGACCGCTACAGCCAGCGAGCGGCCGCGCGGCCGCTCGACGAATTCGGTCCAGCCGAGCAGGAAAAACCCGAGCACGCCGACGTAGATCAGCTCCAGGTGGCCGAGGGCGTGAAGCGTCACAGGGGTCGCGAGCAGGCAGAGCAGACCTCCGAACACCGCGGCGGTGCGGTCGCGCAGCAGCCGCCACGAAAGGTAGAAACCGCCTGCCGCGGTGATCAGAAAGCCAAGCGCCCAAAGCAGGTTGTAGCGGGCGAAGTCGGAGGGGAGCGCCCAGCCGACGAGGTTCCAGATCAGCGCCTGAAGATGAAGCGGCGAGAACAACCCGAGCGGCGCGCCGACCGGAAACATCACGTCGGGTGCGAGGAATGGCAGCCGCCCGGCCTTGAGGCAGCTCTCGTACCAACGGAGAATCCACAGGTGCTGGAGCGGATCGGCCAGGGTGGCGGGCAGGACGCTGCCGAAGCGGGCGAACACCCGAAACCCGATCGCGACCAGGACCCCGAGATAGAGGCCGGCCGCGGCGAGCACCGTGCGCCATCCCGGGCCTCCGTGCGCCTCTTCCGCGCCCTCCCTCTCCATGGCTCCGTCGCTCCCCGGTGACTCGTTCAAGCGTTTTCTCCTCAATGGTATGATCCTAGGGCTCGGAAAAGTCGCCCAAGCCTTCCCCGAACCCTTCTGCCGAGGCCACCCGTTTCGACCATCGCCATGCGTGCCGTCGTCGTCATTCCGACCTATAACGAGCGAGACAACATCGCTCCTCTGATCGGCCGCCTTGCCGCGCTCGGGGGCCCGGGGGGCGCGGCCGGTCTCTCGATGCCGCTCGATCTTTTCTTCGTCGACGACAACTCCCCGGACGGCACCGGGCAACTGCTCGAATCGATGCGGGCAGAGGTCAGGAACCTACGCGTTCTGCACCGCCCGGGCAAGCTCGGCCTCGGCACCGCGTATCGGACCGCGTTTCGCCAGCTGCTCGCGGAAGGGTACGACCGGCTGCTGTCGATGGACGCCGACCTCTCCCACGCGCCCGAATCGATCCCCGCGCTGCTCGCGGCGAGCGAGGAGGCCGATCTGGTGGTCGGCAGCCGCTACGTGGCGGGAGGCGGCACCCAACACTGCTCGGCCGCGCGCCGTGCGCTCTCGAAGACCGCCAATGCCGGAGCCCGCCTTCTGCTCGGCCTCACCCTCAAGGACGCCACCGCCGGGTTCCGCTGCTACCGCCGCGACCTGCTCGCCGACCTCGACCGGCGCGACATCCGCTCGAACGGTTATTCCTATCTGCTCGAAATGTCCTACTACGCCCAACGGCTCGGCTATCGCCTCCACGAAGTGCCGATCCGCTTCGACAACCGGGTCCACGAAAAGAGCAAGATGAGCCGCAAGGAGATCTACCTCGCTTCGCGCACGCTCTTCCGCCTCGCCGCCGGCCGGCCCTTCTTCGGCGCCCGTCACGAGCGCCGCGTGTTGCCCGGGTAGGCGACCCAGGCCTCCAGCCTGGGCTAACGTAACGCGGCCCTTCAGGCCGCCACTCCATCCCACGGTTTTTGATTTTACGGCCTGAAGGGCCGTCTCACGTTAGCCCAGGCTGGAGGCCTGGGTCGGGAGCAATCGCTTTCCTCATGGCGGCTTGATTCCCGCCGCTTGGGCGTCGGCCTCGGCGTCCTCGTCGGCGGTCGAGACCGTCCGGAGCGCGGGGGTCAATTGGGCGCGCTTCCAGACCGCGCCACAGTTGCGGCAGACCCAGCGCCGGCGCAGGACGGGGAACGGGAAACCGAGGAAAATCGCGCCGAGGAAGAACCCTTCGCGCGACCAGCTCTGGCGGTAGAGATCCTCGCTCCGGCACGACGGGCAACGGGCTTGAGTTTCATCTTCGGCCGTGACCAGGCGCAGCTCGGAAATCGGAGATTGTTTGCCGAGCAGCTCCTTGGCCCGCTCGACCTCCTCGATCGGCACCTTGAGTTTCACGCCGCCGATCGCGCTCGACAACATCCAATCCATCCCGATCAGGTGCAGATCGGCGACCACCGCGTGGAGCCCCTCGCCCTCCAGGCGCGCGCGCGCCAGCTCGGCCTCCCACGGATTGGCGAAGGTTTCGACGATCTGGAGGTGCTGGACCTCCCAATCCGGCCCCTCCGGCCCCTCCGAAAAATCGCCCGGCTCAGACATTCGGAGCCGTCCGGAACAGCGCGATCAGGCCCACGGCGAGACCGGCGAAGAACAGCAGGGTGAATAACGCGAGGACCAGAGCCAGCCTCAAGCTCTTCGGCCGGCCGATGAGATACGCCCCCACCACCGAGAGCAGGGAGAAGACGACGAAGAGGGTGATAGGCAGCCACATGAGCCGGAATCAAGTCTACATCGCCGGCCGTACGCTATCCGGCCGGGTAGAAACGCTCCCCTCGCTCGGCCATCTCGACCAGACGCGCGGCCGGGGCGAACCGGCGTCCATGGCGCGCAGCGAGCCCTTCCAGCAGGCCGACCGTGACCCCCGCGCCCCACCGGTCGGCGGTGCGAAACAGGCCGCCGCGGAACGGCGGGAAGCCGAGGCCGAAAATCGCACCGATGTCGCCGTCCTCCGGGCTCGCGAGAATGCCCTCCTCCAGGCAGCGGACCGCCTCGTTGAGCATCTGTAGCACGCAGCGCTCGGTGATCTCCGCGGTCGAAATCTCCTTCCGCCGCCAGCCGAGCAGGTCGTAGACGGCCGGGTCGATCTTCTTCGGCCCCTTGCCGTAGGTATAGAAACCCTTACCCGCCTTGCGGCCAAGCCGGCCGTCGGCGAGCATTTTGGCGAACACCTCCGGCGTCTCGATCCGGTCGGAGAACGCCTCGGCCATCGTCTGCCCCGCGTGCGCCGCGACGTCCAAGCCCACCTCGTCGAGAAGGGCGAACGGCCCCACGGGAAAGCCCCAGTCGGAGAGCGCCGCATCCACCTGTTCGATCGACGCCCCCTCGACCAGCAGCCAGGCCGCCTCGTTCAAAAACGTTGCGAGGATGCGGCTGGTGTAGAACCCCGGACCGTCGGCAACCACGATCAGGGTCTTGCCCAGCTTTCGGCCGACCGCGACCGCGGTCGCGAGCGCCGCGTCTGACGTACCCGGATGGCGGATCACTTCGAGCAGCGGCATCTTGTGTACGGGGCTGAAGAAATGCATTCCCACCACGCGTTCCGGGCGCGAGCTGGTGGCGGCGATCTTCGCGATCGGCAGGGTCGACGTGTTGGACGCAAAGATCAGCCGTTCCGGCGCCACCGCCTCGACCGCCTGGACGACCTTGCGCTTGACCTCCAGATCCTCGAACACGGCTTCGATCACCAGATCGACCCGTGCGAAAGGCCGATCGTCCACCGTCCCTTGAATCCGGCCCATCGCCTGGCGCATCTCGGGCTCGGTCATCCGCCGCCGGGTAACCCGCTCACGGAAACGCTCGCGGCAGAAACCCAAGCCCCGGCCGACCGCCGCGGGGTTCTGGTCCTTGAGCACCACCCGGTACCCCTTCTCGGCCGCGAGCTGCGCGACACCGGAGCCCATGAACCCGGCACCCAGCACGCCGATCGTCTCGACCGGCAGAGCGCCTTTCGCGATGGCGGCGGCGCGCGCCTCGCCGCGGGTCTTTAAAAAGAACAGGCCGATGAGGCTTTTCGCCACCTCGGAGACCACCAGCTCGGCGAACGCCCCGGCTTCGAGATCGAGCGCCCGGGGCAACGGCCGCCGCATTCCTTCGCGCACGATGTCGATCGCCACGAGCGGCGCAGGGTAGTGGCCGCCGGTCTTTTTGAGCACCCCGGCGCGCGCCTTGCCGTAGACCAGCGAATCGGCCGTGAAGGGGATTTTCGCCAACAGGCCGGCGGCCCGCGCGGCGAAGCCCTGGCCCCGGCCGCGCCGCTTTTCGATTCCGAGCCGCAGCATTCCGGAGGTGCGTGCGAGCTTTTCGGCCGCCGTTCGCAGATCCGTCGGGTGGCAGATCTCGTCCACCAGCCCGAGCTTCTGCGCCCGCCGCGCATCGAGCTGGCGGCCGGTGAGAATCAGATCGAGGGCGGAGGGCACGCCGATCAGCCGCGGCAAACGCTGCGTGCCGCCGAGCCCCGGGATCAATCCAAGCTGCACCTCGGGCAAGCCGAGCTTGGTCTTCGCATGTAGGGTCGCCACCCGGAATTTGCACGCGAGCGCAAGCTCCAATCCTCCCCCCAGGCAGGCGCCATGGATCGCGGCGACGGTCGGAAACGGCAGATCGACCAGGCGGCCGATCAGCTCGTGCCCCTTTTGCAGCAGCGCGACCACCGATTCCGAGTCTTCCAGCGTTGCCAGCTCTTCGAGATCGGCACCGACCACGAACGAATCCGCCTTGCCCGAAAGGATCACCAGCCCGGAAGGAGGATCGTCGTGCAGCCGGCCGATCTGCTCGCCCAGCCATGTCATCGCGCGCGACGACAGGACGTTGACCTTCTTGCCCGGCTCGTCCAACACCAGCCAGGCGAGACCGTCTTCGACGATCAATCGGCCCGGTGCGCCTTTTTCCTCAGGAACGTCGTTGGAAGCGAGTGGAATAGACACGAGCGATCCTCCGGAAGTCTCGAAATGCCGCTCCGCGGCATAAATCGAATCAGATCGTAGGATCGATGCCGCGGTGTGTCAATCGAGTGAGGGTGCCACCGTGGGCGCCTCTACAGAACCATCGACTTTGACGAGGTCTTCGTGCCCCGTCGAGAGGGGTTTTGCCGGCTACCGCCAAGGGACGTAGAATCAGGCCCATGCTCAGACCGTTTCCCAAGAAGATCGAGACGATCGACGACGAGATGCTTCCGTTCCTCCGGGCAATGTCTGGAGCCGAACGGCTTCAGGTCGCGAACCGGATGTTTCTGTCCGCGCGCCGGATACTGACGAGCCATCTGACCGCCGAGCATCCGGACTGGTCCACCGAGCAGATTCAAGCCGAGGTCTCGCGGAGAATCGCTCTTGGATCAGGATGAGCTCCTGCTCCATGTCACGGGTCAGTTCGAGAGACTCGGAGTTCCCTATCTCGTCACCGGCTCGATGGCGACTGTGGTCTATGGGGAACCTCGCCTCACCAACGATGTTGATGTCGTCGCGGCTTTAACCGCAGCCACGGCGAGAGAGCTTCATGGGGCCTTCCCCTCGCCGGAGTTTTACTGGAGCGACGAGGCCGTCGAGCAGGCACTCCGTAAGCGGAGTCAATTCAACGTCATCCACCCGGCTTCCGGCTTGAAAGTCGACATCATGATTTGGTCCGACACGCCGTTCAATCGCGCACGTATGGCGCGCGTCCGACTGATCTCGACCTCACCCGGCACCAAAGTTCGATTTGCCTCGCCCGAAGACGTCATCCTCAAGAAAATGGAGTTCTACCGGGAGGGGGGCTCTGAAAAGCATCTTCGCGACATCGCCGGCGTCCTTCGCGTGACGACGAATCTCGATCGCGACTACCTCTCCCGTTGGTCAGAGGCTCTAGGAACCGAGGAGATCTGGCAGCGCATCCTGGGCGACTTCGAAGCCGCTACTCCCCCTCCCCCTCCAAACTCTGAACGATCTGAGTGACCTCGACCTCCGCCCGTCTGACTTGCAGCAGCAGAAGTCCGGCAACTCCATCCCAGGGCGCAGAAACGCCAGAGTCTTGTCGCAGGATTCGAAGTCATCAGTACGCACAGAGTATTTGAGGCGTACGTACGGCGCAATTCGACTTTGCGGGCACGTGCAGCCTGTTTGATGGGCTGGGGGGCCACGCAAGGAGCTCGGCTTATTTACAGATCGCAGGATCTATGCAGCGGTGTGTCGATCGACGGGGGAGGACGGTGCAAAAAGCGAGCTGCTCAGCAATCGATGCGCTGAGGCCCAACACGAAAACGCCCGCAGGCGGGTAGAGACGCCCCAGTACCCAACCACAATCCTATCCGGGTGCTGGCCGTCGGGGCGTCTCCTCGCGGGCGAACACACCAACCGCGAAGACCGGCGGACGACACGCGGGCGGTGGCAGCCAAGTGCGTTCCGGGCGGTGGTTCCACCTACCGGTCATTCGCGCCGCTATCGGAGACGCCCCGACGGCGGTGGACCCGGTTCTGTTGTGGTTGGGTACTGGGGCGTCTCTACCCCCTGCGGATCGGATTGCCGCGCAGGGGAAAGATTCAGTTTCTCCGGGTGGCGCTACGCCTACTCCCCCTCCCCCTCCCCCTCCAAACTCTGCACAATCTGAGTGACCTCAACCTCCGCCTTGCGGATCTTGCCGCGGCAGAGCTCCAAGAGCTGGGTCGCGCGGCGGAGCTCTGCGGCCAGCTCGTCGACGTCGATCTCTTCTCCTTCGATCCGTTCGAGGATGGCTTCCAGCTCTTCCATCGCGACGCGGAAGCTCAAGGGCTCGCCGGCCTCCGAGGTCGGAGCATCTGGGGTTTTCTCTTGGGGCTGGCTCATGGTTCCTCCGCGCGGCTGACCAGCGTACCGCGGGCGAGTCGGGTGGAAAGGATGGTTCCGGGAGAAACTTGCGCCGGATCGCGCACCAAGCGGCCCGCGGCGTCTCGGGTGATGCCGAAGCCTCGTTCGAGCGTCCGCTCGGGACCTAGGCTTGCGCAGAGGCGTTCGAGCCCGACAAGCCGCGCGGTCACCTCGCGCAGTCGGCCTTTGGCGCCCGACACGGTGCGTTCGGCGATTCCCGCGCGGCGCGCTTCGGCGCGGGCCAACCGGACCGGGACGGCCTGGACGAGCGCGGTTTCCGCAGCGCGGCGACGCCGGCCGGCCACGCGAAGCACACCGCGGGCAAAGCCGGCGAGAGTCCGCGCGATCTCATCCAAACGGCGAGAGGCGGCGGCGAGGCGCATTTTACCGAGCGCGATCCCCCGCTCCGCCCGGCCGAGGCTCTCACGCGCGCGGCGAAGCGGCTCTTCGGCTTCGCGGATCAACCGGCGTTCCGCATCGATCAGACGCTGTTCCTGGCGGGCGATCCGCTCGATCAGGAACTCCGCGACTTTGGTGGGCGTCTTAAGCGCCGTATGCGCCACAAGATCGGCGATCGATTGGTCGATCTCGTGGCCGAGGCCGGAGAGCACGGGAAAGGGCGAACGGGCCACCGCTTCGGCCACCGCCCGGCCGTCGAACACGGCGAGGTCCGAGCGCGAGCCCCCACCGCGGATCAGCACGATGGCGTCCAGGTCGAGCCCGGCCAATGCACCGAGGGCGGAGACGATCTCGCGCTCCGCCTCTTTGCCCTGGACCGCCGCGTGGAAGAACAGGACCTGAAAGCCGTAGCCGCTCTCGGTGAGCCCTGAGACGAAGTCATGGTACGCGGCGCTGCCGTCCGAGGTAATCAGAGCGAGCCGAAGCGGCAGGTCGGACAACGGCAGCCCGCGGTTCCGTTCGAGCAGGCCCGCGGCTTCGAGCCCCGCGAGCGTCTCGCGGCGCCGCCGTTCCAGATGGCCGAGCGAAAAGACCGGATCGACGTCTTTGACGCTCAGTTGGAGCCGCCCGCCCGGGGCGTAGAAGTCGATCGCCGCGCGGCAGCGGAGCATGACGCCGTCGGCGATCTCCTGTCCGGTCGCCCCGAGCACGCGGCGCAGGCGCAGGAGGTCGGTCTTCCAGATCACCGCCTCCAGCCGGCCGACGATGTCGTCGTTCTTCCCTTTTTCGATCAGCTCGAAATAGAGATGGCCGCGGGTCGAGAGCTTGACCCGCTGCGCCTCGCCCGCGACCCAGACCGCGCCGAACGCCTGGTTCAGCATGTCGCGGATCTCGCCGCAGAGCAGCGAGACGCTATAGGTCGGCTCGGGGCTGTCGAACAGGGGAAGATTCATCGAGCGGTCGGTCCGGAAACCGGCGAGCTCAATGGTAGGACTTGAGCTCTTTGACCGACGCGAGCGGCAGCGATTCCGCCCACTCGACCGCCTTCTTCTCGCCGATCGTCAGCTGCGACAGGAAATCGATCGCCTCCTGGCGCTCCTTGAAGGTCCGCCAGATGAAGGTATGGCCGGCCGGCGCCGTGAAGTAGGTATAGCTCTTCGCCCCATCCGGCGTGAGGTCGAAACCGAGGTTCGACTCGCCGTTGATCCCAACGCAGGCCATCCCGATCGAGCGGGTGGCGAGCGTCAAGGCGCGTAGCGCGTCCTCGTAGTCGGACAGCTCCTCGCGCGACAGCGGCGAATGGAACACGCCGAGCTTGCCGCCGTCCTCCTCCGCGAGCAGGTTGTACGGAATGTCGTGGCGATCCATCGCGTCCCGCGTTTCGCTGGTCGCGACGAACACGTCCTCGCTGCCCATCACCTTGTAGGTGATCGCATAGATTTCGTGCTGGAACTGGGCAAAGGCCTCGGCCAGAATGCCCTCGTCCTCGATGGTGAAGTAGAACAACCGGTTGTTGATCCGTCGTGCCATGTTCAGGGGTTCCTCGGGCCGGATCGGGTAAGAAAGCCTCAAGTCCGAGGCCTCCGGCCGGGTCGTAGCGGCTGAAAGGGGGCAGGGCGGAGACCGCCCTGGCAGGCTATTCTACCAGCCGAAGGCCGAAAAGCGATCCGGAGCGGCCCGCTCGAGTTTTCCCTACGGGTAATACCCCCGAGCCACACGCGCCTTCAATCCGCGCTTCTTCACCTCGACCTCGATCTTCCGGAAGCCTTCGCGGCCGACGTCTTGGTCAGACGGGTAGGCTAGGAGGTAGCGGCTGCGCAGCTCTTTTTCGATCTCGGCGTAGGCGTTGCCCAGCTCGGAGGCTTTGTCGATGTAAAAGGCCCGGCCGCCGGTTTCTTCCGCGAGCTGGTTGAGTTTGCCGCGGATCGAAATGTCGAGCCGGCCGACTTTGAGGCCGATCGCGTAGACCGCGACGCCGCTTCTCTTGGCGTACTCCAGAGTGTCTTTCCAGCTTAGCTTCGAGTCCGTGTCGTCGCCGTCGCTCAAGAGGACCAGCGCCTTCTGGCCGCGTTGACCGCGGAAATAGAACAGCGACGAGACCAGCGCATCGTGGAGCGCCGTGTTGCCGAGCGCGCGCTGCCCTTCGAGCGCGGCGCGGACGGCTCCCAGATCGTCGGTGGGCGAGATCAGCAGGTTGGGCCGGCCGGAGAACGCGACCGCGAAAACGCGATCCTTCGGTTTGACCAGCCGGTCGAGAAAGCCGGCGGCGGCGCTTTCCGCTTCGGAGAGCGAACTTTCCATCGAGCCTGAGGTGTCGAGCGTGAGGCCGAGGATCAGCGGCAGGTTGCCCACCGGTTCGAACTTCTGGATCGTTTGCGGCCGGCCGTTTTCGGTCAGGGCGAAATCGCCTTCCGTGAGCCCTTCGACGATTTGATTGCTGCCGTCGGTCACCGCGGCGAACACCTCGATCAGATCGACGTTCACCTCGGTGAAGTTCTCCGGCGCGTTGAGCAGCCGAACCGCTTCGGAGTGGGTGCCGTCGTCGAGTGTGGCGACCACCGTGAGATAGGCGAGATCGCCCCCCTTTGGCAGCACGACTTTCGTCTGCCAGGGGGGCTTGGCGAGCGTCGTAATGGATTGATCGTCGAGCTTGAATTCGACCGATTCGATCCGCCGGCCTTCGGGCGGCACCACCTCGGCCGAGGCCGCGAACGGTCCGGGGGGCACTACCGCGCTCTCGGCGGGTTCCAGGATCGAGATCACGAATGCGCCGCGCGCCCGGTTGATCACGAACTGGTCGGCGGCGAGAAACTTGCCCTCGGCGTCGTACCCTTCGGCCCGGATCGTCTGTTCCTTGGGGGTCGAAGAGAGCCGGACCTCGGCCTCGTACGGCGGGCGGGTGCGGATCAACTGCTGCTCGCCGTCCACCTTGAACACGACCTTGACGATACGCGAGCCCGCGACCAGCGCCTCGGCGCGCCAGAGTCCGAGCGCCACCTCGTCAGCCGGCGGCACGAGCAGGATGGCGTCTTTGGCGAACAGCGGCACGCCGACCGCCTCGCCCGTCGCCGGCACGAGCGCCCCAAGCCGGTCGACCGGCTCGCCCGGCACCGTGAGCACCCGGGTAAGCTGTTGCTCGGCGCCGCTCACCTCGTCCACCAGGCGCAGGCGCAGGAGATAGGTCTGCGACGACCGGAGAGGCGTCTCGACCGAGATGGAGAGATCGTCCTGTTTCTCTTTTCCGACGCCGCCGGCCGGCACGCGGAAGCGCACCCGGAATTCCGAAAACACCCGCCCCGAAAGCTCGACCACGCCCGACGCGAGCAGCTTGTAGACCGTCCGGTTGCCGTCTTCGATCGGCGCGAGCGGCGGTCCGACAGGCAAACGGACGACAGCGCGCGTCACCATCCGCTGGCTCACGGCGCGTGGAAAGTCGAGATCGAACGTCCCAATCGCGAGCTGTGCCGGAGCGGGCGCGGTTTCGGTCGCCGCGACCGCGCGGCTCCAAGCCAGCAGCTCGGAGGGCGGATCGAGGAGGCCTTCCGGCTTCGTCGCGCGCCCCCAGGGCCACGGCCGCTCGGCGTAGCCACGGTAGTAACGGACGGTCGAGCCGTCCGGGTTCTTCACTTTTCCCTTCGCCTCGCCGTGACCGGTCAGGCCGGAGATGCCGGTCGCCCGATCGACCAGCGGCGCCTGCTTGCACGCCTGGAGATCGAATCGCTTGACCGAGGCACGCCCGCCGAAGGCTTCCCATTCGCCGAGCCAGAATTCCATCTCCTCGGAGTAGAGCGCCCGCTTGCCGTCGATCGGCCGCCAGGCGCGCCAGGGCTCGCCGACGCCCGGTTGATAGACCAGGATGCGCCCCTTCGGCTCGTCTTTCCTTTTCAGCTCCGCCTTGACCTCCGCACTCTCGGCGTCTTCTTCGATCTCTTTGCCTTTGCCCTCTTTCGCCTTCGGGTCCGTAGCGGTCCCGACGCTGCCGTAGGCCCAGATCTCGATCGGGCGAAAGGCGAACGCGCAATCGATGATCGTCCGCCGATCGGGTTTTCCGTTCAGGAACACGAGCTGCGCGCGCACGTCGAGAGGACTGGAAAATTCCGTCGCGGCGAGCCGCCGGCGCCGCTCGATCGCGTCGGTCAGCTCGTTGGTCGGCGTCGCCGGATCGGGATCCGCCAGGAATTCGCGGATCAGATCCGCGCGCGCGGCAGCATCGAGATCGGCAAACCGATCGCGGTCGGCGCGCGGCATCAGCAGCGCCGGGCCGTCCTGGAGGAACTCTCGTTGATCTTCGGGGAGGGTCAGGGGATCGAAAGAGGGTTGGGCCGCCGCCGGAAGGGAGGAACCGGCGACGACCCCTAAAAACGCCCAACGCGCTAGGAGACGCATTGCTCTTTCGGAATGCACTGTCGGTGCCAGCTTCATGCGTTCACTCCCGCTCAGATTTCGGCAACGACGGACCGCGTCAGCCCGGGCGCAGGCTGTGACCGAACCGGCCGATTCGGCATGGTATGTTTCTCCGCCGTGGCAGCCAAGAAGAATCTTCCCGTGCGCTCCTGGCAGTCGGGCGACACCGTCCAGGGGTTTGCCCTCCTGACCAAGAAAGAGCTGCGCCAGGACAAGAACGGCAAGTCGTTCATGGACCTGGAGGTGGCGGATTCCTCGGGTTCGATGGCGGCGAAGATCTGGGCCGACAGCCCGGCCATGCAGGGACAGTTCGAGGTCCATCGCTTCATCGCGTTCCGCGGTTTGGTCAAGTTGTACAAGGAGCAGCTCCAGCTCTCGATCGACGAATGCCGCGAGACGACGGACGAGGATCACAAGCACGGTTTCGACGAGTCGCTGCTCGTGCCGTCCACCCGCGAGGACATCGGCGACCTCTGGCGGCGTCTGACCTTCCTGATGACCGAGCAGGTGGAGCGGCCGGTCCTGCGCCGCCTCGCGAGCGAAACGATGGAGATCTACGGCGCCGCGTTGCGCGAGCACCCGGCGGCCAAAGGGATGCACCACGCCTACCGCGGCGGTTTGCTGGAGCACGTGGTCTCGATGGCCGAGTTCGCCGTGGCAGTCGCCGGGCACTGGAAAGAGCTGGACCGCGATCTGCTGCTGATCGGCGTCCTGTTCCACGACCTGGGTAAGCTCTACGAGCTGGGGGCCATGCCGGCGAACGACTACACGCTGGTCGGCCGCCTGATCGGTCACGTGGTGATCGGCCGCGATCTGCTGCGCGAACGCTGCGCCGCGATCCCCGACTTCCCCGCCGATCTGCAGCTTCACCTGGAGCACCTGATCCTCTCGCACCAGGGGAAGAAGGAATACGCCTCGCCGGTCGAGCCGATGACGGTCGAAGCCGTCGCCCTCCATTTCATCGACGATCTCGACTCGAAGCTCAACCAGCTCCGAAACGCCCGCGAAAGCCAGCCCGGCCTGCCGTTCCTGCGCGGGCTCGGCCGCTACATGTATCTGCCCGGACCGGAACCCGTCGAGCCTTCCGAAGCGCCTGCGCCACCGTCGACCGAACCCAGCGCCCCGGCTTCGGAGTCAAGACGGGACGGGCCGCCCCCGCCGCCGAGCGCCCGACGCGATCCTCCGAAGATGCTCGCGAGCCTCGGGGCGATCCTCGGACCGCGCCTCGCCGAGGCGAAGTCGGAACCGGCCGAAGCCAAGACCCCCGAAGCACGATCGCTGTTCGATCTGGGAGAGTAGAGGCGTAAGTTTTTTCCCACCCAGGCCTCCAGCCTGGGTCGGGATGGCGGTGCCGCTATCGACTCGAAGGCGTAAGTCCGGCGCAAAAAACACTTGACAGGGCGGAAAAATGAGCGTAAACAGAGCGTATGTCGGCACAAGCGCTCCTTCCGCTCTTCCCCGCCTACCGGCAAGTCGGCCGTCCCGATCCGGACGCCGAAGCCTTTCGCAGCCGCGCCGGAGTAGAGTATTTCGGCATCCCGATCCGCGAGATCCTGAACCGCTGCACCACCGAACGGATGCCGTTCACCTGGACGGTGAATCCCTATCGGGGCTGCGAGTTCGGCTGCACCTATTGCTACGCCCGCTACACCCACGATTTCTTCGATTTGGGCAAGTGGGAAGACTTCGAGCGGAAGATCTTCATCAAGGAAGGCGCGGCCGAGTCGCTGCTCAAGAAGCTGCGCAAGGCGGCTCTCCAGGGGCAGCCGATCGCGATCGGCACCGCCACCGATCCCTACCAGCCGGCCGAGCGCCACCATCGGGTAACCCGCTCGCTGCTTGAGATCTTCACCCGGGTCGAAGGTCTCCAACTGTCGATCACCACCAAGTCGCCGCTCATCCTGCGCGATCTAGACCTTTTGACCGAGCTGGACGCGCGGCACTCGATCTCGGTCCACTGCACGATCACCACGCTCGATCCCCAGCTCGCCCGGAGAATGGAGCCCTACGCCCCCGATCCCAGGGCGCGCCTGCGCACCGTGCGGCGGCTCGCCGCGGCGGGCATCCAGACCGACGTCTTCTGCATGCCGATCATGCCCGGCTTGAACGACGGCGAGGACCAGCTGCGCCCGCTGCTCGAAGCGGCGAAAGACGCGGGGGCGAGCAACGTCCACGGCGGCGCGGTCTATTTGAAGCCCGCGGCCCGCGCGCGTTTCATTCCATGGATCGAGCAGGAGTTTCCCCATCTCGCCGCCCGCTACCGCCAGCTGTTCGGACGGCGCGACTACCTGGGCGACGCCGAGCGCGACCGGCTGCTCTCGACGTTCCGGCGGCTGAAGCTGGAGCTAGGCTTTCCGACCGGCGTACCCGGACGCGGCTGAGGCGCGCCTCCCGGCACGGGACGGCGTAGGGGCGGAGCTTGCCTCCGCCCGCGGTTGCCGCAGATCTCGGGCGGAGGCAAGCTCCGCCCCTACGGGAAGACCGAGCCTGAATTTTCGGACGAGTTTCTTTCTAGGAGCCCGTTCGGCTGGCGCGCCTCGGGGAGGACGACGAAGAAGAGGTCCCCGCGAGCAGCGCCACCAGCCGTCCGAGCGCCACGTCCGGGTCGCGGCTTTCGCCCTTGATCTGGGTTTCGGTGTCGAGCACCTCGGCCGGCAGCCGCGAGGCGAGCGCCAACGGCAGGCGGGAGGCGGCGAGATACGCCTTGTGCAACCGGAAGGGGTGGAGACCCGCAAGTGGGTTCTTGCCGCCGCCGGGCAGCTCCTTCTGGAGCGCCGGGGCCAATTTGTCTTTGAAGCGGGGATAGCTCGTCTCGCCGGCTGGAAGGCCCGAGATCCGGATCAACCCCGCCACCGCGGTCAACTGGCGGCAATAGGCGGCGAGCAGCCCGAAAAACGACAGCCGCGCCGCGATCGGTTCTTCCGCCGAGGCGAGCAGTCGCGACAAGCGGTCGAGAGCCTCTCCCGCCCGGCCGCCGCCGATCGCGTCGAGGATCTGCCAGACGTCCTCTTCCCCGCGGTCCTCGATGTTCGCCTCGACCATCCGCCGGTCGATCCGCCCACCGACTCCGGCGAGGTTCGCGAGCTTCCGGTACTCGCCAGCAAGGCGCGACGACGACTCGGCCTCCGCAGCTCCCCCCTCTTTCCTCTTCTCCCCTTGCCGCAACGTCCGGCGCGCCAGCTCGGCCATCGCGTCGCTCGCGATTCCCACCCCCGTCTGGCGCGCCAGCTCGGCGGCGAGAGTGTCGAGCCCCTGCCAGCCGCCGCGCTCGGATTCGATCTCGGCCAGCCGGACGACGGCTTTCCGCTCTTCGAGCGAATCGAGAATCGGGTGCCCTTCGGCCACCGCGCGCTCGGCGAGCACCAGCGCGTGGCCCGGCGGCAGCCCCGCGCGAATCACCTCCGCGAGCGCCGCGGCGCTCCCTTCGGCCCACCCTTGAAGATCCTCGCGGCGGGCGGCTTCGAGCAGTGCCGCGAGCCCGGCTTGCAGCTCGTCGTTCCCCTTTTTCGCCTTCCGCCTGCCACTCGCCCCCTCGAGCGCCCAATCCGGCAGATCGGAGATCCGATCCGCGGCGGCACCCGCATACGGATCGACATCGAACAGCCGTAGCGCCTGAAGCAGCCGGGCCGCCGCTTGACGCTCTTTGCCGGAGAGGTTCCGGTCGCCGCCCGCAAACGGCAGAACGTCCCGCACGTCGTCGATCAAAGCGGCCGCCAAGCTCCGGTCGGCGAGCACCGCCGTATCGATCACCAGCGCGACTTTTCCCGCAGCGAACAGGGAAAAGGTGCGCAGATCGGCCAGGATCGGTTCGAGCGAGGGGGGGTGGCGGTGCGTTTCGACCGTGCAGCCGACAGCCTCGGCGAGCCGGTCGGCGATCCGCTGCGCACCGGCCTCGGCGAGCGTAAGGTCGCCGATCACCAGAACCACGCCGGGGGGAGGCCCCGCTTCGAGGTTCGCGAGCAATCGATCGACCGTGATGGGCATGTTCCTGGGACTCTACAGGCGGGACGGGTGTCTGGAACCCTCGGGAAGAGTCCCAGACGTCAAAGCTTTAATCCGAGTCGCCGAGCAGGCCTTTTTCCGCCAGCTCTTGGCAGTCGATGCAGTACCGAGCCCAAGGAACCGCTTCGAGCCGCGGCAGGGCGATCGGGTTGCCGCAACTCGCGCAGCGGCCGTAACTGCCATCGTCGACGCGGCGCAGGGCCTCTTCGATCTGGAGCAGCAGGAGGCGCTCGGAGTCCGACAGGGAAAAGTTGAGCTCGCGGTTATAGGCGTTGTTCGCCCGGTCCACGATGTCGTCGGTTCCGTCGTCGGCGGCTTCCTGCCCCGCCTGAAGGTCCGCCCGATACAGCTTGGTCATCTCGTTCTTTTGATGGAGAAGCCGATCCCGCATGGGGCCGAACTCGTCGCTCGGCGCCTGCGCAACCGCCTGGGTCTTCTGAGTCTTAGGCACTACCCTCTCCTTTCCAGCTCCACTTCAGCCGTTTGAAGGCGCGCGATGATAACCGATTCCGGCCGCGATCGAGAGGCCTCGGTAAAGCTGCTCGTAAAGCACCAGCCGAGCCAGCTCGTGCGACAGGGTCATCGGCCCGAACGCGATCACCTTCCGGGCGGCGTCGAGCACCTCCCGGTCGAGGCCCAAATCGGAGCCCAGGAGGAACGCCACCGGGTGCGGCCACTCCCTTTTCAAACGCGCCAATTCCTCCGCCAGCGTCTCGGAGGAGACCACTGTGCCGCGCGAATCGAGCGCCACGACCCAACAGGGATCCGGCAGCGCCGCGAGCAGCGCCTGCCCTTCCGCCCGGCGGCGTTGCGGGTCCTCGGCGCTCACCCGGGCGCGGATCGCCAGATCGCGCACCGGCAAGGACCGCTCGATCCGCTTGCGGTAGTCGGCGCACAGATCCTCCCAGGCCGAACGCTGGTGCCGGCCGGCCCAGGCGATGACGATCTCGCGCGCCAAAGTATTGAAACGAAGGACCCTGACGGGTCTGTCCTGACGGCCGGGGAAGGCCGGTCAGCCGAGGGCGGCGACCTCTTCCCGCTCGCCCTCTTGCCGCGAATTCACCAGGAAGCGGCTCCACTCGTCGGTGAAACTGAGTGAACGCAGATCCCCCATCCGGTCGAGGAAGACGACGCCGTTCAGATGGTCGAACTCGTGCTGGATGATCCGCGCCTCGAAGCCCGCGGCGATGAAATCGGTCGGACGGCCCGCCCGGTCGAGGCCGCGCACTCTGACGCTGTGATGCCGCGGCACCAGGCCGCGCAGGTCGGGAATCGACAGGCACCCCTCCCAGTCGTACACCATCTCGTGGGAGGTCGGGGCGACCATCGGGTTGATCACCACCCGAAGCGGAATGTCCGGATAGGCCGGATCGGACCCCTCTTCGTCCACATGGCGCTCATAGACGAACAACTGGAGGTCCGCGCCCACCTGCGGCGCCGCCAAACCCACCCCCGACTCGGAGCGCATGGTCTCGATCATGTCGTCGATCAGGTCCTGAACCTCCCCTCGGCCGACCTGGGCGACCTCCACGGCTTTCGCCGGCACGCGAAGTGCCGGGTGCCCCAGGCGGAGGATCGGTCGGACGGCCATAGCGGTTGTGCTCACAGGGATTATACGCGCCCCCTTCTTCGAACATCGGGGATTGGGACGGGATTCCTTCCTCTCACCCCGGGTACAATGTGGGGCTCCCTTCCGGAAACGACCCGGACTTTCAACCTATAGACAGGCACCCCCGAGACCCATGAGCGACTCCCGATTTCCCGATCTGCCCGGCGGCTACCCCTTCCCCACCCTCGAATTGGAGGTTCTGGAGGAGTGGAAAGCCAACCGGATCTTCGAGCGCAGCCT
>JBDTZG010000062.1:0-29050 GCA_040005235.1 Acidobacteriota bacterium | reverse complement strand
ATTTTACCAGAGCCTTGCGCCGGTTGGGCGGACTTTCACCACGGGCTGCTAGGGGGATCAGCACCAGGTTGCGCGTCACCACCTCGCCCTGTTGGTGGAGAACGACGTTCGACTCCTGGGCGAGCGTCACGCCCTGGGCGTCGTTCGCCTGGAGAGTGTAGGGGCTGCCCTTCACTTTCACGAGGTCGAAGCGGAACGAGCCGTCGGCCTCCGAGCGCAGCGAACGGCCGGTGCCGATCAGGGCCACGGTCATGCCGGAGACCGGCGTCGTCCCGTTCGACTGGAAGACCCGGCCGACGATCGTGCCGACCGGCTCCAGTTGGATCGTCACCTCACCGTGCTCTCCCGACAGCAGTTCGGTGCCCACCGAGCCCTGGACCTGACCGATCGGTCCGATCGCCTGGATGAAGAACGAACCCACCGGCAGCGGCGCGAACAGGAAGGTGCCGTCGCCGTCGGCCGTGGCGTGTAGAGAGACGCCGCACAAGCTGCCGCCGTTCACGTCGATCGTCGCGGCCGAGGCCGGGGCTCCGTCGGCGTAGACCACATGTACGAGCAGGTTGGCCGTGCCGCGTAGGACAACGTCTTGACGGACCGTCTGATTCGGCTCCGAAAGCGTGGCCGCGGCGACGCCGCAGCTCGGAAGCGTCGGATGGTGAGCGCTGATCCCATAAAACTGAAGCGGCAGGAGATCCAGCCGGTAGGCTCCCGAGGCGTCGGTCGTAGTCGAGCGGATTCCGACGCTCACCGAAGCACCCGCCACCGGGGTCGTGCCGTCGACATCAAAGACCGTCCCGACGAGAGTACCGGTGGCGCGGACGACGATCGTCACCGCGTCGTGGTCCGCTTCGTTGCGGATCTCGCCTTGCGCCGAGCCCGCGAGGCCGTTGCTCGGGTTGGTCGCCGAGGCGCTGAAGCGGCCGACGAAGACGCCGCCGAACGAGAAGGTGCCATCCGCCCCCGTGGTGGTGTCGAGCGTCTGCTCGAAGATTCCGTCGCCTTCCAAATGGACAGGCGCGCCGGGCACGGCCGAGCCGGTTTCGGTCTCGACGATACCGGTGACCGTGCCGCGGCCGAGGAACGCGATGTCCGCCACGACGGTCTGCGACGTCGCCTGGATCACCACGGTCGTCCGTCCACGATCGCCCTGGCCGTTTGCGGTCTCTACGGTGTAGACGCCGAGCGGCACGAACGCGAAGCGATAGGTCGAGTCGATACCGGTGACGGTCGACTCGGCGACCTGCTTGCCGACCATCCGGCGCACGATCACGCCCGGTCCGGCCGGGGTGACCGCGTCGCGGCCGAGCGCCCGCCCCTCGATCGAGCCGAAGCTGCCGAGGACGATGTTCGCCACCGCCTCGCCGTCCGGCAGCAGGCTCACATCCGCCCGGCCGCGCAGGCCGGTCCGCGGATCGGTCGCTTCCAGGCGGATCATTCCCGGCACCATGCGGTCGAACGTGAACACGCCGGTCGGATCGGTGTTTGCCTGGCGCACGTCGAAGGAAGAGCGCGCGACCACCCGCACCCCCACCACCGGCGTCCGGCCAAAGGCGTCGAGCACGCGGCCCGAGACGCGGGAATTCATCGGCGCGATGTGGATGGTGCCCACGTCGACCGTTCCTCCGGGTGCCGGTTGCGTGGGCAGCGAGTTGCCGTCGAGCGCCGAACCGCCGCGCAACGCGCGGGCGAAGACGACGATCGGTCCACGGTCGGCCGGCACTCGCCCAAGCACGAACGCGCCGCTGCGGTCGGTCGTCGAGACGATGCGGCCGTAGGCGATCGCCGCGGCTCCGGAGACGGCGACCCCTTCCGGATCGACCACGTGGCCGGTGACCACGGTGGTCGGATTGGGGGTGAGAGGATCGCTCTCGATGCCGATTTCGAGCCCGTCGTTCAAGCCATCGCCGTCGCTGTCGGCGAGCAGCGGGTTGGTGCCGCGTTCGATCTCCTGGCTGTCGACAAAACCGTCGCCGTCGCTGTCGGGGTTGGCCGGCAAGGTGCCCAAGGCGATCTCCCGATCGTCGGCCAGGCCGTCGGCGTCGGTGTCGGCGTTGAACGGATCGGTGCCGAGCTCGAACTCGCGCAGGTTGGAAAGGTTGTCGCCATCGGGATCTTCCAGAGCGTCCGCCGGGTTGTTCGGATTCAAGCCCTTGGCGATCTCGTACTCGTCGGTGATTCCGTCGTGGTCGGCGTCGTTCGGCAATTCGAGATCGATCTCGACCGCCGTCAGCACGCCCTCGACGCGCGCGGCAATCAGCACGCGCCCACGCTCGTTGGCGTGCAGGTAGGCGACGGTCCGGCCGGGGGCAACCGGAATCAGCTCGATGTTGGCAAGCCGCGGATCGCTCGACCAGAACTCGGTGCCCATTTCGATCGGCGAGAAGTCGAGCTCGGTGCCGTCGCCCAAAATGCCGGTGGTGCCGAGGAAAAGTCGCTCGCCTTTCTGCGTCATCGTCATCCGGTCGAGGTGCAGCTCCAGCACGGCGGGAATCGGCGATACCGCGCCAAAGGCGACCGGTCCGACCTCGACCGTCTGGTTTGCAAGTAGCTGGAAGAACGGCGTCTGGCCATGGACGACCGGCGAGCCGTCGGGAGTGCAGGTGATGCGGACTCGGAAATTGCCGTCCTCGGTGGGCAGGTTCGAGAAATAAAACGAGCCGTCCGCTTCGACCCGCACGGTGCGGTTCAGCACCTCGGCGGTACAGGCGGTGCCGAGCTGGGCGTGGGCGGGAGCCGCGGCGAGAAAGACACCCAATACGAGCTTCCACGCACAAAGCGTCGAGCGTTGTGCATCGGACCGATCACACGTCCCCATGGCGAGCACTCCCAGCAAACATAGAAAACCTAGACATGGCCATTATTGAACCTGAAAGTGCGTCACGCTTGGCAGCCAATCCCATAGATCCAGATCGGGTGCCGGCAGCCCTTCATCCCTGATCGGAGCACTAAAACTGCGCTGCTTCGGGTCGAAACGCATCACTAAGCGCTCATCGCTTTCGAGAGCGAAATCGAGACCGCATCCGTCCGTCCTCGTAAGGCTTTTCGGGTCACCGTCCCGTCGAGCGCTGCTTGCGGCGATGCTCAGCACGCCGCAAGTCCGCCGCCACACCACCAGGTCCGTGAAGCCATCAGCGTCTTGATCGCGAAGAAGAAGGCGCACGTCGCTCTTGGTGGCACGCTCGGGCTCGGTTGAATCGGCGGTCCAGTAGAGCCAGAGCTCTTCCGGCTCGGTCCGTCTGTAGAGTTGCACCGACATGTCCGCCACCGGCACGATCCGGCAAGGGCCGACCGGGGCTCCACGATCCAGAACGCATACCGCCAGATAGGTCGTGCTGAGATCATTGTGCAACAGACCTGCAGTGATCATGTACTCCCACACAACGGCGTCGAGAGCACCGCCACTCCCGATCGAAAAAGTGGCCAGCACGCTCTTGCGCAGGAGAGTCGGCGCCTCGTTCTTGGGGATATCGACAAGGATGACTTCTTCTTTGGCCGACCGGCTGACAAGTCGCCACTCGTCCACGGAAGGATTGAAGAGCTCGACCGAAGTTTTCGAGGAGGCGGCCGGTCTAATCTGCGCGACGGGAGCGCGCGAGAACTCCTCCCGAGAAGGAAGCTCCTCGGCAGAGGTCGGCATTTGATAGTCGCCGGGCTTCACCGCCGGGGGCGCCATGCCGGTGGACGGGAAAGCGCCCGTCGCCGCGAGCAAGATCCAAGGAGTAAAGATTCGCATTGCATTGTTCATCAAGGTCGCCTCAAGGCAACATCAAGGGCAGCTGTTGCTGCCGACGGGTCGGCCAGTTCACAAGGCCCAGCCATTCCTGCTCGCAGTAGCTGTAGGACCATGTCGTGAGATGATCTTTTGGATCGGGAGTCGCAGCCAGGTTCGCAATCGAACGAGACTGACCACCTCCGAGATTGATGGTCTGGATTCCGGCGTAGAGACAAACCTGGTCGTGAACCCCTGTTTGCAGGTTCGGCACGCTGACGTCGGCGCCAGTCCGAGGGGTATCGCACTTGTCATCGGGACCCGTGGTGATTACCTTTTCCATCCAGTTGAAACAGCGCAGCCCGATGCCGGCATTTCTCTCGATCTCCAAAGCGTAGTTCATCGCAGTGCGCCGGCCGAAAGGTGTATTAGCGAGCGGCGGATCGTAATTTCTAAGCATGTCGGACCACGGTTCGCGCAACGCAGCGGAGTCGCTCGATCCTCGGTTGTAAGCCATGATCGACTTCGACAGGATGTCCTTGGTGTCGTCGCTGTAGTGAACGAGCCTGGGATAATCCGTAGGATGACCCGATTTAGTGTAATCACCGGCGATAAATCCACGGTCGAAGCCGCCGCCGCCCGCCGACATGGCCGCTGAGTCGTTGGAGAAGACGACGAAGCCTCGAATGTTGTCTTGAGGGTGGTACAGGTTCAAGGCTTTGATCGTCGCGATGCTGGCCGCGCCGTATTTGTGCTTGTTGAGGATCTGATCGAAACCGATGCTCGCGTACTCGTCGGCGCTGCCCTGGGTAATCCGGAAGTTGCGGCCATGGAAACCCCACTGTCCTTGATCGGATTCCTCGCGCGCCCAAGCGCGGATCAAATCGCGACGCGCCGCTTCGTTATCGCTGCCTGGACGTACAGCTTGGTTTGCAGCGTCTGAATAGGTGTGTTTGAGGTCGCCTTCGGCAACTTTGACCCACGCCTCGAAATCTCCATGAAATTTGTCGATCGTAGGATCGTTTGGATATGCCATGTACGCACGATAGAAATCCGCCCAGTGCCTCGCGAGGTGCTCGAGGGTCAAATCCCTCACTTGTCCGCTCATTGGAAGGTTGTCAGCATCCTGGATTCGTATTACACCGCGGGTCAATGGAGCACTGAATGTCCCGTCCACCATGATCGGCGTACCCGCGTATCCAGGCGTGTTGCCACCAGTAAAACCGAAGAGCCGGAGCTGCGACTGGAGCATCTTGATGTCGTCACCGTCGTCGATCCCCACCGTGAGGACACGGGTCTTAATTCGTCTCCTCAAACGCAGTGGCGCGTCCAAGCTCTTCACGTTGATGAAGACCTCCACCGAGAGATCCTTATTGATCAACTTTGGAGCCTCCCAATAGATCGAACGAAGGTTCGCGCCCTTGAGGTTGTCGCCGGCCAAGACGTTCGCGTCTGGACCATAGCCGTCAAAGAAAACGCCGGGGTCCGGTCCCGTGGGCAAACGCCAGCGGTACTCCGTGATCTGTCCAGCGAGTCCGCTCGGGGGATTCAGCTCTAGGCGCAACCGGGCACCGCCGAGAACTCGGAAGAAATGCTCCCTCTTGCCGTCGCCGTCCTCGTCCTTTTCAACTAAGGTGAGCTTCTCCTCCATCTCGACCATTTTGAAGAATCCATCCATCGCCTTGACGATCTGAATCGCGATCGAATCGGTCACCGGCGCCGCGGTCGCCCTCAAGCTGCCGGGGCAGATGCACTCAAGGCGCACTTCCGCCATGCGCTCGCCCTCTTCCTCGTAGGTATGCTCGACGGTTCGCCCGTCCTTGTTCTCGGAGTCGTCGCCGAAGGACCAGGCCGCCTTGATCTGACCGGCCGAGCAGTCGCCTTGGAGCCGGTCCGACATCAGCCGCAGGGGTTCCCCTTCGCCGACGTACACCGGCTCTTGGGCCTGATCGCCGCCGTCGCCGTCTTGTGGTTGGCGCACCGAGCCGCCGCCCGGAGCATCCGGGTCGATCGGCTCGCCCTCCGCCGTCACCTTGTCGATCTTGCGGTCGCGGCAACCTTCGCCGGTGCAGACCTGGCAGGCGCCGCAGTTCGAAACCGGCGGCCCGCCACCGGCGGGGCATACCGTGCAGCTCCCCGGCCCGCACCCCTGGGCCGGCGGCGCGGGCGGATGCGGGCAGCCGCCCCAGCCGGTCTTCGAGATCCCCATTCCCGGGTTCGACATCATCATCATGCCGTCTTCCGTGATCGACGCCGTTCCTGCGCTCACGAACTCGCCCAGGTCGTGGTCGAACGAGAAGATCTCTCCCGTCAGACCCGGCGGATTGCCGCCGCCGCCCGGCACGCCGAAGTTCGGGATCGACACCCGCGCCGGTGGATCGAAATGCACTCCTGCCGGCTGGATCGTCCAGGCCAGCATGAACCCCGCGTTCTGCGGCGCCACCATCGGCACCTTCTGCGCGGGGACCTGGGTGAACGCCACGTCCCCTTCATGACTGCCGTCGGGGAAAGTCACCGAATGGGCGAACACCGTGAGCATCGCGCCCGCGACGCCATGGATCGGGATCGTCACGTCCTGGTCGCCGCCCACCCGCTTCTTGCCCGCGTCGTCGATCTGCGGCAACCGCATCGGCTTACCCAATTCGTTCACCCGGCCCGAGATCATCACCAGCTCGTAGCCGAGCGGCGGCCAGGTGCCCGGACGGGTGACCGTCGAGCCGTCAATCTCCACGTGAACCGTGCCCACGGGCACTCCGTTCAAGCGGAACCGCCCTTCGGCGTCGGTGCGCGTCTCGTTCGAGCCGATGTGAATCCGCGCACCCGGCACCGGCGCGTCGCTCGGATCGAGCACGATGCCGGCCATCGCGGTCAGCTCCGCCGGTCCGGGAACCAGACCGCTGATGATGAACCGCGCGGGCGGATCCGTAGCGCCGTCGAAGTTCACTTCCACCCGATTGTTGTTGATTCCTTCGTCGGGGCCGAGGGTGAACACCGCACCGGCCTTGCCTTCATCATCAGTAGTGATCCGCATCTCGGGCGCGCCGCCGAACGTTCCGCCGCCTTCGACCGAACGGAACACGACCTCTTGGCCCGCCACCGGGTTGCCGAAGCCGTCGAACACCTGGACGAACAGCGGCTTGGGCAAGGCCTGCCCCGCCGGGCCGATCTTCGCGCCCTGAAAATCGGTCGCGGCGATCGGATGCACCTGTTTCGCCGGTTTCGGCCGCGCCGAGGCGCAGAACAACACCGAGCCGGGGATACCGACCGAGCCGACCGTCACCTCTTGATTGCCCGCTCCCGCCCGCGTGCCGAGC
Organism: Acidobacteriota bacterium; assembly: GCA_040005235.1. Taxonomy (GTDB): domain Bacteria; phylum Acidobacteriota; class Thermoanaerobaculia; order Multivoradales; family UBA5704; genus DASYKS01. The sequence goes on along the minus strand of JBDTZG010000062.1, from coordinate 22,027 downwards.
GCGAAGCGCATCGCGGCGAGACCTTCCTCGTTGGTGGTGGCCGACAAATGGCGCGCCGCGTCGGGGAAGGAGAGCAATGAACCGTCTCCGCGGGTGACCGCGAAATCGACCGTCCGCCCGGCGAGCGGACGGCCGAGGAAATCGACGACCCGCACCACCAGGGGTTGCTCCAGCGTGTCGCGGATCGCCGCCTCTTGGAAGTTGCCCGAGATCTCTTCGATCCGCGCCACCGCGTCCGGCACGAAGCGGACCGAAATCGCTGAATGGCCGACGTTGCCCGCTTCGTCCTCCGCCGTCACTTCGATCCGGTTCTCGCCGGGAAGGAGAAGAAGGTCGGTGAGCACGAAGCTCTTCCGCTCGACCACCGCATCGTGATCGTTGACCCGAACTTTGAGCGCGCGCTGCTGGGATGAAGTCGAGACCGAATCGACCAGATCGCCCGAGACCACGATCTGCGAGGCGCTGGTGACGAAGCCGTCGTGCGGGGTGAGGATCGCCACCCGCGGCGCTTCGGAATCGCGGATCACCGCAACCGTCGCAGTGCCGACGCCGCCCAAGCCTGAGCGCGCGACGACCGTCAGCGTATTGCCCCCCTCACGGATCGGCATCGCCGGCAGCACCCAAGAGTCCGCACCCAGCTCGGCCGGAACTCCGCTCACTTCGACCGAGGTTGCGCCGGGTGAAACCGTCCCTTCCAGGCGCACGGTCGGCTCGCGCACGATGGTGCCGCCTGCCGGAGAGGTGATCGTTATCGCAAGGGTCAACGAGGTTTTCACGTCGAGAAGAGCCCGTGCCGGGTTGCCCAAGGTGTCGGAGATCTCGGCGACGATCGTGTGAACGCCGGCCGCCACCGGCTGCGCGCCGCAATGAGCCGCCACCAGGTCGGCCTGGCAGGTCGACGTGACGTCCAGATCGTCGAGAGTGACGTGGAGCGATGCGGGATCGATGCCGCTTTGCGCGTCGCCGTACGCGAGCTCGATCGCGGGAATCCGGATCCCCTCGATCGGAGCGCCAGTCGGAGCGACGATCCGCAGGAAGGGAGCGACCCGCTCCTGCGCGACGGAGAAGGAGCGGCTTGCGCTGCCGCGGTTGCCGGCCTGATCCGAAATCTCCGCCGCGATCGAATGGCTGCCCGACGCCAGGCCCGAGAGCGAGCAGGTCGCCCCGTCGAGCGACGTGGCGCAGGTCGACAACGCAACGCCGTCCAGCGTCGCGCGGAACGTGGCGATCGCGACACCGGAGCCGGCGTCCTCGAAAGCGACTTCGAAGTCGGCCACGGCGCCCGCGGTGCTGCCGGTCGAAGGCGGCGAGGTGATCGTCACGATCGGCGCCTCCGCGTCGACGACGATCTTGAAATCTTCGAGAACGGCGCTCGCCGGATTTCCGACTCGATCGCGGATTTCGGCGCGGATCGAATGGGCTCCGGCTGCGAGAGCTCCCGCCGGACAGGTCGCCGACGAATCGGTACGAGCGCAGCCGGCCAGGACCACGCCGTCAATCGATACGGCGAGACTGGCGGGATCGATTCCCGACAACTCGTCGAAATAGGTCACCCCGACCTCGATCGCCGACGGGTTGTACAGCGTACCTTCCGGCGCCACGATGGCGATCGAGGGCGGATCGTCATCCTGCGCGATCGCCAAGCTGAATCCGACCGAGGCGCGGTTTCCGGCCTGATCGGTCATCTCGGCCTCGACGACATGCGCGCCCGGCGCCAGCGACGACGGGGCGCAGCTCGCAGCCGAGGCGCCGACTTGGCAGCCCGAAAGAACGACGCCATCGACCACCACCCGTAGGCTCGCGAGATTCACTCCCGAACCCACGTCCGAATACTCCACCCGGATCTGCGGCGTCGAATCGTTGTAGATCACCGCAGCCGTCGGCGCCGTGATCGCGATCGTCGGAGGTGCCGTGTCTCCCCCGCCGTCCGGCACCTCAAAAAGCACCACCAAACGCGGCGCACCCGAGGCACCGGCCTCGCGGCTCGCGTAGTCGGCCTTGCCGCTCTTCGTCTCATCGTTCTTCTTGACCAGCCAGCCGTAGGAAGGATTTCCCGCCACCACCGCGGGCAGGTCGGCGGTGACGTCGAACGCGACCGTTCCGGTCTGGCCGTTCGTGTGAAGCACGGTCGCCGAGGGAGCCGCCGCGAAGGTTCCGCCGGCCCATTGCGTCGTGCAGTTCGGCGCGCCGTTGGTGGGGATCGTGTCGATGGCGCAATTCCAAGTCGCCCCGGGCTCGGTCCAATCCGCGGTCAGGCGGTGCGCGTCCACCGTGCGACCGGTCTTGCCCCAGCCGCTGCTCACGCCCAGCGAAAGCTCCAAGCTCGCCGAGCGGAGCGTCCCCTGGCCGATCGTCTGCGCGATCTCCGCCGCGTCGAAGCGCATCAGCGAACGGTTCTTGCCGCTCTGGCGCAACCGCAGCGTCGGGTCGCTGCCGAACACCTGGTTCGCGGAGCTTTTTTTGAGCGTCGTGTCGGCCGTCGCGGTAAACGTCGCGGTACGTAGACCCGGGCCGATCAACAGGGTGAAGCTGCGCGCGGCGGTTGTCGCGGCGTTTCCCGCCTGGTCGCGGATCGAAGCCGAGATCGTGTGCGTGCCCTGCGCGAGCGTCGCGGGCTCGCAGGTCGCCGAGGAGGCGCCCGCCGTGCAGACCGACGCCGTGCCGTCCACCCGCACGTCGAGCGTCGCGGTCGAAATGCCGCTGCCGCCGTCGGCATAGGAGACCGAGATCGCGGGGGTCGTGTCGTTGATCACGAACGGGTGCGCCGGGGTCGAAATCGAGATCGACGGAGGCACCTGGTCGAACGCCGGGCTCTCGACCACCAACACCAGTCGCGGCCGCTGCGCGGTGGCGCTCCCCTGCCGTGAGGTGTAGTCGACGTTGCCGCCGAGCGTCTCGTCGGAGAGCTTCGCGAGCCAGCCGTAGTTCGGCGTCCCGGAAAGGAACGCCCGCACGTCGTCGGTGACATTCCACTGCACGATGCCGCCGGTCGTATTGAGATGGAGGGCCGAGTCGCTCGGCTCGTCGTCGAACGTGCCGCCGTCCCACTGGGTCGTGCAGTTCGGTTGGCTGTTGGTGGGGATCGTGTCGATGCCGCAGTTCCAGGTGGCGCCGTTCTCCGTCCAGGTCGCGGCCATGCGGTGGAGATCGACGGTCCGGCCCGCCGTGCCCCAGCCGGCGCTGTCGGTGACGTACAGCTCCAACGTCGCCGAGGCCAGGTGGCCGGTGCCGACCGCCGCGGCGATCGCCGCTGAATCCATCGCCACCAGAACGCGGTTGTGGCCGCTCTGCTGGACGTGCAGCAGCGTGTCCTGCCCGTTGTTCTGGTTCGCCGAGCTTTGGCGCAGATAGGTGTCGGAGTTGGCCGGCAGGGCCACCGTCTGGGCCGTTGCGACGGCGCCCGCAAAGAGGGCCGCCGCGAGCGAGAGAAGACCCACGGCCACGCGTGATCTGGAACCCGACATCGAACGCCCTCCCGAGAACGAAAAATAAGGAGTCGAGCCTAGAGCGAAGACCCGCCGGGGAGCTATCGAAATCTTGCTCGGTTCGCCCACCGGCCCGCGCGGGGCTCTACGCGGCTGGCGATCGTCAGGGCCGAGCAACGTGAGACCTCGCTTCGCCGAGGAGGAGCGCCGCTTCCCGCTGATACGAGAAGGCCGGGCTGTTCGACAGCGTTTCGAGCAGCGCGAGGTCGGCCGGCGTGGGAGACCAATTGCCGCGCCGGTCGGCCAGCTCGCGCGCGATGCCGAGGTGGGCAAGCTCCAGGTACGAACGAAAAAGACTCGCGCCGCAGGCGGGCCGAACGCTCTCTATCCAAGACTGCGCGACCTTGAGGTCCGGAGTGGGAGTCGCCGCGATGTAGGTCCCCTCTGGATCGTAAAGCACCCACTTCAGGCTCCCCGGCGCAATCCGGTCCCAACACGACCGATCGTCGAGCTCTAGCGGCCGGACCGTGATCTCGACCGTGCCTTCTATCGGCAAGCTCCAAGCGGCCAGGAGCCGCGCCATCGACTCGCCGTCCGGTACCGGGCGAATCTCGGCCGACAGCCGGTAGACGCCCGTTGTCGCGAACAGCGGCTCTCCGGCGCGCTGCCGATCGGCCGAGACCGCGAGCAAAACCGCCAGCTCGCCGGGTGGCACCGCGAGCAGCCACGGGCCGCGGCGCTCGCGTTCGTCGAACCGGTCCGGCGGCGCGAGCTGCACGCCCTCGCCGTCGCCGCCGCCGGGCCGGCGAACGCGAACGGCGACCGGATAGGGAGACCCCTCGCCGAGGCTCGTAGGCGATGTCGTCGGCCGGACGATCGCGACCAGCCCGCCGGGGTTGGTCACACGTAGAACCAGCGGCGCCGGCTCGAACTGATAGATCGCTGGGCGCGGCGCCGCAAGCACGAAACGCATCGCCGTGGCGCGCGCCTGGACCAGTGCCGAGGGGGAAAAATCGAATCCTCGTTCGAACGAAACGGCGCCCGAGCGCACCTCGTCGTAGAAACTGCCGAGAGCGGGTGCTGCCGGACGCGGCAACGCGCCCACGCCCGGCGGCAGGCTCCGCGCGTAGCCGGCGAGGGGAGCAAGGTTCGTGGCGCGCCGCTGGTTAGTGCCTTCGAGGCGAAACAGCAGGGTCGCGAGGCTCGGGCGTTCGAGAAGCCGGTAGGCCCCCATGCTCTCGGGCGTCAAGTTGGCCCAGAACGTATCGGCGTCGCCGGCCGCTCCGCGCAGCAGCGCCGCGAAACGTTTCGGGTAGCAGTCGGACGGAGCCGCGCATTCGGGCTCCAAGGCCGGCAACTTCGCTCCGCCCTCCTTGGCGTAGAGCGCCTCCAGATCGGCGAGCGGGATCTCGATCGCTTGCAGCCGAGAGGCGATCGGCCCGAGCTTGCCCCAAGCCGCACGATCGGCGATGCCGCGCTCGACCACCGCGACATAAGAGACCCGCACCAGCGAGTCGCCCACCAGCTCGTTCACATAACAGGGCGCGGCGAGAGCCGCGTCGCGAACTGCGAGCAAAGAATCCAACCTCGAAACCAGATCGTCGAGCGGCAAAGAGGCGAGCCGATCGGACCAGGCTTCCGTTTGTAGAAGAAAAGCCCGAGCGTCGCTCGGAGAACCTGGCACCGACGACGCGAGGCAGGGCCAGGCCGGAAGCGAACCTGAGGCACCGGCTTCGAGAGCCGCCCAGGACGCTTCAAGCGCACCCGGCGAAAGCGCTGCGCCCAGCGCCACGCCGCCGGCCAGCCAGGCGGACAGCACGACGGGCCCGGCGTGGCGGCCCAGGAAAACAAGATGTACGGCTCGCATCGTCGTCGCGGACCTAGAGGCCGGGCAGATAGATCAAGCCGAACTGCGCCGGAATCACCTTGACGTTCGCAAACGTCAAAGCGTCGCGGAAGATCGCGCCGGACGCGCCGAGGGTCGGCGCGCCCGCCTGCAGCTCCGCCGCCGGTTTGGTGATCGGAACCCCATGGAGCGTCGCCTTGACGTTGTAGTCCACGGTGTCGGTGATGCCGCCGCCGAAATCCATCTCGTTCAACACCAGATCCCCCCTGAAGTTCCGGTAGAGAGTGACCGAGTTTACGCGCCCCGTCACGCTTACCTTGCCGAAAGCAAGGAAGAAGTCGCGCTCGGCGGTGACGAACTTGTCCCAATCGGACGAATTCACCTCGGCCTGGTAACTGCCGTCGCCCAGGTCGGCCCCCGAGAGCTGGATGTAGCTTTCGACGGCTACCGGATGGGTGATTAGAAAAGTGGCGATCTCGGTGCGGTGACGAATCAGGAAATCCGTCGCCGCCTTACGCGAAACCGTGCTCGTCATGCCGAAGCGGGAAGAGAACGAGCTCGACGGCGCGTACACCACGTTCGGCACGCTCGCGGTGCAGTTGGCCTGCCAATCCGCGCCCGTGGGGTGGCTGATCCCGAAGGCATTGTTGTAGAAGTCCACCTGCGTCGTGCCGGGAGGGCCGGAACCGGCGGGAACGCTGGCATTGAGGAAGAAACCCGTCAGCTCATAGCCGATGCCGTCGATCGGGAAGAGTCGCCTTTGGTTTTGAAAATCGTTGAACGATTCGAGATACTCGCCGCCGCCGATCACGCGGAAGCCCTGGGGATAGGCTTTCTCGACCTCGTCCTCGTCGAGGTCGCCCGAACCGTCCTGGTCGAACCCCACCACCACCTCGTAAACCTTTTCGAAGACCGGTCCGCTGTTGAAACGGATCTCGGTCGGCAACTTGCTGCCGGCCGCCTTGACCGATTTGACGATCTCGCCCCCACCCATCGGCCGGATCCCGACGTAGGCGATGGCGGCCGCCTCCCTGTGGCTGACTTTCTGGTGCACGACGAGCGACGCCTCGTCCCCACTTTGGGCGCCGAGGATCATCGGAATGTTGCTCGCGCTGCGCGGCGGGCCAACTCGCGGAGGCAAGGTGTTGCACTCGAGGCTCGGCAGCTGGTTGGACGCGATCGCGAGATCCGGTTCGAAATCGATCGTCCCCTCGACCTGCACGGCAACCGTTCTCTCCACCCTTGCCACGTCGCACCCCTGGCAGGTAAGGGTGAGCGTGGCGGTGAAGGGGCCCGGTTTCTGGTAGGCGTGCGTGACGAATCTCCCCATCGCCGTCTGGTGATCGCCGAAGTCCCAGACGTAATGCGGATGGGTGCAGAAATTCGGCACCGGCGCCCGCTTCTTGGCGAAAAAGGTCGCCGGCCGGTTGAGCGACACCCGTTTCGGCCCTCCCGCCGCGCGCACCAATCCTGCGGCCGGCTCATCCATCGGCGGGTCTTCCTCCACGTCCGCCTCTTCGCCTTCCAGGGTCTCCGGCAGGCACCCCTCTCCCGAGCAGACCGAGCAGGTGGCACATCTGGAGACCGGCGGCCCTCCACCGATCGGGCAGACCGTACACTTCCCGCCGTCGCACGCTTGGGCCGGTGGCGCGGGCGGGTGCGGGCAGCCACCCCAGCCGGCCTTCGAAATTCCCATCCCCGGGTTCGACATCATCATCATGCCGTCTTCCGTGATCGATGCCGTGCCGGCGCTCACGAACTCGCCCAGGTCGTGGTCGAACGAGAAGATCTCACCGGTCAATCCGGGCGGATTGCCGCCGCCGCCCGGCACGCCGAAGTTCGGGATCGACACCCGCGCCGGAGGATCGAAATGCACCCCCGCCGGCTGGATCGTCCAGGCCAGCATGAAGCCCGCGTTCTGCGGCGCCACCATCGGCACCTTCTGTGCGGGAACTTGGGTGAACGCCACGTAGCCTTCGTGGCTGCCGTCGGGGAAGGTTACCGAATGGGCGAACACCGTCATCATGGCGCCCGCCACCCCGTGGATCGGGATCGTCACGTCCTGATCGCCGCCCACGTGTTTCTTGCCCGCGTCGTCGATCTGCGGCAGGCGCATCGGCTTGCCCAGCTCGTTCACTCGGCCGGAGATCATCACCAGCTCGTAGCCGAGCGGCGGCCAGGTCCCCGGACGGGTCACCGTCGAGCCGTCGATCTCGACGTGGACCGTGCCCACCGGCACGCCGTTCAACCGGAAGCGACCTTCGGCGTCGGTCCGCGTCTCGTTCGATCCGATGTGAATGCGCGCGCCCGGCACCGGAGCGTCGCTCGGATCGAGCACGACTCCGGCCATCGCGGTCAGCTCCGCCGGCCCGGGAATCAGGCCGCTGATGATGAACCGCGCGGGCGGATCCGTGGCACCGTCGAAGTTCACCTCCACCCGGTTGTTGTTGATCCCTTCGTCGGGATCGAGGGTGAAGACCGCGCCCGCTTTGCCTTCGTCGTCGGTCGTGACCCGCGTCTCAAGTGCGCCGGCAAACGTTCCTCCCCCTTCGACCGAACGGAAAATGACCTCCTGGCCCGCCACCGGATTGCCGAAGCCGTCGAACACCTGGACGAACAGCGGCTTGGGCAAGGCTTGCCCCGCCGGGCCGGTCTTCGCGCCCTGAAAGTCGGTCGCGGCGATCGGTTGCACCTGCTTGGCCGGCTTCGGTCGGGCGGAAGCGCAGAACAGGACGGAACCCGGAATGCCAACCGAGCTGACCGTCACCTCTTGATTACCCGCCCCGGCTCTCGTGCCGAGCGCGAAGCGCATCGCCGCAAGCCCTTCCTCGTTGGTGACGCCCGAGAGGTGGCGCGCCGCATCGGGGAAGGAGAGCAGCGAACCATCGCCGCGGGTGACCGCGAAATCGACCGTCCTGCCGGCGAGCGGGCGGCCGAGGAAATCGACGATCCGCACCACCAGCGGCTGGCCGAGCGTGTCGCTAATCTCCGCTTCTTGGAAGTTGCCCGAGATCTCTTCGATCCGCGCCACCGCGTCCGGCACGAAGCGGACGGTGATGGCGGAACGGCCGACGTTGCCGGCTTCGTCCTCCGCCGTCACTTCGATCCGGTTCTCGCCCGGCACCAGGAGAAGGTCGGTGAGCACGAAGCTCTTCCGTTCGACCACCGCTTCGTGCTCGTTGACCCGAACTCTGAGCGCGCGCTGTTTGGAAGAGGTTGAGACCGAGTCGACGAGGTCGCCCGAGACCACGATCTGCGAGGCGCTGGTGACGAAGCCGTCGTGCGGCGTGAGGATCGCCACGCGCGGCGCCTCGGAATCGCGGATCACCGCGACCGTCGCGGTGCCGACGCCACCCTCGCTTGAGCGCGCGACGGCGGTCAGGGTGTTGCCCCCTTCGCGGATGGGCACCGCTGGCGCGACCCAGGTTCCTGCTCCCAACTGCGCCGGTACCCCCGCCACCTCCACCGAGGTCGCGAGGGGCGAGACCGTCCCTTCGAGCCGCACGGTCGGCTCGCGCACGATCGTGCCGCCCGCCGGCGAGGTGATCGCGACGTCGAGCGCCACCGATAGATCGACTTCGACCTCGGCCCGTCGCCGGTTGCCCGAGTGGTCGGAGATCTCCGCCGCCACGGTATGCGGGCCAGGCGCCAGAGCGCGCGACGGGCAGTTCGCTCCGTCCGAGCGCACGGTACACTCCGCGGCGATCGAGGCGCCATCCACCGAGACATCGAGCGACGCCGGATCGATGCCGGAAACGGCGTCGGAATAGGCCAGCTCGATCGCCGGCAGGTGGGCGCCGAAGAGCGGCCCGGGAAGCGGCACGACAATCGCGAGCGTGGGCAGGCCGCGCTCGGCGAGGATCTCGATCGTCGTCTCCAGCCGGCCGACGTTGCCCGCGAGGTCGCGGACCTCGGCCACAAGGGGAAGCTGGCCTGCCGCGCGCGGTGCGACCTGGCAGATCGCGAGATCCTCGCCTACCGAGCAGTCGGAGAGCGGCTGGCCGGCAAGCGTCGCCGAAAACGTCGCTGGATCGATCCCGGAACCGGCGTCGGTGAGTTGGATCAGGAGCGTTCCCGGCTCTCCTTCGAACCGCTCGGGGTTTTCGATCAACGCCAGGTTCGGCGCGAGTGAATCGAGCACGATCTGGAGGTCGAGCCCGGCTTGGGTGAGATTCCCGGCCCGGTCCTTCACCTCGGCTCGCAGGGCGTGATCCCCCGCCGAGAGGTCGGCAGCAGGAAGACAGACGGCCCCGCTCTCGGTCGTGGTGCAACCGGCAGTAACCGCGACGCCATCGACCGTGATCTTGAGGCTCGAAGGATCGATCCCGGAGTCGGTGTCGAGGAACGACAGCCGGATCGTCGGCCGCGGCTGGTTGAACAGGAGATCCGTGCTCGGCGCCTCGAGGTGGAGGAAGGGCGGCGTCGTGTCGCCGCTGCCCGGCACCTCGAACAGCACCACCAGCCGTGCCGCGTTCGGTGCGCCCGCCTCGCGCGCGGCGTAGTCGGCTTTGCCGCTCCTCGTCTCGTCGCTCTTCTTGATCAGCCAGCCGTAGGGGGAGGTCCCGGCCACCAGCGCGGCCACGTCCGGCGTCACCTCGAACGCTACCGTGCCGGTCTGGCCGTTGGTATGCACCACGGTCGAGGTCGGGGTCGCCTGGAACGTGCCGCCCGCCCACTGGGTGGTGCAGTTCGCCTGGCTGTTGGTCGGGATCGTGTCGATCCCACAGTTCCAGGTCGCTTCAGCCTCCGTCCAGTCCGCGGTCAGGCGATGCGCATCCACCATGCGACCGGTCTTTCCCCAGCCGCTGCTGTTGCCGACCTGTAGCTCCAGGCTCGCCGAACGGAGCGTTCCTTGGCCGATCGTCTGAGCGATCTCCGCCGCGTCGAAGCGCGCGAGCGAGCGGTTCTTGCCGCTTTGCCGCAATCTGAGCGTCAGGTCGCCGCCGAAGTTCTGATTCGCCGAGCTTTTCTTGAGCATCGTGTCGGCGGTCGCGGAAAACGTGGCGCTGCGCAGGCCGGGGCCGATCAACAGCGTGAAGCCGCGGGTCGCCGAGGCCGAATTGCCTGCCGCGTCCCGCACCGTCGCCGTGATCGCATGCGTCCCTTCGGCGAGCGACGTCGGCTCGCAGGTGGCCGACGAGGCGCTCGCAGTGCAGACCGCCGCCGTTCCGTCCACCTTCACGTCGAGCGTCGCGGTCGCAATGCCGCTGCCGCCGTCGGCATAAGAGACGGAGATCGCCGGGGTCGTGTCGTTGATCACGAACGGGTGTGCGGGCGTGGTGATTGAAATCGAAGGCGGCACCTGATCGAAAGCGGGGCTCTCGACCACCAGAACCAGCCGCGGTCTTTGTGCGGCAGTACCCGCCTGGCGCGATGCGTAGTCGACGTTGCCACCCAGAGTTTCGTCCGAAAGCTTCGCGAGCCAACCGTAGTTCGGCGTGCCGCCGATGAATGCGCGCACGTCGTCCGTGACGTTCCACTCGACGAAGCCGCTCGTCGTATTGACGTGAAGGACCGAATCGCTCGCCTCGTCATCGAACTTGCCGCCGTCCCACTGGGTCGCGCAGTTCGGTTGGCTGTTGGTCGGAATCGAATCGAGCGCGCAATTCCAGGTGGCGCCGTTCTCGGTCCAAGTCGTGGTCATCCGATGGAGATCGACCGTCCGGCCCGCCGTGCCCCAGCCGCTGCTGTTGCTGACATAAAGCTCCAACGTCGCCGAGGCGAGCGAGCCCGAGCCCACCGCCGCCGCGATCGCCGCGGAATCCATCGCGACGAGAACGCGGTTGTGGCCGCTCTGCTGAACGTGCAGCAGGGTGTCCTGCCCGTTGTTCTGGTTCGCCGAGCCTTGGCGCAAGTAGGTGTCGGCTGTGGCAGGAAAAGAAACCGTCTGCGCCGCCGCACGTCCCTCAAAACACACGCCTGCCAACAGGACCGCCACCAGGCCAAGGCGACCCACGAAAGACCGCAATCCCAAGACCGCCATCGAACGTCCTCCCGACAACTACAGCTAATCCGTCGAGGGTATGGCGATCCGGTGCGGCCCGCTATCGAAATCTTGCTCGGCTCAAACTGTCGTCATCAGCTCTTGGTCTTATTCGTCGGCCGCCCGCCCTTGCCCGGCTTCTTGCTTCGATTCGCGCCTGCGGCCGGCTTCGGCTCCGCTTTCGCCGCGCTTGCGGTAGGAGGAGCGGCGGGCGCCTGCGGCCCGCTCGGCGCCGGCTCCTTCTGCAAGGCCACGAGCTGCGGCAGGCGGTCGGCCAACTCGTGAAACAGCTGCTGCAGACGCGCCGCCCCGTCGGGCTCCGGCGGCGGCAGCGTCCGCTGCTCGGGCGGTGGAAAGCCGAAGCCGGCGAGCTCGGCCACCATGTTCGCGAACGGCACCTCCCCGACCTCCGGCCAGCGCAGATTGGATTTCGGAATGGCCGCGCTCGCCGGGCGAAAGACGGTCATGAAGTAGTGGAACGACGGGACCTTGCACACGTCCAGGATGTCGAGGATGTGGCGCATCTTCAGCTCGGTACGCCCTTTGAGCAGCTGGCTGGTCGTTCCGCGGCACCAGTCGAGCGCGGAATCGATGTCTTTGTGCGTGATGCCGCTCATGCGTACCACCATGGCCAGCTGTTGGCGCGCGCGGATCTCTTCGTCGGGTCGTCTCATCGCAGTACCTTACCTCCGGGTCATGGCTCTTCGCTGTCTGGCGCGACGTCAGAGTCTACCGCGACAGCGGGCGGTCGTTTCGGACTCTCCAAATCTCGACCGATCCGGCGTTCTAGGATTCGGCCCGCCGTCTCGATCGTCGGCCCGCTGGCCGCCTGGAGAAGGTAGGCCAACGCCCGCGGACTCCGGCGCGACATCTCCAGCGCGTGCAGCGATTCGAGGAAATCCGAATCGAACCACCGGCTTTCTCCAATGACCGTGAGCGCTCCCCCGTCGGACCGCTGGATGGGAAACGTCCCTGCGGTCGTTTCCGGCCCGAAGGAGAACGTCGCGCCGCGGGCCGCCGCAGCGAGAGCGGCGACCGCGAGGTGCGCGTGTGCCGGCGCGTGGAACCAGCAGGCCTCGGCATCGAGTCCCGGGCGCTCCCAGTCGCGCAGCAGGACATAGCGCCCTTCGATCTCGTGAACCTGCCAGTCGCCGGCCCGCTCGGGATCCTCATCGCCGGGGTCTTCGTCGTCGTCCCGAGCCAACAATCGGTCGAGGAAACCGTCTCGGAATGCATTCGCCCGCGCGGCACTACGCCGGGCCTCGTTCGAGCTGGACATTTCCCATTCTCCTAGAGATGCACAGGTTCAATGCAATGAACTTTGCGTTCGGCAAACACCCGGGGGAAAGGAACCGCCCTCTCCCCCGGGGACTTCACTTCAACCTCACGCTCTGGCGGGAGCCGCCACCGGCTGATCCGGCGTCGGCCCCGTCGGCGCCAGGACTTGCGCGGCCTGAGCGGCCTTGGCGCGACGACCGGGTTTACCGATCGCGATGTCGAATTCCAGCAGCCTTTCGTGTTGGGTCCCGAAATGACCGCGCATCGAAGCCACCAGCCTGGCTCTGGCGGCACGGGTCGCCACTTCCAGCGTCTTGCGCCGAGAGACCGACATAGCAGCCTGACCGCGAAGTACCTGCTCGCGATCGGCATGCGCCTTGACGTCCTCGACCAACTCGGCAAACTGCGCGTGCGGCTCGGCGAAAAGGGGTACTTCCGCGAGCAACGTCCCGACCGAATTCACCAACTTCTCCCAATCACGTATGCGTTCGGCCAGGGATTCCGAAGCGTTCATCGCGACTCCTTTCTGCGACGTACTGAAAGGTGACGGCGGCTTGCCGGCACCGGGTGAGATGCATCTGACGCTCTTGATGGAAGCGCGGCCTCGCGGCGATCCGGCGAGACGGTTCGGCGAAGGACACCGATCTTCAGGCGACGATCGCCGAGGCTACGGCGATCGCAAACCACCGAATGGCGATGACGGCGAATCGGTTGGCGATGACCGACAACCCAATGGCGATGATCGACAATCGGTCGGCGACCGCCGACAACCCAATGTCGATAATCGACAATTGGGCGGCGATGGCCGACAACTCCATGGCGGTGATCGACATTCAGTCGGCGATGGCCGACGACACCATGGCGACGGCCGCCATTAGGCCGGCGACGGTCGCCAACCCCTCGGCGATGGCCGCCGGACGAACGAAGATCGCCGCCGGCAGTGCGGCCCGCGTCGTCGGGTGGTTCGCTAACCACGAGATTCATTCGACTTACGCCGCAAACGAGATCTGCCGCGCCAAGTCGAGATCGGCCTCGGTGACGCCGCGGCTCTCGGGGCTCGAAAGGGTGACGGTCAGGTGCCGCCCGAAGATCAGTAGCTTCGCCTCGTGCCCCTGAGCGCGGGAAAGCTCGGCGATCAGGCACAACAGGATGACCGCCGCCTCTTCCGTCGGCAGTGCGTAGAAGCGGGTGATGGACTCTGCTTCCGCCCCCAAAACCCAGCCGGGAAGCTCAAGCAAGGCGAGCTGAATCCGCTCGGCCTTGAGGCGATGGAGGCCCAGGGCCTCGGAGATCTGCGGCGCCGATTTTGAAGGGGCTTCCGTCGAAGAGGTGAGCGGTTCGGTCATGGCGTTCTCCTTGTGCGTTGGGGTCGAACGGTCAGTGGATTTTCGGGGTGGGCTCGCCCTGCCGGGTCGGAGGCTCGGGCGGGACGACGAAATAGGCGAGCGTGGCGGAGAGGTCGGGGGTGAAATTCTCGTCTTCGGCCAGTCGAATGCGAGTGAGCGCAAAGAGGCCCCGGGCTACGGGCCTATCGAAAAGCAGCTGCGCCCGGCACCACTGGGAGTAGGCCTTCCCGGTATCCGACGCGACGTTGCGGGCAGGAGATCCAGGACTTAAATCCGCAATCCGTTCGGCCAGCCGGTCGAAACGCAGACCGGCGAGGTCACGTCTTTCCAAGACCGACACGTGCCCCATCAGGCCAGCTTCCGCGATCCGCTCAATTTGACCGACCACGGCGTCCCGGCCGCGCGCCGAAAGCTGGGCCGCCTCGCGCACCAGGCAGGAGCCGAGCATCGGCCCGGGCCGGGAACCGAGAATCCCCTGACAGAGGTCCTCGGCCATCAGCGGCTCGCCGGCTTCGCAGAGCACCGAAGCGAGACGCACGGCGGTATCGAGAACGGCCGCCTCCGCCCCCGCTGCTTTGTACGCTTCGAGCGCGCTGAGCCATCCTTCAACCGCCTCGGCCAAAGCACCTCGGTCTCTTTCCATCCGGGCGTACAAGTCTTCGACCCGGGCGAAAGTGAATGCGTCGGTGCTCTCGTCGATGCTGGTGAAAGCTCGTTGGAACGCCACTTCGGCGTGAATGGGTTTTCCCACTCGGCGGTACGCGTCGCCCAAGAGAGCCCAGCTCTCGGCCTGGACGCCGGGCGGCAATACGTTGTGCGAGGGGTTGGCGTGCTGGATTCGGTATAGCGAGGCCCTGACGAGGTTGAACACATCCTCGGCGGACTCTTCGGCAAAACCGAGCAGAGCGAGTGCGAGCCGAGTGCCTGCGAGACCCGCAAAGGCCACGAAGGCGGAGCGGTAGGAATCGAAGTCCTCGGGATTGCGCATCATGTCGAAAAAGGCGGCGGCAAGCCGGTCCCACTCGGCGTTCGGCCATTCAGGATCGGGAGGAGCGGGTTGGAAGCCGCCCAATCGTTTCCCCCATTCGCGGGCCGTTTCGGCCGCCCTGCGAGCGTCGGGAACGGAGCGGGAGTAGAGGAGCGGCAGGCAGGCGGGGATGGTCATGACAGAACCTCCGGAAAAGAAATCTCGGCGAATGCGAGTTCGCATTCCGGCGCACCGGATGCCGTTGAATCGAAGAACGCCGACGCCGACCGGTTGACGACGCGTAAGTTCCCCGTCAATGAAAAGAAGTCACCGAGAGTCATATCCAGGTACCCACAAACAGCTTGAAGTTGTTTCATCGGACGGGAGGTTAGATCCACGAAGCCCGACCTGTCAAGAGAGATTGTCAGATTGAATCTGTGTGACTCAGTTCTAGATAAGTGAGACGTACATGAGGACACTCAGACCGGTGTAAATCTGCCGGCGACTTCATCCAACTAAATTTATCCGTTGAAATACCGGAAATAACTCCTATATTGTCGAAATCGGCAACCTCGCCGCCGATTTGGCCCTGCAAAGCGCCCCTTACGGGCGAGATTTTCGCGTCTCGCTCTGCGATGCTTGGGCTCTCCGCAACGCGGCGAACGCGTTGCCCCCGCGGGCGCGGGGGCCATTCCGGTTCCTTTTCGACGCTCCGCGGGCGTCTCTATAGGAGGGCATTCCATGCCCACGCCCACCCCGCCCCGCCGCCGGAGCCCCGTGCCGCCTGCCGCCCTGGCGCTGCTCGCGTTGTCGCTTTTGGCACCCCCGGCCCCCGCCGCCGCCGCACCGTTTTCACCCTGGGACCTGTTCGCCCGCTTCGCCGACCGTGCCGCCGCCTGGGCCGGCCGCGGGATCGACCATCTGTTCGGCGAGCAAGGGATGGCGATCGACCCCAACGGCAAGCCCGCTCCGCCCCCCGCCGCCTACGCCCCCGGCGGGATCGGATTCCTGTCGGCGGAGCAAGGAAGCGTGACCGATCCCAACGGACGGCCCGAACCGCTCGCAAACGGCCTGCCGGCCGGCGGCGGTGACGGCGAAACCCACTGACGACGGGCAAAAGACGTCGCCCCGGCAGCGGTATCCGTTCCCGTAGGGGCGGAGGCTGGTCTCCGCCCTTTCTTGTCACGTTTCACGTCTGGCACGCACGGTGTCATGTAGTACGGTGTTTTGCCGTATGCTACTTTTGCTAGAGGAGGGCTTAGCCGTGAAACGTATGATTTTGGGAGTCGCTTTGGTGCTCGGCGTACTGGTCGGGTTTGCGGAGCCTGCTTCAGCAGGGATTCGGTGCTCGTCGTACAGCTACTCGCGGTGCGGTCTCTGGGTCTGCTGTCATTACACCTGCGTATACTGTGAAGACACGGTGACTGGCGAGATCCTCTCCGAATATTGCTCCGACGAGTGTTGGGAAAGGGCGATCTGATGGTGATTGCGGCGCGCCGGATCGCACTTCTACTAGCTCTCGCGCTTCCCCTCGCGCTGGGTGCCGTGCAGGCTTCAAGGGCACCCAAGGCCGTTGAGAAGAATGCCGAGAGGAAGGGGGCGGAAGGCTTTGCCCAGCTCCGCGCGCTCGCACTTCCCGACAACCCGGCTACGGCTTGGCCGGGCATTCAGTTCATCCAGGCCGACAAACAGGGCCGTGCCTACCTTCTCCGCGGCGACACCTTGGATCTTTTCGCCCTGACCTCCGCGGGCCGGTTGGTCCCCCGCGGACAGCTCGAAGGGGCGGAGGCCCAGGACGAAAAGGGCGGTTCGGTCGATACCGCGTCGCTTTCTCCCGCTGGCGACGTCTGGGTGACTTACCGGACTCCGAACCGGCTTGAAGTGTTTCGCGGGGGTCAGAGTGAGTTGCGGTTGGAAAGCAAGTGGCTGGTTTCCTCATTGGCTGCGGACGATGGGCCGGTGGTGGGCGTTCTTCCCGGCGAACTCGACCTAGTGACTGGGGAAGCACCGCAGCTCGCGGCACCGCCCCTGATCAAGAAGTGGGATGGCAAGCGCTGGGAGACTCTGGTCGACGGCGCCGTGCCCGATGAGCGGGAAACCACCGGAGCGAGCCCGATGGAGTCGCTTCGAGGGCAATTCGGAACCCTGATCGCCTTGGCGCCCAACGGCCAGCTCTGGGTGGCCGACCGAAACGCTTACCGCCTCCGGAGGTTCACCGCCTCGGGTCTGCTAAAAGACGAGCTGCGTGTGGGTAAAGGTGAAGTGGTCTGGGCCGAGCGGTCGGAAGAGGACTACGCCCACTTGGAGAAGAGTAGCGCGGCGGTTGGCTTCACTTTCGACCGCAAAAAGGTCAGCCCGGTCGTTGCAAGGCCGCTGTACCGCGCCATGACCGTGGGACGAGACGGCTTGGTCTATCTGATCTGTGAAACGAACGACGGCTTGGCGCTCGATCGGTTCGATCCTTCCTACCCGGCCTATGACCGGGTGTTGCTTGCCGGGGTGACTCTTGCCCCCGGCCGCATTACGCTTGCGGCAGGCGCGCATTCACTAATCCTTGCGCCCCGTTTGGCGAAAGACGGCATCTGGGAAGTTCCCGAGGAAGCCCTCCAAGACGCTGATTGGCGGGAAGTACCTGAGGCTTCGGTCAACGGAACGCCGATTCCGCCGCGAGAGCCCAAGCCCGCACCGACCGGCGCCCCGGCGGGGAATTAGCGCGTCGGCATTTCGAGAACGTCCTTCCGGTCACGACGCCCGCCCGGGCGGAGAGAAAACTGCGTCAGTACCTTCCCGCCGGTTGCGCAACCATGCGACAATCGGTTCCTCAAGGACGTATCCTGGTTCGTGATCGATTGCTGGTGAATAGGGAGGGTGCTCCGTACCATGGCGAAGCCGCAGCCGACCGACGCCGTTTTCGTGGCCGTTCACCCCGCCGAGGCGGAAATCGAAGCCTTCTTCGCCGGCACGCTCCACTCCCCGATTCGTCTCCGCGTCTTCCGTCACCTGCTCGCCGGTTGCGCCGAGTGCGCCGCCCTCTGCCGGCCGGTGCTCGCGGGACACGCTCTGGCATTCGCGCCTATCCCCTCCAAGGACGATTACGACGCGCCGATCGACCAGGCGTTCGCCCGGCTGCGCGAGCAGGTCGGCTCCTGGGGCGCGCTGGTCGGCCTGCCCAGTGCCGCGAACGCTCCGGAGTCGGGCGCGGCGACGCACCCGCCGGATCTGGAGGATTCGCTCTGGGTCAAGCTCGCATGGGTCGACCGGCTGGTTCGGGTGGCCCGTTCGATGCGCGGCGGCAGCTTGGCGGACTACACACAATTCGCCACCGAGGCGCTAGACGCCGCGCTGGCACTTGCCGAGCGGGAGCCGAACGAGACCCTGCTATGGGATCTCGCGGCCCGCTCCCGGGCCGAGCGGGCGAACGCCTGGCGGCTCGCGGGCTCGACGCAGGCGGCAATTGCCGAGCTGGAGGCGGCGCGGCAGGAGGCGGGAAAGGGTTCGGAAGGACTGCCGCTGCTCGTCGAGATCGCGAGCCTCGAAGCCTCGGCCTTCATGGACGGGCGACAACTCGGGCAGGCGGAGATTTTGCTGGCCCAGCTGGAGACCTTTCATCGCGCAACCGGTGATTATGAAGCCCTTGGAAGAACTTTGATGCAGATCGGCAACGTCGCGTATTTTCAAGGGGCCTATACTCGGGCGGCTACGGCATATGTGGTCGCACACGACAACCTCATCATCGCTAAGCAAAATGAGGTTGCAGGGTTTGCCTTCAAGAATGCCGTTGACGCGCTGGTCCGCGCTGGCCTCTACGCCGAAGCCGGGCAGCTCCTCCCCGACCTCCGCCGTTGCCTGGAGCCTCACGCCTCGCCGATCGAGATCCGCAAGCTGCGTTGGATGGAGGCGAAGTGCGTAGCAGGGGTCGGCTGCGTCGTGCCGGCTGCGGCGGAGCTGTGGCGGCTCGCAGGCGAGTTCGGCGCCATGGGCCTCCCCTACCACCAGGCGCTCGTGGTGCTCGACCTGTGCGGCATCTGGCTCTACCAGGGGCTGTACGCCGAGATCGCCGACGCCTCAGGGCACCTCGTCCGGACCTTCGGCGAGCTCGGCATCGAGCGCGAAGCGCTTCAGGCCATCTTCCTTCTGAAGCAGGCCGCCGTCCAACAGCGCGTCACCGACAAACACCTCGCCGCAGCGATCCGCCAGGTCGAGGGTTTGCAAACGCGGCCCGCGCGGTGCTGATCTCCTGCCGCACCAAGGCGACGTTTTACGGCGCGGCTCGATCACGTCGAGAGGTGCGGGAAAACAGCGCTTGAAGCTCGTCGGCAATCGAGCCGCGCCAATTCAGGACCGAGTGGCCGCCGTTGAATTCCTGGTAGTCGACCGTGTAGCCCTTGGCCTGGAGCACGTCGCGCAGGTGGCGGTTGGCGGTGAGTAGGCTGGGGTTTCCCGGGCGCTGCCGGTCTTCCATCAGCCCGGCTTCGAGGTAGAAGCGGAGAGGCAGCTTCGGTCCGAAGGCCATTCGGTGGGCGACCCCTTCGGGTTCGGCGTCGCCCGCGATCTGCCAATAGAACGCGCCCGAGATCGAGAGGACGTTGCCGAAGATCTGCGGGGAAGAGACCGCCGCGCAGGCCGCCGCGAGGCCGCCGAGGCTCGAACCGGCGATCGCCGTCCGCGCCGGATCGGTCGTGACGTGCCAATCCTTCCGCACCCAGGGGATCAGCTCTTGGCTCAGGAATTCGGCGAACTTCGGGTTGCAGGTGAATTCCCCTAAACGGGATTCCGCGCTCGGATTCGAGACGAAGACCGCGACGAGCGGCGGGATCTTCCCCGCCGCGAGCAGGTTGTCGAGAATCGTCTGCGTGGGAATCTCCGCCGTGTAGGTCCGGCCGTCCAGAATCACGGCGAGCGGGTAAGGGGCCGATTTCGGGTCGTAGCCGGGAGGGGTGTAGACCCGGACGAGCCGCTCGTTGCCGAGAAGCGCGCTCTTCAAATTCCGATCCTCCAGCCGGCCCGCGGGGTTTTCCGGGTGCGGCACGATCCAAGGCTGGGGGGGAGCCCCCGGCAGCTCCGCGAGCGAAGCCTGGGGATCGAGAGCGGAGCGCGGATTCTTCGGATCGGCGATCAGCGCGTTCCAGCGCGCCTCCTCCTCGGCGGGGGTCGCCTGCGCGAGCGGAGCCAGCGAATCGTTTACCGAGAGCGAATAGGCGAAGCGCGCGTCGCTCCGCATCCGGCGCGAGAAGTACCAGAGGTCGGTCGCCGGTAGACGCGCGAGCCGCGCCCAGGCGATGCCCTCTGCCGTCGCGAGGTCGTTCGGCGTAATCACGACCAGGACGTTTTTCGTCTCGTCGCCGCCGCGCCAGAGATAGGTGACGAGCACCTCCTCTTTCGATCCTTCGATCGGTTCGACGAGCGGCGTGCCTTCCTCGGCGACTTTCCGCCAGAATTGCTCCAGGCCTCCGGATTCTCCTGCGCCGATCGCCTTCCGCAACGCCCCGAGGCGCGGGCTTGCCGGCTCCTCCGCCGGCGACCTCAGGGCTCCGACGAGGAGCAGCGAAAGCGCGAGCCAGAGCGGCCGGCGTACGGCGATCCGAAACCGTGGTTGCTCGATTCTCATGGCCCATTGTGCACCGGCAAGCCCGGCGCTCGCGCCTACCCCGCCTCCGCCGGCAGGGTGATCGCCACCTCGAGGCCGCGCCGCGCTCCCGGCTCCTCGGTGCGGTTCCGGGCCGCGATCTCGCCGCCGTGCTCCTCGGCGATCCGGCGGGCGATCGGCAAACCTAAGCCGGTGCCGGTGTCGTGGGTCGAAAAGTAGGGATCGAAGATCCGCGGCAGCAGCTCGGGCGCCACCCCCGGACCTTCGTCGAGCACGGCGATCCGGGCGCGCGAGCCTTCGGCCTCGAGGCGCAGCGTCACCCGCCCGCCGCCCGCCGAGGCGCGGATCGCGTTTTCGAGCAGATTGCGGACCGCGCGGCCCAGCAGGCGCGAATCCACGCGCACCGGCAGGGTCTCGACCCGCGGCTCGAACACCACCTCGACTCCGGGCGGCGGCGCCGCGCGATAGCCCTCGATCAGCTCGCCCATCGCGGCGACCAGGTCGGCCGGGGCCGGGTCGATACGCGGAATCGAGCTGTAGGTCGAGAATTCGAGCGCGATCTGCCGCAGCTCGTCCACCTGGGCCAGGATGTTCGTGGTGCAGCGCTCGAAGACCGGCTCGAAGTGCTCGCGGTCGCGCTTCCACACCTCGCGCAGGTGCTCGGTCGAAAGCCGGATCGGGGTCAACGGATTCTTGATCTCGTGGGCGATGATCCGCGCCATCTCGGCCCAAGCGAGCAGGCGTTGGGCCCGCAGCTCTTCCGTGGCGTCTTCGACCACCAGCAGCTCGGAGGGCTCGCCCGCGCCGGGCACCGGCACGCGCAGAATGGTCCATTCGCGCTCGCCTCCCGCGTCGCCAACCGGGTGGTCAGTCGCGTGGCCAACCGGGTGGTCAACCGAAGACTCGCCGAGTAGGGCGGACACCGCTTTCTCCTCCGGAGCCACCGGAGGCGCCAGCCGGATCGTGCGCCGTGCCGCCTCTCCCGCGCGGGTTTCGCGCAGGAAGGCACGCACCGGGGCGAGCCGCGCGGCGCGGAGTGTGCGATCGAGCCGCTCCCCCACCGCCACGCCGAGCAGATCGGCCGCCACCCGGTTGTGAAGCAGCACGCGGCCGGAGGAATCGAGCGAGACCACGCCCGAGGTGATGTTCTCGATCATCCGCTCGACCACCTGCTTTTCGCGCAGCAGCCCCTCGCGCGCTTCGGCGATCCGTCGGGCCATGTCGTCGATCGCCCGGCCCAACGCCGCCAGCTCCAGCTCGGCCGGAGCGTAGCCGAGCGTCGGCGCGCCGGCCGCGATGCGCGCGGTGCCGGCCACCAGCTCGCGGATCGGATGGGTGAAACTGCGCGCCAGGCGGGAGCCCACCGCGATCATCAAGGCGATCAGCGCCGCGGTGACCAGCAACGCCCGGCGGCGCAGCCGGTCCACCTCGACGGCTGCCTCCTCCTGCTGCGCGAGGAGAGGCGCGGAAAGAAACAACCGCGGCGCGCCCCCCAAGCCACCCGGCGGCCGGACCGGGGCGTAGATTTCCAGGTACTCCGCGCCGCCCGAGGCGCGGTTGATGCGCGACGAAACCCATTCGCCGCCGAGCGCCAA
>JBDTZG010000139.1:0-2723 GCA_040005235.1 Acidobacteriota bacterium | reverse complement strand
TCGGGTCCTGGAGGCATGCGGCGGACCGCCTCTTCGGCCGAGCGGAGGCGGATGGGGGTGGCGGCGACACTGCCGGCCGCGAGGCGCAGGTCGGCGACCCGGCCGTCTTCGACCCGGCCGACCATCGCCACCACGACTTTGCTGATCGCTTGCGCCTCGCGGGTGCCCACCTTTCGGAACGCCTGGACCGTGCCGGGGGCGGGAAGGGGCAAGCGCACGGCCGCGAGGATCTCGCCCGGCTGCAACGCGGTCTTCCGGTAGCCGGTGTGGAACGTGGAGTAGGGGATCTCCCGCTTGCCCGTAGCGCTTGCGATCACCACCGAGGCGTCGAGCGCCAAGAGCACCGGCAACGAATCGCCTGCCGGGCTCGCGTTCGCGAGGTTGCCGCCGAGCGTCGCGCGGTTCTGGATCTGCAATCCGCCGATCCATCCGGCGGCTTCGGCGAGAGCCGGGAAGGCGGAACGGATCGCGGGCGAGCGGCGAATCTCGGAGAAAGTCGTCGTGGCGCCAATCTCCAACCCCGATCCGGAATCGATCTCGCGGATGCCGGCAAGCTCCGGGATCGCCAGCAGGTCGATCACGCGGTCCATCTCGTGCAGCGCTTCGGCGGAACGGACCATCAGGTCGGTGCAGCCGGCGGCCAGCACGATCGTCGGATCGTCCGCAAGCACCCGGAGCGCTTCGTCGAGCGTTGTGGGGGCCCTTTGAGGAATCAACGCGCTCAAGCGGGTGGCTCCGGAACCAGAGCGCGCAGGATTCCCTCATACCCCGTGCAGCGGCAGAGGTTCCCGGCGAGCGCCTTTTTCACCTCGTCACGGCTTGGGCTGGGATTCTCCTGAAGAAGCGCCCAGGCGGAGACCAAGATTCCCGGCGTGCAGGCGCCGCACTGCACGCCGCCCGCGGCGACCAGCCGGTCCAGCAGCTCTTTCGCCTTCCCGTCGGCGGTGATCGACTCCACCGTCTCGACTTTGCGGCCGGCGCATTGGGCGAGCGGCACCAGGCAGGAGAGGACGGGCACGCCGTCAAGCAGCACCGTGCAGGCACCGCACTCGCCCTCGCCGCACCCCTCTTTCGTGCCGGTCAATCCCAGCGGCTCACGCAGCACGTCGAGCAGCCGGTCCATCGGCCGGCCGGAGACGTTCACCACGCGTCCGTTGACCTCAAGAGAGGTCGCGAAAGCGGTGCTCATATCGATCGTCCCTCCGCCCGCGACCATTCCAAGATCCGCTCGGGCGTCGCGGGCACAGCCGTGGGAACGATCCCGGTCGCGTTCTCGATCGCTTGAAGGACCGCCGGTGCGCCCCCGTCCATGGGCAGCTCGCCGACGCCCTTGGCGCCGAACGGTCCTCCCTCCCAACCGCTTTCGAGCAGGTGAACGTCGATCTGCGGACTGTCCTCAATGGTCGGAATGATGTAAGTCGCTAGGCGATCGTTCAAGTAGCGGCCGTCTTTCATCGTGATCTCTTCGAGCAGAGCCCAGCCGACCGCCTGAAGCGTGCCCCCTTGGATCTGGCCGGCGCATAAAGTGGGGTGGATCGCGCGCCCGATCTCGCAGACCGCGGTGACCTTGACCGGCCGGACCGCCAGGGTGTCGGGATCGATCTCCACCTCGGCCACGTCGGCCCCCCAGGCGTAAGTCGGATAGGCGGCGCCGCGGTAAGTCGACTCGTCAAACGTCTGCCACTCCGGCGGCTCGTGATAGACGGTCACCTCGATCGGTCCGTCAGCGCGCATTCGCCGCGCGGTCTCTCGAAAACTCTCTTCCCCTTGAGCCGCCGCGCGCACCCGGTCGCGGATCTCGCTCACCGCCCGGACGATCACGCCGCCGACGATCATCGTCGTCCGCGAGGCGACGGTAGGGCCGGAGTCCGGCACGTCTCCCGTGTCGGGTTCGGCAAACGACAGATCTTCGAGTCCCACCCCGGCCGCCGCTGCGGCCATCTGGGGAAAGACCACCGCGCACCCCTGGCCCATGTCGGTCATCGCGGTCGCGATCTCGATTCGGCCGTCGGGGAGGAGCCGTGCGGTCACCGGAGATTTCATCCGCCGCTCGCCGTTGCCGGTGAACCCGGCGCCGTGGAAGAAGAGCGCAAGGCCGATTCCCGGCAGCGGCGCGCCGTCGTCGTTCGAGGCACCCCGTGCCCGCGCCGCTTCGATCTCGCGCCAGCGGGCGCGGAATCCCGTCCGCCGCTCGGCCTCTTCGAGGCACAGGCGGGCGGAGGTCGAAGCATCGAGCACCTGCCCGGTCGGCAGCCGGTCGCCCGGCTCGACCACGTTCTTGTCGCGGATCTCGTACGGGTCGAGCCCGAGAGCGCGGCCGATCCGGTCCATCTGCCGCTCCATCGCCAACTCCACCTGCGGGGCGCCGAAGCCGCGAAACGCGCTGTTCGGGGTGGTGTGGGTACGCACGACCTTGCCGCGGACTCTCACCGCGCCGCACCGGTAGGGGCCGAACGAATGGAGGAGAGCACGCGACAGGACCACCGGCGAAAGGGTGGTGTAGGCGCCGCCATCCATCACGATCTCGATGTCGAGTGCGAGCAGATGCCCGTCGCGATCCACCCCGGTGCGCGAGCGGACGATCGCCGGATGCCGCTTCGAGGTGCCGACGATGTCCTCGTGCCGGTCGTAGATCATCTTCACCGGCCGCCCCGCGGCGCGGGCGAGTAGGGCGGCATGGATGGCGAGAGCGCTGGGAAAATCCTCTTTGCCGCCGAAGCCGC
>JBDTZG010000119.1:0-9198 GCA_040005235.1 Acidobacteriota bacterium | reverse complement strand
GTGGCCCTCGTCCGGGGCCTGACCCCCGAGGTGACGACCGCGCGACTGAACGCCGTCCGAGACTTTGCGAAGAAGATTCCTTCGGGGAACGGCAAAATCGCCACGATCGGATTCTGCTGGGGCGGTGGCAAGAGCTTCGCCTATGCGACCTCCGAGCCGACCTTGAGCGGAGCGGTGATCTATTACGGCGTCTCGCCCGAGCCCGCCGATCTGGCGAAGATCAAAGCCCCCGTGGTCGGTTTCTACGGCGGCGACGACGCGCGGATCTCTTCGACGATTCCCGCAACGCAAGCCGAGACGAAAAAGCTCGGGCTTAGCTTCGAGCCCCACGTCTTCGACGGCGCGGGCCACGGCTTTCTGCGCGCCCAAGACGATCGCGACGGCGCGAACCTCAAAGCCGCGAAGGCCGCCTGGCCACGCACCCTCGAATTCCTGCGCGACCGGCTGGGCAAATAATCGGCACCCTCGAAATACGAATGTAACTGGGCGGCCACACCAAGGCGCCCGGTTGTAAATCAAGGTTTACAGAGCGGATTCCGCTTCCCCTGTTAACTTAAGTTTCGTTATTCGAGTTGTCTCGATTCTTCGCCCTGCCGCACCATCTAATCGTGTAGGCAAGCTGCGATCCGCAGGAAACGGCTCCCGTCCCGGAGCCCTGCGCAACGTCCGAAATCGACCTTCGAGATCGAACGTTGTGCGGGGCACGCCGCTCTGCGCGATCCGAACCCTTGCCCCGAGGAGAAAAAATGCGGAAGCGTTGGACTCTACTCGCGCTCGGCCTCATCATCGCCCTTACGGTGGCGGCGCCGGCCCTCGCCAAACCCCAGTTCAGCTATGCCGTGAAGTTCGTCTGCGGTTGGAACCCGAACAACATCGGCCAGTCGTTGGACGGCAACAAAGAGGGAGAGCCGACGGTCAAGCTCGGCAACTATGCGACCGACATCAACATCTACAACCCGGACTTCATCGTCGACCCCTCGAACCCAGATAATCAGGTGTTCAAAAAGGTCCTGGTCCTGGTGGGTGGAGACAAGGTCATCGGCCGGGAGCCGAAGTCGGTCGAACCTACGGGCTTCGATTGGATCACGCTCGCTCCGGGCAATGCGACGATGGACGACTGCAACCGGATCGGCGAGCTGATCTACGGTTCCCCAGTCCCCTTCCCCTATCCCCTGACGATCGGTTTCATGGTAATCCAGAGCGTCTACGAGCTGGATGTCACGGCCGTCTATACCGCGGAAATCTGCAGCGCGTGGGCTTTCAACGACAAGTTCGATTGCTTGGAGCCCGACGGCCAGAGCGCTGGTACCTCGATCTCTCAGGATGTCGACCAAATCGAAGGCAAACGGCTTTACTGATCGCCGACGCTCAACAAGGAGAACCTGACCATGACACGCAAACTCTTCCCGTTCGCTCTCCTCGCGCTGGCGTTGCCCTTGCTCGCGCTGCCGGCTTCCGCGCAACGCTATAGCTGGGCGGTCAAGTTCGTCTGCGGCTACAACCCCTCCAACATCGGCCAGTCGCTGCAAGGCACCAAAGAAGGCGAGCCGACGGTCAAGTTCGGCAATTACGCCACCGACATCAACATCTACAATCCGGGCTATTTCGATAGCGCCTCGATCCGCAAAAAGGTGATCCTGCTGGTCTCGAAGGGCTTTCCGGAAGGCCGCGAGCCTCGGTACTCGAAGCCGATCGCGTTTGACGGCATCGAGTTGCCGACCATGAACGCCACGATGGACGACTGCAACCGGATCGGCGAGCTGATTTACGGCGGCGCGGTGCCGACCCCCATGCCGCTTTTCATCGGCTTCCTGGTCCTCGAGTCGAACACAGACCTCGACGTCACCGCGGTCTATACGGCCGAGACCTGCAGCAACTGGGTCAACTCGCCGGAAAAGCTCGAGTGCCTGGATACGAGCGGCAAGCACCAGGGCGTCGGCATCTCCATCGATGTCGACCAGGTGAAGGGCCGGCTGCTGCAGTAGTTCGATGCCTCGCTTCCGTGGGGGCGGTTTCCGCCCCCGCGGTTCGTCGGAGTCACGAGGTAAACTTCCCCGCCGTGACGACCGATCCCCTCCCCAACCTGGCCGCCGTACGCGCCTACCTGCTCGACCTGCAGGACCGCCTCTCCGCCGCGCTCGAAGCGACGGACGGTGCGGCGCGTTTCCGCGAAGACCTCTGGACCCGGCCCGAAGGGGGCGGCGGGCGGACCCGGGTGCTCGAAGGCGGGGCGCTGTTCGAGAAGGCAGGCATCGCGTTTTCGCAGGTTTCGGGTGACAACCTGCCGCCCGCTGCGACCGCCGCGCACCCGGAAGTGGCCGGGCGCAGCTTCGAGGCGCTCGGCGTCTCGCTCGTGCTTCACCCGGAAAATCCGTACGTGCCGACCACCCACGCGAACGTCCGTTTCTTCCTGGCGGAAAAAGAGGGGGCGGAGCCCGTCTGGTGGTTCGGCGGAGGCTTTGACCTCACCCCGTACTATCCGTTCGCGGAAGACGCCCGCTCCTGGCACCGCGCGGCAAAGGCGGCCTGCGCGCCGTTTGGGCAAGAGGTCTATCCACGCTTCAAGCGCTGGTGCGACGAGTATTTCTACCTGAAGCACCGGGGCGAAACCCGCGGCGTCGGCGGGCTGTTTTTCGACGACCTCCACGCCTGGGGCTTCGCCCGCTGCTTCGAATTCCTGCGCGCCGTGGGAGACAGTTTCTTGACCTCCTATCTGCCGATCGTGGAACGCCGCCGAAACCTCCCCTGGGGAGAGCGGGAGCGCAAGTTCCAACTGTTGCGGCGCGGGCGCTACGTCGAATTCAACCTGCTGTTCGATCGCGGCACCCTGTTCGGCATCCAGTCGAACGGGCGCACCGAATCGATCCTGATGTCGCTGCCGCCGCAGGTCTCGTGGGCCTACGACTGGACACCCGAGCCGGGGAGCCCCGAGGCGGAGCTTTGGGACTACCTGCGGCCGCGCGACTGGCTGGAGGAGCCGACCGAGGAGGCCGCGCGATGAAATCGAACTGGTCGGACGCCGAGGCGCGAGCCGCGATTGAACAATGGTCGGCGGCGGGGGAGGACGTGGCGCTTCGGGTCTATACCTCGCGGCTGATCGGCGCCGAGGCCGATCTGGTGCTCCACGGCGGCGGCAACACCTCCGTCAAAACCACGTTTTTCGATCCGCTCGGGGCGGCGATCCCGGCGATCCACGTCAAGGGCTCCGGCTGGGACCTCGCCTCGATCGAGCCCGCGGGGCTCCCCGGGATGGATCTCGAAGCGTTGCGCCGCCTGCGCGCGCTCGACGCCCTGTCGGACGAAGCCATGGTGAACCAGCAGCGCATCCGCCTGTTCGACGCGGGGGCGCCGACCCCGTCGGTCGAGACGTTGCTCCACGCGTTCCTGCCCGCGAAGTTCATCGATCATTCGCATGCCGACGCGATCCTCGCCCTCACCAACCGGCCGGACGGCGAGAAAATCGTCACCGATCTGTTCGGCCCGAGCTGTCCCCTAGTTCCGTACGTCATGCCCGGCTTCGCCCTGGCGAAATTCGCCGCCGCGGTCGCCGAAGAGGCGACGTCTGCGGGCAAGGCCCCGATCGGCCTGGTTCTGCTCAAGCACGGCCTGTTCACTTGGGGGGAGACCGCCCGCCTAAGCTACGAGCGGCACGTTGAGCTGGTCGATCGAGCAGAGCGCTGGCTCCAAACTTCCCGCCGCCGCTCGGTCCGGATCGAGACTCCGGTCGATACCGCCGCTGCGGAGGAGGCTGCGGCGCTCGTCGCACCGATCCTTCGCGGAAAGCTCGCGGAGGCGACGACCGACACCGACCGGCCGTTCCGCCGCTTCGTGCTCGACCGCCGCGCGACTCCGGAGATCTTGGAGCTCGTGAGCTCGGCCGAGCTGACCGAGATCGCGGACTCGAACCCCCTCACCCCCGACCATACGATCCGCACCAAGCCCCGGCCCCTCCTGATCGCGCCCGCCGCCGAGCCGACCGCCGCGGCCTGGACCGAGACGATCTCCGCCGCGGTCGAACGGTTCGCGGTCCAATATCGGGCGTACGTCGCGGCCGGCATTGAGGCTCGCGGACCGAAGAAGCCGCTCGACCCGGTGCCTCGCGTGGTGTTGATTCCGGGAGTCGGCCTCTTCGCCATCGGCGCCTCGCGCAAAGAGGCGCGGATCGCGGGCGACATCGCTGAGCACACGCTGCGTGCCAAGCGGCTCTCCTGGGAAACCGGCGCGGTTTACGAAGCGCTGCCCGACGTCGATCTGTTCGATCTCGAATATTGGAGCCTCGAACAGGCAAAGCTCGGCAAAGGGGCGGAAAAACCGCTCGCCCGCCAAGTCGCGGCGATCACCGGAGCGGCCGGAGCGATCGGCCGGGCAATCGCCGCGAAGCTGCTCGAAGCGGGTGCCCACGTGGCATTGCTCGACCTCGATCTGGAAGCGGCGGAAGCGCTCCGCGCCCAACTCGCCGCGAAATTCGGCGGGGCGGCGGTGGAGGCGATCCACTGCGACGTGACCGACGAAGCCTCGACCGTCGCGGCCTTCGATGAGGTCTGCCGCCGCTTCGGCGGGGTCGACCTCGCCGTGCCGAACGCCGGCATCGCGCGCTCCGCGTCGCTAGCTCAGCTTTCTGCGGAAGAATTTCGCCGCGTGATGGAGGTCAACACCACGGGAGTGTTCTTGACGATCCGGGAGGCCGCCGCCCGCATGCGGCTCCAGGGGACCGGCGGCAACATCGTCGTCATCTCGTCGAAAAACGTCATGGCCCCGGGGGCGGAGTTCGGCGCCTACAGCGCCTCCAAAGCCGCCGCCGCCCAGCTCGCGAAAGTCGCTGCGCTCGAATTGGCCAAAGAAGGGATCCGCGTCAACTCGATCGCCCCGGACGCGATCTTCGGAACCGGAGAAACCCCCTCCGGCCTCTGGGCGGCAGTAGGCCCCGACCGCGCCAGAGCCCGGGGCATGGCACCGGAGGACCTCCCCGATTTCTACCGGAAAAGGAGCCTGCTCCAGGTGCCCCTGACGGGAGAGCACGTCGGAAACGCCGTGGTCTTCTTCGCCTCGAATCTGACGCCGACGACCGGAGCGACCTTACCCGTAGATGGCGGGTTGGCGGAGGGGTTTCCGCGGTAGGCCTTACCCTTTCACCCGAGCAAACGCCCAGACGTAGAACTGCACGTAAGCCGCCCCGTCCTTGCCGCGCGGGCCGATGACCAGCAGCTCCGGCTTCTCGCGGCCGGGGAAGTGGAGCAGGAACCGGTCCTCGTCGATCATTTCGAGCGGAAACTCGCGGCCGAACATCTTGAGAATGAGCTGCCGGTCGTTCTTCGCGACTTCAAGCGTCCAGCGCCGGGGATTCGTGTAGGAGCCGAGATAGAGGTTGGTATCGGGAGGGAGCGCCGCGCTCCCGGGTTTTCCTTCCGCCACCTCGGCCTGGGCCTTCTCGACATCCGCGGCGGGAAGGAACGCGTCGAAAGCGTGGGCGACGAGCGGATCGATCTGCGAGGTCTCCAGGTTGGTGAGCACGATCACGGCGAGGCGCCGCACCGGGATCATTTGCAGCTGGACCGAGAATCCCGGCATCGTTCCGCTGTGGCCCACCCGGAAGAGACCCCGATATTGCCCGAGAGCCAGGCCGTAGCCGTACTGCTCTTCGATCGCGGGCACTTCGGCCCTGGCCTTTGAGAGTTGCGCGAAGAGCCCCGCGGGAAGCGCCTGCGCCCCACCCAGCTTGCCGTCGTTCAACAGGGCGATCGCAAAGCGCGCCACCTCCGCAGCGTTGGTCCAGATCTCCCCGGCCGGCCAGAGCCGCGCGTCGTCGGCCACCGGGCGCACGACCGTCGCGGGCATGTCCGGCTGCTTCCGATGGCCGAGTGAGAATGGATACGACATGGCGACCGTCGGCGAAAAGGTCGCGCGGCTCATGCCGAGCGGTTCGAAGACCAGCTCCTTCATCAACTCCGCGTAGGGTTTCCCGAGCGCCTGCTGCAACGTCAACCCGGCGAGCGCGAAGCCGGAATTTGAATACGAGTAGGCGGTACCGGGAGGCAGCAGACAGTAATCCGCTCCCCAGGTCTGCGCGTAGGCGAGCAGCGCCCCCTCGTCGTGAGGCCCATACTCATCCGGCTCGTCCTTCAAGCCGCCGCTGTGGCGGAGCAGTTGCTCGGTGGTGATCGCGGCGATGCAGGGGTTCAGCTCCTTGACGTACTCTCCGGCCGGACGATCGAGATCGAACCGTCCCAAAGAAGCCGCCTTGAGAATCGCGGTCGCCGTGAACGCCTTGGTGAGCGAGCCGATCTGAAACAGCGTTTCCGGCGTGACGGTCAATCGCGAATCGCCCGCCTCGGCGCTCGCGACGCCGAAACCTTTCTGCCAGACGACGGAGTCGCCCGAGACCACCGCGATCGCGATCCCCGGAATCCCCTGCCGTGCCTGTTCGGCGCGGAGGAACGCTTCGAGCTCCGCCACTGCGGCGGGGCTCTGAGCGCAGGCGAGCGAGGGGGCGACGAGGAGGGCTGCGAGAAGGCCGAAGGAGGCTCGGTTCCGGCGGGAGCTGCGGAGGGTATTCATGGTTGAATTCTAGCTACGATCCGGTTCGCCTCGTGTTTCCGCCTCTCGATGGACGCTGCTTCGCCCGTGAAGTACCCTGGGATCGAGGGAGCTTCAAAATGAGAAGGCATTTCCAGCGAATCGGCTTCGCCGCGCTCCTCGCGATGGGGCTCGGCCTGCCGTCCGCGCGGGCCAACGACAGCGCATTTGGTGGGAGCGGCAGCGATCTGATCCCGCTCACCGAGACGACGATTCGGATGGCCTCGGAAGAGATCATCTTCACGGCCGCCAGTCCGCTAACCTTCGAAGGGAATTGGGGCGAATGGGATGTGGTGGCCAAGTACCGGTTCGAGAATCCGTCGCAACGCGCGGTGCGGCTGATGATGGGTTTTCCCGAAACCCGCTGTGGCGGCGACGATTGGGAAGGGGACGCCAGCCCCCACTGCGGCGAGTTCCGCGGCCTTCGCACGGAAGTGCGCGGCGTACCGGTCGACATGCACGCAGGGAAGGTCGGGAAGCCTCCTTGGTCGAAACGGCTCGGCACGGTCTACCTGTTCGAAGTCTCGTTCAAGCCGGGAGAGAAGATCGAGATCGTCCACCGGTATCGCTACGATCGGACGCCGGGCGCCGGCTACGAAAGCCTGACGTACGTCACCGCCACGGGAGCGCTCTGGAACGGGCCAATCGGCAGCGCTCGGTTTCGCCTGATCGATCTGGAGATCCCGCCGGTCACGGTCCAATATCCCCCGAGCTTTCATCTCGCGGAGAGCGTGGAACGGCCAACCCCGGCGGGGGGACGAACCGACCTGACGTTCGAAATGCGCGACTGGCGGCCGGTGGGCGATTTCACTCTCACGCTGCTCAACCATTCTTGGCCGAGCCGTTTCAATTGCCCGCCGCTCGAAAACACCGAGGCCGACGATCCGGATTGGCGGGCGCTCGACGCCAAAGCCCTACGCCTCTGCCGCAACCTACCGTTCGCGGTTCACGGAAAGGCTTTCCAGGATCGAGAGCTGGCGGAGCAGTTCTATCGTCCCGAAGGGTCCTCGGAATTCGACGAGGAGGCCAAAGCGACCGGCTTTCGCCCGAACGCGCTCTATGCCGATTCGCTCCTCTCTCCCGAGGAGTGGGCCTACGTCGAGCGGGCGAGGAAGGAAGAAACCCTTCGGGAAGGTGTGAAGAAGTAATCGCGACCCCTACCTAAAGGGCTGGCGGCTCGACTCTTCCTTTACGT
This sequence comes from Acidobacteriota bacterium, assembly GCA_040005235.1. Classification (GTDB taxonomy): domain Bacteria; phylum Acidobacteriota; class Thermoanaerobaculia; order Multivoradales; family UBA5704; genus DASYKS01. Next base: position 1,430 of record JBDTZG010000119.1, on the reverse strand, counting down.
CAGATACTTCCGCCGCGACAGGCCGTGCTCGTTGCGGACCGGGTTTTCGTTCTGGGTGATGTTTTGGTGCTCTTCCGGATTGCGCCATCGGGTCAAGAGTTGTTGGCCGATCGGGGGGTTGACGTTGCCGAGCGCCAGCCGGTTGTTCACTCGGGTTTGCGAGAGCTTGTTCGGATCGTACAAATGCGGCAGATGACGAATCCGATTCTGGCCCCGAAGGTTGTTTCTGGCATGGCCCAGCTCGTGGGCATAGATCAGGAATGCGGGGCTCAAGATCGCGTTGCCCTGTCCTTGACCGGTGATGTCGCGCGCGGTTTCGTCCCGATGACCGATGTCTGTGTCGCGAAGGCCGGGATTCACGGTGACCTGCGAACCGACCCCTCCCCGGCGGCGGAACCCGCTCGGGGCGTGCGAATCTTCGATCGCATACCCCTCCCGGGTCGCCTCTTCCTCGCGTTGGGGGTTGACGTGTTCGTTGAGGCCCGGGGTGACGTACGCGAAATCGGAGCGGTCGGAGGAGTGCGCCGGCCGAATGTGGGTCGAGTGCTCGCCGTAGACCAGATCGTTGACCAGTCCGCGGCCCTGCGCTCCGGTCAGCAGGCGCGCGGTGTGAGCGTGAATGTCCCGATGAAAGTCCGCGTACGTTTCGCGCTTCCGGTTTTGGCCGGGGCGGCTTTCATTCAAGATCCGCAGCTTGGACTTCTGCCCCCGGGTGTCTCGTCCGGTCGTGGTCGCGCTCCATAGGTTGTCGAGGTGATCGCGCTGCGTTTTGCTCATCGTCGCCCGGCCAGGGGTCCAAACTTGTAGCCTCCGTCGACGGTTTTCGCGATCTGCTTCTTGTGCTCGGCCTGGATGTCGTCGAGCAAAGTCCTCACGTTGCCCATTTGGGCATGTCCCGGATTCGCCCGGTTTGCGTGGTGCCAACGGTAGGCCCTGTGCTCCGCCTCGTGAAGGTGCCGTAGCTTGTAGTGGTTGACCGCCTCGCCCCCGGCATCCTGCACGTGCTGGGGAACGTTGTGAAAACTGTGGATGCTGTTGTGGATGTCCTGGAACGCCGTGTCCGAATACGCGCTGCGCAAGCCGAAAAAGCTGGATTGATCGCTGAATCGCGTCTGGAAGTTCGCCGTGCCGATCAGCCGCTGAATCGGCCGCGGGGTGGACTGGCCCTGCGGGGCAGCCAGCCGCTCCAGGCGATGCCCGAAACGCTCGGCGTTCGCGAGTTGGCTTCCGGCGTCCGATGGATGCGCGGAGCGGGTCAGGCTCGCCAGCGGCGGAGGCGGGGAACTGGACGACGGAGAGTGGGGGCTCGTCGTTCGCTGGGCGGTGCGTGCTTCTCGTTTCGGCTACGATGCACCGCTCACCCGAACCGGCGCACCGTGTCACCGATCACCCTAAATTCCCCCCGTGCGATCACCTAAAAATCCCCCCCT
>JBDTZG010000061.1:0-29585 GCA_040005235.1 Acidobacteriota bacterium | reverse complement strand
CGTTTTGCCGGCTCGATTTTCCGCTAGCCGAGAAGTGGGGTGGACAGTTGAGGCGAAGCGGGACGATCGCTTCTGGGGCGCCAAAGTGTGACTTTCACTGGACGCCGCGAGACCCTATGGAGAGGACCGAAGGGGCCGAATGAACGCGCGCCCCTACTCGGCAACGCTGCTGGCGCTCGGCGGCGCGGTTCTCATGGCCGTTGGGCTGTACTTCGTGTTCGTGCGGCCACCCCTGCTGCCAGAGGATCTGCGCTCCATCGGAACCTCGCTGGCGTCGCTTCAGGCGACCGCGCCCGGTCTGTCGATCTGGCTTCGCCGAGTGTTCTGGGTGCTGGGCGGCTACATCTTCGCCAACGGCCTGTTGACCGTCTACGTTGCGATCACCAGCTTTCGGGCTCGGGTTCGCGGCGTGGCGGTCGTGGTGGCGTTCGCTGGCCTCAGCTCCATCGGTCTGATGGCTGTAGTGAACTTCATGATTGCCTCGGATTTCAAGTGGCTGATTCTGTCCTTCGTCCTCCCTTGGGGACTAGCCCTGGCGCTCTATTGGAACGAACGGACCGACTCATGAAGCGTGGGGCTATCGCTCCCCCCGAGAGCACCGACCTTAGGCCGCTGCAGTTGTTCTTCCTCGCCGGAGCGGTGTTCGTCTTGGCGCCACAATGGGGGGCCTGGCGGCCGCGGCCGGCCTGGGAGGGACGCTCGGCTCGGCGGCCGGAGGCTGGCTTTTCGGCGTAGCGGCCCAGGTTGCCTTCGGATGGCTCACCCTGCCCTTGCTGGTGACGGTGTTATTGTTGCTGGCGAGGCCTTCCTGGTGGCCTGGGGCCGCTCGACGGCTCGGGGACGCGACATGAGCGATCAAGGGCTGCGCGATCATTTCGAGACCGAAGTCGTGGTGGATGCAACACCGGTAGCGGTCTTCGATCTCCTCAATGACCATCGCCGCCTGTCCGCCCATATGATCAGGTCGTCGTGGATGATGGCAGGGTCGCACATGACCTTGAGATGGATGAGAAGCAAGGTCATACGGTCGGCTCCAAGATTACCCTCAGCGGCAAGATCCTTGGCCTGCCACTCAGGGTCGAGGAGATCATTACTGCGTACGACCGCCCCCTCGCCAAGGCTTGGGAAACGATCGGTTCACCGCGCCTCCTTGTGATGGGTCCCTATCGCATGGGCTTCTCGCTCGCCCCCCAGTAAGGTGGCGACCCAGGGGAATCGATCCGTGTAACGCCATGCAAATTGCCGCGCATTCCTTGACACGCTTTGGCCCCCTCCTCGCACTACCTATAAAAGAAGCCGTATTCCGAAATCCGAAGTAGTGGAACCTGGGCGGTCGCTCGGCCGACGAGGCGAGAGAGCCCGAGCCTGTAGCGCGATTTCAGGTAGCCCATAGCTAACGCCTCGCGCGTTCGCTGGTTGCGTAGGCCACTCCCTTGTCACCAACCCAGGCGGGTCTCGCGACCCGTCCTGGAATTTGCCCAGAAGGAGCATCGAATGTTGAAGTCGTGCCGCCGTCAAGTTTCCGTCTTCATGCTGCTCGCGCTCGCCTTGGTCCTGCTGCCGGCCGTCGCCTCGGCTAGTCACTCCTGGAGCACCTACCACTGGGCGCGCCAGAGCAACCCCTTCACGGTCAAGCTGATCGACCGCGTCACCGCCACCTGGGATCCGATCCTGGCCACCTCGTCCTCCGACTGGACCGCGTCGAGCGTCTTGAACACGACGATCATCGCCGGCACCGGGAGCGCCTCCAGCTGCACTGCCGTCAACGGGCAGGTCAAGGTCTGCAACGCGTCGTATGGCAGCACCGGCTGGCTCGGGATCGCTTCGATTTCGGTGAGCGGCAGCCACATCACCCAGGGCACGGTGAAGCTCAACGACACGTACCACAACAGCGCGCCCTACAACACCACCGCCTGGCGCAACCTGGTCTCCTGCCAGGAGGTCGGCCACACGCTCGGTCTCGACCACCAGGACGAGAACAACACCAATCCGAACCTCGGGACCTGCATGGACTACACCAACAGCCCGGGCACCAACCAGCACCCGAACACCCATGACTACAATCAGCTGGTGACGATCTACTCGCACCTGGACAGCACGACCACGACCACCTTCAGGCATGCCGGCGATATCGAAGAGGCCGACGGCCCGGCGCCGCCAGCGATGCGCGACCTTGATCTCGCCGGGCCGGGACAGTGGGGCAGGCTGGTCGGCTTTACGGACAAGGGCATGACCGCGGTCTACGAGCTGGATTTCGGCCACGGACACAAGATCTTCACGTTCGTGATCTACGCGGACCCGAAACTCCTGCGGGCCGCCGGAGCTCAGTAGGCCGCGTCGCCGGGAGCAACGAACCGCTCCTTTCCACCGGGAAGCGGCTCATGGCGACGGCGGGGCAACCCGCCGTCGCCTTCATCTCCGATCAACACCACCGAGCCCGAAAACCTAGAGCTTCACGGCCTTTTCTTCTCGGCACCGACGCGGATCTCAATCGCACGCACGCCAACCTTCTCGTGGATCATGGTCACGATCGCCTTCTCGCCGACCTTAAGGTCAGCAGCAGTGGTCGCTTTGCCTCCGCGCAGGACCTTCGTCTCGGCGGTGAGAACGACGGTCTCAAGATCGCCATCCGCAGCCTTGATCTCGATCTTTCCCAATTCGATTTTCTGCAGGGTACATCGCTCCTTGTGCTCGTTGTGGTTGTGCCCTTCGTGCGCGCGCAGAGCGGGCGTCACGGCCCCGAGGAGGGCGAAAGCGAGGGCGATCGAGACCGATCGACGCAACATCTCAGTGGTGGTGCGATTCATGGGAATCTCCTTTTTCGTGGTGCATGGGTGAAGACGGTTTGGAGGTCTCCTTGCCGAGGAAGCTCTCGTCGGCCAGCTCCTCTTCGAGGGCTGCGCGAGAGACCGGGTTGAGACGCTCCATCTCGTGGAGTTCGGATTCGGTGATCTTCGGCAGGTGGCGGATGAAGTGAACCAGTTCCCAGCTCGCGGTCCCTGAGCCGGGCTTGTCGCTCCCGAAGCCGGGCATGCCCGAGAGGCGAATGCCGTTTTCGATCACGTAGTAGAGTTCGCCGTCGGAGAGCCCTTGGGTGCGCGCCTGGTTCATGTCGGGAACGCGCGGATACATCCGCGGCCCGAAGTCCGTCTGGCCGCGACCATCGTTGCCGTGGCACGTGGCGCAGTGGTCGGCGAAATGGGCGCGGGCTCGCGACAGCACCTCCGGCGTGAGCACAACCGGATTTGTGGCGCCTCCCCGCGCCGAGGGCATGAGGAAGTGCCGCGCCGCAAGTGCTGCGCGCTGCTCCATCGCCGAGGGCTCGGGACGTGCCGAGAAGCCCTCCTGGAGGAAGAACAGGAAGAAGAGAGCGGCGAGCAGACCCACCACGGCGAACGACCAAAGGACGAAATGACCGAATTTCTTGAGCATCGGTTTCTCCTCGGATCAGCCGGCGGGAGGGAGCTTCGACAGATCGTCCAGCTTCCAGGCGACCGTTCCCGCGGGGTGGTCGTACCAGCCCGGATCGTCGTAGCTTGCGAGATGCTCGCGCACTTTGATCACGGTGAACATCCCGCCCATCTCGATCGAGCCGTAGGGTCCCGTGCCGGTCATCATCGGCAAGGTGTTCGGCAGGCTCGACATATGCGCCGCGTGCTGGGCATGTTCGGCCATCCCGGTCGAGCCCATGGCCATGTATCCGGACACCAGGGCGGAGACCTTGTTGCCGACCTCGCTCTGGTCGCTGCCCAGCACGTTCGGCACGTCGTGGCCCATCGCGTTCATCGTGTGATGTGACTTGTGACAATGGAGCGGCCAATCGCCCGGTTCGTTGGCGATGAATTCCACCGCCCGGGTGGTTCCGGATGCGATGTTGAGCGAGGTCTCGGGCCACCAGGCCGTTTTCGGGATCTGTCCGCCGTCGGTCTCGACCACCCAGAAGCGATGCCCGTGAATGTGCATCGGGTGGCTGGTCATGCCGACGTTGGCGAAGCGCAGACGCACGCGATCGCCTTGCTTAACGACCAAGGGCGAAGTGCCGGGGAAGGCGCGGCCGTTCAAGGTGAAGATGTTGAAGTCGAGCATGACGTTAGGGTTCGGGCGCATCGTTCCCGGATCGATCGCCCACATGTGCGGGAAGAGGCAGAAGTCGCGATCGATCGGCTCCTCGCGCGGTGCCTTGGGATGGACGATGAAGAACCCCATCATGCCGACCGCGATCTGAATCATCTCGTCGGCATGCGGGTGGTACATGAAGGTCCCGTGCTGTTTCAAGGTGAACTCGTAGACGTAGGTCTCTCCCGGCTGGATCGGCGGTTGGAGAAGGCCGGACACACCGTCCATGCCGTTCGGCGTGAAAATGCCGTGCCAGTGCACCGAGGTGTGCTCGGGGAGCCGGTTAGAAACGAAGATGCGCAGGCGATCGCCCTCGACCGCCTCGATCGTCGGCCCCGGCGACATGCCGTTATAACCCCAGCATTTGACGACCATCCCAGGCGCGAACTCGCGTTCCACCTCTTCGGCAATCAAATGAAATTCTTTGACTCCTGCATTCATCCGCCAGGGCAGCGACGACAGATCGGGGGTGACCACCGGGGTGTAGCCCGATCGTGGCGTTCGATTTCCCCGCGGTTTGGCGACCGCAGCTCCGGCCGGTCCGCTCGGTTTCGGTTGAGGTGGAGGGGGCTTCATGCCGGGCATGGACCCATGATCGTGGCCCGTCATTTGGGCGCGGGCCGCGCCGCTTCCAAAGCGGTCGGCCAGTACGGCGCCGCCCGCAAACATTGCGGCGCGCGAAAACCAGGCTCTGCGTGTGATCATCAGTTCACTTCCTTTCCAGGTGCATCGAGGCGACCGGCCGCCGCCCGTTCGAGCGCACCCCGGGCGAGCCAGTAGTCGCGCAGCGCCATGATGTAGCCGCGCTCCGCCTCCACCTCGCGTTGGCGGGCAAGCAGCACGTCATAGGTGCCTCGAAGCATCATGTTGTAGTGACGGAGAGTCAGATCGAGGATCTGCGCCCGGAGCGGCAGCAGCGCCTCGGAAAAGAACGATGTTCGGTCGCGGGCGGCGATCAGATCGTCCCGCTTCTCGCGCACCTCAGAGCGAGCATCGACCGCCATGGCTTCGAGCATCCACCTCGCTTGGCGCAACTGCGATTCCAGGCGCGCGACCGAGGCCCTGCCGGTGTCGAAGATCGGGATTTGCAGCTTGAGTGTCGGGCCGGTGATCCGAACGCCGTCGAGCTCCTTTTCCGTCTCGACGCCGAGGTCGATGCCTACGGGAAAGAAGCGGGTCCCCTTTTTGAGCGCGAGCGCCTTGCCGATCGCGTCGACCGCAGATCTTCCAGCCGCGAGGTCGAGTCGCTGGCGCATCGCCAGGCTCTCCAGCCCAGAAAGATCGACCTCCGTCGGCGGCAACTCCGGCAGCTCGGTAGGAGAGGTCCACGCGATGTCCTCGCCGAAAAGACCGAGAGCCCGATTCACCCGCTCGCGCAGACGGCGGGCTTCGGCTTTCGCCATCGCGATGTCGGCTTGGGTTTGCGCCCAGGCGGCACGCGACTGGGCCAACTCGAGCGCTCCGAGATTGCCGGCGTCGAACAGCTTCTCGGAAAACTCGGCCGCGGTGCGGTCGATCTCAGCGATCAACTGCAGCCGACCGATCAGTTGCTCCGCAGCCTCCGTCTCGACCAGTGCGTTGCGCGCTTCCGCGGCAGTTTCGAGGATCGCGTGGCCGATCTCGAAGCGAACGCGCTCCAGGTCGCGCTCGGCCATCCGTCGGCGCAGCGGCTGGACGAGCCAATCGAGCACCTGGATTTCGAGCGCCAGGGTAGTCTGCCGCCCGGAGGCCGAACCTTGGGCGTCGAGGCGCGCCACCGAGAGATGGGGGTTGGCGAGCAGGCTCGCCTGCGCAAGGTCCGCCTGGGCGATCCCAAGCTCTTCGAGCCGTGCCTGAAGTCTCGGATTGCGGAGCAACGCCACCTCGACGGCACCGTCTGCGGAGAGCGGCGCCGCGAGGATCTCTCCGACCCGGCGATTCGCTGTGGCGAGAGCATCGTGGTCCTGACGCCAGCCGACTTCCGCGCCCAGCCGAGAGGCCGTCAGTGCCCGCACCGAATCGAAGCTCGGCCGAGGATCGACGCTCGCGCACCCCACCCCATAGAGCCCCAAGAGGGTGAGTCCGAATCGCGCGAGAAGTGTGCTCGGAAAGCTCACGGTTTGCCCTCCCCGGCCGGCTTCTTCTCCAACGTCATCCCACACTTCGGGCAGGTCCCCGGGTGGTCGGAATGGACTTCCGGATGCATCGGACAGACGTAGGTCGGTGCTTCGGTTTTCTCGCTTCCCATGCCTTCCATTCCTTTCATGCCTTCCATTCCTTCCATCCCCTTCATGTCGCCGTCGGTCGCTTCGCCGGCCACCGAAGATCCGGCCGCGCCGCCGCCGATCCGTGGGGCAAGCCATTGCCGGCCGTCCGCCAGGAGCTCCGGCAAGGCGGCCGGGTAGGCACCTTCTGGGGCGGTCGCGCTCGCGGCGCTCAGAGCGGCCGGCTCAAGGGGAGCGCGAGCGGTGGAGGCACAGCCACCCCAGGCGAGCGCCACCGGCACGGCAACCGCGAGGAGAAGTAAACGTAGATTGAGCTGCCGCGGGCGGCGAGCCCCAACACCGGACCTGGACTTCGAAGACATCGTTGAGACTCCTCGTTGGGCCGGGGTCGGCGAACCGACGGACTCCGGCCTTTGTGGGCAGGTGAATCCGTGAAGGGTGATCTCTCCAAGCCGGGCAACGGAGGGCGGACGGCCACCGCGGGCCGCACCCTACGTAAGCGGCACGACCTGACCGAAACGCACTCGGGCGCTCAGGCTAGAAGATCTACGGGTGAAGTTGAGCGAGGAGGCTAAGCGAGGGGAATGTGGTCGATGTCGAACGCCGGAGGCGCGAGCGGACCCGGCATCGTTTCGACGAGATCATCCAAAGTGGCGATCGTCCCCTCAGCCTGGACGGTCACCTGAACCTCGGCTGCCGTGTGACAGGCCATGCCGCAGTGAGCCGCGGAAGCCGGGATCTTGTCGTGCGATTCTCCGTGCTCGCGCGCTTCGTGGCCGTGGCATCCGGTCTCTGAAACAGTGGAAGCGCTCGCCTTGTCCGCGCATTCGCAAAGCGCCGGCCCTAGGACGGGGATCGCCAGAAACACCGCGAGAGCGGTGAAAAGGCCGATGCGGCTACGCTGGAACCGTTCGAACATCAGATTGAGAAGTATAGCGCGAAAGTAGGGGCGGACGGTCGCGCGCCGCCGCCCCCAAACGCTTCCGGCGGTGCTCCTTGACGAAAAACCGAGGTCCGCGCTACCTTTCCGCTCTCTTTTCGCCTCGTTTTCCAATGCTCAGAGAATTCACTTTCGACCGCCGTTTCACCCCCGACCGAGGCCTCCTCCCCTGATTCCTAAGCGCGAGGACCTGGAGCGGCTGCTCCGCAGCTCCGAAGGGCGGATCGAGGAAACGCCGTTCGCCGTGCTGCTGCTGGCCCATGCCGTCCATGGACACACCGCGGTGATCGAGCTGCGCCGTCCGCCGGTGAGCAAAAAGATCGTGCTCGAAGCGGGGGTCCCGGTCGATTGTCGCTCCAATCTGGCGCATGAAACGCTCGGCCGGTTCATGGTCGCCGCCGGCCGGATCAGCGAGGAGGAGTTCCATAGTTCGCTCACGCAGACCGTGGCTCAGAGCCTGCCGCTGGGGGAGGTCTTAATCCAGCGGGGGCTGATCGGCGGCGAGGAGCTGTTTAGGCTGCTGCAACAGAACCTGGCCAAAAAGCTGCTCGACCTGTTCACCTGGCGCCAGGGGGAGTTTCGGATCTCCGGGGAACCGCCGACCGCCGAATCGCCCCTCAAAGTCAGGGTGCCGCAGCTGATCGCCACCGGCATCATCCGCTTCGCTCCGCAGGAAGAGGTCGACGCCGCGATCGCCCCGCTCGTCGGCAAACACCTGGCGCTCTCTCCCGACCCGTTCTTCCCGGTGGCCGAGCTGAAGCTTTCCGCCGCACAACAGCGCCTTTCCGAGGCACTTAAGACACCGCGCCAGCTGCACGAGCTGGTCGAGGCCGCCGGGCTCCCGCTCGATGAGATCGCCCGCCTGCTCTATGCCCTGGCTCTCCTGGGCTCGGTAGTGGCGCTCGACCGGCCGCCCGCCAGGACCGGGGCGATTCCGATCTTTTCGCCCGCGGCGGCCGCAGCAGTTGCCACTGCCGCCGCGGCTCCAATTCCGCCTCGCCCAACGGTCGCTGTCACTCCAGAGCTCGCCACCCGCCAGGTGCCGATCGTCAAGTTGCGGCCGACTCCCCCGACCGCCGCGGCCTCCCCCCCGGCCCCGATCGGGGCGAGCGAGCAGCGACGCAACGATCTGATGCAGATTTATCTTTCTCATCGAAGGCTCGATCCGTTCGACCTGCTCGGCCTGTCCGAGGATGCGGCGCCGCCGTTGATCGAGGCCCGGTTTCTCGCCTTCGCCGAGCGCTCGGCCCCTTGGAGCTTCGCCGGCACCGACCTGGAGGAGAAGGCGCGCGAGCTGTTTACCACCGGCGCCCGGGCCTATTCTCAGCTTGTCGATGCCGAAAGCCGGGGGACTCTGCTGTTCCGCCGCAGAACCCTGCGCGAGGAGCGCGAGCGGCGCCCCGATCCGGACCGGTTCAAGATCAAGACCGACCTGCTCGATCCGGAGGCGCAGTTCCGCAAGGCGTTGGCCCAATTGGAGGCCGGGCGGAGCAAAGAGGCGATTCAGCTGCTCGAATTCGCGGCCGACTGCGACCCGGGCAACGGCCTCTACCGGGCCGAGCTGGCCTACGCCCGGTTCCACTACGCGCCCGGAGCGCCGTCGATCGTCCGCCAGGCGGCCAACGACCTCAAGGAAGCCTTGCGCGTCGATCCGCGCTGCGGCCAGGCGGCCCTATACCTCGGTGAAGTCGCCGGAGCGCTTGGGGAGCTGGATGATGCGGAGGCCGCGCTTCGCCAAGCGATCCGCCTGATGGCCCCGGATCGCCGCCCGATCGAGGCGCTGAAGGCGCTTCAGGGACGTCGGAAGCGGTAGTAGAACCTACTGGACCGCGCGGTCTTTGTCGCCGACCAGACTGCTCGAACGGTAGACGTAATAGAGCCCCGAGGCGAGGGTGAGCGCCGCCGTCAGGTAGATGAAGAAATCGGCGAGAAAATCGAGCGCCACGGCCAGGCGGGCGGTCTCGTTGGCGGCTATGCCGGCGATCAGTACCACGACCACCGTGGTTACCTGAACGACCGTCGTCACCTTGCTGATCACGGTCGGCGGGAAGTTGCGCACCCCGAGAGCCAGGTAGAGGACCAGCGCGACGATCAAGATCAACAGGTCGCGCGAGATCACCAGGATGGTGACCCAGAGCGGGACGGGCGCCGATTGGCCGAGGTTGGGAATCGCGAGGACGACCCAGGCCGAAGTGAGCAGCAGCTTGTCGGCGATCGGGTCGAGGTAGGTGCCGAGCAGCGACTGCTGCTTAGCAATCCGCGCGATGAATCCGTCGAGCGCATCGGTGATGCCGGCGGCGAGGAAAATCAGCAGCGCCTTTTTCGGCTCGCCGTAACGCACCGCGATGATGAAGACCGGGACCAGCGCCATCCGCAAAAGGGAGAGCAGGTTCGGGATCGTCAGGCTCACGAGGCACCCAGGGCTTTGAGCCCCAGCCGGATCATCTCGACCGCTTCCGCGCCGGAGAGCGGCTCGCGCGGGCGGCATTCGTCCACCGAAGCCAACAGGCCGCAGCGGGCGGCAACCGCGCAGGTGCCGCCGGCCATCTCGACACAGGTAAGGCCTCTGCCGAACCGGCCGAGCGCGCGGATCAGCGCGCCGAGCGCCGCGGTACGCCGGGCCGGGCTGGTGGGAAAGAAACGGTGGAGATCGCCGTCGACGTCCATCAGGCCGAGGTTAAGCACCCGGACGATCTCGTCCTGGCGCGCCTGATCGAGCACATCGGCGGCGATCCGGCCTGCCGACGGTTTCGAATAACGGACGTTGGGGATCAGCCAATAGAACAAAACCGCCAGCTCGCCGCGCGTTAGACTCGCCTCGTGAGACATGGCGCGCACGTCGGGCGGCAGGGCCGCGAGGCGCCAGCGAAATTTGGTCACGTCCAGGCGGGCCGCAAGGGCGGGGTCGCGCGGAAAGCGTTCGGACAGCGCCTTGACGATCTCCAGGCCTGCGCTCGGCTCGCCGAACTCCATTTCGAGGTCGGCGCGCCGCTCCAGGAGCGACCGGTCGTCGGGCTTGCGTTCGGTGAGCTTGCGCATCGCCTGAAGCTCCGCCTGCGGCTCTGCGGCGGCGTGCGCCACGGCCGCGGCGGCCTCGTAGGTCGCGATCTCCGAGGGCGCCCACTGTTCGAGCAGGCGCAACTGCGCCTTGGCGATGTCGACCTCGCCGAGAGTCAGCTCTTCAACCACCCGCTGGCGGGTGGCGCTAAGCGCCTGGGCGTGGAGTGCTCCGGTGCGGGAAAACGCCGTGGGACTGCGCGCCGCCACGCTTCGGTAGGCACCATAGGCAAGCGAAATCTTGCCGCTCCGTTCAGCGGCGCGGCCGATCAGCAGTTGGCAGGCGGTGTAATCGGCGGCACACGCCCCCGGCGCTACCGGAGAGGGCGGGGACAAGCGCCGGAGCACCGCCGCCAGGTCGTCTCGGGCGAATTCGACCTGCGCCGCCAGCACCTGAGCCGGGGGCAGATTGGGCTCGGCGGCGAGCAGACGGGCGGACACGCTTTCGGCTTCGGCGAGGTCGCCCTTCTGCATCAGCGCCTCGTGGGCGGCGAGGATCTCGTCGTGGCGTTCGGTGGCCAGAGGACCGGCGAAACCGGCCGTCGGTTCGACCAGAAAGGCTCTTTCCTCGGCAGCCAGGTCGAGTGTGCGAACCTCGGGCCGCTTCGGCTCCGGGCCCTTCGGCGGCGGCGCCGAAGCGCAGGCGGTGACGAGCAGCGTCAGCCAGAGCGTGCCGAGGATCGCCCAGAGGCGATGCTCGACGCCTTTAAGCGACAGGAGAGGCCGTCGCGATCGTGGCGATGGCATGCTTGTAGATCAAGATCTCTTTACCTTCGGTCTCGAGCACGACGGCGAAGCGATCAAATCTCCTCATCCGCCCCAGGAGCTGGCGGCCGGTGATCAGCTCCAGGGACATCGTCTGCCCCTCTTTGAGACTCTGGAAAAGGTAACCGTCCTGGATGTTGATGTTGTGCTTCGGCATGGTACCTCCAGCCGGTTCGGGCGAATTCAAGGACAGAAGGCACGAGACGTTCGAGCGAATCGGCTGCAAACCAGGTCACCTCAGGCTCCTTCCTGAACCAGGTTTCCTGCCTCTTGGCGAAACGGCGCGTCGCACGAACCGTCTCCTCGATCGCCTCGGCGAGGGACATTTTCCCCCGCACATGAAGGACAAGCTGGCGGTAGCCGATCGCCTGGAAGGGAGGAAACTCGGGATCGAGCCCCTCATCGAGCCGTCGAGCCACTTCCGTCACCCACCCCTGCTCGACCATTCGGGCCACGCGACCTGCGATGCCATCGTACAAGACGCTTCGAGGAAGGGTCAAACCGATGCGCAAAGCCGAGAGCGGAGATTCGCCGAATGGGCGCTCGGCGATCCACTCCGATTGCGGCCTGCCGGAAACGATTTCGACCTCCAGGGCGCGGAGAATCCGCTGGGTGTCGCCCGCCATCAGCCGCGCATGGCTCGCCGGGTCGCGTCGTTCCAGCTCGTCCCGCAGGACAGTCAGGCCGTCCGCCGCAAGGCGGCGTCGCAGCTCGGCGCGAACGTCCTCGTCGCCCGGCGGGATGGGGCTGATCCCGGAAAGCAGCGCGCGCAGGTAGAGGCCGCTGCCGCCGACCACGATCGGCCGGCGCCCGCGCGCCTCGATGTCGGAGATCGCGACGCGAGCCTGGCGGGCGAACTCGCCCGCCGACCACCGCTCGCGCGGGTCGAGGATGTCGATCAGATGGTGCGCGATGCGCTCGCGCTCGGCGAGACTGGGCTTCGCGGTGCCGATGTCGAAGCCTCGATACGCCTGGAGCGCGTCGGCGTTGACGATCTCGCCGTCGAGGGCTTCGGCGAGCGCCATCCCGAGCGCGCTCTTGCCGGTCGCGGTCGCGCCCAAGACGATCAGGAGGGGGGTCACACCTCCTAGAACCCTTCCAGCAGGTCGCCCACCATCGCCTCGGCGAAGCGCTTGGCGGCTTTTTGGATCGCTTCGTCCTCGCGGTCGATGTAGTTGGCGCTCGAAGCGTCGAGCGGATAGCTCTCTTTGAAGGTATAGCGGTCGTTCGACCAGATCACTTTGTTGTCGGCCAGGTTCTTGAACTTCACTTCGGCGGCGATCGAAATCTCGTAGGCGGTGGCGCGGCCATTCTGGTCGAACGTGACCGGGGTGACGCCGAAGCCGATCACGTTGCCTTCGATCTGTGCGTCCGCCCCGGCGGCGGCCGAGGCGAGCGAGAAGCGCTGGCGGGTGACCAGCTCGTCGGCGATCGACCGGGTCAGCTCCTGCTCGACCTGCTGGCGCGGCGTGCGGTTGGTGAACGGCTGTAGATAGACCGATTTGATGCTGGGCGGCAGATTGCTCGCCCGGCCGACCAGCGCGTAGCCGCAGCCGGAAAGGACGACGCTCGCGAGGCCCAAAAGTCCCAACAGGCCGAGCGCGATCGGGGAGCGAAACGGGTTCGAAGTTCCAGTGGCTCTCATTCTTCTATCTCCGGGTCACCAGATTGATCAGCCGGCCGGGGACGACCACGGCCTTGGCCAGCTCGCGCCCCGCCATGTGCTCCTGCGCTTTATCGTACGCGAGCGCCGCGGCGCGGATCTCTTTTTCGTCGGCTTCGGCGTCCACTTCGATGTGGCCGCGCAGCTTGCCGTCCACCTGCACCACCAGCTGGATGCGCGCTCGGCGGATCTTGGCCTCGTCGTACTCCGGCCAAGTCGTATCGAGCAGCGATTCGATGTGGTCGCGCCGCTCCCACAGCTCCTCGGTGACGTGCGGCGCCATCGGATGCAGCAGCTGCAGCAGGCTGTCGAACGCCGCCTCGCAGGCGAAGCGCGACGCGGTCTTTTCTTCGAGAGCGCGGGTCAAGGCGTTGGTCAGCTCCATCAACGCCGCCACCGCCGTGTTGAACGCGAACCGCTCCATGCACTGGGTGACGCGCTGGATCGTCGCGTGGCGCTGGCGCTCCAGCTCGCCGTCGGCCGGGCCGATCGGCGGCGCTTCGTTCAGGCGCTGGCCGCACCGCCAGACGCGGCTCAAAAACCGGTGCGCGCCCGAGACCGCCTCGTCGCTCCACTCCGCCTCTTTGTCCGGCGGACCGATGAACAGGGTGTAGACCCGCTCGGTGTCCGCCCCCATCTGCTCGATCAGCTCGTCGGGCGAGACGGCATTGCCTTTCGACTTGGACATCTTTTCGATCCGGCCGCTCTTCTCGGAGAAGCGGGTGATCATGCCCTGGTTGAACAGGTTGGTGAACGGCTCTTCAAACGGCACCATGTCGAAATCGTGGAGCACGCGGCAGACGAAGCGGGAATAGAGCAGGTGCAGGATCGCGTGCTCGATGCCGCCGATGTACTGGTCGACCGGTGCCCATTTGGCGGCGACGCCCGGATCGAAAATCTTCGCCGAATCGTGCGCCGACAAGAAGCGCAGGTAGTACCAGGAGCTGTCGACGAAGGTGTCCATCGTGTCGGTCTCGCGCCGCGCCGGGCCGCCGCATTTCGGGCAGGTCGCCGAAACGAAGCTCGGCACGCGGCCCAAGGGGTTCCCCTCGCGGCCGGTGAATTCGACGTCGACCGGCAGGACCACCGGCAGCTGATCTTCCGGCACCGGCACCGCCCCGTGCTCCGGGCAGTAGACGATCGGGATTGGCGTACCCCAATAACGCTGGCGCGAGATCAGCCAGTCGCGCAGCCGGTACGAGACCTTGGCGCGGCCGACGCCCTGTTCTTCGAGCCAGGCGATGAAGCGCCGGATCGTCTCGGGCCCTGCCTCGGCGCCATCGAACGGCGGCGCGTTGCGCACCGCCCCCTCGTGGAGGATCGGCTCTTCGAGCGTATTGGGGTCGCGATCCTCCGGCCAGTCGGCGGGCGCGTAGACCAGGCGGATCGCCAGGCCCTCCTGGCGGGCAAAGATCAGGTCGCGCGTATCGTGCGCCGGCACCGCCATGATCGCGCCGGTGCCGTACCCGGGCAGTACGTAGTTGGCGAGCCAGATCGGAATCGGCTCCCCCGTCGCGGGATTGATCGCGTGGCTGCCGGTCGCCCGCCCTTCCTTCACCGTGCCCTCGCCCTCGCGCTCGATGCGCGGCGTATTGCGCACCTTGTCGATCCACATTTCGAGCGCGGCACGGTCGGGGTGATCGGCGATCAGCTCGGCCACCCGCGGATTCTCCGGCGCGAGCACCAGAAAGGTGGCGCCGTGGATCGTGTCCGGCCGGGTGGTGAAGACAGTAATCTTCGCCGCGGCGGCATCGGCCTCTTGCCCTGCACCCTTGGCGATCGCGAAATCGATCTCGGCCCCTTCCGAGCGGCCGATCCAATTGCGCTGCATCACCTTGACCTTCTCCGGCCAGCCGGGCAGGCCGTCGAGCCCGGCGAGCAGCCGGTCGGCGTAGTCGGTGATGCGGAAGAACCACTGCTCCAGGTCGCGCTGGACCACCGCGGTGCCGCACCGCTCGCAGGCGCCGTCCACCACCTGCTCGTTGGCCAGCACGGTCTGGCAGCTCGGGCACCAGTTGACCGGCGCCTTCTTCTTGTAGGCGATCCCCTTTTCCAGCATCTTCAAGAAGAGCCACTGGTTCCAGCGGTAGTACTCGGGCGTGCAGGAGGCGATCTCCTTGCTCCAGTCGTAGAGGATGCCCCAGCGCCGGAACTGCTCTTTCATCACCTTGATGTTGCCGAACGTCCAAGGCGTGGGATGGATGCCGCGCGCGATCGCCGCGTTTTCGGCCGGCAGGCCGAAGGCGTCCCAGCCCATCGGATTGAGCGCCCGCTTGCCGTGCATCCGCAGGTAGCGGTAGAGGGCGTCGCCCAGGATGTAGTTGCGGCCGTGGCCGACGTGCAGCCGGTCGCCCGACGGGTAGGGGAACATCATCAGCATGTAGTACTTCCGCTGGGCGTGGCGCAGGTCGACTTCGGCCGCGCGCTGCTTTTCCCAGCGGTCCTGCCATTTCTTCTCGATCGACTTGTGATCGTAGGGGTTGATCGTCGTCGGGGTCGTCGCTTCGTCGGATCGCCGCATCGCCATGGCCTTTGAACGTTTTTCTGGCGCTATTTCAAGCTGCCGGGAAAAGAATGGGTCTTCAACAGGCCATCCAACAGACCGTTGACGAATCGGCTCGACTGCTCCGAACCGTACTTCTTCGCCAGCTCGATCGCCTCGTCGACCACCACGAGCTTGGGGATGTCCTTCTCATAGAGCATCTCGAACACGGCCAGGCGCAGGATATTCCGATCGACCGGAGGCATTCGTTCGAGCCGCCAGTTGTCGGCCCGCGAGCGAATCAGCTCGTCGAGCTCCTCCAGATGATCGGCGACCCCCTGGACGATGGTCTGCGCGTAGCTGAACGCCGCTTCGATCTGCCGCCGCCGCTTGGGCGACGCGGCACGCGCGGCGACGGCGGCGACCGCCTCGCGACGGGGCTGCGGCTCACCCGCAGGATCCTTACCGCTCGCGCTCGCACCGTTCTCGTCGACGGAATCCTCGGCGTCGCTGCGCTCCGAGGCGAGATACTCCGCGAGGTCGAACCCTGCGAAGATCTGCGGCAAGGTGCTCCCCCCCAGGTCCCGCTGGTAGAGCATCTGGACCGCTATCTCCCGCGCCGTGCGCCGCTTGCCCACTGCCATGTCGCGCGCCTCAAAGATCTCGACGAAAAGAAGCGCGGCTCCGATCGAGGAGCCCCCGCTTCGAGCGTTGTTTGCCTGGACTTAAAGACTAGGTTGAGGCCGATCTTTGGGAACCTGCGGAGAAACGGCCGTTCGGATCGGCCGGAATGATAGCCCAAGCGAGGGGGAAACGGCGCGCCTTTTAAGCGCGCAGCCGACGAAGCAGGTCGGCCATTTCGAGCGCGGCGAGAGCGGCGTCCCACCCTTTATTGCCCGCCTCGCCCCCCGCGCGCTCCTCGGCCTGGGCGGTGGTGTCGCAGGTCAGGACGCCGAATCCCACCGGCAGCCGGTGCCGCTCGGACACTCCGGCGATCCCGTTCGCGCAGCCTGAGCAGACGTAGTCGAAATGGGGGGTCCCGCCGCGAATCACCGCGCCGAGCGCGATGAGACCGTCGAAACCGCCCAACCGCGCCAACTCGTCGAGCGCGAGAGGGATCTCCCAAGCCCCCGGAACCCGGACCACCCTCACCTCCGCCGCCTCGACCCCATGCCGGACCAGACAATCGAGAGCCCCGTCGACCAGACGATCGACGATCCGTTCATTGAACCGGGCGGCAACGATCGCGAACCTCTTGCCGGCGGCGTCGAGGGGAATCGCGCTGGGGGTGTCCTGGCTCATGGGCGGATGGTATCGCAGGAAAGGCGGGGAGCGGAGCCTTGACGGCTTTCACCCGCCAGCCTATGCTTTCGACATAGGCTAGAGAGAAAAGGAACGACAATGCCCAAAACGATCGCCAGAATTTTCCGCAACGGTCGAAACCAGGCGGTCCGCATTCCGATCGAGCTCAGTTTCGAAACGGATGCCGTCACCATCGAGCGCCAAGGGGAATCTCTGATCCTCCGCCCGCTGGAGACGGCCGGGTGGGATCGATTTTTTTCCGACCCCACACTCATCTTGCCACCGGAGTTCAAAGTTGGCGATGATCTCCCCCCGCAGGAGCGCCCGCCGCTTTGATCTACCTTCTCGACACCGACATCAGCAGCTACATAATGAAGCGCTTTACTCCGGCGCTGGTCGAGCGGGTGAGACGTTTTTCGGTACGCGAGCTGAAAGTTTCCGCCGTCACGGTCTTCGAGTTGGAATTTGGGATCCTGCGCAGCGACCGCGGCGATTCGCTGCGCCGCGTCGTTCAGGCCTTCCTGGAGAACGTCGAGATCCTCCCCTGGACTCCCGCCGCCGCAGTTCATTCGGGTGCCATTCGCGCCGAGCTGGCCAATGCCGGAAAGCCGATCGGGGCCTACGACCTCCAGATCGCCGGCCACGCTCGGAGTCTGGGGGCCACGCTGGTCACCCACAACCAGAACGAATTCTCGCGCATCCCTGGCCTTCGATGGGAGGACTGGGCGACTCTATGATGTGCAAGCGCAAGCATTGAGAGCAATGGAGATGCCCATCAGCAAGACCCAGATCGACCGCCTCGGAGATCGCCTGAAAAGCGGCGACCTGACCGAGAGCGACCTTCGATTGCTCGATGACTATCGGCGCTCGTTCGGAGAGGCTTACGAAGCTGTCGTCGAGAAGATCGTCCGGCGCGGCCAAGCTCCCACCGGAAGGCTAGCCAAGTCGACGCTCTCGATCGTGGATAAACTCCGCCGAGAGAGCATCCGGCTGAGCCAGATGCAGGATATCGCCGGATGCCGGGTGATCGTCGCGGACATAGCGGAGCAGGAGGATTACGTTCCCGCGCTGGCGGCGGACTTCCCTGGTGCGGTCATCATCGATCGCCGTGACAAGCCTAGTCATGGCTATCGGGCGATCCACGTAATCGTCGAGATGTCAGATAAGCCTATCGAGATTCAGGTGAGAACATTGCTGCAGCACGGCTGGGCCGAGGTATCAGAGAAAGCCTCCGACATTATCGATCCAACGATCAAGTACGGGGGAGGCAGTAGCTTGTGGCAGAAGTTTCTGGAAGCATCTTCAAAATCGATTGCCGCTTTCGAGGCACTCGAGAAAAGCTACTCGAAGAGATTGGCGCTCCTCAAGCAATACTCTCACGATCCCACTAAGGAAATGCTAAAAGTTCTCGAGCGCTCAAAACTAGAAACAGAGCAACTGCGGACAGATCTGGTAAGGTCGCGGAATGAAACGCAGTCCCTATTGACCCGGGCGATCTCGCACCTGGATGAGCTAAAAAGAACCACGCAATGATCTTCCTCATCGAATACAACCGCCCCGAGGGCCTCGTCGTCACGTTCCAGGACTTCGACGACTCTCGCCGTCGAGAGGCCGAAGACTCGCGACTGGAAATGGAGCTGGACCTCAACCGCAGGGGGGTCGACCATGAAGTCGTCCTTCTGGAGGCGAAAAGCCAGGGAGCGCTTCACCGGACCCATCAGCGTTACTTCAAAGATCTCGACCAGCTCCTGGTCGCCCCCAACCTCTCCTGACAGCCAGCCCTTCGCCTCGGCTCGCATCGGTCCCATGCTCCGGCCCCGCGTTCTCCTGCCGGCGCTGTTGATCCTCTACTCGTCCCCCTCCCAAGTCCAAGCGGCCGAGCCTCCCCTGGCCCTCTTCGACCGTGCGCTCACGTTTCATGAGAACGGCCGGCTCGACGAAGCTCTCGCGGCGTATCGGGTGGCGGCTCCGGCTTTGGAGAAGATCGATCCCGAATCGGCGGGGACGGCGCGCAACAACGCGTGCGCGATCCTGAACGACCGAGGGGACTTTCGCGGCGCGCTGGTCGAATGCACAGCGGCGGTGCGACTGCGGCGGCTGGGCAAGGATCCGATTCTGCTCGCCCGAGCGCTCAACAATCGGGGCCGGTCGCTTCAGTCGCTCGGTAGGACCGAGGAGGCCGAAACGAGCTTTCGCGACGCGCTTGGGCTCAATCGACAGGGGGGCGACGCCGAAGGGGAAGAGATCAACCTCGCGAATCTGGGCGTCGCCGCGACCGAGTCGGGGCGCTATGGGCGGGCGCTCGAAGCTTACCGGGAGGCCGCGGCGGTAGCGGCCCGGCATGCGGCCGAGCCCTGGGCGGCGGATCAGATTCGGATCGCGCGGATCAACGAAGGGGTGGTGCTCGAAAAGCTGGGCGCCTATGAAGAGGCGCTCGCGCTCTACCGCGACCTGCTCGGGGTCCAAGGGACGGGAAGTACGGGAGGCGATCTCGATCCCCGCCTGCGCGCTTCGATCGCCGCCAACGCCGGCGTGCTCTATCGCAACCTAGGCGACCCGCGCCGGGCGATCGCGGCGTTTACAGAGGCCGCGAAGCTCTACGCTCAGGCGGGCGACCGGGCCGGCGCCTCGAACGTGGCGCTCAACCTGGGGCTTGCCCGCCACTTGAACCTGAACGACCGGCCCGGCGCGGAGGTCGACTTCCGCACCGCGCTTAAGCTCGCCCAGGCGAGCGGCGACCAATCCGAGGAGATCCAGGATCTCTTTTACCTCGGCCGCCTACTGATCGAAGAAGGGCGCTTGGGCGAGGCGGAAGATGCTTTTTCCCGCTGCTTGAAGTCTGCCGTAGCGAGCGGCTCAGCCGAGGGGCGGTGGTCGGCGCGCGAAGGGCTCGGCCGGATCGCCGCCGCACGCGGCGATTTGGCAAAGGCCCGAAATCAGCTCGACCAGGCGCTCGCCGAGATCGAGGCGACGCGCGACGAGATCGGCGCGAAAAGGCTCCAGGCGAGTTACTTCGGCGACCATCGCTCGGTCTACGAAACGGCGGTCGCGATCGAGGCCCGGAGCGCCCTCGCTGGCGATGGCCAAGCCGCGGGCCGCGCGCTGCTCCTGGTCGAACGCGCCAAGGCCCGCGAGCTGGTCGACGCTCTCGGCGTTTCTTCGGCGAATCCGGAATCCCTCGCGAGGTCGAAAGCCCTGAACCTCGCGGCGCTCGCGCGCTCCGGCTCCCCCGCTGAACCGGTGCTCGAATACTTCGTGGCCGAGGGAAACCTCTACCTCTGGCGTCTGGGCACGGCCGACGCGGCGGGCTCGAAGATCCAGCTGTTCGACCTCGGTCCGAGCGCGCCGACGCTGCTCGCCGTCCGGCGGGTCCACCGCGAGCTGGCAGCGGGCCGCTCGCCGGCAGCCTCCGACCTGGCCGCCTTGAGCGCCACCCTGCTCGGGCAGCTCGGCGAGCTTGCCGGCATATCCCGCCTGCGAATCGCGCCCGACGGCGAGCTGCGCTATCTGCCGTTCGAGCTGCTGCCCTTACCCGGCACGAACGAGCCGTTGATCGGCAAGGTCGCGGTCTCCTATCTGCCGAGCGCGGCGGTGGCGCTGGCGCTCGCCGCCCGGCCGGCATCGCACCCCTCGCGCGCTTTCCTGGGCTTCGGCGCACCGCTCCCGCCCGCTCCAGCCTCTCCGCCCGCTCCGGGCGTCCCGAAAACTACGGCGACCTCTTCGTCTCCCCTGGCTCTTCTCACCGCGCGCTTCTCGCTTCATGCGCTCCCTGGGGCGGCGCGCGAGATCGCGGAGGTCGAGCCGCTCATGACCGGCCGGCCGGGCGATCCGGATTCGAGCTTTCTCGGCGAACGGGCGACCGAAGCGGCTTTCCGCGCGCAGTCGAACCGCGGCGCGCGGGTGCTTCATTTCGCTACCCACACGGTCCTCGACGAGCGGGCCGGGCGCGGGGCCGCGATCCTGCTCACGCCATCCGGAGAGGACGACGGCCTGCTCGATCCGGCCGAGATCGCCGCCCGGCCGGTGCATGCCGATCTCGCGGTCCTTTCGGCGTGCAGCACCGCCCTCGGGGGCGATTTCCAGAGACGTGGCGCGGGCGCGCTTTCGTCGCTTTCCGGCGCGTTTATCGCCGCGGGAGTTTCGGGGGTGGTCGCGAGCCTGTGGGACGTTGGCGATCAGGCGACCGCCGTGTTCATGGGCCAGTTCTACGCCCAGCTCGCCCGGGGGCTGCCGCCCGCCGAGGCGCTCGCCGCGACCAAGCGACGACTGCTCGCCACTCCGGGCTGGGACCGGCCAGGGGTCTGGTCGGCGTTCATCCTGATCGGCGAAGCGCCGCCGGTGGTGACCGGAGGATCCGTCCGATTCCTTCGCACTTTGGGTCCGGCCGGGCCGATCGCCGGGTGGTGCCTGGCCGCGCTGGCGATCGCAGGAATCGCCGGGGCGGCTTTCAGGTCGATTCGGCGCCCGGCTCCGGACGACGCGAAGACATAGCAGGCATCGCTTCTTCCATCATCTCCGGCATCGGCCGACGACGCCGAAACGGCGCCAGCATTCGCTGGCGAAGCAGGTCGACCTCGGCGAACAGCCAGAGCTTCAAGCCGCGCGCGACCATCTTCGCTCCGGCGGTGCCCAGCTCGAAGCGCGCGACGAGGCGCCGGCCGTCGTTGCGCTCCCCGGCGGTACCGAGCGCGCGCCGCGCTTCGGCGATCGCCTTGAAGCGCCGGTTGTACAGGAGGAGCATCTTGTAGCTGATGAACGCCTCTTTCGGCCCCAGCACCGGTACCCAATGGAAGCGCTTGAAGTGCCGATAGGCGGGGTTGACCAGGAAGAGGAAATACTGGCCGGTGTCGATCAACAAAGAGGCCGACGCCAGGTCGTACTCGCCCATGTAGTAGTACTTGTCGCGGTAGATCCCCTCGAAGAACCGCCAATACGAGCGTAGGAAGACCCGATTGTGCTCGGCGATCCGCTCGGTCACGTCCTCTCCCGCGGTCTCGGCGAGCACGATCGCCACCGTCGCCTCGACCGAAAACGCCATGTGGTCGAGCCCCGGAGAGTAGAACGGATCGATGAACACGGCGGCGTCGCCCATCAGAGCCCAGCCGGAGCCCATGTACTGCCGGGTGGCGTAGGCGAGGTGCGAGTACGATCGAAGATCGTCGGTGCGCATGCGCGCGCCGACCAGCAGCTCGGCGAGCGCCGGAATGCTTTGCAGATGCGCCTCGTATGAGGCGGCCCGCCCGCTGCCGGAGATTTCGAGCGACATCAAGCGGCGGTCATAGACCACGCCGATCGACGTCTCGCCGTTGTGCAGCGGGATGACCCAAACCCAATAGCCGCGCCCCAGATAGTGGTTCGTCGCCAGCCGACGCGTGCACACGTTGCTGGCGGCCAAAGCACCCCCCGCGCGGGCGGCGAGCTCGTCGATGTGAACTACGTTTTCCCAGCGCGCCCAGACCGCGCTCGTCGGATGGTCCTCGTTGCGGTCGATCAGCCCCAACTTTTTACCTAAAACGGTCGCGCGGCCCGTGGCGTCGAGCACCCAGCGGCAGGCGACCGTCTCGCGCCCGGCTTTGGTATCGATCGTCACCCGATGGTCGAACTCGCCCACCTCGACGTTCCCGACCCGCGCCGGACGCATCAGCTCGGCCCCTTCGGCCACCGCGGTCGCGAGGACGTGCTCGTCGAGCGCATCGCGGCGCAGCTGAAAGGTCGGCACGGCGGTCTGCTGATGCGGTCCGCACTCGCTCGCCTCGGCGTGGCTTTTTACCCGCGAATTGGAGAACCAGAAACGCAGCCCTTCCTTCCGGAGCTGCTCGCGTTCGAGGTGTTGCCAGAGCGCCAACCGGCGGGTCAGGAACATGGCCGACATCTCGGTCGTCGCCTCTCCCACCTTGGCGTCGAACTCCGCCTGCTTTTCGACCACCAGGACCTTGAGCTCGGGGCGCTCGCGCTTGAGCAGCAGGGCCGCCGCCCCGCCACTGATCGCTCCGCCCAGGATCACTACGTCGTATCGCCGCTCGCTCGTCATGGCCGCTTCCTTCGTTTCATGGCTCGGATGATAACCGCCGACGGATTTCCGCGTAGCACTACCGGCCGACGGTCGTAGTTTCGCCGGTCCCGCCCCGGGCCCCGGATTCTACCCCGGGCGGATCGCCCAGGACCTCGGCGCGCACTACAGGATTAAGATGACATCGAATCTGACATTGAAACTGGCTTTTGAGTCATTTTGTCGGGAGGTAGCAGGGTGGACAAGGAACGAAGAAGATTTCCCCGCTATTCGGTGGCGGGTCTCAAAGGTGGTTTGACCGCGCGCAGTGAGTTCGTCGTCCTCCAGCTCTCCCGTGGCGGAATGCTGATCGCAACCGATTTCGAGCCCCGCCTCGGCCAGGGGATCGACCTCGATCTGACCTTTCACGGCTCGGACTTCCACCCCGGCGGCAAAGTGATCTTCGTCGGAGAGGACCAGCGAGCCCCGAAAACCCGGAGATTCCGCGTCGGAGTGGCCTTCGAAGGGCTGCCGCCGGATCAGGAGAAGAAGCTCAACGAGTTCATAGAAGAGGAGCTGGAAGGGCCGACGGCGGGGTAAGGACGGTCAGGCGCCGACGTTGGCGAGCGTCGTCAGCAGGCGCTCGCAGTGCGGCGCGCGCTTTCGGACCTTCGCCGGATCGATCCGCGCGAGCAGGTCGGAGGCGTGACGGATCTTGTGGTACTCGCCCTTTTGGGTGCGTTTCGTGGCGCTTTTGAGCGAGCTTTCGACCTCGCCCTTGGGGATCTCTTCGACGTTCTGCCGCCCCGGTAGGGCGCTCGCGCCGAATCTCTGGCCGTAATACGCCGCGAGCGCTTCGGGATCTGCGATGAACCACGCCTCCATGACCTGGACCATCAGGTGGCAATGCTCTTCGGAGAGGAGAGGCGGCTGCCATGAGGGGTCGGTTGTCTTGAGGTGGTTCCAAGACGAGGAGCCCTCCCTGACGGCTCCTTCGGCATCGACGAGCAAGAGATTGAAAGCGTCCGGGTGGGAAAACAACGCGAGCTTCCAGTCCTTGAACGCTTTGTCCCGCCGCCCGCAGGCGATCACCTGCGCTCCGATTCCGACCTTCTGAAATAAATGGCGAAATCCTTTTCGGATCGCGTCTTTGGAGTCACGGCTGTCGCCGCCGCCTTCGACGTAGACTCGGACCTCCCTCACCATCGGTTCCCACCGAGCTCGCCCATCCGCCAAAGATCGCCGAGCCGATACTCCTCAAGCCACTTCTCGAGTTTGGCTGGTTCCAATCGCCGAAGAGACGTTCCTCCGTCTCCCCTTTCGGCGACCACCACGGCCTCGGGGACTTCGGAAAGACCGGCGACGAGTGCATCCGAGTGGGTCGTCACGATCAACTGGGTTCGCTTCGACGCCTCGATCAACAGTTCGGCTACCGCGGAAACAGCGTCCGGATGAAGACCCAGCTCCGGCTCCTCGATGCAGACGAGCGGAGGCGGCTCCGGGTGGAGGAGGATTGCGAGAAGGCAGAGGTAGTGGAGCGTGCCATCGGAGAGACGCCTGGCCGGAACAGGAGCAGAGAAGCCTTCTTCATGAAAGTACACTTGAACGGTACCACCCCGTACCCTAACCCCTAGATCCCGAACTCGAGGGTAGAACAACCCGAGTTTCTGGAGGAGTTCACTTTTCGTGGAGGGTCGATTAAGGAGGTCGCTCAAAATGACCCCGAGATTCATCCCGTCTTCGAACAGGAAATCGTCCAGGAGGTCAGCGGCCTGCGGAATTCGAGCGGACATTCCAAGCGCCATATCGCCGAAGAAGCGAACTTGTGAAATTGCCTCCCTCAGCAGGGTGATTTCCGGAAAATGTAGTCTGTCGTTGATCTGGGCGAGGATTGATTTCGACCGGACCACGTCCATTCCTACCAACGCGCCGGTGCCAGAATTTACGCTCGCCCCACCCTCAGGAGGGAGAGTGTAATAGATCAACCTGTCTTCATTATCAAGTGGGCGGTCGATCGTCTCGCTGAGAACTTCAGGCCTTTCCTGACTAGATGAGGTCACTGTTAGAGAGTATCTGAGAGGCCAACTCTTGTTATCAGCAAAGACTAGACACTCTATCGTGGCTCTCTTCGAAGCTTCGTCCGTGGATCCCTTCCAGAACCACTCCCCAATTCCGCCTCCCTCACGGATCGGCACCGCCAGATCGTTTGGTGCGGCTTGCAGCAATCGCAGCGCCTGGATCAGATTGCTCTTGCCGGTGGCATTCGCGCCGATCAGGACGTTCAAAGGCTCCAGCTCCAGCTTCACCCCCTCCGGTCCATACGAGAGGAGGTTCTTGAGCTCGATCGAGCGGAGGAAGCGCTTGCCTTCCATCGCCTTCTACAGCTCCGGCCAGCGGCGCGGGTCGCTTTCGTGGGCGATGGCGTACACCGTGTCGAAGATCGACTCTCGGTTGGGCTTGGACCAGTAGTCGCCGTCGGAGCCGTAGGCGGGCCGGTGGGCTTCGGCGGCGAGAGTTTTCGGGGCCGCGTCGAGCCAGTGGTATCCCCCCTGCATTTCGAGGATCTGCTGGAGCATCGAGGCGCTGGCGCCGCCAGGGACGTCTTCGTCGAGGCAGAGGAGGCGGTTGGTCTTCTTGAGCGATTCGACGATCCGCGCGTCGCGGTCGAAGGGGAGGAGGGTCTGGACGTCGATCACTTCGGTTTCGACCCCCACCCGGGCGAGCGCTTCTGCGGCTTCTAGCGCGATCTTGCAGCAGGCGCCGTAGGTGACGACTGTGACGTCGCCCCCTTCGCGCAAAACTTCCGGCACGCCGAGCGGGACGGTGAATTCGCCGATGTTGGCGGGAAGGCGCTCCTTCAAGCGGTAACCGTTCAGCACCTCGACCACGATGCCGGGGTCGTCGCCCTGGAGCAGGAGGTTGTACATCCCGGCGGCCTGGGTCATGTTGCGCGGCACGCAGACGTGGATTCCGCGGACGAGATGGATCACCCCGGCCATCGGCGAGCCCGAATGCCAGATCCCTTCCAGGCGATGGCCGCGGGTGCGCACGATCACCGGCGCCGCCTGCTTGCCCGCCGAGCGGTAGCGCAGCGTCGCGAGATCGTCCGACAGGATCTGCAAGGCATAGAGGATGTAATCAAGATACTGGATCTCGGCGATCGGCCGGATGCCGCGCATCGCGAGGCCGATCGCCTGGCCGAGGATCGTCGTCTCCCGGATGCCGGTGTCGGCCACGCGCAGCTCGCCATACTTCGCCTGGAGGCCGAGGAAACCCTGGTTCACGTCGCCGAGCTGGCCGAGGTCTTCTCCCATCGCCACCAGCTCGGGGTAGCGCGCGAGCGCGGCGTCGAAACAGGCTGTCAGCACCTCGAATCCGTTCACCAGCGGCGAGTCGTCCCCGTAACGGGCCGGCACGATTGGCTGCACGAGGGGCGAGCGCGGCGTCTCGCTGGTCAGGTGGGCGCCGTAAAGGTCGGAATTCGCTGCATCGAAACCCCGGCGCCAGCCGGCGAGGCGCTCCGCCGCCGGGCCGTGGGCGCGGCCCGCCGTCGCCACTCGGGCCGCGTGGGCGGCGGCCGAAACATCGCGCCGGAACGCGGCCTGCTGGCGCTTGAGGTCGTCGGCGATCTTCGCGACCTCGGCACCGCCCGCTTCGGCGCCGCCGGCTTCCGCCGCAACCTCGCCGAGCAGACCGAGCACGAACGATTTTTCGGCTTCGATCGGCGAACGGAACGCGTCCCAGGCGCGGCGTTGGGCGTCGCGCACTGCAATCCGCTCCTCTTCGTCGATCGCGGCGAGCTGCTCCGTCTCGGCGAGCCCTTCGCGGACCATCCACTCGCGCATCCGCTTGACGCCGTCGAACTCGACCTCCCACTCCAAACGCTCCTTCGACTTGTAGCGCTCGTGGCTACCGGAGGTCGAATGCCCCTGCGGCTGGGTGATCTCGGTGACGTGGATCACCGCGGGCACGTGGTCGCGCCGGGAGATCTCGGCCGCGGCGAGGTAGGTCTCGATCAGGGCGGGATAGTCCCAGCCCTTGACGTTGTAAAGATCGAGCCCGTCGCGGGTGCCCGGCGCACGGCGGAACCCTTCGAGCAGTGCGGAAAGGTCCCCCTTGGCGATCTGCATCTCGTTCGGCACCGAGATGCCGTAACCGTCATCCCAGATCGACAGCACCATCGGCACGCGCAGAACGCAAGCGGCGTTGATCGACTCCCAGACCATCCCCTCGGCGCAGCTCGCATTGCCGATCGTGCCCCAGGCGATCTCCCGGCCGCCGATCGAAAATCCCGTGCGGTCAAAGAGAGCCGGCAGCTCGCGATAGAGCTTCGAAGCCTGAGCGAGGCCGACCAGCCGCGGCATCTGCGACCCCGTGGGCGACACGTCCGCCGAGGAATTGAATCGATCGGTCTGGGGCAGAAACTCGCCGTGCTCGTCCACCATCCAGGTCGCGAAGTGGGCGGTCATCGAACGGCCGGCGGAGCAGGGCTCGCGCTCGGAGTCGGCGTCGGCGTAAAGCTGGGCGAAGAACTGCTCGACCGAGAGCAGGCCGAGCGCCATCATCAGGGTCTGGTCGCGGTAGTAGCCGGAGCGCACGTCTCCCGGCCGAAAAGCGCGGGCGAGCGCCAACTGGGCGATCTCCTTGCCGTCCCCGAAGATGCCGAATTTCGCCTTGCCGGTGAGCACCTCGCGGCGGCCGAGCAAGCTGGTGTGGCGGCTGCGCACGGCGAGTCGAAAATCGGCGAGCAGGCTCTCGCGCGAGAGCTCGGGGGAAAGTCGCGGGGCGGGCGCGGCGATCGACGACATCATGCGGGTTCCTCGAAGGCTTGACGCCGGAGCGAAAACCGGCGGGATCGAATCAGTTCGGACCGATCGAGGATCGTAACATGGGGGCCGGAGAGTGCCGGAGCCCTCGAATTGCCCGGCCGTTCGCCGTCTGGCACAATCCAAAGGTGCCTCCCGAAGAACCCGCACTCGAAGACCCCGACGGTTCGGCCGGCCCGGAAAGCGCCAGAGTGCGACCCTGGCGGCGATCGATGCGATCGATGCGGGCAACGCTGTTCGGCCTGGCGTTTCTGGTCGTCTTGGGCGCGATCGGGTACGAGCATTCGCGTCTGCTGGCTCAGCCGGAAGAGATCCTGCTCGACGTCGTCCCGGACGACGCCTTCTACTATTACCAGATCGCGCGCCACTTCGCGGCGGGCGACGGCTCGACGTTCGACGGCACGAACCGCGCGAGCGGCTATCACCCCGGCTGGATGGCGCTGCTCGTCCCGGTGGCCGCCGCCTGGCCATCCCCTTCGGTGCTCCTGCGCGCCGCGCTTTCGCTCGAATTCCTGCTCCACGCGGGGACCGCGTTCGCCCTGATCGGCCTGTTCCGGCGCTATACCTCCCCCGGCCTCGCGCTGATCGGCGGCCTCTGTTGGCTCGCGAATCCGCTGGCGATCCTGCTCTGCCTCCAGGGGGTCGAATCGGCGCTCTACGCACTCGCGCTGGTGGTCCTGCTGCGCACCGTGGCGCGTTTCGTCGCCGAGCCGGGAGAATCGCTCGCGCTCCACGTCCAGCTCGGCGCTGCGCTCGCGTTTTGCTTCTGGGCGCGCACCGAGGCGGGGATTCTCGCGGTACTCACCCTCCTCGCGGCTCCCGCCCTCAAGGGCCTTCCCTGGCGGCGCGGCGTGCGCTCCGCGCTGGAGATCGGCATCGTCTTTACCGCCCTGGTCCTCCCCTGGTTCGTCTTCTGCTGGGTGGCGACCGGCTCGCCCTGGCAGAGCAGCGGCGCGATCAAGCTGCTCTGGGGCGACCGCTTCCTCGGCGTCCTCGACTTCGGCGAGCGGATCGGCCACGCCCTCTCCTTCGTCGGAGTCAAATGGCTTTCCTCGCCCTGGACTCCGACGGTGGCGTCGCCGCTTCAGAAGATCAACACGTTCACCTGGGCGGCCAAACTGCCGGCGCTGCTGGGTCTGCTCGCGATCGGCCGCAAGCCGGTGAACCGGCCCGTCCTGTTCGGGTCGGTCTGGCTGCTCGCGGTGATGGTCACGACCGGCCTGGTCTATGGCCTATTCCACTGGGAAATCCAGATCTGGTACTTCGCCCAGCCGGCCCTCCTGATCTTCGTGATGACCTACGTCTGGATCGCCCGCCTGGAAGTGGAGCCCACGCGCCTGCGCCTGTTCTTCAGCCGAGCGCTGCCGGCGCTCCTCCTGGCGCTGTCGCTCTACGAAGCCCGGTCGTTCTACCAGCATCCGCCCTCTCTCTACCCTTGGCAGTTTCAGTTCCTGGTCTCCCAAGGGCAATTCGAAGATCTCGTCCCCCCGGGCCAGGCGATCGGCTGCTTCAACGCCGGCATCCCCGCCTTCTACAGCCACCGCCAAGTGATCAACCTCGACGGCTTGGTGAACTCGACCGTACTCCCCTACTACCGGGCCCACCGCTTCGACCAATACCTCGCCGAACACGGCATCCATTACATCGCCGACGTCCAGCCCGTGCTCGACCGGACGGCCAAGTTCATGCAGCACCCTCTTCGCCTTCACCCGATCGCGGCAATGCCGCTCAAAGGGTGGTATTCGCCGTACCGGTATTTGTGGCAGGTGGAGACGGGGGTTGGCGGTCCTTAGAGCGTAAGCGGCAGCACGGGCCGAACTTTCGCAGATCGAAAGTTCAATCTTCGATGTGCGGAGATTCGGAGCAGGAAAGCCTGGTGGTCGTCCGCCTCGGCGGAGCCAATGGCGTGACGGCAGCCGATCTGCGGGCGGAGGGAGCGCTCAGCGAGTCCCGCTGGGCGAATGCGGCCGCCGCCACGGCGGCGCGACCGTCGAAAGCGGCTTTCCGCCGCTGGATTCGGGCGTCCGGCGCGGAATCCGGGATGCAGAAGGAAAAACGCGCGATTCCTTGACGTAGAGCGGCTATCCGAGACTGCTTGCCGCTCGCAGCCGCCGCAACGTCGCTCTTCGCGAGCGATAGCGGCTTTCGAGGAGCGATGCCAGCGATCCCGTTCTCGATAGCGGGGCTCCACGGGCGATGGCGGAATCCAGAGCCGGATAGCCGCTCTCGAAGACCGCAGAG
>JBDTZG010000060.1:0-29641 GCA_040005235.1 Acidobacteriota bacterium | reverse complement strand
CGAGGGTTTGAAAACCCTCGCTATGTTACGTCGTCCCTGGCGGGACGAGATGTTAGGTTCGTCGAGAGATCGAGAGGATTGGGTGCATGCCGAGAACTTATGCGCGGCTCTGTTTCCATATCGTTTTCGCCACCAAGCACCGCACACCTTGGATCCGCCCTGAGCTGGCTCGCGAGCTGTACCCGTTTGTCGGAGGCGTGGTGGGCGACCAGGGTGGACTACTTCTCGCGATCGGCGGCATGCCCGACCACGTTCATCTGTTGGTCGATCTGCGACCGCACCCTTCGGTCGCGGCTGTGGTGAAGGCAATCAAGGGAAGCTCTTCGCGCTGGATCAACGAGGCCAGGAGGATCCCGGATCATTTCGCCTGGCAGGAGGGGTACGCCGCGTTCTCAGTCAGCACCTCGGTGCTGGAGCGAGTCCGGACCTATGTCCTGAATCAAGAGCGGCACCATCGCAGCTC
This sequence comes from Acidobacteriota bacterium, assembly GCA_040005235.1. Taxonomy (GTDB): domain Bacteria; phylum Acidobacteriota; class Thermoanaerobaculia; order Multivoradales; family UBA5704; genus DASYKS01. The sequence continues at coordinate 29,178 of JBDTZG010000060.1, read as the reverse complement.
AACCTTCCAGACCGAACGCCGAGACCTCCTGTCGAAACACGGCATCTCCTTCGACGAGGCCGAGTCGGAGGATTGAGCAATGTGCCAGGCACGTCCCGCCAGGGACGTCGTAACGTAGCGAGCGGTTTCAACCGCTCGCGGGGCTCCCGACGAGGTCCTGCCGCCGCGGGTTTTGCGCTGGCGTCCCGATCTACCCAAGCTCCGCCAGCAGCTCCCCAGCCTCGTCGTTAGCGACCTTGTAGGTGTAATCCGGCCGGGCATTCCGAAGTCCCTGACGATCATGCAACGAGCAGCCGCAGGCTCAGAGAATAGAAGCCGTAGCGCGCACAGGTGCACCGTGTTGACGCGAATACATCTGCTTCGTTAGAGTGTGAACAACTCTCAGGAGTGAAGTCATGACATCGTGGCCCGATCAGGTGCAAGCCGCTTCCTCGGTAGCGGGAGTCTTCGTGGCAATTGCTGGATTTTTCTTCGTCTCCTACCAAATCCGGCAAATCAACAAGGACACCAGGGCCGGCGCCCATACAAACATTTTCTCCCATTCGTTGGAGACTATTCGTTTGATGTTCGACAATCCAAAGATCAGGGAGTATCTCTACGATGGAAAAACTCTCAGTGATGGCGACCCCAACTTTGATCAAGTGATGCTAGCCTGCGAGATGTTCGGCGATCTATACGAACATGTCTCGTTACAGGGCGAGAATTTACCTAAAGAATCGATGGAGTGTTGGGACAAAGCCATCGCCGATAGATACGAGAGGAGTCCTGTGTTACAGGGCTATCTCGAGTCGCGCAGGCATGTTTACGCGCAAGCTCTATTCGACTCCGTCGAGCGGGGCAAGAAATACCTTGCAGCCCGGGTTGCCGAACTCCCCCAAGCTCAAGCCGCCCCGCTTCCTGCGAGGAACCCTCCGCCCAATCAGGCCAACCCTACTCCGTCGGGACGAACGTCGCGTGAAAGCATAGGTGTTGCGGCGCGGGAAATTTAATTCGCGCACTTGGTCCTGCGACCAAATTCCAGGCGTCGAAGACCACCAATTCGGTCGCCTCCCGCTCGGCGTCGTACAAAGGGCAGAGCAACACTCCCCCCGTCTCTCGCTCGGGATCGGGAACGATCACCGGCTCGGCGGAGGGGTAGATGCTCGGAGGGGCGATCCATAGATCGTGGGGTCCTTCGCTTCGATTCCAGTCGAGGTGGACGATGCGGTCGAAGAACTTCGGTCCCCTTTTTCCGGTATGAGAGATGCCGAGCATCCAGACGTCGTCGATCGGTCGCGCGAAGCGGCGGGGATCGATGGCGGGAAAATCGGGGGATTCTTCGTAGGCGCAGGTTTGGCGCGAGACGACCGTCCCCCAGCCGAGGTCGATCTCCAGGCGCACCAGGCGACCGGGCGGTGCGGTGTCGAACAGCTCGGGGAGCGGCTGATACTGCTCGTAAGCCGGCTGGTCGAGCTCCAGCAGATCCAGAGTCAGCCGATCGCTGCCCTCTTCGACGCGATCCCAGGCGTTTGCGAGATGCAGGCAGTGGCCGCCGCCGAGCGGGATCGTCACCACTTCCTCGCCCGTCTCGCGCTCGACCACCACCAGACGACTGCCCAGCTCTTCGCGCCAGACCAGGCATTCGAACAGCGACTTGCCTTCGGACAAGAGCGGGCCGACTTCGATCACATACGGCGACAGGTGGAAGATGCAGAACCGGTCGGAGACCGCGAAATCGTGGAGCACCGCCGGGCGGTCGAGCGGAATCCGGCGCCGGAGCGCGAGCGCCCCGTCCGGGGCGAAACGGTAGAGGGTGACGCTCGGTTGCGCTCCGGCGAACGAGGCGCCGAAGTGGATCAGCTCTCCCGTGTTGGGGTCGAGCTTCGGATGCGCGGCGAGGGGGGAGAGCGGGTTGAGCTTGCCGCCGAACGTGTACTCGCCGCGGGTTTCGAGGGTTGCGGGATCGAGGTCGTAGGGCAAACCCTGCTCTCCGCTCGCGATCAGGCGCCCCTGCCAGGGGACGATGCTGACGTTCGCGGGCGAGGCGAGCGCCACGCCGCGGATCAACCGGTCGCCGGCAAACGCGGTGCCGAACGCCCGGTAGAGCGCCCGGCCTTCCTTCTCTTCTTCCAGCCGCTTCGCGGTGCCGACGTAGCGCGCGGTGGCGATCGGTGCGCGGCCCTGGCCGGGAAAGCGGACGGCGATCACGCGGCCGTCGCCGTCGAGCCAATGGCGATAACGGAAATCGCCGCGACCGAAGCTCGCCGGGCCGTTCGCGATCCAGGTGCCCTGGAGGTAACCGGGAAGGTCGCCCTCGACTTCGAGCGGCACCCCGGCCAGCTCTCCCGGGTCGGTCGCGAACGCTTGTTCGAGCCCCGGCGCGAAAGTCATCGCGGTCCCCCGCTCACGCGACGGAAAGCTCCGCCGCGCGTTCTTCGAGTGCTGGGCTGGCCGTCATGGCCTCCATGGCGTCAATAGGATCCGACTTCGGCTGCCGCTGGTCGAGCGGCACCGGCGGCCCCAGCGCGCGGCGCAGCGCCATCGGGCAGAACCCCCAATCCATCTCGCCGGGGATGTCCTTCGTTTCTTCCCAGAGTTGCGCCAGCTCGTCCACGTCGAAGCGGAGGTTGTTGACGTCGACCCGCTCGGCGAACGCCTTGCTCTTGAGCACGTCTTCGATACCGAGCACCGTCGAGGCGACCTGGGCGACGGCGTGGCGCGATTGAATGTCGAGCCGGGAGAGCGCCCGGTCGAGCAGGTCGCGCGCCTCGATCGGGTTGACGCCGATCTCGTAGAAATACTCCTGCGACTCCTTGAGCGGCCCGATGGTCGAGAACTCGAAGAACACCGGGGCCGAAGGCGGCGGCAGGTTCGCCCCGAGCTTCCAGCGCTGGAAATCGGCGAGGAACCGTTGCAGCGACGAATTCATCGGCCCCAACTTCGAGAACCGCCGCAGATACATCGGCAGGAACGTCAAGTTGGTGAACAGGTCGTTGATGAACGGAAAGACGTAGAAGAAGAAGTAGATCGCCAGCTCCCACGAATAGCGGAGCGAGAATGCCTCCTGGTCGCCGAGCGTGTTGTACGAAACGGCGAAGCTCGGCACGTACCCGTCATAGATCGCGCGGGCGAGCGTTTCGTAGAGGCGCGCCTTGGTGGTCAACAGCTCCTGGGTCGGCGTCCGCAAGATCGCGTCCGTGATCAGCGTGTTGTGGGTGGAGATCAAATCGCCGCCCGGGCTGTAGAGCGGATCGGAGAAACGTCCCGCTTCGCCCGCGAGCGCCCAGCGATCGGGAGAGATCATCTGCTTGACGTCATGGGCGAAGCTGACGAAACCGGAATGGTCGAAGTGCTTCCTGTGCGGCAGGTCGCGGGCGAACGCCGGAAACGTCCGGCAGACCCAGTCGATCAGCTTCTCCGCGGTGTTGACCTCTTTGCGATCGACTTTTTCGACGTCGTAGACCAAGCCGAGGCTGGTCTTCCCGTGGAGCGGAATCGTCCAGAACCAGTAGCCGTCGCCGCAGAAGTGGTTGGTCGCAAGGAAGAACGGCATGTGGCCGGTCTGCCGGCGGTCGGGCCGCTTGCGGATCTCAGGCTCGGAGAGGTCGGTCAGTTTCTCGGCGTCGAGCAACCCTTCCACCCAGACGAACGAAGTACCGTGGCGGATCGGGCTCTCGGTCATCAGGCCAAGCTTCTTCGCCAAGAAGCGCCAGCGGCCGGAGGTATCGGCCACCCAGCGTGCGGTCCCCTCGACCGCCTCGCCCGCGGCATCGACGAAGCGGTAGGCGTGGCGTCCGTCGGCAATCTCGGTCGCGTTGTTCAGATCCACTTCGAGCGACGAGATCGGCGCCGCGAACGAAAAGCGGGGATCGGCCGAGCAGGCTTCGTGCAGCCCTTCTTCGAACACGTTGCGGTCGAGCTGATAGGTCGCGATGTTCGAGATCTGGCGCAGGTAGGACTGGCTGTACCCTTCAGCGCGATCCTCGAAGCCGGGCGTCTTCCACCAGAAGCGGAGGTTGTACTTCAAGTAGTGCTTCCGCAGCAGGTGCTCCTCCATCTCCAGCACCCGCGAGTAGTAATAGCCGCTCATCTGCACCGTCGCCTCGCCCACCTTCTGCTTCTTCGGCGGGATCTCGCGGCGGTCGAGCAGCAGGACCGATTCGACCCCGCCTAGCAGCAGCTGGCGTGCGAGCGAGAGTCCGGCGAGGCCGGCTCCAAGGATCAGGACGTCGCAGTCTTGTGTGCGTGGCATGGCGTGGCGCCTCCTGGTGTAAGTCTCGAGGTGGCTAATCCGTTTGCTACGGCGCGGCGAGCAAAAGCGCCATCACCGGACCATCGGCGCAGATCGCGGTCGCGAGCGCCAAGGTGCCCGGGGCGGTCGCGAACGCCCGCGACGCGGCGGAAACTCCGGTGAGAGGAAATCCTGGGTCGGTCGATTCCAACCCGGCGATTCCGGGAATCCGGCCGTCGGCGAGCGTCGCGATCAGGCTCATCGCTTGAAACGCTCCTGAGGCTCCCAAAGCTTCCCCGAGATTCGCCTTGATCGCGGTCACCGGAAGCCCTGAAACCCCCGCCGCTTCGAGACCGCGGGCGATCCCCTCGGCCTCCCAGGCGTCGAGTTCTCGCGCACCGCTCGCGCCGGAAGAGACGCAAAGAAACGCGCCGCCCTCGGCGCCGCTGGAAGTCCATGCGGCGCGGATCGCGCGAGAGAGAGCTGCGGCGAAATCACCATTGCGGTCCGGCGCGAACGCCGCACCGCTCCCCGCGATGCGGGCGTGGATCTTCGCGCCGCGCGCTTCGGCCACCTCCGCCGCTTCGAGCACGAGCAGACCCGCACCTTCTCCCGGAGCAAAGCCGTCGCGCGCACGGTCGAATGGCACCGGGCGGCCGTTGGTTTCGCTCCCCACCTCGCCGCCGGCAAGCCTTCCGGCGCGCGAATAGGCGATCGACGACTCGAAGCAGAGCTCTTCGACCCCGCCCGCGAGCACCATGTCGGCCTGGCCGGTGCGGATCAGATCGGCGCCGTAGGCGATTGCCTGTAGGCCCGAGGCCTCGCCCCCCGCGAGGGTGGAGTTGACTCCCGCGAGCTTGTGCCAGATGGCGGTCTGGCCGGCGGCCGCGTTGATCACGCTGTTGGCGAAATCGAACGGCGAGACGTAGTTGGGCCCAAGTTTCAAGCCCCGGCGGTCGAACTCGCCGATCGTGTGCATGCTGCAATAGGTGGTGCCGACGGCGAGCGACAGCTCGCGGCCGTTTCGAGCCTCTTCGGTCCAACCCGCGTCTTCGAGCGCCCGGGTGGCGGCTGAGATCAACAGGCGCGAGGTCCGGTCGAGCGGCCGAAGATTTCGCTCGCCCAGGTAGCGCTGCGGCTCGAACGGTCGGATCTCGCCACCGAGCTTCGTCGTGAGCAGGCTCGGATCGAACAGCTCGATCGGCTTGATCCCGACTTCCCCGGCGAGCAACGCCTCATGGAGCGCCTCCGGCGTATCGCCGAGCGGCGAGAGCAGGCCGAGGCCGGTGACCACCACCTCACGCGGGGGCATGAGGCCTCCGGAAGATCACCGATGCGTTGTTACCGCCGAAGGCGTAGGCGTTGTTCATCGCCACATCGACTCGTACCTGGCGGGCTTGGTTCGGCACGCAATCGAGATCGCATTCCGGATCGGGCTCGTCGTAGTTCATGGTCGGCGGTATCCACCCCTCGTGGATCGCGAGCGAGCAGACTGCCGCCTCGATCGCCGAGGCCGCGCCCATGGTGTGGCCGATCATCGACTTTATCGAGCTGACCGGCACCGTCGTCCCGCGACCGAACACCCGATGCACGGCGAGCGTTTCGAGCTTGTCGTTGGTGGGCGTGCCGGTGCCATGGGCGCTCACGTAGGAAACGTCGCCGGCGACAAGACCGCTCGTGCGAAGAGCCCGCTCCATCGCGCGCGCCGGGCCGTCCCCTTCCGGGTGAGCCGCGGTCATGTGGTGGGCGTCGCAGGTGAGGCCATAGCCCGCGACCTCGGCGTAGATCCGAGCGCCGCGCGAGATTGCGCTCTCGGTCCGTTCGAGCACCAGCACGCCTGAGCCCTCGCCCGGGATCATCCCCTTGCGGTTCTTGGCGAACGGCCGGACGAGGTCCGGCGCGATCGCGCCGAGCTTGCCAAAGCCGGTGTACGTCATCCGAGAAAACGAATCGGCCCCGCCCGCGATCATCAGATCGGCACGTCCGGCCAGCAGCGCTTCGACCGCGAAGGCGATCGCATAATTACCCGCGGCGCAGGCGGTTGGGATCATCTGGTTCGGCCCGGCAAAGCCCAACTCCGAAGCGACGTGGGCGGCGATCAGATGGCAGGGGTAGCGGCCGGCCAACTCGCCGCCCAGCTCGTCGAGCCGGTCGCCGACCATCAGGTCGGACATGCGCTCGATTTCCAGCGGCTCGCCCGAGGTCGTGCCCAAAGTGACCCCGAAGCGCTCCGCCGCCTCGGGCGTCATCTGCTCCGGATCGATTCCAGCGTCGGCAAGCGCCATGCGCGACGCGGCGATCGCTAAATGCGACGCCCGGCCCATCGAGGAGACGGGCAATCGACGCACCCAGGCGGCGGGATCGAAGTCCTGCACCTCCGCTCCGAGGTGGGTGCCGTGGCGCGAGGTGTCGAACAACGCGACGGGCCGGAACCCCGACCGGCCGGAGAGCAGCGCCGGCCAGACCGTCTCGTGACCGAGGCCGATCGGCGTCGCGAGCCCGAGCCCCGTCACCGCGATCGAAGTCATCGAGCGGTTCCCGGCGCCTCCGGTCACGCCGAGACCGGCGCGAGCTCGGCCAGACGGGCTTCGACCAAATCCACCATCTGCGGCAACGTGGCGAGCTGTTTGTAGCGCTCGTCGGGAAGACTGAGCTGGAACGAGTAATCGACGTCGACGCCTATTTCCAGGAGCGAGAGCGAATCGAGCGCCAAATCGTCACGCAACGAATCCTCGTCGCCGATCTTCTCGCGCTTCAGCCCCGCCACGTTGGCGATGATGTCCTTGATCTTCTCGCGGATCTCGACTCTTTCCATGACTTCCTCCTGGTTGCCCGCTGGTTGCCCAATGGCATCTACGTTGCCGCTAGATCCTAGGCTTCCGACGCCCGAAAGTGAATCTTCTCTAGTGTCGGAACGTCCTTTGAAATAAGGACTTGCGCGTCTCATCCCGACGTTTTCCTCAACCCGACCCAAGAGGCTCCTAAGGCGCGCGAAGCGTTACATCCCCGGTGTGTCGAAGCGGTAAAAAGAGGACGCGCAAATGCGACGCCGAGCACCGTCGTAGCTCAGAACAGCAGAATCAGGGCGACTCCGCCGGCCATCAACGTCACCGCGGCGAGCTTTCTCGCGCCGATCGCCTCGCCGAAAGCGAGCCGGCCGACGACCACCGCGGAGAGGTTGCCGATCGTCCGCTTGAGCGTTTCGACCACGCTCACCCAGACCGTCTGGAGGGCGGCGAGTTGGGCGCCGAGGGCGACCGCAGAGACGCCGAGAGCGGCGAGAAACACGAGCGGCTTCTTGCGGATCTCGCCCAGGCGATGCAGCTCCCGCCGCTGCGCCAGGATCACGAGAGCGGCCAAGGCGACCCCCAGATTCAACACCAGGGCGTGAAACGGCGGGTGCGAGCGGGTGACCGCCAGCTTGTCGAGCGGAAGGGTGAGCGACCAGAGGAGAGCCGTCCCGGCCATCAGCCGCAGGCCCCGGCGCGCCTTGATCGACTCCCAAGTCCACCGCTCGTCTCCCGTCGGAGCCTGAAGGATGAACGCCCCGATCACCACGAGCGCTATGCCGCAGGCGTCGGAAAAGGTGGGCCGCTCCCCCAGCAGGGGAATCGCCACCAGGGAGGCAAACGCCGGGGTGAGCGAAAGCAGAGGCACAGCAACCGACAGCTCCCCCGTGCGCAAAGCCTCCAGAAACAGCAGATTCGCCGCCACGTTCAAAGCCACCGAGCCGAGAGCCGGCACCCAATACCCCGGCCCGACCGAAAACCCGCCCGAGAACGCCGCCCAGACCGCAAACGGCGGCGCCGAAGCGAGGCACAAAAATGCCATCAAAGGGAGGGGACCGATCTCGCGAGCCAAGAGCTTCCGCAGCAGATCGAACCCCGCCCAAGACAAGGCGGAGACCAGAACGAGCAGAAGCGAGCCGGCGGCGAGACCTGGAATCATGGAAGCGGAGTCCGAAAAAGCCGCGCGACTCTACCAGGGGCCGATCGAAATCTCGGACGCGCCGACGGTTCGGCCGCTCAGAGCCGAAATCTCCCGGTCGTCGCCGGAATCTCCTGGCCGCAGCCTCTACTTCGCTGGTGGGCTCTGAAATCTCCTGGTTCCAGCTCCACCAGCATATTTGGAGTCCGACCAGCAGATTTCCAGCTCCGCCAGAAGATCTGGAGTCCAGCCAGCAAATTTCCAGCTCCGCCAGAAGATTTGGAGTCCCGCCAGGAGATTTGGAGTCCCGCCAGGAGATTTGGGGTTCAGCCAGCGGATTTGGGGCGCGGCCAGCGGATTTTGGGGTGGGGCCAGGAAATTTCGGGGTTGGGATCGCCGCCCTTACGCGAAACTGGCCACGGCGACGCTTCTTGGCTTCGCGAAGCTGCTGCGGTGAAGCTTGATCCGCTCGATCTCATGCAGGGTCTCGGCGGTCAGGTAGCTCTCTCCGCATTGGGTACAGACCACCACCGGAACGTTCTCGATCACCAAAAGGTTTGCACCTTTGCCGTAGCTCCGGGGTCATGAGCCGGACCTGGGCACCACCTTTTCCACAGATGTCGCAGTCCATCGCTTTCTCGTTCATATCACAGAGCTGCGGATCTTCGGTGGGAGATCCCTAGAGCAACAGCTCGGCACTCGCAGCGGCCGAGGTCGACAAAGCAGCCGAGCTGATGCTCGGCGCTCCCAGGAAGGGCTTTGCAGAATAGAAGTGTTGCCGGCTGCGAATGCCGCTGAATTTGGAGTGCGGCGACGCGTCGGCGATCTCGAAGAGGAAGGTGCCGGGCCAGGAGAGCCCGTGCGAGGAGACCCGAAGCCTGCGGGCGTTCGAGGTGGCGGCGACACGTCGCCGCGACCAAAGCGCCGACACGTCGGCGCACTCCAAACGGTCAACGGGCCGATCCGCCGGGCCCTACCCCAACTCCACTTCGAGATCCGCCAACTCCTCCCGCCGCCGCCCATACCCGTGTACCTCGATCAACCGCCGCGCCTCCGCCAGCGCCTCGCGGTCGCCGAACCACCGCGCCCGCTGCAAGGCGATATCGGCCAGAAACAGCGGCATCGGCCCCCTCGCCGCGATCTCCTGCGCCTCGGCCAGGTAGGCCCGCGCGGCGTCGGGGTTGCCCTCTCGGGAGAGAAGCCAGGCTCGGGTGAGGAGGCCCCACGGGAGGCGCGGCAAGTCACCCGCGCGACGGAGGCCGTCCACGGCCTGCTCGATGTGGGCTCTCGCGGGGGCGAGATCGGAGCCTGCCAGGATCGCCCGATAGAGCGCGGCGCGGCCGAGGGTCTGGTGGTCGAGGGCGATGTCGAGGAGCCAGTTCTCCTGCTCCCACCTCATCATCTGCGCCGCCCGCTCCTCGACCCCGCGGATCGCCTCCGAGAGCGCCTCTCCGTCCGCTCCTGCCCCGCCCCGCCGCCCCGCCGCCCGCTCGGCCTCGGCGAGCAGCAGGTCGCAGTACTGGAAGCCCTGCAGCGAGTAGAGCCGCGGGTACTCGGGCTGCATCTCGGCCTGCATCCCCTCCGCCTCGCGGAAGAGCGCCAGCGCCTCGGCCCGGCGGCCCGCCTGGTGTAGGGCGTCGGCGTACGCCGTGCGGCACGCCATTGCCAAGAAGGCATCCCCGCTGCGGTCGGCGAAGGTCACGGACTGCTCGGCGTCCCGCACCGCGGCGGAGACGTCGCCCAGCGTCAGCTCCATCTCGCTCAGGTTGGAGGCGCGGGCGGCAGCATTCTTCCAATCTTCACGCGCGACCTCGATGGGCAACCCAGCCCGCATCGGCTCCAGGGCTTCGGTCAGTCGGCCCAGGGCGCGCAGGCGGAAGCCGGCCTCGTTCAGCAGCCAGGCCTGGGCGGCTTCGGTGAGCGCGCGCGAGATGCTGCGCCAAGGGGGATCGAAGAAGCAGGCCACGGCACCCAGGTCGGCGCCGATCGCTCCGAGCTTGAACGTGCTGAAGGCTTCCTGCCCTCGCTGGATTCGATCCCGGTAGACCCCGGCGCGTGCCTCCTCCTGCCGGCCCGCGTGGCAGCCGTGGGCAATGGCGTGGTAAAGCGGTTGGAGGCCTTCAAGCGTGCCCGGCTGGTATGGCTTGGTAGTGTCCCGCAGGTATTCAAACAATCGCCCGTGCGCGGCGCGCCAGGCTTCGGGGTAGTTCTCGCGGAGCTGGCAGGCGAAGTACTCACGGATAAGTGGGTGGGCGTCGAGGCTGCCGCCAGCCCCCGCCGAAACAAGCCGGCACTCGGCGAGAGCGAAGATCATAAGATTCCAGTCCTCCTCCTCGAGCCCCACCAGCGCGTCGGTCAAGCCCGGGATCGCCGGCTCTTTCCTCAGCGCATCAAGACAACCGCCATCTGCGGGACGATCGAACAGTCCGATTAGCCGAAGCATGGCAAGCTGCCGAACACCCTCCTCCCCTCCCTCGCTGACAAACCACCTCTCATAGGCGGCGATCGCCCGAAACGCGTGGCCGCCTTGCACTTTTGCATCGGCCTTTTCGAGCTTCACCCGGTCGCGCTTCCGTACATCCCCGCCATACGCTTTGGCGAGGAACGTTCCGATCAGGTTCAATGTCAGCGCGTGGCCGTCCACGTCCTCAACGAGCGCTCGAAGCTCTTCCTTGCTCCCCTTCACCTGAAGCTTTTCGAGCAGGTCCACCCCCGCCACCGTGCTCAGCCGTTCCACCGACCACTCCGGTGCTGTCGTTTCGCGATAGGCGTTGAAATGCTCCGCGAGCTTCAAGCGCGTGGTCACCACGCACAACCCGGGATTCTTCGCCGCTAGCCCCCGCAGCAACGCCTTCACGCCCAGGTCCGTTAACTGCCCCGCGAGCGGATTCGACGGCGGGTACTGGAGCGGCTCCATTCCATCAAGGATCAGCAACGCCTTCCGCCGCGCCACGAACGCCGCGAGTCTGGCGCCTTTGTCCCACCCGGACGCCGCACTCGCCGCGATCTTCTCGCCCTCCTCCTCCCCGCCGAAGAACCGCAGCGCCGCGTTCACGAACGGTTCGCCGGAGGCCGACCCCTCCTCCCGCGTGCCCTGGCTGTAGAACGACCAGTCGAAGTAATCGGCGCCCCCGAGCTCCAACCCCGCCGCCCACTTCGCGACCAGCGAGGTCTTCCCCGTGCCGCCCCAGGCGACGAGGGTGACCACGTGGATGTTCGGATCCGCCCAGGCGGCATCGAGTTGCGCCAGCTCGGTCTCTCGGCCGAAGAGCTTCTCGGCGACGCGGGTCAGGCGGGTGGGGTTGATCTTCTGTGGCGCTCCCGAGGTTCTCGGCCAGTAGATCGGCAGGACACGATCGAGCAGCTCTTGCCGCTCGTGGATCTCGTGCCAGATCCGCTCCCAGGGGTAGACATCGACCGAGAACAGACCCTTTCCGGCGTGCTCCTCAGTAATCTTCCGCGCTCTCGTTAGCACCGCTACGTCCGCAGCGGCCGAGGTCGCCACGATGTACCGCGAGAGCGCGGGCTTGAAATCCAGCGCTTTCCGAACTTCCTCGTCGAGTTCTCGGACGGTCACCTTCGAACCGAGCCGCTCCGCCCTTTGCTTGCACTGCACTCCGACCCAGAGGCCCCCTTCCCGGCCGTAAAGATCGACGCCGTGCTGCCCGAACCCTGAGCGTCCGTTCTGGTGCGCGCCTCCCTCAAGCTTCCAGATCTCGCGCCAGAGATCGAGGCAGAGAAGCTCGAACGCTCCAGACTCTTCCGGGGGGCTCTTCATCTCCGAATTCGAAGGCATTGCGGCTCCGGGTATACACCTTCGCAGGGAAACAGCGCAAAGCGTAGCAGTGGAAGTTCCGCAGCGAAGCCTGGGAGCGCCGAGCAGCAGCTCGGCTGCTTTGGCGATCTCGGCCGCTGCGAGTGCCGAGCTGGTGCTCGGCGCTCCCAGGAAAGGCCCCGCCCCCCCGCTTGCCCCCGCCCGGGAGCTTGTGACATCCTTCACGAGCGATCGAACTTCGAGCTCCTGGCCATGAAACGGGTGCCTGGCACCTGGGGGAATGGCGCGGTTGAGCTTGCGGGTTCGGGCGCCTCCGGGGAGAGTTCTAAGAGCTGCGGATCTTCGGTGAGAGATCCTAGGGAGGAAGACCTAAGTGCCCTCGCAGTACTATCCGATCCTCTTGACGCTGGGCATCGCGATGTTCGTCGGTTTCGCGATCCTGATGCTCTCCTACCTGCTCGGCAAGAGCCAGATCCGCGGCGGCACGGTCCACCTCTCCGCGATCGAATCCGGCCTGCCGCTCCTCGACCGATCTCACAAACGGCTGTCGATCGTCTTCTTCCTGGTCGCCATCGACTTCATCATCTTCGACCTCGAAGCCGCGTTTCTGTTCCCCTGGGCGCTCCACCTGCGCGAGGGGGGCTGGCCGCTGTTTTGGGCAGTGATGGTGTTCGTCGGCCTGATCCTCGTCGGCTATGCCTACGTCTGGGCCAAGGGCGGCTTGAACGTCATGTTGAGCCCGAAGCAGCACGGGGACCACCTCACGGAGGCCTTTCGTTGAGCGCCACCGCCGAACAGACCGCCTCGGTTGCCGAACTGGCGCTCGCGACACTTCCCGATGCCGCCAAGGCCGAGATCGCCGAGATCCGCAAGCGGTATCCCACGGCGCAGGCGGCTTTGCTTCCCGCGCTCCACATCGCCCAGCGCAATTTCGACGGCTGGCTCGCCGAGCCGGTGATCGCCGCGGTCGCCGCGGAGCTCGATCTTCCGGTCTCGACGGTCTACGGCGTCGTCACGTTCTACGACCTCTATCACTTGAAGCCGGTCGGCCGGCACCGCATCCGCGTGTGCAACAACCTGTCGTGCCAGCTGCGTGGCGCTGAGGAGATCCTCGAAGCGATGCGCGCGGAACTGGGCGTCGGCGAGGACGAGGTGACGGACGACGGCCGCTGCTCCTACATCCACTTCGAGTGCCTCGGCTCGTGCGACACGGCACCGATGATGATGATCGACGATGACTACCATGAGAACCTGACCCCCGAGAGCGCTCGGGAGATCGTGCGAGGGTTGAAGTAATGGCCTTCGAGAAGACTCTGACCCAAAACGTCGGCAATCCCGACGCTTTGACCGTCGCCGGCTATAAGAAGAACGGCGGCTATACGGCGCTCGAAGCGGCTTTGAAGATGGAGCCGGACGCGATCACCCAGGCGGTCAAGGACTCCGGCCTCCGCGGGCGCGGCGGCGCGGGCTTCCCCGCCGGGATGAAGTGGAGCTTCATCCCGAAAATTGACAAGCCGAAATATCTGGTCTGCAACGCCGACGAGTCCGAGCCCGGGACGTTCAAAGACCGGCTGCTGATGGAGTACGACCCGCACCAGCTGATCGAGGGGTGCGCGATCTGCTGCCGCGCTGTAGGCGCGAACACGACCTATATCTACATCCGCGGCGAGTACACCAAGGCGGCGCGGATTCTGGAAGCCGCGATCCACGAGGCCTACCAGGCGGGGATTTTGGGCGACAGCGTGATGGGCTCCGGCTGGAAGCTCGACATGTACGTCCACATGGGGGCGGGCGCCTACATCTGCGGCGAAGAGACGGGGATGTTGGAGTCGCTCGAAGGCAAGCGCGGCCAGCCGCGCGTGAAACCGCCGTTCCCCGCCGTGGTCGGCGCGTTCGGCTGCCCCACCGTGATCAACAACGTCGAGACGCTGTGCAACGTGCCGCACATCATCAACCGCGGCGCCGCCTGGTTCAAAGGGATCGGCACGGATGAGCGGAACACCGGCCCGAAGCTCTACGCCGTCTCCGGCCACGTCGAGCGCCCCGGCACCTACGAGCTGCCGCTCGGTGTCTCGTTCGACGAGCTGCTCGAAGTCTGCGGCGGCATGTACAAGGGCGGCACGCTCAAAGCGTTCATTCCGGGTGGCGCCTCAGCGCCGATCTTGAAAGCGTCCGAATCGCACCTCAAGATGGATTTCGACACCCTGGCGAAAGCCGGCTCGATGCTCGGCTCGGCCGCGGTGATCGTGATGGACGAAACGACCTGCATGGTGCGCGCTGCCTCAAGACTGGCGAAATTCTTCGCCCACGAGTCGTGCGGTCAGTGCACACCCTGCCGCGAGGGGACGAACTGGATGGAGATCATCCTCCACCGCATCGAGTCCGGGCACGGCCATCCGAACGACGCCGACCTGCTCTACTCCGTCTCTAAAAACGTCGGCGGCAATTCGCTCTGCGCGCTCGGCGACGCCGCGATCGGCCCGGTGCGCTCGCTGGTCGAGAAGTTCCGCGACGAGATCGAACAGCACATCAGCGAGCACGCCTGCCCCGTGCCGCATCGCCGCTATTTCGCCGCTGCGTAAGATTCCTGGATCGAGACAGAAAGAACCCGCATGCCGAAAGTCACGATCAACGATCGCACCTTCGAGGTCGAGCCGGGCACCAACCTGGTCGAGGCCGCCGCGAAGGTCGGCGTTCAGGTCCCCCACTACTGCTACCACCCGCGCCTTTCGGTCGTCGGCCAGTGCCGCATGTGCATGGTCGAAGTCGAGATGAACGGCAGGAAGATGCCGAAGCTCCAGGCCGGTTGCTCCACCCCGGTCGCCGACGGCATGGTAGTCCGCACCGACACCCCGGAAGTCCACGAAGCGCAAAAGGGGATGATGGAGTTCCTGCTGATCAACCATCCGCTCGACTGCCCGATCTGCGATCAGGCCGGAGAGTGCGGATTGCAGGACTACTCGTTCAAGCACGGTGTGGCCTACTCGCGATTCGAGTTCGAGGACAAGCGCACCTACCCGGGGCGCGAGCGGATTCCGCTCGGCGCCAACGTTCTTTTGAACATGAACCGCTGCATCCAGTGCACCCGCTGCGTCCGATTCACCCAGGAGATCGCGGGAACCAGCGAGATCGGCTTCTTCAACCGCGGCTCGCATGCCGAGATCGGCGTGTTCCCGGGCAAAGAGCTGAGCAACCCGCTCGCCACCTGCGTGGTCGATGTCTGCCCGGTGGGTGCGCTCACCTCCACCCGCTTCCGCTTCGCCGAGCGCGTGTTCAACCTGGATAAGAAGCCGTCGATCTGCGCCGGCTGCGACGCCGGCTGCAACATCACGATCGAGCACCGGCGCGGCAAGATCCGCCGCTACAAGCCGCGGACGAACCCGGAAGTGAACGACTACTGGATGTGCGACGACGGCCGCGCGAGCTGGGAGAAGTACCGCGACCGACCACGGCTCACCTCGCCGCGGGTGAAGGGCAAAGCCACCACCTGGAAAGAGGCGCTCGACTCGGTTTACCAGAGGGTGCGCAGCCGCAGCGCCGAAGGGGCGACGGCGATCCTCGGCTCCGGGCAGCTCACCACCGAAGAGGCGTACCTGTTCGCCCAACTCGCCGACCAGATCGGCACGCCGCACCGGTCGGTGGCGGTCGATCCGTTCCCCGAGCGCCGGATTCCCAATCCCCAGGGCGGCGTAGTCGGCCGCGAAGCGGCGCCGAACCGGCGCGGCGCGGAGATGGCGGGTCTTTCCGGGCGGCCGGGAGCCTTTACCGCGGAAGACTTGTTGAACGGCGACGCGGCCTCGCGCTGCGCAACGCTGGTGGTCGCCGACGGCGATTTCGGCGCTGCAGCCTGGGATGACGCCGCAGTCGCGCGCCTCCGGCAGGCGAGCTTCCTAATCGTCTTCTCGTGGGCCGACTCGCCCCTTGCGCAGGCGGCGGACATCGCTCTTCCGATCGCCACCCATGCGGAGAAAGACGGCTCGTTCGTCAACTCGCAGCGCAGGGTGCAGCGCTTCCGCGCCGCGTTCCCTGCACCCGGTCAGGTACGCGGCGGCGTCGAGGTGCTCTCCGATCTGCTCGCCCGGTTCGATCCGGCGTGGGCGGGCCTCTCCCCCGCCGCGGTGTTCGACCGCTTTGCGGGCGAGGCGCCCGACCTGGCTGGATTCACGTTTGGAGCGCTCCCGCCGACCGGCGCGCCGCTTGCCGACGCGCAAGCCGCCGGGGCGGAAGGCTAGAGGCGCGCGATGCAATTCGAATTGCTCGCCACCGCCGCCAAGATGGCCCTGATGTTGGGGATCTTCATCCTTGGCGTCGCCCCGATCATGCTCTGGGTCGAGCGCCGGATGAGCGCGTTCATCCAGGACCGGCCGGGACCGAACCGGCTCGGGCCGCTGGGCCTGGTCCAAGGCGTCGCCGACGCGGTCAAATTCATGTTCAAAGAGGACGTGACGCCGGCCGGCGCGGACAAGCCGTTGTACTTGATGGCCCCGGCCCTCGCGCTCATCCCCGCCCTTTCGACGTACGTGGTGATTCCGTTCGGCCCCGATCTCACGGTTTCGGGGAAGACCGTTCCGATGATCGTCTCGACCGGGAGCGCGGGCGTGTTGATCTTCCTGGCGCTCTCTTCGCTCGGTGTCTACAGCTTGATCACCGCGGGCTACGCCTCGAACAACAAGTTCTCGCTGCTCGGCGGCATCCGCGCCTCGGCTCAGCTGATCAGCTACGAGCTGGCACTCACCGTCGCCGTGCTCGCGGCGCTGATTCCCGCCGGATCGTTTTACCTGCCGGACGTGGTCGCCTACCAGCAGAAACACCTCTGGATGGTGATCCCGCAGGCGATCGGCTTCCTGGTCTTTCTTATCGCCATGTTCGCCGAGACGAACCGCCTGCCGTTCGACCTGCCGGAGGCCGAGTCCGAGCTGATCGCCGGCTTCCACACCGAGTACGGCGCGATGCGCTTCGCCACCTTCTTCATGGGCGAGTACATCTCGATGACCGCTCTGTCGATGCTCGCGGTGACGCTCTACTTCGGCGGCTGGACTTTGCCTTGGGTTCATCTCACCGGCTGGCTCGGCGCGATCGTCGGCCTGGCCGTCCTATTCGGCAAAGTCTCCCTGTTCATGCTGTTCTACGTCTGGGTCCGCTGGACCTTCCCGCGGTTCCGTTACGACCAGCTGATGCGGCTCGGATGGAAAGTGCTGCTGCCGCTCGCGATCTTGAATTTCTTGGCGGTGGCGGTAGCGACGCTCGCCGGCTGGTTTCCGGGGGTGGGGTAAATGGAAACCGCGATCTTCCTGATCTTTGCCGCGCTGGCGCTCGGGTCGGCGCTGATGGTGGTAACCCACAAGAGCCCGGTCTACGCGACTATGAGCCTGGTGGTCACGCTGTTCTCGCTCGCGGTGATGTTCGTGCTGCTCGGCGCGCCGTTCATTGGCGCGCTCCAGGTGCTGGTCTATGCCGGCGCGATCGTCGTTTTGTTCCTGTTCGTCTTGATGCTCTTGAACATCTCGAAGGAAGAGCACCAGCAGGAAGGGCAGACGGTCCACCGCTGGGTCGCCCTGCTCGGCGCGGGCGCGTTCATCGGCCTGGTGGTGCCGCTGCTCTATCGGGCCGCGCAACCCCGGAACGCCGGAGTGCTGACGGAACAGTTCGTCTCGATCCGCGAGTTCGCCCGCGACCTGTTTGGTCGCTACCTGTTGCAGTTCGAGATCGTCGGCCTGCTGCTCCTGGTCGCGGTGGTCGCCGCTACGGTGGTCGCGCGTAAACCTCCTGCGGCTCCGTCCGGGGCTCCCGGCGCAGACTCACCTGTCTCGGAGGTAGAACCGTGAGCTTGCCGAATTCCGTCCCGGTCTCCTGGTTCCTGGTGCTTGCCGCGCTCCTGTTTGCGATCGGCGTGGCCGGCGCGCTCACGCGGCGCAACGGCATCGGCATCTTCCTTTCGATCGAGCTGATGCTCAATGCCGCCAACGTCGCGTTGGTCGGCTACTCGCGTCTGCTCGGCGAACGGACCGGCCAGATCATGGTCCTGTTCGTCATGGCGGTCGCCGCGGCGGAGGCCGCCGTCGGCCTCGGCCTGTTCATCGCGGTCTACCGGCAGCGCCGGACGATCGACGTCAACCGTCTGAACCTGATGCGCTGGTAGGACACGAAACTTAAGCGATGCGATCTCTCGACCTCCTCTGGCTCGTTCCCGCCCTGCCGATCGCGGGCGCCGCGCTCAACGGCCTGATCTGCCTGTTCTGGCCGAAAGCGGGCAAGGCGACCGCCACTCTCATCGGCGTCGGCTTCCCCGGCGTTTCGATGCTGGTCGCCCTCGCCGCGATCTGGCAATACCTGCACGGCACGAACCCCGCGCCATTCGAGCAGACGCTCTGGAGCTGGACGACCGGGACCTTTTCGATCCCGATCGCGTTCCTGCTCGATCCGCTGTCGGTGGTGATGCTGTTCATCGTCACGTTCGTCGGCTTCTGGATTCACGTCTACTCCGCCGGCTACATGAGCCACGAGCCGGGGTACCGGCGCTACTTCGCCTACCTGAACCTGTTCATGGGCGCGATGCTGCTGTTGATCCTGGGCAACAACTTCCTGGTCATGTTCGTCGGCTGGGAAGGGGTGGGGCTTTGCTCCTACCTATTGATCGGCTTCTATTTCGATCAGAGCTTCCCGCCGCAGGCAGGACGGAAGGCGTTCATCGTCAACCGGATCGGCGACTTCGCGTTCTTGACCGGCATGTTCGCCCTGGCCGCGAAATACGGCACGCTCACCTACTCGAAGATCTTCCCCGTCGTGGTCGGCGCGCCCGAGGCACTTAAAGAGCACTACGCGCTCGGCCTCACGTTCGCCGGCTTCGTCGCGCTCTGCTTCTTCATCGGCGCGATGGGCAAGAGCGCGCAGATTCCGCTCTACGTCTGGCTCCCCGACGCGATGGCCGGGCCGACGCCGGTCTCCGCCCTGATCCACGCGGCGACCATGGTCACGGCCGGCGTCTACATGGTGGTTCGCTCGAATGCGATCTACCAGCTGGCTCCCGAGATCGGCACGTTCGTCGCGGTGATCGGCGCGTTCACCGCGATCCTCGCCGCGTCGATCGGCCTGGTGCAGAACGACATCAAGAAGGTGCTCGCCTACTCGACCGTCTCGCAGCTCGGCTACATGTTCCTCGCGGCGGGTTTGGGCGCCTACACGGCGGCGGTTTTCCACCTCGGCACCCACGCGTTCTTCAAGGCGCTGCTCTTCCTCGGCTCCGGCTCGGTGATCCACGCGATGGGCGGCGAGCAAGACATGCGGAAGATGGGCAACCTGCGCAAGTTCATGCCCGTCACGTTCTGGACCTTCGCGCTCGGCACCGCGGCAATCGCGGGCGTACCCGGTTTCGCCGGCTTCTTCAGTAAGGACGAGATTCTGCACAACACCGCGGCGACCGGCCACTGGGGGCTGTTCGCGATCGGGCTGCTCACGGCGGGGCTCACCGCGTTCTACATGGTGCGCGCGGTCGCGATGACTTTCTTCGGCAAGTTCCGGGGAACCCACGAACAGGAGCACCACCTCCACGAATCTCCCTGGGTGATGACCGTGCCGCTGCTCGTGCTCGCGGTCGGCGCGGTCGGCTCCGGCTGGGTCGGCATTCCAGAGATTCTCGGCGGCGGCAACTCGTTCCATCATTTCCTGTCGCCGGTGATCGCCGATTTTTCCAATCGACTTCCCGAGCACGCCGTAGAGCATCCCGAGATGGCCGCTTCGACCGACTGGCTGCTGCTGATCGCTTCGGTGGCGGCCGGTCTGATCGGCATCGGTTACGCGTTCAAACTGTACGGCCGCGGCGAATTCGGAGGTGCTTCGTGGGCGCGACGCTTCCCCGCCGTCTACCGCCTGCTCGATCGCAAATATTGGGTCGATGAGATCTACGACCGGCTGATCATCAAGCCGCTCGGATCGTTCTCCCGCTTCCTCTGGAAGGGCTTCGACGACACGATCGTCGACGGCTCGGTGCGCGCTCTCGCTTGGGCGACCGAGCTTTCCGCCGAAGGCGGCCGGCTCACGACCACGGGCAACGTGCGCCACTACGCGCTCTACTTCTTCCTCGGTGTTCTGGGCCTCTTCTGGTGGATCTTGCGCTCCTGATGACGACCTTTCTCGATCTCCTCCTCGGCGATACGCTCACCCGGCTGGTGTTCCTGCCGGCGGCGGCCTGCCTTCCGCTGCTTCTGTTGCCCAAGGGCAACGCGAAGGTCGCGAAGTTCTATGCCCTTTTGGTTTCGCTGGTCGAATTAGGGCTCGGAATCGCCTACGTCGCGTCGCGCTGGGTACCTGGCGGCGGCTTCCCTCTGCTGCGCGACGTCGCCCAGGGCGCGGGCGTGGGCAGCCCGCCGGGAATGCCGTGGATCGGCGCCTACGGTATTCGCTACGACCTCGCGATCGACGGCATCTCGATGCCGCTCGCGCTGCTCACGCTGCTGCTGCTGCCGATCGTCTTCCTGGTCTCATGGAAAGGGATCGAAAAGCACTGGCGCTCGTTCACGGCGGCGTTCCTGCTGCTCACCACCGGCATCCTCGGCGCTCTGTTCGCGTACGACCTGTTCGTGTTCTACATGTTCTGGGAAGTGATGCTGATCCCGATGTACCTGATCATCGGCATCTGGGGCGGCGAGCGGCGGGTCTACGCGGCGGTCAAGTTCTTCCTGTTCACGATGGCGGGCAGCCTGTTGATGCTGGTCGCGATCCTCTGGCTCGCGTTCACCTATAAGGGCCTCGCCGGGGTCTGGAGCTTCGCCTATCAGGATCTCCTCCGTCTCGATCTGCCGCTCACCACGCAATGCTGGCTGTTCGCGGCGTTCGCGCTGGCGTTCGCGATCAAGGTGCCGATGTTCCCGGTCCACACCTGGCTCCCCGATGCGCACGTCGAAGCCCCGACCGGCGGCTCGGTGATCCTCGCCGGCATCCTGCTCAAGCTCGGCACCTACGGCTTCCTCCGCTTCGCCCTGCCGCTCTTCCCGCAGGCGAGCGTCAAGGCGCAGCCCTGGCTGGTGGGCCTGGCGCTGATCGGCATCCTCTACGGCGCGCTGGTCGCTTGGGTGCAGGTCGACATGAAGAAGCTGGTCGCCTATTCCTCGATCGCCCACCTCGGCTTCGTGATGCTCGGCCTGCTGGCGTTCGATCTCGTCGCTTGGCAGGGGGCCTTGCTCCAGATGGTCAACCACGGCATCTCGACGGGCGCTCTCTTCATGCTCGTCGGCATGCTCTACGACCGGCGCCACACGAAGAAGTTCGACGAGTTCGGCGGTCTCGCCGCGGTGATTCCGATCTTCTCGTTCTGGCTGGTCTTTTCGACCCTCGCCTCGGTCGGCCTGCCGGCGTTGAACGGCTTCGCGGGAGAGTTCCTGATCCTCCTCGGCTCGTACCGAACGCTCCCTTGGGCGACGGTCGCGGCAACGTTCGGCGTGGTGCTGGCAGCGGTCTACCTGCTCAAGATGCTCTATCTCACGCTCTGGGGTCCGCTAACCAAAGAAGAGAACAAGAGCCTCAAGGATCTGAGCTGGCGCGAGATGTTCGCTCTCTTGCCTCTGGGCGTTCTAATGCTCTGGATCGGCATCGCGCCGGGGACGTTCCTCGCGCCGAGCCGCCCCGCGCTCGAATCGTTGCTCGCCGAGTTCCACACGAGGGCCGCAGAGGCCACACCGGACGAACCGACCCTGCGCGCGCTCCCTGCCATCGCGATCGACGCACCCACTGACGCCCCTATGAGCCAGGACGGAGAGGGACGATGAACGCTCACGACCTCGCGAGCCTCACCCCCGAAATCATCCTGGCCGGTGGGGGCGTCCTGCTTCTGCTGCTCGAAGCGCTGCTTCCTACTCTTCGGCGGGCGTTCACCGGCATCGCCTTGGTCGCGGTCGCGGCGGCGGTCTGGGGTTTCCAGTCCGTCCCCTCCGGCACCTCTTCGCTCGGCGCGCTCGACTGGAACGCGCCGGTCCGGGCGTTCGCGTTCGCGGTGCTGCTTTCGACCGGCATCTGCCTGCTCGCCTCGCAGGGCTACCTGCGGCGCGAAAAGATTCTCTCGGGCGAATATCACGCGCTGCTGCTCTGGAGCGCCTGCGGTGCGCTGCTGCTGCTGCGCGCGACGGAGCTGTTGACGATCTTTCTCGCTCTCGAGCTGCTGTCGATCTGCCTTTACGCGCTCGCCGCCTACCATCGACGGATCGCGATCGGCACCGAGGCGGCGATCAAGTACTTCCTGATGGGGGCGTTCGTCTCGGCGTTCGTCCTGCTCGGCATCGCCCTTCTCTATGGCGAGACCGGCAGCACGCGGCTCGACCAGATCGGCGCCGCTTTTGCGCTGTCCGAGAGATTCCCGATCATCCCGAGCCTTGGCCTCTTGCTGGTGCTCGCCGGTTTCGGCTTCAAGATGAGCCTGGTGCCATTCCACGCCTGGTCACCCGATACCTATCAGGGTGCACCGACGCCGTTCGTCGCATTCCTCTCGGTGGCGCCCAAGGTAGCGAGCGCGATGGTGTTCATCCGCTTGCTGCAGGTGGCGGTCTCGAACCCGGAGATGATCGGCCGCTGGTCCGGCATCGTTGCGTTCCTCTCGGTCGCCTCGATGATCGTCGGCAACCTGCTCGCCCTGGTGCAGCGCGACATCAAGCGGATGCTCGCCTATTCGGGGATCGCCCATATGGGCTACCTGCTGCTCGCGCTGGTCGTGCCGGGCGCCAATTCGATCGGCCCGGTTGCGGTTTATCTGCTCTCCTACGTGCTGATGACCTCGGGCGCGTTCGCGGTGGTCACCCTGCTGTATGCCCGAGCGGGCGAGCAGCACCAAATCTCGGAGCTGTCGGGGCTCGGCTTCCGCTACCCCGTCCTCGGCGGCTGCCTCGCGATCTTCATGTTGTCGCTCGGCGGCATCCCGCCGACCTTCGGCTTCTTCGGCAAGTACGTGGTGTTCATGAACGCCGTCTCGGACGGCCGCTGGGGCCTGGCGATCGTGGGCGTCTTGGCGAGTCTGGTGGGAGTCTTCTACTACCTCCGGATCGTCTACACCCTCTACATGAAACCCCAGTCGCGCCTCGCCACCGAGGGCTCCTCCAGCCTGCTGATCGACGGCTGGGGCCGCGCCGCGGCGGTTCTCGCGGCGGTCGGGATCTTGGCGTTCGGCGTCTGGCCGACCCGCCTTCTCGAATGGGTGCTCGGGTCGCCCTGGGCGCCCTGAGCAGGTCGCCTAGGGTGCCGATCCTCACCCCAGAGCGCGAGGAGGTCTCCCCGCTCACCCTCAATCGCCTCTCGGTCTACCTCCGCGTCCTGCGCCAGGTGCAAGAGGCGGGTATCCGCCGGATCTCCTCCCAGGAGCTGGCCCGCCGCTACCACCTCTCCGCAGCCCAGATCCGCAAAGATCTCGCCCAGTTCGGCGAGTTCGGCATCCGCGGCGTGGGCTACGAGGTCGATCTGCTCTGCCAGCGCCTGAACGACCTCTTGGGGCTAAACCGCGACCATTCGATCGTCGTGGTCGGCATGGGCAACTTAGGCAGCGCACTCGCCCGCTACCTGGGCTTCAACTCCGGAGCCTTCCGGGTTGTCGCCGGGGTCGACAACGATTCCGAAAAGGTCGGCCGGAAAGTCGGAGAAGTCACCGTCGAAGCCGCCGAAGAGCTGCCGCGCATCGTCCGCGAGGCGAAGACCGAAATCGGAGTCCTGACGGTGCCCCCCGGAGCCGCCCAAGCGAACTACGAAGCGCTCGCCGACGCGGGGGTGCGCGGAGTGCTGAACTTCGCTCCCGAGCGGGTGCAGGGGCGGCCGGGGGTGCCGGTGAAGAATGTGGATTTACGGATTCACTTGGAGGAGCTGGCGTTCTTTTTGCGGGAGGGGTGAGGGGGGCTGGAGCGCCCGGCGAGTTCGCCAGTCCGCCAGCCCGCGAGGGAATGAATTCCCTCGCTACGATACGTCGTCCCTGCCGGGACGAGATGTTGGGTTCCGTGACGCCCGGCACCGTATTCGCCGAGGCCCAGACGCAGGATCGGGCGTTGCACCAGGAACGTCCCGCCAGGGACGTCGTATCGTAGCGAGCGGTTTCAACCGCTCGCTGGGCTGGGTCGCTGTAGTTTAGCCATCGGGCTAGTTCCCGAGCCCCGGCAAGGTATAGGCTTGTTCTTTGGCAACGACACCGAACATCGAGTCCATCCAAGAAGCAGCTCTTCAGGTACAGCCCGGCGCTCGCGTTGCGCTTGCCCATGCCCTGGTCGAAAGCTTGACCGCCCTTCCCGAGGCTCAGGTCGCCGAACTCTGGCTAGAAGAGGCGGAGCGTCGAGACGGTGAGATGGAGTCAGGCCGAGTCGTTGGAATTCCTGGGGGGGAGGTATTTCGTCGCCTCTACGCCCGCTACCGCAAGTGATGCTCCCCTATGTGTTCCACCCTCTCGCCGATGCGGATCTTGATGAGGCGGTGGATTACTACGAAGCACTTCAGCCGGGCAAGGGCCTTGAGCTCGCGCAGCAAGTTGAGTCGTTCATCGACCGGATCCGCAGATTCCCCGACTCCGCCCCCCTCACTCGCGGCACCGTCCGTTCGATAGTTGTTCAACCCTCTTCGCGCTGGAGTCACACCCTACATTACCGGGTAAAGGCTGAAGGGCTCCGCATCTTGGCCGTTGCGCATCAGAACCGCCAGCCGTTCTACTGGTTCGGGCGGCGTTGAACCTGCCCTAAAAGCGAGGAACAGAGGTGTCTCATGATCGATGACGATGCGATCATCGAAGAAGTCCGCCAGGTGCGGCAAGAGCATGCAGCCCGCCACCAGACATTTTGGAGTGCGGCGACGTGTCGCCGCTTTCTGATCGCCGACGCGTCGGCGATCTCGAAAAGGAAGCGACGCGGCTCAAGTAAGCGGGCGCGACGAGACCTGAGCAATTCGAGCGTTCAGGGTGGCGGCGACGCTTCGGAACAAGCACCGGCAGAGGTCGCCTAAGCTCAACGCGAGGATCGGTGGTGTTGGAATTCGCCAGGTAGATAGAAAGAGGTGATCGTGAAGGAGATTCTCGTTTTTTACGTCCGGCTCGCCGAGATCGCCCCTCCGATCTGGCGTCGTCTCGAGATCCGCGCGGACGGGACCTTTTGGCACCTCCACTGCGCGATTCAGCGAGACCGGCGGGCCGACAAACGGCAGCGAGAATGGGGAGGGAGGGCGCTACGAGGCGCGGTGCCTTCGAGCGGTTGGGGTGGCGGCGACACGTCGCCGCAGGGAAAGCGCCGACGCGTCGGCGCACTCCCTCGAAACCCCTGACCATGGCCATGCCGACGGAACCTTTTGATCTGCCCGGAGGAGAACGGACTGCCTGGTGAATTTCTTCCCGGCGGGCCTGCCGCGTCAGCCGGTCGCCGCCCCCTCCCCCGCCCTGCCGCTTCCTCAGCTCTTCTCCTGGCGCGACAGTCGGACGGGAAAACGCCCATGCTCTTCAAGGCAAACGGCCGCGAGCCCGATCGCTCGCAGCCGTGCATCCGAAGCGGTCCGATCCGGGCAGGCCAGCCGGCGTAGCGACGTTACGGCCTCGGCAGGCTGGCGCAACGCGGGTCCATGTTGCAGCCGACCAGCTGTACGACCTCTCCGGTGTCGAGATGGATGACCAGGAAGCCGCCGATGTTCTTGGTGTAGAACTTGCGCTCGAAGATGCCCGGAGCGAGCGGCTGGAATTCTTTCGTGACCACGCAGTCGCCCGCGGCACACAGCAGCTCCGCCAGGGCACGCGGCACCAACCGATCGAGTTCGGCGTTGCGGCCGTATTTGTACGAAGTGGTCACGACGTCCGCCACGTCCTCGGCGTTGCCGAGCGAGAATTCCTGACGGTAGAACAGGCCCGGGCGGGGAGCAATGGGGAACGCAAGGCCGGGCTTGGCGCCTTCCCGTCCGGTTTTAAACGAGCCGTCGATCGAGATCAGCTCGGGCGTCGGCGGCTCGTCCCCCTCGAACACCTCGTAATCTTTGACCTCCTCCCCGAAGTAGTAGGTGTCGCCCGTCTTGGCCTGGGCGAACCAGTCTTCGGTGTCCTCGTGGACGATGCCATCGACCGACACCACGTCGCGGACCACGAAACAGGTCACCCCTGCGATCAGCTTGGTCCGATCGAGCACTTCGATCTCGACCGACTCGGCGCCGCCGAATTCCCACCGGTGGCCGACCCGGAGCGGGAAATAGGGATTCGGTCGGGTGAGATGCGCGAGATCGCTGTCGAACCGCGCGGGAGAGACGTTCGGGTCGTAAGGCGCCCCACCGAGCCGGGCACAGATGTCGAGCCGCGATGCCTTCTGCAGATTGCAGGCGGAGAGCGCCTCGGTCCGCGCGGTCTGCGCTTCGCGCAGGCATTGCGCCTCCGCCGAGTCGAGCTCGAGGTTGATGCAGGTGCCGGACGCGAGCTGGAAGGCGTCCTGGGCGGAGCTTCGGCAGGCGCTCAAGGCGGCGCTAGCGGTCTCCATGCATACCTCGTCAGCGAGCACGGGGAGGCTGCTCGCAAGCGCGAGCGCCACTCCAACCAGCGGGATAAAACGGCGAACGATCTTCATGGATGGCTCCTTTTCTAAGCTGGCGGGAGGTTCATCCTCAAGGGACGCTCGTGATCGATGCGATCTTGCCCCGCCGCAGGTTTAGATGCGGGCGATGGCGAGATCCTTCTCGGCCTAAAACAGTTGTCACAGCGGCGCGCTCATCTACGCCGCGATCGAGGGTTACTTCGACTGAAAAGCAGGTCCTCGCTCGGATTCTCCGCCCCCGTCACCTTCCGCCCCGGTCCACCCGTTCGATCAACAGATAGAGCGCGCCGCAGGCGGCCAAGAGTAGACCGGAGATGACGGCCGCGGGGAGCGCGGTCTCTTTGTGCCCGCCGAGGAACGCTTCGAGCGCGGCGGAAAGGAGCCACATTTGGACGATCAGCAGGATCGCGATCAGGGCGATCGCACCATCGATCGCGGTCGAGCGCTGTTTGCGGGGCAGGACGCTACGTTCGAGCATCGGCCGGGACCTCTTACGCCTCGCCGCCTTGGAGGCCGACCGCCAGCAGGTCGGTTCCCTTTCGTTCGAGCAGCACGCGCGGCAGCGGGCGCGGCGGCGGGCCGGAGACGACGCTGCCGTCGGCCACCGCGAACACCCCCTGGTGGCAGGGACATTCGATCCGTTTCCGGAGGTTCGAATAGACCACCGCGCAGGAGAGATGAGTGCATTTCTGGCTGTACGCGACGAACGTCGTCTCGTCGATCCGGATCAGCAGACAGGGGTCGGTCTCGGTTGGATAGTGGAACTTCCGCGCGCCGCCGACCGGAATCTCCGCGGCGTTCGCGATCACGACGCGCGGAAACGGCGGGGTCTTGGCGAAGCGGGCGCGGAGCAGGATCCAGAGGTTGCCGGCAAACATGCCCAAGCTCGCGAGCGCCAGGAACTTGCCGAACTGGCGGCGGTTGACGTAGCGCTCCTCGCCGGTTAAGACCGAGAACTCGTCGCGCCAGAGCGGGCGCGGCGGCGCTGCCTCCTCGGCCCGAGTCTCGGGCCCAGCCGCGGGCTTTTCGAGCGGGTTCATGCCTCTCCTTCCCACAGAGGGTCCGCCCAAATGTGATCCGCAACGTCGAAGCTCGGCTCGGCGGCCCCTTCCGGCAGCATCAGAAAGACTTTCGTCGCGACGATCTGGCGGCCGAAGCGGAACGAGTTGACCGGCGTCTCGCGGCGGGCGGCGGCGATCTCCTCCGGGGTCGCGAAGGTGAGCGCCTGGCTCGGGCAGACCGTCGCGCACATCGGCTTAAGTCCCGCCGAGGTCCGGTCGTAGCACATGTCGCACTTCATCATCAGTTCGAGCTCCACCTGCATCTTCGGCACGCCGAACGGGCAGGCGAGCACGCAGTTCGAGCAGGCGACGCAGCGCGGTTTGAGCGCAGAGTGGACGATGCCGTCCTCCCCCTTCTTGATCGCGTCGGCCGGGCAGACCTGGGCGCAGGTCGGGTCGTCGCAATGCATGCAGACGGTCGGCACGGTGGCGATCGAATTGGCCCGATCGACGTAGTCGACGCTGATCATTGGCGTGCCGCGATGGGTGCCGCACTCGGCGCAGGCGTTCACGCACGCCTGGCAGCCGATGCAGCGGGAGGGGTCGATGTAGAACTGCGCGGCGCTCATCGCGACCCTTCCACAACCTTTTCAATCCGGCAGGCGGAGACCTTGTACTCGGGGATCTTGCTGCGCGGGTCGAGCGTGCGGTGGGTGAGCTGGTTGGCGCTCTTGGCTCCCGGCCAGTGGTAGGGGATGAACACCGTGTCCGGGCGGATCGTGCGCACCACCATTGCGGTTAGCTCCATCGACATCCGGCGGGTGGTGATCCGCACCCGGTCGCCGTTAGCCAGGCCATACCGCTCGGCGAGCTGCGGGTGGATCTCCAACTTTGGCTCCGGATACTGATCGACCAGCGCGCCGATCCGCCGCGTCTGGGTACCTGAAAGGTATTGCGAGACGACGCGGCCGGTGGTGAGAAAGATCGGAAAGGATTCGTCGACCGGATCGCCGGACTCGCGGTACTCGGCGACCACGAATTTCGCCTTGCCGTCGGGATGGAAAAACCTCCCTCCTTCGAACAGCCGCGGCGTGCCGGGGTGATCCTCGCTCGGACAGGGCCAACAGATCCCCATCTCGCGGTCGAGCCGCTCGTAGGTGATCCCTGAGTAGTCGGCGATCCCCCCCTTGGAGGCGCGGCGCAGCTCCTCGAAGATTTCGCGCGGCTCGCGGTAGGGAAAGTATTTCTCCTTGCCGAGCCGGCGGGCGAGCTCGATGTAGATCTTCGAGTCAGGCCAAGCGTTGCCGGGAGGATCGACCGCTTTGCGAATGTGGAGCACCCGCCCTTCGACGTTGGCGACCACTCCTTCCTCTTCCTCTTGGAGGCTGCCGGCGAGGACGACATCCGCATGCTGGGCGGTCTCGGAGAGGAAGAAATCGACCACCACGAACAGCTCCAGCTTCGCGAGTGCCTCCCGCACATAGGTTGAATCAGGCAGCGAGACCAACGGATTGAAGCAGATCGAGAGCAGCGCCTTGATCTCGCCGCGGTGGATCGCCTCCATGATTTCCATAGCCGTCAGCCCCGCTTGGGGAATCTCCTCCGGCGCGATCCCCCACACCTCCGCCACATGGCGGCGCGCTTCCGGATCGGAGATCGAGCGGGCTCCCGGGAGCTGGTCGGCCTTCTGGCCATGCTCGCGTCCTCCCTGGCCGTTCCCCTGGCCGGTGACCATCATGCAGCCGGCCCCCTCGCGGC
>JBDTZG010000118.1:0-9259 GCA_040005235.1 Acidobacteriota bacterium | reverse complement strand
TGGAACGGCTCGACGCTCAACTTCTTCAAGTCGGGCGGCGGCTGCGGCAACACCGGCGAGCTGCCGAGCGTTTCGCTGCATGAATACGGCCACGGCCTGGATAGCAACGACGGCACGGGCGCGCCGCCGGAGAACGGCAGCGGCGAGACGGTCGGCGACTGGACCGCTTCGCTTGCCACCCACCTCTCCTGCATCGGCTCGGGCTTCCTGGCTTCCAACTGCGGCGGATACGGCAACGCTTGCACCTCCTGCACGGGAGTCCGCGACATCGACTGGGCGAAGCACACCGCGAATGTGGCCTCGACCCCTGCAAACTTCACCCAGACCACCTGCCCGCAGCCCAGCGCCAACAACCCGAACTACGTCGGGCCCTGCGGCGCCAACGCGATCGCCAACGCCACTCTCACCAAGAAGCGTGAAGGGCACTGCGAGTCGTACATCTCTTCGCAAGCGCTGTGGGACCTCGCGAACCGCGACCTGCCGAGCCCCGGCACCGGCGGCGCCTGGTCGATCTCCGACCGGCTCTGGTACCTGACCCGGGCGACCACCACCAGCTTCTTCACCTGCAACACGGCGCCGGCGGTCTGGACCTCCGACGGCTGCGCGGCCGGCACGCTGTTCCGCACCTTCCGGGTGGCCGACGACGACGACGGCAACCTGGCGAACGGCACACCGCACGGCGGCTCGATCTTCGCCGCGTTCAACCGCCACAACATCGCTTGCGCCTCCGATCCGGGGTCGAACACGACGTTTGCGGCCTGCACGATTCCCACCTCGCCGACGCTTTCGCTCACCCCGTCGAACAACACGATGCAGCTTTCGTGGACCTCGTCGGGCGCCGGGATCGTCTATGACGTCTATAAGAACGAGCTCGACTGCAACGCGGGCTTCATCAAGATCGCCAACGACGTCGCGACGACCAGCTTCAACGACCCGAACGCCGCGAACTTCTTCAACTACAACTACCAGATCATCGCCCACCCGACCGGCACCGAAGCGTGCGGCGCGCCGCCGTCCAACTGCGCCACCGCGGCGCCGCTGCCCTGCACCGCTCCGGCCTCGCCGCTCGTCGGCACGGCGACCGCTTCTGCGCCGAACCAAATCACTGTGACCTGGTCCAACGGTGCGCCGGCTTCGGACTTCTTCAACGTCTACCGGGCGGTCGGCACCTGCGCCTCGCCGGGACCGTTCACCCAGGTTGCGAGCATGTTGGCGGGAAGCCCCTACATCGACAACACCGTTTCGGGTAGCACCACCTACGCCTACAAGATCTCGGGAACCGAGACGACGGGCGTTTGCGAATCGCCGCAGACCACCTGCGTCCAAGCGACCGCCACGGGCGTCTGCACCCTGCCGCCGACTTTCGCCGGCATCGCGTCGGCCTCCAACGGCGCCACCTCGACCTGCTCGGTCGGCGTCTCTTGGGCCGCCGGAACCGCGCAGTGCACGGGACCGGTCACCTACAACGTCTACCGGTCGACCACCATGGGCTTCACCCCGATGGTCGGCAACCGCATCGCGGCCGGCGTCTCCGGCACGTCGTTCAACGATCCGGGTCCTTTGGCCAACGGCACCACCTACTACTACAAGGTCCGGGCGGTGGACGCCGGCAATAGCTCGGAAGACACCAACACGGTGGAGAAGAGCGTCGTGCCGACCGGTCCGATCGCCGTGGGTACGTTCACCGAAACGTTCGAGGGGCCGATGGGCTTCGACAACGTGGGCTGGACGCACGCTGCTCTGGCCGGCGCCCCGGACTGGACCCTCTCGACGGCGCAGTCCCAGACTCCGACCCACTCGTGGAACTCGACCAGCATCACCACGGTCTCGGATCGCGTTCTGGTCTCGCCGGCGTTCATCGCCTCAGGCACCACGACGCTGTCGTTCTGGCACACCTTCGCCCTGGAGCAGAGCGCCACCACGCCGACCACCTGTTTCGACGGCGGCACGCTCGAAACTTCGGTCGACGGCGGCACGACCTGGGTCACCATCCCCGATGCGGCGATCACCGCCGGTCCGTTCATCGGTACGATCTCGGCCACGTTCGGCAGCCCGATCGCCGGCAAGAAGGCTTGGTGCGGCAACACGGTGATCGGTCCGTTCAGCCAGGTGACGGTCAACCTCGCCGCATTCTCGGGACAGACCGTGAAGCTGCGCTGGCGCGAGGGTGACG
This sequence comes from Acidobacteriota bacterium, assembly GCA_040005235.1. Taxonomy (GTDB): domain Bacteria; phylum Acidobacteriota; class Thermoanaerobaculia; order Multivoradales; family UBA5704; genus DASYKS01. The sequence continues at coordinate 7,086 of JBDTZG010000118.1, read as the reverse complement.
ACAGCAGCGTCGCCCGGATCGGCTGGTTCGTCGACTCCGTGGTCCTTACGAACGCCGGCACGGCGAGCGTCTGCGCCATGCCGGTCGCGCTGACCGGGTTCTCGATCGAGTAGCACAACCGTCCATTCCCTTCGTCCACTTTCCGCCCCCGGCGAACTTTTTCGCCGGGGGCGTTTTTGTCTCCGCCCCGATGTGCCGAAGGGCCGAAACGTTGTTCGCGGCGGTGCGTACACTCTCCATGGCCCCTGGAGAGATCGTGAAATCCCCTCGATTCACCCCAAGGGCTCGCCCCTCGAAACCGGCGCTTCCTCCCTGCTTGATCGGCTTTCACCCCGTACGACGCCAAATGATCAGGATTTTGATAGTGAGGGGGATTTTGTGGCGTTATGCTTTCGCAGCATGAATGATCTTCCTTCCGAGCCTCGCGAGACCGTCCGCTCCGTCCCGGGTATCGACATCGATTGGCTTTTTGTTTCCAGCAGTTTACGAGTCTCCAGCTGGCGTTGCCTCGCACAGAACCCGGAACTTTCCGGCGATCGGACCCAGCCCTGGCACGTTCTAGGTTTCACCCACGTCGGGGCCTTTGTGATGCAGGCCGAAGGGCGCGACATCGTGGTCGATGCCAATACCGTGATGTTGCACAGCCCGGGAATCCCCTACCGCACGGCCCATCCGTTCGGCGGCGGTGATCGCGGCAGCTCGCTGGTGCTTAGGCCGGGAGTGCTGCGCGAGATCGTCTGCCGGTACGACCCGGCGCGGGTCGAGAGCGACCCCGAGACGTTTCGCTTCCCGGCCGCCCACGCGATCTGTCCCCCGAAAGGCTACCTGCTACAGCGCCTGCTGTTTGAGCTGCTGTCCCGGCCGAGCGGCGCGGATTTGATGCGGATCGAGGAGACCGGCCTGTCGCTCGCGGAATCCGCGATCCGCGAGTGCTTCCGTCGAGTCGTGCCCTCCGAGAGGCAGGCTCGGGCGGCGACTGTGCTCCAGCACCGCGAGTGCGTCGAGGCGGCCAAGGGATTGCTGGCGGAGCGTTTCCGCGAGCCGCTCCGGCTCGAAGACTTGGCGTTGGAGCTCAACGTATCGGCCTGCCACCTGTCGCGCCTGTTCAAGCGCGAGACCGGCCTGCCGATCCATCGCTATCTGAACCGCCTCCGCCTTCGCTGCGCTCTGGAGGAGCTTCCGGAGTGCGGTCGCGACCTCACCAGCCTCGCCTTCGACCTCGGCTTTTCAAGCCACAGCCACTTCTCGGCGAGCTTCGGCCAGGAGTTCGGGCTCACCCCGTCGCAGGTGCAGCAGATCGCCCATTCGGGCCATCTGCCCGAGAGCTTCGAGCGGCGCGGGAAGGCGTCTCAAGCGCCTGCGCGCTGGGCCGCCTCGGGGCGCGCGATGCTCTCGGCGCTCTCCGCGTCGCTTCCCGCGGCGACCGGGCCGAGGCGGGAGGCGACCGCCGCGTATTTGGTGTCTAGAGTGTCCCAGAGCGCCGCGATCTGATCGAGGCGCAGGCCCAGCTCCTCGGTCCAGTGCTCGGCCTTGACCGCTTCGAGCTTTACACCCGAGAGGCGGTACGACAGGGCGTCGAACTTGAGCGGCACGGTGCCGACCAGGATTTTCGCGGCGAGCATCTCTGCGCCGTCGGCCACCAAGCGGTGCAGCTCGTTCAACACGCCGCCCGCGAGCGTAATCTTCGCCTCGCGGGTGGCGAGCCGCACCGAGCCGGTCTCGGGCTCGATCAAGACCTCTGGATCTTCGAGCAGCGCGCGCAGGAACCGGCAGCCGAGCACCGACTGGCCGGGCTCCTTCGGGATCACGATGTCGCTCGACTCGTCGGCCTCCGGCGCGTGATCGAGCCAGGGAGCTTTGAACTCGGTCGCCACCCCCGCCTGCCGCAGCAGGGCGAGCACTATGCCGAGGGCGGTCTTGGTGGCGCTACCCACGAACAGCAGCGAGTTGTCCAAAACGCATTCGAGGATTCGCGTCCGCGGGCGCTGGCCGATCAGCAGCTCATGCTCGGCCAAGGCGCGCAGCTCCTTCCGCCGTTTGCCGCCGACGTAGGGCCGGCCGGTCAGCTCGATCTCGGTCTTCACCAAGCCGGCCACCCGCTCGCGAACCGCGGTCGCGTCCGGGGTGCGTTTGTCGATCCGTACGCGGAAAGCCCAGCGCCGCACCCCGACCTCGTACGGCGCGTCGGGCTCGAACGGCACGAAGCCCATCCGCTCGCGCACCTCGGAACCCGGTTCGATCTCACGAAACGGCGCGGCGTCGAAGTCCGGCCCCTCTGGCGGCACGGCGGCAATGAAACGGGTGCAGGCGACGGCACCGTAGAGTAGGCCCATCCGAAATCCCCAATTTTGGCTAGTTGTGAATCGACCGAGGCCGGGCGATCCGCGTGGAGCGCCCAGCCTTCTGGAACGAACAGGATTCTATCGCAGCGGAGGAGGGCCGCCTCAGGCGCGAGCGACCCCCAGGTACCCGGGAGGGGCGAACCCGGGGAAAATCTCGCCGATCGCCGGGTTGCCCAGGCGGCGCTCGACGATTTCGGCGAGAACGGTGCGGAAATCGGTCGTCGCCGCCAGATCGCCCGGTCCGGAGAGAGCGGCCGGCGCGAGCCCCGGCCAGCGACCATGGACTCTGCCGCCGACGATTCCTCCGCCTAACAGCAGCATGCAGTTTCCCTCGCCGTGATCGGTGCCGCCGGAGGCGTTTTCGTGCGCCCGGCGACCGAACTCGCTCATCACGACGACCGTGATTCGCCCGATCCGGTCGGCGAGGTCGGTCGCGAACGCCTGGAGGCTTGAGGCCAGGTCGCCCAGCAGACCGGCCATCTGCCCCTCGGAGCCCCCTTGGGAGGCGTGGGTGTCCCAGCCTCCCGCGTCGAGACAGGCCACCTCCATCCCGAGGTCGGCCTTGATCATCTGCCCCACCTGTTGAAGCGCGAGCCCCAACTCGGATGCCGGGTACCTGGCACCGTTGGCGGGTGGATTCTTCCCCGGGTCGGCCGCGGCGAGCCGAGCGATCGCCTCGAAGGTGAGCTGACCCTGGCGGTCCAGGAAACCGACGCCGTCGTAGAGTTTGGCGAGGGAGGCCTGGAAGCGGGCGATCTCCGCGGCGCCCTGGCCGGGCCGGCCCTCCAGGTGGAAGTCGGCGATCGAGGCGAGCGCGGTGGCCGGAACCGAGCCGCGCAGCGAGGCCTGCAGAATCGGGCCGATGCCCACGCCGCGAAACGGCGAGTCGTTGTGGTTGACCAGAGATTCGAGATGGCGGCCGATCCAGCCGTCCGGCTGGGTCTTGTTGCCCGGCGTGCCCCGCTCGACCGAGGCCATGGCGTCGAAATGCGAATGGCTCGCTTCGGGCGAGCCGACCGCATGCACGGGAGCGAGCAGCCCGTCCTGCCAGAGCTCGGCAAGCGGCGCGAGCGCCGGATGGAGCCCGAAGAAACCGTCGAGGTCGAGCGTCCCTTTCGTCGAGCCCGGCTCGCCGAGCGCGAGGGTGGGACGCAGCGAACGGTAGTGTGTGTCGCCATAGGGAACGATCAAATGAAGACCGTCGGAACCGCCGCGCTGGAACAGGCAGACCAGAACGTCGCCGGTGGTGGCCCGGTTTTCCGGGTGGGCGGCGAACGCCATTCGGGCGAGACCGTGCGGCAAGACGGCGGGGAGCGCAAGCGCGCCGCTCAAGGTGCGGAGGAAGGAGCGTCGGGTCGTGGCGGGCATGGTTGCGATCTCCGGAAAGTCAGCGCCACTGGAAATAGGGGGAATCGAGAAGGAGCGCCGCAATTTCGGGCGCGCGGGCGGCGAGGGTCGGGACCGGAAGGTGCGCGCCTCCCGGTCCGCCCTTCGCCGCGTGGGCGATCAGAGCGTTTCGATCGGCGGCCAGGAGCGCGCGGTGAAGCAGCCGGCCGGTCAGGGCGTCGACCAGCTGGGCGGGGGTCGCCGCGGCCGAGGCGCGGACCCAGGCCGGCCAATCGATGTGCACGCCGGGCGCGCGGCCGCCGGCCAGCCGGAGCAGGAGATTCCAGCGCCCAAGCAGGCCGTTGGTGTTGATCCAGGCGCCGGCGGCATCCGGGTAACCGTTCGGTGCCGGCCAGTTGAAGGGTGCCTGGCCGAGCAGCTTCGTGCCGTGGAGTAGGAGATGCGCGGCATCGGTCGAGGCGGAGGTCGGCAGCGCGCGGACCGCCGCGGCGAGCACCTCGATCGGTCGCCGCACCTTCGCGTCGGCGGACTCGAACAACTGGGCCGAAAGGAGAATCGTCCGCACCGTTTCGCGCAGGTCGCCGCCGGTCGTGGTGAACGTGAGCGCCGCGGCATCGACCGCCGCGGCCGGCGGGGTGTCGGCCAAGAAGCGACGACAGAGCTTGGTCGCGATGAACCGGGCGGTCGAGGGATGGGCGGCGAGCCGGTCGAGGACGATTTCGCCGTCGCTCTCCCCGCCGCCGGCCGGGATCGCCACGCCGAGCACCCTCTTGGCGCCTTGATCGTGGCTTCGCGCATCGAAGCGAAATTGCCGCCCGTCTCGGCGTTCGATCGTCCAACCGGTGAACGCCCTGGCCACGTCCTGGACGTCGGCCTGGGTATAGCCCCCCTCGACCCCCAAGGTGTGGAGCTCCATCAGCTCGCGGGCATAGTTCTCGTTCGGGCCGCCCGCGACGTTGGTGAAATTGTCCAGGAAAACGAGCATCGCCGGGCTCCTGGCCGAAGCGCCCAGCAGATCGCGAAACCGGCCGAGCGCGTGACGCCGGATGACCTCGCGGTCGTCGGCGGTCTTGAGCACCGAGGTCGGACCGTCCTGATGGTAGATGTTGAAGTGGTTCGACCAGAAATCGACCAGCACCTCGAACAGTTGGCGCCGGCTCGCGACCGCCCGGTACAGGGTCGCCGATTTGAGGTCGATCGCGATCTCGTGCCGCGCGTCCCCTTCGAACGGCCCGGCGGGTAGTCGGACGACCGTAGGAAAAGCGCGCGCCACCTCGCGATCGACGGCCGAATCGTCGATCCGCTCGGGTTGGAGCTGCTCGTCCAGGTAGGCCTCGATACCGATCGCGGAAACCCTCGCGAGATCCTCCGGGCGCGGACCGAAGCTGGTACGGGTAAGGAACAGCAGCTCGCGCGTTGGGCTTGGCGGCGGAGCCGGGGTGGAGGCGGCCTGGCCGAGGAAGCCTCCCGCACCGGGACGTACTCCGAGGAGTGAGAGCGCCGCGCCGGCACCCGCGGTAGCCAAGAGCCCTCTGCGGGAAACCTCTTCTAGAGCCATGAGTCTGTCCTCCGATGTCTCGTCCGTTGCGGGATCGACGAGGGAGTAACCCGCGACCCGGCGGATTCCTGCGCGATCGGCGCTCATTCGTGGCTCAGGCAAGCCTCCTCACTCCTTCGGGTCGTGGTTTTCGTTTGCCTCCTCGCTCCTGCACGTTTCCTGCTAGCCTCCCTGATATCGATCCCGTCCAGAAGGAGGTCCGCCGTGCGCAGATTCGTTATCGGCCGCATTTTGGCCGCACCGGCCTTGGTTCTCCTCGCCGCCTCCTGCGGTCCCAAGGAGCCGCCGCTTCCCCCGAACGCCGCCCCTACCGCCCCGGCGCCCGCTGCGGCGAAGCTCGCCGATTCCTTGAAGGTCGTTTGCTGGGACGACTACATCACCCCGGCCGTCGGCCAGGACTTCCAGAAAGAGTTCGGAGTCCGGCTCGACATTGAGTTCGTCAACAACAACGAGGAAGTGATCGACCGGCTCAGGAAGGGCGAAGTGTGGGACGTCTGGACGCCGAGCGACTACGCGGTCCAGGCGGCGGCGGAGAGCCATCTGCTCGCGCCGCTCGACAAGACGGCGATTCCCAACCTCGCCAACGTCGGCCGGCGCTTCCAGAACGCAATCTACGACCAGGAGCTCCGCTTCTCGGTGCCCTTCTACTGGGGCACTACGGGGCTCGGCTACGACAAGAAGGTCTACTCGACGCCGCCCGAGAGCTGGGGGTACATCTTCGACCACAAGCGCCGGGCCAAATCCGCGGGCCGGATCAGCATGCTCGACGACATGCGCGAGGCGTTTTCGATCGCCTTGATCTACTTAGGGTTCGACCCGAACAGCACCGATCCCGCCGCCTTGGCAAAAGCCCGCGACCTGTTGATCGCCACCAAACCGGCGCTTTCAGGTTTCGACAGCGAGACCTACGAAGACAATCTCGGAGCCGGCAAAGTCGTCCTCACCCACGGCTGGAGCGGCGACCTATCGCAGATCGTCGCCGAAGACCCGACCAAAGGCTACGCCCTGCCCAAAGAGGGCTTCATGCTCTGGGTCGACAACCTGGCCATCCCCGCCGCCAGCACGAAAAAAGAGACCGCGGCGGTGCTGATCAACTTCCTCCTCCGGCCGGAGGTCTCGGCGAAGCTCACCAACTCGAACCGCAATCCCACCACGATCCCCGCCGCCCGGCCGATGATCGATCCGGAAGTCCTCGATAGTCCCTCCTACCAGCTGCCGGAGGATCGAACTTTCCACGTCATCAAGTACCTGGGAGCGGACACGGCGAAGCTGGAGAAGTACTGGGCGGAGATTGTGGGGGCGAAAAAGTAGAGGGTGCCAAGGTTGCGGAGGAAGCCAATCGCGCATTTCGTCACAAGAAGCCGGGTCATTCACATCAATTCTGCGACGCCTCAGGCACCTTCTACGTAGACTCTCCTCGGAGGTCTGCACTCAATGACGTCATGCCACGCTCGCTTTTCCGCTGTTGCCCTACTTTTCTTCGTTCTGGGTTCTCTTCCCTCCCACGCCCAGCCAACCCTGACGTTCGAGCCTGCGCCGACCGTGCGCGGCCTGACGGCAGGCGCCAGCATCGCATGGATTGGGTTGGGTAGGGTGTCGGTCGACAGTGGAATCGTGATTCGGCGGTTCGATGGGATCGACATCGATACGGACGGCGATGGAGTAGTTGCTCTGGCGATTGACGGCGCCGTCCCCTTGCGGTCGATCTGGATCGCCGTTGACCTTGCGACCGGAGCGGTCGCGGTTGCGGCCCCTGGCGAATTTCCCGACGCCCCCGTCGACCTTGTGTCAACGATCATCCAAATTTCCCCCCTCCCGATCACTTAAAAATCCCCCCCT
>JBDTZG010000117.1:0-9577 GCA_040005235.1 Acidobacteriota bacterium | reverse complement strand
GAGGGGGGGATTTTTAAGTGATCGGGAGGGGGGAAATTTGGATGATCGTTGACACCGAGACCTGATTCTCGGAGCCTGCGACCTTTTGGACGGTTTCTCGAAGCTGATGCGCGGGTCCCCGTCGCCCCTTCGAAGGGACGGGGTACCGCTTCGCAGGTTCCCGCGACCGCTTCGCGAGCACATACACCCGCTGGGCGACCTCACAAACCCGCTTCGCGAGCACGCAAACCCGCTTGGCGACCTCGCACACCCGCTTCGCGAGCACACAAACCCACCTCGCAGGCTCACAAACCCACCTCGCAGGCTCACAAACACGCCTCGCAGGCTCACAAACCCGCCTCGCAGGCTCACAGACCCGCTTCGCAGGTTCCGCGAAGCGGTTCGCGGTTCCTGAAACCTGGTGCGCGGAGCCTGGCGACAGGTGCCGTGAATCGAAGCACCAGTTCTCGGAACCTGCGAGCCGGTGCTCTGACTCTGCGCAGTAGGTTCGGGTCTCGGCCCACCGGGGCGGTGAAACGGCCCACCGGGGTTGGGAGGCGGCGAAGCGGTGCTGCGGCTTGGCGAACCCCCCGTGCGACAGCGACCAGCGCTTGCGGGAAGCTGCCAAGCGGTTTGGAGAGTCGAAGAGGTGGTGCCCGGAGGCGGCTCGCCCGCTGAATCCTTCTCTTTCCAGGTCGAGGCCCGGTTTCAGGCGTGGGGGCGGAGCTCGCCTCCGCCCGGGATCCGGGAACACCGCGGGCGGAGGCAAGCTCCGCCCCTACGACGTTCTCGTCTCGCTTGGCGGGCGCGGTTCGGAGTCACCTCACTTATGCGAACGAGCCGGCGCAAAGCCAGGGTCGAACAGGCGTTCGGTGACAGCCCCTGCCGCGGCCGTCTGCAAAAGAACCTCAAGGCCGCCGAGGCATCCAAGACGATCAACGGCCTTCTCGCTCTGCCGCAATCGCCCCGGCGATCGATTCTTTGGGCTCGACCCGCTCGCGGGTCTTGAGGTGCGCTAGAAGCTCCTCAGGTGTCGGCCGTTCGAGCGATCTCCGGATTTCCCGAAGGACAAGCTCCGACATCGACAGACCGATAAGCGCGGCTCTTTCCTTGAGCTTACGGTGGAGATCGTCCGGGACGTTTCGAATCTGGACCATCGTCGACAAGCGGCAAACGTAATTGCAGGCGCTGCGCATGTCAACTGGCGTTGGGCGAAAAGCTGTGGTCTCGGCCCCGGGAAGCATCCGGGTGTCAAATCGAGCTCGACTACCTTCCCAACGGACCAAACGCCGAAGCCGCCGAAAGCCACAGCCCCCATCTCGGGAGCCGCGTTGGTCTTCTGTTACAATGGGCGCAAAGGCTGCGTGGTCGCGCTAGATAAAGAGGGAATCGATGAAGCGCCGAAGCGGAGCCGTTGATGCGGCGCTCTCTCGCGATCCGCGAGAAGACGTTGGGGCCGGACAATCCCACGGTTGGCACCGGCATGAACAACCTGGCTGCGGTGCTTCTGACGCTGGACAGTGTTCCCGAAGCCGAGCGCCTAATTATCCGTGCCGTGGCGATCGCCGAAAAGAGCTACGGTCCAAGCAGGGCAAGTCCCCCACTGGAGTCGATGCCGAAATTAGGAAGCTGACCGCTCTGCGGTGATCAATGCCCGTTCGTCGGAGCCTGCCACCCCGAAGCCATCGCTTCCAAGTCGGCAAGCTCTTCCAACCGCCGACCGTAACGGTGCTCTTCGATCAACCTTCGCGCTTCGGCCAAGGCACCACTGTCATGGAAATGGCGCGCGTGCTGGAGATGGATGTCAGCGAGGAGGAGGGGCATGGGGCCGCGCTCGGCGATGTCTTGCGCCTCGGCAAGATCCTCGCGGGATCCCGCCTCATCGCCCAGGAGAGAACGCAACCATGCCCGGGTTATGAGTCCAAGGGCGAGGTGGGGAATGTGGCCTGCGCGCCGGAGCCCATCCACGGCTGTCTCAATCTCGCCCTTCGCGTCATAGGTGGTCGAGCCCTCCAGGATGGCACGGTAGAACCGGGCGCGTCCGAGAGTCAGGTGACCAAATGCAATGTCCAGGAGAGCGGCTCGATTGAGTTCGGATCGTTCAAGCGTGTGAGCTACTCTCCGCTCGACGGCGCGGCATTCCTCGATGGCCTGTGGGTCAGTAAGCCCGCTTGCAGCGGCGCGCTCCGGATTGGCGAGGAGCAGTTCACAGTACTGAAATCCGGCCATTGAAGAAAGCAATGGGTGTTCCGGCAGCCACTCCGCCTGGATTCGTTCGGCTTCGCGGAAGCTCACCAGTGCTTCGTTTCGCTGGCCGGCCTGGTGGAGGACGTTTGCTTTTGCAGTACGGGACGATACCCGTATCGATACATCGCCGCCACGATCGGCGAAGGAAATAGCTTCGTCGGCGTGGTGCAGAGCGCTGGATAGCTCTCCAAGCGCCACCTCAATCTCAACTAGGTTCGTGCCAAGGATCGAGCTGCCCTTCCAATCTGCGCCTTCTATACCTGACCGCAGGCCACTTCGAATTGGCTCGAGCGCTTCGGTCAGGCGACCCATAGCCCTTAGATGGAGACCCGCTTGATTTAACAGCCAGGACTTGTCGGTTTCTGGAAGCGAGGGCGAGACGCGGCTCCAGGGCGGATCAAAAAAGCACGCGATAGCGTCCAGATTGGCGCCCAGAGCGAGAGCACCAATCCAAAATATTATGGTGTTCTCGCTTCTTCGGAGAATGCGATCGCGGAAGACCTCATTGAGCGCTTCCTGCATCCTCCCTGCGTGGCAACCATGGACCACCGCCTGATAGAGAGGCTGAAGTCCCTCCAATGTATTGGGGCGGTAATCCGTGGTCCCGGCGAAATACTCGAAGAGCCGGCCATGAGCTGCCCGCCACCCGGCAGGATTCCGAGAGCGAAGCTGCCGACTGAAATACTCACGGACCAGTGGGTGAGCAGTTAGGCTTGTGCCGTGACTTGCGGCGAAGTCCGGGCTCAAGAGGCCAGTTTCAGCCAGCCTCGAAATAATCTGGACCCATTGCTCGTCACTCAGGCTGACAAGAGGCTCCGTCAGGCCCGGAATTGCAGGCAATTGACGCAAGGAATTGAGAGCGGAGTTGCTCGCAGAGCGATCGAACAGGCTGAGAATCCGAAGAAACGAGAGAAGGCGCAGTCCTTCGTCGCCCCCTGAGGCGAGTGAGTTCTCATATGCTGCGAACATTCGCGGTAGCTGACCACTCGACTCCTCGCCCACTAAAGTCAGGTGCAATTTGTCGCGTCTGCGTACGTCGCCCTCGTGTGCGTACACAAGGTAGCTTCCGACAAGGTTCAAAGAAAGAGTATGACCATGGACCTCTTCGACCAGCTGCTGGAGCTGTTCCAGGGGTCCGTGGACACCCAAGGTCCGAAGCATCTCGACACCAGCAGATAGGGGCAGGCGATCCAGCGCCAGCTCCGGAGCGTTCAAACTGTGGAAAGAAGCCAAATCCGAGATCGACTGTCGAGAGGTCACCACACAGAGCCCCGGGTTCTTCGCCGCCAGGCCTTTGAGTAAGGCCGAAATCCGCGGGTCCTTGATTGCACCCGCAAGCGGGCCGTGAGGATGTTGCAGTGTCTCCAAGCCGTCAAGGATCAGCAGCGTCTTCCGTTGCGCGATCAGCCGCGCGAGTTGCGAGCCTTTTTCCCAAGGGGACATAGAGCTTTCCGCGGTCGCTGCGTCGCCAAAGAATCGCAAAGCTGCATCGGTGAATGCATCGGCTGTTGCTCCGCCTTGCTCTCTATAGCCATCGTTGTAAAACGACCAGTCAAAATAGTCCGCCCCTTCATAGCGGTTTGCTGCCATTCTGGACGACCAGTTTGCGACCAACGATGTTTTCCCGGCCCCTCCTTCCCCGATTAAGGTCAAAACATGGACCTCGCGATCCCCCCAAGCGGAGTCCAGTTTTGCCAACTCGTCGTCTCGGCCGAAGAGAGGGCCGGGTACGAGAGGCAGCCGTGAAGCGCTGATTTTTTGCAAAGGTCTGAATAGAAGTGAGATGCGACCCAGTAGCTCGCGACGTTGGCGAAGTTCTTGCCAGATGTCATCCCAGAACCAGACTTGTACCTCGACGCCGAAAGCTGCGAAGCGGGCGGCAGCGGAAGAATCGGGAGAGAATTGCCGGAACTGGTCATCCTCGGGTGCAGTCGTAGCAAGGATGAAGATGGCAAGGGTCGGGATGAAGGCCCGGGTCTTTCGAACTTCCCGCTCGATGTCGTGGAGGGTCAACTTCCCGCGGGGGAGCCGGCTTTCATGCTTGCACTGTACCCCGACCCATCGGCCTGCGGCTCTTCCGAAGATATCGACGCCGGCCTGTGGTTGTCCCACTCTGGCATTCTTCTGTGCGCCGGGATCGTTCCAAATCTCTCGAAAGAGTTCAAAACAAAGCGACTCGAACGCCGATGGGTCCGAAGGCGGCAGGAGCAATTCGGGAAGTGCTCCGCCTGGCTGTATAGGACGATGATCTCGCAGCCGCATTCCAGAGCCACGGCGCGACCAGAGGTCCGGTGCCTCCCGGCCGAAGAGAGTCTCGCCGCTTGGCGTGACGGCGAGGAGCAGGGGACCACGATGCCGCTGCTCGATTCCATTGCGCAGCTCGTTCAAACGCCGAAAGACGATTGCCCAGGCGGGGTCCCGGTGGGCGATCATTGCGTCGACCAGAAGGGGGGCGGCGCGCGCCGCCTCGATCCTTTGGTCCAGCGCCGCTAGGATCAGTGTTGCCGATGTTTCGTAGGAGGGGTTTCTCGGTGGTCTGGGACGCAGGATCTCCAACCACCTTCCCAGACGAGCCAGCGCGCTGTTGAGAACGTCGAGTGTGTCCGCGACGATCAGATGGAATGCGAAGTTCGATTCAAGCTCTAGTGCCCAACGGAAGCGATCGACTTCGCGCAGCTCCTCCGGCCCGAGCGGCTCAGGATCGAGCATGTCGCGAGCCCTGCTTATGCACCCTGCAACTTGGCGATCGCGTCTTGCACGCCTCGGATCTCGAGCACTGCCGGATGGAGTTCGAACCAGGTGTCGTTGTTCAGATAGCGTAGGACGATATTGTTTTGAATCGCTCGGTCCACCATCGGACGGTCCTCTTCGGTGGGAACCGGCAAGGTTTTCTCCACGGCCACCCGAGCCAGCCAGGGCAAGTCTTCGTCCGTGACGAGCGACCGGAAGCGCTCGCGACTCTCGTTGTTCAGTCGCTCCAGGTCAGCGGGCTCGGCCGGAAGCCGAGGTAGTTCTAAAAGCCAGCGCAGGGCGAGCACGAGCTCGCGCGGATAGCCGCCGGAACGATCGATCAGGACTTTGAGCCGGTCTTCGAATCCGGGACCCAAAAGTTGCTCGAGCTCAGGATCGGGGATACGCCGACGAACCAGCTCTCGCAAAGCCTCGTAGCCTGAAGCGAAGGTTTCACCCGAACGATCTCGAAGCTTGATCATCGGCATGAACTCGACATCCGCGTTGAGCCGGTTCACCAACGCAGGAGGAACCGTGAACAGACAGTGGACCGGAAGCTTCAGGTAGGGGGCGCCACTGCCGAAAACCCGCACTGCACTTTCCAAGACATTCATCCAATTCGAATCGAGGCCGCGAAGCTTTTCCAGCGAATCAAGGATCAGGCATAGCCCCTGCCAGCCGGCGGACCGGGCGCGACCATCAAGAGCGATCAGCTCAGTGCGAGACTCCTGCAAGAAGCGGGTGAAATGCCGGGTAAGACTCGCCCGCACCTGCTGGCGAAATGCCGGTCGCGTCTTCATCTCTAGCGCCAATTTCGCGGGCCCGCCGCCGATCTCGATATCTTTCAGCTCAATCTCGGTCTCGGTGAGCCAGTGCCAGGTTCGCACGAGAAAGCTCGAAGAGTTCTCTCCTCGGTTGGGTGCTCCCTCCGCGGCGAGAACCGCACGTTCGGCTCCATCCACTAAGACCGCGATCACGTCCGGCAGGTCGATGGCCTGGGTCAGGTCGAACGCATCCTCGGCGTCCACTCGGGCTACCAAGTAGCCCGCACGCCCGGCTCGTTCTCGCGACAGATAAACGCCAAGCCGCCGAAGCTCGGTCGATTTGCCAGAACCTGGCAGGCCGGTCATCAGTTGCCGCGTGGGGAGATCCGACAATTCGATCGGGGCAGCCAGACGTTCTACCCAAGACACACCTCGAACTGCGAGGTCGCCGGAGCGCCCCAAATGGTCGAAATCAACGTTGCGCCGATCGTCGGGTTCGAGGGGTTCGTCGCGACAGAGGGCGTACAGTAGGCGCCGGGTCGTTAGGTCCATGACGTAATCCTAGACGATTGCGCAGCCAAGGTAAGCACCCTCCGGTTCGAGCCCCCACCCCCCGGGAAGCATCCGCTACCATTCCCTGTTCTCCCTTCGCGGCCGTTCCTGCCGCCGGGAGACTCAACGAATCCGTATGCCGAAGCCGTCGAAAGTCGCAGCCCTTGAAGCTCAGCCGAGCCGCCCGATCTCGATTGAGGTCGAGAACGCGTGGACGCATAACCTGAAGGGGGTCAGCTGCCGGGTGCCGCATGGGGCCGTGACGGTGGTGACCGGGCCTTCGGGGGCGGGGAAGTCGTCTTTGGCGTTCGACACGATCTATGCCGAGGGGCAGCGGCGGTTCGTGGAGTCGATGTCGACGTATGCGCGGCAGTTTTTGGACCAGATGGAGCGGCCGCCGGTCGATGACGTGCGGAACATCCTGCCCGCGGTGGCGTTGGAGGCGAAGAACTCGGTCAAGAACGCCCGTTCGACCGTGGCGACTCTGACCGAGGTCCATGACGTTCTGCGGCTGCTGTTCACCCACCTGGGGGAGGTCACCTGTCCGAACGGTCACGGGGCGGCGAAGAGCTTTACTCCGGAGGAGGCCGCGGCGGACCTGGTGACGGGTGTGATCGGCGCACCGTTTCTGCTGGTCGCCCGGGTGGCCCGGCCGAAGAAGCAGGCGGATGCCGCCCTTGCCGAGCTGGTGCGCCAGGGGTTCCAGCGGCGGCTCGATTCGGCGGCTCCCGGCGAGCCGGGCGAGGTGATCCGCATCGCGGCGTCCGACAAGTGGCCGGTGAAGCTCGATCCGCTGCCGCTTGTGCTCGGCCGGTTTCCGGCTTCGGAAGAGGCGCTCGGGCGGATTCTTTCTACGCTCGAAGAGGCGTATCGGCTGGGCGCCGGGCGGGCCGAGGCGCATGGCCCGGGCGGGGTGCGGTTCTACGCTCGGGAGCTGGGCTGCCCGGTGTGCGGCGAGGTACTGCGGCGGCCGACCCCGCCGCTCTTTTCGTTCAACTCGCCGCTCGGCGCCTGCCCGCGCTGCCAGGGGTTCGGCCGGGCGGTCGGGATCGATCGCGACCGGGTCGTTCCGGATGGCCGAAAGTCGCTTTCCGAGCGGCCGATCGCGCCTTGGAACACCCCCGCCTACGAAGAGCTGTACGACGATCTGCTGATCGCGGCCAAAAATCGCGGCGTGCCGCTCGACCGGCCTTGGGCGCAGCTCGAGCCGGCCGATCGGGAATGGGTGTGGAGCGGCGGCAAAGCGGGTTCGGCCAAGGGGTTTGGCAAGGGCAAGGCGTTCGTCGATCTCGATAGCTTTTTCACCTGGCTCGAAGGGAAGACCTACAAGGTCCACGTGAGGGTGCTGCTCGCCCGGTACCGGTCCTACACCCCCTGCCCGGAGTGCGGCGGTACGCGATTGAAACCCGAGGCACGGGCGGTGCGCCTGGCGGGGTGGACGCTGCCCCAGCTTGTCGCCTGGTCGGTCGAGGATTTTCGCTCCTGGTTCGCCGCGGCGCCTTGGACCGCACGGCAGCACGAGATGGCCGGGCATCTGTTGGAGGATCTGGGCGAGCGGATCGAAACGCTCCACCGGGTCGGGCTCGACTATCTGACCCTCGATCGCCAGGCGCGGACCCTTTCGGGCGGCGAAACCCAGCGCATCCACCTCGCGACTGCCCTGGGCACCGGGCTCACCAGCACGCTCTACGTTCTGGACGAGCCGACGATCGGCCTTCATCCGCAGGACAGCGAAAAGCTGCTCGGCCTGCTCCGCGACCTGGCCCAGAAGGGCAATACCGTCCTGGTGGTCGAGCACGACCGGACGCTGATCCGCGGCGCGGACCACGTGATCGATCTTGGACCGGCCGCCGGCGAGCAGGGGGGCCGAGTCATCGCGGAGGGGACCTTCGAGGAGATCCTCGGCGTCGAAGAGTCGCTCACCGGCCGCTACATGCGCGAGAAGCCGCCGACTCCGGCGCGCGGCCATCTGGCGCGTTTCCGCCGCGAGCAGGGGGTCGAGCCGCACGAGCGGGAGCTCGAAGCGCTGCCGCGGATCGCGATCCAGGGCGCCCGCGCCCACAACCTGCGCGGCTTCGACGTCGAAATGCCGCTCGGGGCGCTGGTCGCCGTCACCGGCGTCTCGGGCTCGGGCAAATCGACGCTGGTCGAAAACGTCCTCTACGGCACCTACCAGCGATCGAAGGGCGTGGTGGACGTCGATCCCGGCGCCTGCGACGCGCTGGTCGGGCTGGAAGGATTGTCCGACGTCGTCTTGGTCGATCAGCGGCCGATCGGCCGCTCCAGCCGCTCGAATCCGGTCACCTATTTGAAGGCGTACGACGAGATCCGCAAGCTGTTCGCGGCGAGCCCCGAGGCCCTGGCTCGCGGGATCACGCCCGCGCATTTTTCGTTCAACGTCGAGCGGGGGCGCTGCCCGGCCTGCCAGGGGACGGGCGTCACCGAGGTCGACATGCAGTTCATGGCGCCGGTGACCGTCGTCTGCGAGATCTGCCAGGGCCGGCGGTTTCAGCCCGAGGTCTTGAAGGTCCGGGTGGACGGCCGAAACATCGCGGAGACCCTGGAGCTGACCGTCGACCAGGCGCTCGAAGCGTTCGCGTCGCACCGGGCGCTCTGCCGCCGGCTCGCGGCCCTGGTGGACGTGGGGTTGAGCTACCTGCGGCTCGGCCAATCGACCTCGACGCTCTCGGGCGGCGAGGCGCAGCGGCTGAAGCTCGCGAGCTTTCTCGACCGGCCGGCGTCAGAAGGGAAGCGGCTGTTCCTATTCGACGAGCCGACCACCGGGCTGCACTTGGCCGACATCGACCTGCTCTATCGGACGCTGCGCCGCCTGGTCCGGCGAGGCGACGGGGTGATCGTGGTCGAGCACAGCTCGGACCTGATCGCCCGGGCCGATTGGATCGTCGATCTGGGGCCGGGCGGCGGCACGCGGGGCGGCGAGCTGCTGTTTTCCGGTCCGCTCGAAGGGTTTCTCGACCACGCCGAGGGGCCGACGGCCGACGAGCTGCGTCGCCACCTGCGCTGGACCGAGTGAAACCGCGACCGACCGAAAACCAAACTACACACTTGCGGCGGGAACGAGAGTATACTTTCATCATGCTCTCAAGCCCTAGGGGTTCGCAGTGAGCGCGCTGTTGGTCAATATGGCCCCCGCGATTTGGCGGATCGACCTCCCCGGTCGGTCGGTCGCCCTGTTCGAGGGGGAGATCACCCTGGGTCGCAGCCGCGGTTGCGGCATCGTGCTGGCCGATCCCTGCATCAGCCGGGTCCACGCGTTAGTGGCGGTCCGCTCCGGCCGGGTCTAC
>JBDTZG010000026.1:0-77353 GCA_040005235.1 Acidobacteriota bacterium | reverse complement strand
CGACCGCCTCGATGCCGAGCTGGTGCTCGGCGGTCCCGGGGAAAAGCTCGTGCTCCGCTTAGTTTTGCCTGTCCATCCAGGTGCTGAGCCGGTCGAGAGCCGAATCGAGGCGATCGGCGACGTCGCTGGTCGATTCCTTGCGGGCGTGCCGGCCGCCGCTCGGGCCGACGCTCTCCCAGAGGTCGCGGTCGAGATCTTCGAGCAGGTCGGTGCGTAGCGTGATGCCGTGCTTGGCCAGTTGGGGACCCAGCTCCGGCGCGCGACGGAGCAAGTCGCGGCGGGTCGAGCGGTAGGCGTGGTCGGCGACCCTGCGGCGCTCGGAGAAACCGAGGATGTTGGTGAAGAACATCCGGTGATCGTTGCGGTCGGGCTCGAACAGGACGACGTCGGCGTCCTTGAACTTGGTCTTGTAGGCCGCCATGCCGATTTCGAGCCGCGAATGAATCAGGGTTCGAAAGGTCTGCGACAACACGGTCGGCAGCCCCATACTCCTCAGGTTCCCGTTCCCCTCATAGCCGGCGCCGCGGGCGCGGGCGAGATCTACCGGGACAATGGGGTTGATGCAGAGCACCAGGTCGGCGCCCGCTTCGAGTGCGACCGAGGCGTGGAGTGTCTTGATCAGGATCCCATCGACGTAGTGCCGCCCTTCGATGTCGACCGGCGGATAGATTCCGGGCAGCGCCGAGCTGGCCTGGACCGCTTTGGAGATCGGGATGTGATCGAAACCCGGCTCGCCGAAACGCACCGCCTGGCCGGAATCGAGATCGGTGGCGACCACCACCAGGTGTTTGCCGAGCTTGCGGAAGTCGTCGGTCCTGCCTTTGATGCTCCAGACCCGTTCGAGGTACCGAACGATCGGTTCGTTGTCGAACAGGCCAATCGGCAGCGACCGGGAGAGCCGAGTGAGCGAGCCCAGGAACGACTTCTCGGCCGGGCGGGCGACGTAGTCCTGGATCGCCTCGAACAACAGGCGCGGCAGCGCGGTTGCGGTCCCGGCGACGCGGGAAAAGGCGGGGGTGAGGAAAGTCTCGGCAACGAACGGGTGCTCGCCCGGCTCGGTGGAGACGATCGCGCGACACATCTGTGCGGTGGTCAGGTTGTTCGCGAGACACGCCGCCAAGAACGCACCGGCCGAGACGCCGACGTAGATGTGCGCCGCGTTGAAGTCGAAGCCGTCGAGCACTTCGTCGAGCGCACGGAGTGCGCCGATCTCGTAGATCGCGCCCTCCATCAGACCCCCGGCGAGCGCGAGTCCGATCTTGCCACCGTGGGTCTTTCCCGCCGTCCGTGCCTTGCTCACGCTGGACACCCCTCCGCTCCCGAAAGGTGAATCGACCGGCCGGCTCTCTCGCTCCGCGAGGGAACCGGCCGCCTAAGGATGGAAAGTTACTCGGCCTTATTGCGCGCCGGAGCCTTCTTCTCTTCGTCGGCGGCCGCGGCGGCGACCTTCGGCTTGAGCTGCTCGACCTTCGCGGTCAGCTCCTCGACCTTCTTGGTCAGGTGCTTGATCTCTTCGCGGGTCGGCACGCCGAGGCGATGAAGGGCGGCGGTCACCTTCTCGTCGACCGTCTCGCTCACGTCCTCGTAGACCTTCTCGGCCTTCTTCTTGGCCTTGGCGAATTGATCTTTGCCGTCGGCCTCGAAACCCTTGCCGCGCTCGACCAGGCGGGAGAACAGCTTCGAGCCTTCCTCCTCAGCGGCGGCCAGCGCGCCGAGCCCCGCGAGCCAAATGCGGTGGGCAGAGTCCTTCACATCGTCCTGGATCTTCTTCTCTTGAGTAGCCATGGGGAATCCCCTTGAGTTTGTGTGGTTGGGTGCTGCGGTGCTTACGAGCCGACGACGGTGAGGTCGTCGAGCTGGCGCGACAGGTTTTCGAGACGCCTTTCGAGCGCCTTTAGATCGTCGCGCGTCGCGAGGCCGAAACGCCCGAGAGCGCCGCGGACCTCGTATTCGACCGAGTCGTTGACCAGCTTGCCGAGCTCGCGAGCCGACCGCTCCATTTTGTCGGTCGCCTCGGCGAACGTCTCTTTCTGCTTTTCGGCCAGCGGCCGGCCGCGCTCGACCAAGCGGTCGAACAGGCTGCGGCCCTGTTCGTCGGCCTCCGCCACGACGCCCAACCCTGCGAGCCAGGCGTTGCGGCCGGTCGCCGCGAGGTCGCGGCCCATCTTTTGAAGCACGGCGCCGGTTTTGTCGGTCGCGCTCTCTAGTTCCTGGATCATGGTGTTCTCCGTTCTGGGTAACGCTTCGTGACGAGGCGGGACGGGTCAGCTCGGCTCGGCCTCTTCGGTCTTCGGGCTCGAGGCGGGATCGAGATCGGCGAGCGAAGCTTCCAGATCTTCGAGCCGGTTGCGCAGACTCGCCATCTCCTCGCGCACCTTGCGCACGGGCCCGAGGTGATCGATCGACGCCTGCACCAGTTTGTCCACACCTTGGGCCAACTGCTCTTTGCCCGCATGCACGGCCCGCTCGCCGATCCGTACGAGATCGTGGAGCAGGTCGCTCGGAAGGAACGAGGTGCCTTTGCGCCCCTCGTCCAAGATGATTTGAGTCAGGGTCTGCGGCGTCACGTCCGTACCGCTGCCGTTGTCGACCACACGGATCTCCTGGCCCTCGCGGACCCAGGCGGCGATCTCGTCGAGCCCGACATAGCGGCTCTCTTCGGTGTCATACAGCTTGCGGCTTTCGTAACGCTTGATCAGGCGGACCATTGCGGTACCTTCTTTCTGGTTCGTCCGTTCGCGGCGGCTACTACCCCCGCAAAAGGAAATTACCGCACTGCGGCATGATTCGTCAAGCAATCTTGCCGCGCTGCGTCAATGCCCCTCGGAAAGACCTTCTGCAAGGAAGTCACCAAGGGCCGCAAGGGCGGGCAGATCGGTCGGTTCATCGGCTGAAAGCGGCACCGGCAGGAGCGGTTGCCGCGGCCCGGCAAGCTCCGCCAGCCGGGCCAGCCCGTTCCGGTCGCGCTCCCCCAGCCAAGCGAGCAGATGACGGCCATCGCGCTCATCGCCCCCCTGAGGGAGCGGCGTTAGCAGGGGGTGCACCCGATTGACCACCAGCGCACCGAGGTGGAGCCCCGCCTGGCCGAGCCGCCGGGCGAAGAACAGGGCGTCGGGGATCGCCTCCTCGCCCGGACCGGCGACCAGCATGAAACGTGTCCGGGCGGAGCGGAGGAGGTCTTCGACTTCGCTCGCCCGCTCGCGGAAGCCGGCGAAAAGCGGCGCGAACACCTGGAAGAACTCCGCCATGTCGCGCAACAGATCGAGCCCGACCACGTCGTCGAGAAAACTCTCGAATTTCCGCCCCAGGCCGCCCCAGCGAGTTGCGGGCTTCAACCGGCCCTTCTCGTCGAACCAGGGCTTGAGCGCCACCTTGAGCGCGCCGCTGTCGAGAAAGCCCATGATCCGCGCGGGTGCCTCCAGGAAATCGAGCGCCTGGCGGGTGGGAGGCGTATCGAGAATGACCTGGTCGTAACTACCGTCGCCCGCGGCCTCGAACAGGCGCTCGACCGCCATGTATTCGAGGATGCCGCCGAGCGAGCCGGAGAGCTGCCCGTAGAAAGAATTGCCGAGGATCCGTTCGCGCACGGCGGGATCGGGGGCATAGCGCTCGATCAACCGGTCGAACGTCCGCCGCGCATCGAGCAGGCTCGCGTGGAGCGAGCCGCCGGCCCGGATCGGCGCGAGGCCGGAAAGATCGACCGGCACCTCCCGGTCGCGCGCCTCTTCGCCCACCCCGAGCGCATCTTTCAAGCGGAGGGAGGGATCGAACGTCATCACCAGGGTGCGCTTCCCCTCGCGGGCGGCGCGCAGCGCCGTCGAAGCGGCGAGGGTGGTCTTGCCGACACCCCCGGCGCCGACGAACACGAGCAGCGGCGCGTCGGAAGAGATCAGCTCCACAGCTCGCTCCAAGCCGGTTGGGATTCCGCCTCGCGGCGCAGCGTCGCGACTAGCTCCGGCCCGCCGGCGAGCGGCAGCTGGGGCAGGTCGATCCGGCTTCCCGGCCACAGCTCGGCGAGGCGCGCCAGCTCGCGCTCCTGGCTCGCCCGGCGGCGCCGCCAGAGGTGGCCCGCGGGATCGGCGGTGGCGGTGGCGGTTTCGTCGGCCTCCTCCGCCGGAACGGGAGGAAACAACCCGTTCGCCACCAGCAGCTCGGGCTCGCGGCCGACCCGGCTGCGCAGGGTCTCGGCCAGCTCCAGCACCTCTTGCACCGGCATCTCCTCGGCGAGCGTGACGGCGACGATCGCCGACCGGGCGGGATCGGCGATCAGCTCCGCCACCTCACCCGACATGCGATGGATCGGCCCGGAGCGGACCGCCTCGGAAACCAAGTGCGGCGCCGCGAGCAGCGCCACGCCGTGGCCGGTCGCGGGAGCATCGAGGATGACGGTCTCGATCGCCGGAGCGTCCTTCCCCGCCTCGCCGCGCAGCACGCGCAGGGCGTGGCCGAGCACCGCCATCTCCTTCAAACCCGGAGCCCCGGCCGTGAAGTGCTGATAGATCGGGCTTTCGAGCACCCGGCGGGAAATCAGGCCGAATTTGAGCTGCTCGCGGACCAGGTCGTCGATCACCCGTTGAGGGCTCAAGTTCTGGACCCAGAGCTTGCCGCCCGCGCGCAGGATCTCCCCGCCCGACGGGGGAACCCCGAGCATCCGGTGCAAGTTCTCCCGCGGATCGACCTCGGCCACCAGCGTTCGCCGTCCTGCCGCGGCGAGCGCGCTGCCGAGCAATGCGGCGACCGACGTCTTGCCTACGCCCCCCTTGCCGGTGACGACGATCAACTGGCGATGGACGAGAGAGGTCGGCATGAGGGGGCTCGAAATCGGAGGGTTCGCCGCAGTGCGGCGCGAATCATAGCCGATCCCGGAAAAACGGCCAGGCTGGAGCCTGGCGCGCCCAGGGAAAAGCTACCCCCGTTTCCCGCGGGCCGTCTGCCGCAGCGCGCGGAACTTCTCCATCCGCTCCTTGAGGCGAGCTTCGAAGCCCTCGCCTTTCGGCTGGTAGAAACGGGTGCCCTGGAGCGCTTCGGGCAGGCAGTCGAGGCCGCCGACGCCTTCTTGCGTGTCGGGGGCGTAGACGTATCCTTTGCCGTAGCCCAGCCCGGCCATCAGGCGGGTGGGGGCATTTCGAATGACGGGGGGCACCGGTTCGGCGGGGCGCTCTTCGATCGTCTTTTTGACCCGGCCGGTCGCGGCGTAGATCGCGTTGCTTTTGGGCGCGAGCGCCAGATAGAGGCACGCTTGGGCGAGCGCCAGCTCGCCTTCCGGGCTGCCGAGGCGGTGGTAGGCGTCGGCCGCGGCTAAAGTTTGGACCAGGGCGTTCGGATCGGCGAGGCCGACGTCTTCGCTCGCGAAGCGGATCATTCGCCGCGCGAGGTAGAGCGGCTCTTCACCGGCTTCCAGCATGCGGTACAGCCAATAGAGCGCGGCGTCCGGGTCGCTTTCGCGGAGCGACTTGTGGAGCGCCGAGATCAGATTGAAGTGCTCTTCGCCCGACTTGTCGTAGAGCAGGACCTTCTTCTGCGCCACGCGGCGGACCGATTCGGGCGTGAGCGCCGGCAGCCCTTCTTCGACCGCATCGGCGGCGGCCAGCTCCAGAAGGTTCAGGGCCTTGCGGGCGTCGCCCGAGGCGAGCTGCGCGAGCGAGTCGAGCGCCTCGGCGTCGGCGCCGAGCCCCAAGGCGCCCAACCCCCGCTCCGGATCTTCGAGCGCGCGGCGGAGCAGGCCCGCGAGCGCTTCTACGCCAATCGGTTCGAGCACCACGACGCGCGAGCGAGAAAGGAGCGCCGCGTTGATCTCGAACGACGGGTTCTCTGTGGTCGCCCCCACGAGCACGATGTCGCCGCGCTCGACATACGGAAGAAAGGCGTCTTGCTGGGCGCGGTTGAAGCGGTGGATCTCATCGACGAACAGGAGCGTGCGCTTGGCCGTACGGCGGCGGTGCTCGGCCGCCTCGGCCATCACCTCCTTGACCTCCTTGATGCCGGAGGTCACGGCCGAAAACGGCACGAACCGCGCCGCGGTCGCCGTCGCGATCACCCGAGCGAGGGTCGTCTTGCCGCAGCCGGGAGGTCCCCAGAAGACGAGAGAGGGCACGCGGTCCGCCTCGATCGCCCGGCGAAGGAAGCCATCTTTCCCCACCACCGCCTCCTGCCCCACGATCTCGTCGAGGGTGCGGGGCCGCATCCGCTCCGGCAAAGGAGAGCCCGGACCGGGTTCCTGCACACCTGCCGTTTTCGGAGGCTCCTGATCGTCGAAGAGGGTGGCCATCCGGCCCCTATCTTGCCGCCACTTCCACCCGCGCGTCGTTGAAGCAGGCGCCGGCACCGAGGTCGGTGAGGTCATCCGGCGCGAGGGCGTTGGCGGTGCGGCCGTTCGCCGTATGGCGAGCCCAGAAGCCCTTGGCGAGCGAGGCGACTCCGGGACGGACTTCCGAAGTGACCCGAAGGAGGCACCAGACCTCTCCCAGCTCGTTCCAGACGCGGACCGCGGCGCCATGCTTCAACCCGCGGGCGGCAGCGTCGTCCGGGTGCAGATCGACCGCGGCGGGCTCCTTGACCAATTGGGCGAGGCTGGAGCTAATCGTCTTGCTAGTGCCGGGTGAGACCAAGGTGAGCGGAAAACCGAGGTTGGAGGGGTTGTCGAGGAAGGCGTAAAGCCCTCCCGGCGCCTCGCGATCGAGGTCTTCCGGGCAGAGGTGGATTTTCCGGTCGGGGGTGCGCGGCAGCTCGTCCACCATCTGGATCGGCCCGTGGCCGAACGTCGGGAACACGATCCCATCGCGGTCGAGCGTTTCAGCCGCACCGTTCGCCGTACGGAGGAGCTTTCCGCGGACGTCTTCCGGTTTTACCGTATCGCCCGGACGCGTCAGCCCAAGCCGCTCGATCAGCTCGCCGAACACCTCGTAGTTCGGGCGCGACTCTCCCACCCGATCGGCCACCGCGGGGGCGTCCTGGAGCAACATCGCGCCGTAGCCGCGGTTCAGCTCCGCATGCTCGAAGAAGCTCGTCGCGGGAAGAGCGAGATCCGCCCAGAGCGCCGAGTCCGTTAGGAAGGGATCGAACACCACGGTGAACAGATCCTCGCGGGCGAAGCCGCGCAGGACTTTCTCCTGGTTGGGGAGCGTCATCGCCGGGTTGCAGTTGTAGACGAACAGCAGCTCGACCGGCGGCTCGGCTTCGAGCAGAGCCTCGCCGATCCTGTTCATGTTGATCAGCCGGGTCGCGGGCTCCGGCTCGGCGATCGTTCCGGCGCCGTCGAGATCGTTGTTCCAGATCCCCGAGTTGCTCTGGAGATAGCCGCCGCCGCGGACTCCGAACTTGCCCCCTACGGCGGGCAGCGCCATCACCGCCGCGGTGGCCGAGCCGCCGTTGCGGTTCCGCTCGCTCCCCCAGCCGACGCGGATCACCGCAGGGGAGGTCTCGGCGTACCAGGTGGCCAACCGTTCGATGTCCGCGGCCGGCACCCCGGAGATCTCCGCCGCGCGCTCGAAGGTCCACTCGTCGGCCCGGCGCTCCAGTTCCTCCCAACCGTCGGCAGCGGAACGGAGGAACTCAAGATCGGCAGCCCCGGTGCGGAACAGGTGCCGATGGATGCTGAGCGCTACGGCGAGGTCGGTGCCCGGCCGGACCGCGAGATGCAGGTCGGCCTGCTTGGCCAGCGGCGTCCGGCGGGGATCGATGACCACCAACTTCGCTCCCGCCGCGCGGGCGTCGCGGATCGGCGGCACGAGGTGAATCCCGGAAGCCGAGGGGTTGGTCCCCCAGACGACGATCAGGCGCGAATGGCGAAAGTCCTGCGGCGCCACCCCCGCCATCCGGCCATAGAGAGCGGTCGCCACTCGGCGGGTGGGTGCGGCGCAGACCGTGCGCGCCAGCCGCGAGGCGCCGATCCGGCGGAAGAAGCGCGCATCGACCGAGTCGTGGGTGAGCAGACCGTTCGATCCGCCGTAACAGAGCGGCAGAATCGCCTCGGGGACGCCCTTCCCGCGCAGCGCCTCGACCCGCTCGACGATCTCGCCCAACGCCTGATCCCAGGAGATCCGCTCGAACCGGCCCTCGCCCTTGGCACCGACCCGGCGCAGCGGATGGGTCATCCGATCCGGACCATAGACCGCCTCGGGGTAACGCCGCACCTTGGCGCAGATGTACCCCGCGGTGAAGGGATTCCGATGGCTGCCGTCGAGCTTGGTCACCCGGCCGTCCTCCACCCGGGCCTCCAGGCTACAGGCGTCGGGGCAGTCGAACGGGCAGGCGGTCGCCAGGGTCAAAACCGCGGGGTTCGGGGAGATGGTTGAGGACACCGGCTCGGTCATGGCCTCTCTTTTCGACGTTTTTGCGTCATTCCGCCGGGAGACGGGCGAGTCCCCGGCGGGGCATCCAAATCCTTACTACGCCGTCGCGCTCGCTCCCGCCTCGATCGCGGCGACCACCGCGTCGGCAAACTGGGTCGTCGACGCCTCGCCGCCGAGATCGCGGGTGCGGATTCTCTGGCGCACGATGACGTCGCGCAACGCCGCGCGGACGCGGGCGGCGGCCTCGTCCTTCTCCAGGTGCCAAAGCATCAAGATCGCGGAGCGGATCATCGCGAGAGGGTTCGCCAAGTTCTTCCCCGCGATGTCCGGCGCGCTGCCGTGGACCGCCTCGAACACCCCTACCGTGAGGCCGAGGTTCGCGCCCGGCACGACGCCGAGGCCCCCGACCAGGCCGGCACAGAGGTCGGAGACGATGTCGCCGTAGAGGTTCGGCAGCAGCAGCACGTCCTGCTCCTCTGGACGCATCACCAGCTGCATGCACAGGTTGTCGACGATCTTGTCGTCCGATTCGATCTCCGGATACTCGGTCGCCACCTTGCGGAAGCAGGAGAGAAACAGGCCGTCCGAAAGTTTCATGATGTTCGCCTTGTGCACCGCGGTGATCCGCTTGCGGCCGTGGCGCTTGGCGTACTCGAACGCGAACCTCGCGATCCGGGTGGAGGCGACCTCGGTGATGATCTTCAAGCTCTCGACCACCCCGGGCACCACCGTGTGCTCCAGGCCGGCGTAGAGATCCTCGGTGTTTTCGCGCACGACGATGATGTCGACCCCTTCGAACCGGCTCGGAATGCTTTCGAGCGAACGGGTGGGCCGCAGGTTCGCGTAGAGGTCGAGCTTCTGGCGCAGCTGGACGTTGACCGACTGGAAGCCCTTGCCCACCTGGGTCGTGATCGGACCTTTGAGCGCCACCTTGGTGCGGCGGATCGATTCGAGCACCCGCTCGGGCAGCGGCTCGCCCTCCTCCGCCACGGCGTCGGCGCCTGCGGTGTGGAATTCGTAATCGAGATCGGCGCCCGCGGCATCGAGCACGCGAAGCGTCGCTTTCGTGACCTCCGGCCCGATGCCGTCGCCGGGGAGTACGGTAATCGTCTGGCTCATGCGGAAAAGACCTGCCTCTCGGGGGTTCTTCTAGGAAAGCGGCAACTACCCGAGAGAGATTATCACGCTGCCAAGAGCTCTCCGGACGAGGGCTCATGGCATGATTCCCACCATGTCCGAACCGGATTCGCCCGCCCCTCGCTCCAGTCTGATGCTCTCTCCCGCGTTTTGGATCGCCGCCCTTGGGGTCGCGCTCCATGCCGCGACGATCGGCAAGTACGGCATCTTCCGGGACGAGCTGTATTACGTCGCCTGCGGCCGGCGGCTCGCCTGGGGGTACGTCGATCATCCTCCCGCGGTGGCGCTGCTCGCGCGGATCTCGGAGGTTCTATTCGGGACCCGGCCCGAGGGGTTGCGCGTCCTGCCGATTCTCGCGGGCGGGCTCGTGGTGTTTCTGGCCGGCTGGATCGCCAAGGACCTGGGCGGCGGGCGGTTCGCCGAAGCGCTCGCGAGCCTCGCGACGCTCGTGGCGCCGGTCTACCTGTTCATCTTCCACTACCTGTCGATGAACGTGATCGACATTCTGATCTGGACTCTCCTCGGATGGATTCTGCTCAAGCTTCTGCGCGGTGCCGATCCGCGGCTCTGGCTGGCGTTCGGCGCGATCGCGGGGCTCGGGCTTGAAAACAAGGTCAGCGTGGCGTTTCTGGGCGCGGGGGTGGTGATCGGCCTGGTCGCGACCCCGGAGCGGCGCCTGCTCGCCAACCGCTGGCCATGGATCGGTGGCGCGCTCGCTGTGGCGCTGTTTGCCCCCCATCTCGCCTGGCAGGTCGCCAACGGCTGGCCCCTGCGGGAATTCGCCGCGAACGCCGCGGCGCACAAGAACGTCCACTACTCAGGGCTCGCGTTCCTCGCCGAGCAGGTGAAGCAGATGCACCCGTTCACCTTCCCGCTCTGGCTCGGCGCGCTCGCCTGGTGCGCTTTCGCCCGGCCAGGGCGGCGCTACCGGGCGGTCGCGGTCGCCTACGTCGCGATTTTCGCGCTGCTCGTGGCCCAAGGGGGCAAGCCCTACTATCTCGCGCCAATCTACCCGCTGCTGTTCGCGGTCGGCGCGTTCGCCTTGGCCGGCTGGCTCGGCAATCGCCAGCTCGCCTGGCCGAAGCCCGCGGCGCTCGGCCTCCTCGCGATCGGCGGCACTCTGACCGCGCCGCTCGCCCTGCCGATCCTGCCGGTCGAGACGTTCATCCGCTACCAGGCCGCGATCGGCCAAGCGCCCGGATCTTCCGAAAACCACAAGATGGGCCGGCTGCCGCAACATTTTGCGGACATGCACGGCTGGGAGGGCCTCGCCGCGACTGTGGGCCAGGTCTGGCAGCAGGTCCCGGAGGCGGAGCGCGGCCACTGCGCGATCTTCGGCCAAAACTACGGCGAGGCAGGAGCGATCGAAGTCCTTGGAGACCGCTACGGTCTGCCCGACGCGATCTCCGGCCACAACAACTACTACCCCTGGGGACCCCGCGGCGCGGATGGCAGCTGCATGATCGTCATCGGCGACGACGAGGCCACCCTAAGCAAGCTGTTCGAAAACGTCCGGCTCGGCGCAATCTACGAATGCCGGAACTGCATGCCCTACGAGAGCAGGCTGAACATCCACGTCTGCCACGGGTTGAAGGGACGGCTGGCAGACCTCTGGCCGCGGATCAAGCACTACGACTGAGGGCGCGTCTTTCTATTCACACTTCAAGGTGCGTCTTCACTCGCTGAGTAGCCTCTGGGCTATGCTTCCCGCCGACCGCATAACTGGAGGTTTCTCTATGCTCTCGATCCGTTTCGCTGCACCCGCCTTCGCCGCCGTTCTGGTGGCGGGAATCACTCTTCTGCCCCCGACATCCGCCCGGGCCGCAGACCCGGAACCCAAGGCGGCACCCGCTTCGGACGGGGCATATCAGAAGGAGATCGACGCCTTCCGGCAGGAGCGGATCGACGGTCTGAAACGGCCGGATGGGTGGCTGTCGTTGGTCGGCTTGTTCTGGCTTCAGGAGGGGGACAACCGGTTCGGCAGCGGCGCGGAAAACCGGGTGATCTTTCCGGAGGGGAGCGGACCGGAGGTCGCCGGCAAGTTCGTTCGCCATGGCGACAAGGTCAGCGTGGACGCCGCGGCGGGATCGGGTCTCACCAGCGACGGCAAGCCTGTGACCCAGATGGATCTCTCGATCGATGCCGACAAGGGGGGACCGACCCATCTGGAGCTCGGCTCGCTCCGGTTCTACGTGATCCAGCGCGGCGATCGGCTCGGGGTGCGGGTGAAGGACACGGGCAGCGCCCTGGTGAAGAACTTTCCGGGGATCGACACCTATCCGACCCGGCCCGATTGGCGGTTCGAGGCGAAGTTCGAGCCCTACGTTCCGGTCAAGAAGGTGCCGGTGCCGAACATTCTGGGCCAAATCGACGACACCTCGTCGGCCGGCGCGGTGGTGTTCGAATTCGGCGGCAAGACCTATCGGCTTGACGGCCTCGGCGAGCCGGGCGAAGAGCTGTTTCTGATCTTTGCCGATGACACCAACGGCAAAGAGACCTACGGCGCGGGACGTTTCCTGGATACCGATCCGCCGAAGGACGGCAAGGTGGTGGTCGACTTCAACAAGGCGTACAACCCGCCCTGCGCGTTTACCGCGTTTGCGACTTGCCCGCTACCGCCGAAGCAGAATCGGCTCGACCTGCGCGTCGAGGCCGGCGAAAAGAAATTCGCCGCGGGTCCGCACCACTGAGCTGGAGAGGGTTTCGGTAGAACCGGATCAGGGGTGCGCCACGAGGGAGAGCGTGGCGGCGGCCAGCTCGGCAGCCGTTCGGCTGTCTTTCGCGAGCTTCCCCTCCTCCGGGCCGGCGCAATGGCTCGGATGGAGGATTTCGAAGGGATTGATCGGCTGGCCGAGCCAGCTGGAGCGCTCCTCGGGGGGAAGCCGGTAGACCGCGAAGTGCAGGTGCGGCGCATTCTTCGGCGCATTCCCCGAGGTCCCGACATAGCCGATCACCTGGCCGCGCTGCACCGACTGACCGGCGGCGAGGCCGGGCGCATAGCGCTCCAGGTGGGCGTAGTAATAGGCGTAGGTGCCGGTCGGGTCGAGTTGGTAGAGGGTGATGCCGCCGAGCCGGTTGTAGGTGAGCTTGACGATCGTGCCGTCTTCGATCGCGAGGATCGGCGAGTTGCGCGGCGCCATAATGTCGATCGCGTGGTGCGTCCTGCCGCCACTCCGACGTTGGACGAACGAGTCGTGGAGAGAGCTGCGCACGACCCCCAAGACCGGGATCAGCAGAGATTTTCGGGCGAGGAGCGG
This sequence comes from Acidobacteriota bacterium, assembly GCA_040005235.1. GTDB lineage: Bacteria > Acidobacteriota > Thermoanaerobaculia > Multivoradales > UBA5704 > DASYKS01. The sequence continues at coordinate 64,668 of JBDTZG010000026.1, read as the reverse complement.
TTCGTTCGGAAGATCGGGAAGGCAACCGGAGAGGCTTGACGAGGAAGGCGAGGCGGCGGGGGGCGTGGACGGCGAGGTGGATCCCGGGGCGGGAATCGCTTCGGGTCCGACCGCCGGTTCGGTATCCCGCGCGCCGCTCGGCTGGGCCGGCCCTGCGGACGCATCGCCGCTCGGCGGGAGAAGGACGACCGCGCCGGTCGGCTCGGAGAAGGACCCGGGAGGCGCGAGCGGCTCCTGGCACCGGGCGGGCCCGGCGGCGAGGCCGCACAGAACGACGCTCACGGCGCAAATGGGCCGCAAGATCCCTGTCGGCGAGATGAAATTAGTCTTCTCGGGCATTTCGATCAGGTCGCCTACATCTTTCCGGCGAGGCGCGGATCATACCCGAGATCTAGATCCGTTCAACCCCTCCCGTCCGAACTTGGCCGGAGCGTGGAAGAATGCCCCACCGCCAACCCCCGAGGTAGCCCATGAACGAACCGCGCTTGAGCCGCAATTTTTTCGTTTTCGTCCTGATCGCGACTACCGCGCTGTTCTTCTACATGGTCCGGGATTTCTTGATCCCGGTGCTGCTCGCCGCCGTGTTCTGCACCCTGCTCGCGCCGCTGTTCGACGCCTTGGTGAGGAAGACCGGGGGCCGGAGGGCGCTCTCCGCGCTGATCTGCTGCCTGTTGGTGATCATCGGCCTCGTGGTACCGCTGTATTGGGTGGCGAACCTGGTCGCCCACGAGGCGCTCGACTTCTACAACTCGTCCGAGGCGCAGCTCCGCAAGTTCTTCGAAGAGGGCGACGCCGGTCCGCTCGGCGCCATGAAGCGCTCCGTCTGGTTCCGCACTCTGCACCTCGATCAATTCGACTGGAGCGCGAGCGCCCAGGACGCGGCAAAGAGCGCCGGCACCTTTCTCGCCGAGGTGATCAAGGCGACGTCGTCGGGCACGATCCATGTGGTGATCCTCCTGTTCCTCACCCTGTTTACGCTGTTCTATTTCTTCCGCGACAGCGAGAAGATCCTTCCTCGGATCAAGTACCTGATCCCTCTGCCGGAAGGCCATCTGGACGCGATCATCACCCGCTTTTCCTCGGTCACCCGGGCGACGATGAAGGGCACTCTGGTGATCGCCCTGGTCCAAGGGAGCCTCGCCGCCATCACGCTCTGGGCTTTCGGCCTCGACGGGGCGATCCTCTGGGGCGTGGTGGCGACCATCATGTCGATCCTGCCCGTCGTCGGCGCCTGGCTGGTGCTCTACCCCGCGGCGGTGTTCCTGCTGCTCACCGGACAGATCTGGCAGGGGATTCTGATGATCATCCTCACGACGGTGGTGATCGGCGGCGTCGACAACTTCATCCGCCCCCGGCTGGTCGGCCACGAGGCGGGCATGCACGACCTGATGGTCTTCTTCTCGACCCTGGGCGGCATCGCGATGTTCGGCGCCATGGGCTTCATCGTCGGCCCGGTGGTGGCCGCGCTATTCCTCGCGGTGCTGGAAATCTACGCGGTCGAGTTCAAAAACGTGCTCGACGGCCTGAACGACTCGCCGGCTCCGCCGGCCCCACTGGAAACCGCTCAGGCGTCGGCCGCGGGGGCGAAGCGGGCCGAGGGGTAGATCACCACCCGGCGGAACGGCTCTTCGCCCTGGCTCCGCGACGCCAAGCCGGAGCTCGCGATCAGCTCGTGCTGCAACCGGCGCTGGTGGCTCGCCCGGGGCGCCAGCTCCACCGAGCGGCCGGTTTCGAGGACCTCGTCGATTCCGGTCTCGACCTCTTGAAGCACCACGTCCTCGGTCCCCTCTTCCTCTTCGTCGAGCCCGAAGACGTCGCGCAGGAAGATTTCGATCTGCGCCTGGGTGTTGGTGCGCACGACGCCGATTGGCAGGCCGCGCTCGGCGGCCTCGCGCAGCTTCTTCGGCTGGCGCCGCTCCTGGCCTTTGAGCGCGATCACCAGATCGGCGTCGTCGAGGTCTTCGACGATCAGGACCGGCACCCGCAGCTTGCGGAGCGCACGTTCGATCTTGCTCCTCGAAACCGCGTAAGGAAACAGCTTTCGAGTCCGGCTCTTCACCGGCCGGCCCGGCCAATTCGATTCCAATCTCGCCGCGGCGGGCGCGGGACCTGCCTCGGCACCACCGTTCGGTTCGTCGGAGCCGGTCTTTGCTGGTTTCGGCCTCGATGGCGTGCCCGAGGACGCCGCGGAGATCCCGACGCGCCCAGCAGGGGGCGCCTGGACTTCGAAACCGTCGGCGGTGCGCACCCGCAGCTCGGGGGCCGGCGGAATGTGGCGCAGCAGACGGTCGACCACCTCGGCCACGTCGCGATGGACGGCCAGGCGGTCTTTGTCCTGGATCTCGACCAGCACGTCGAAGGTCGGCGGGCCCTTCCGTTCGAGCACGGTCTTCTGGGTGCCGCGGCGGCGGGCCTCTTCGTCCGACAGGGTGACCGCCTGGATGCCGCCCACCAGATCGGCGAGCGTCGGGTTCTGCAGCAGGTTTTCCAGAGCATTGCCATGGGCGGTCGCCACCAGTTGGACGCCACGCTCGGCGATCGTGCGCGCCGCCGCCGCCTCGGCCGAGGTGCCGATCTCGTCGATCACGATGACCTGCGGCATATGGTTCTCGACCGCTTCGATCATCACCGCATGCTGCTCGGCGGGGGTCGGCACCTGCATCCGCCGGGCGCGGCCGATGCCGGGGTGCGGAATGTCGCCGTCGCCCGCGATCTCGTTCGAAGTGTCGACCACCACGACCCGCCGTCCGAGCTCGTCGGCGAGCACCCGGGCCGCCTCGCGCAAGAGGGTGGTCTTCCCCACCCCCGGCCGACCGAGCAACAAAAGGGAGCGCTCCGATTCGATCACGTCGCGCACGATATCGATCGTGCCGTAGACCGCCCGGCCGACCCGGCAGGTGAGGCCCACCACCTGGCCGTTCCGGTTGCGCAGGGCCGAGATGCGGTGGAGCGTCCGCTCGATTCCCGCCCGATTGTCCGCACCGAACCGTCCGACCCGCTCGACCACGTGGGCGAGATCGTCGCGCGAAACCGGTTCGAAACCGATGTCTTCGCCCCGCGCCGGGAAGCGCGCCTCCGGCAGCCGGCCGAGATCGAGCACGATCTCCAGCAGCCGGTCGAGATCCGGTCGCTCGGCCAGGGCCTGCCGCACGGCGTCCGGAAGGATGCCCAGCAGCAGGGAAAGATCGTCGGTGACCTGCTTTTCGCCCAAGTTCGTTTCTCCGCCTTCCGGCCGGCCCGCGGCGTTCTCCGCCTGGACCGATGCCTACTGTAACTTCGAGCCCGGTTCGAACGTAAGGCTCTCCAGTAGGCTTTAGCCCCCAAGATTGAAAAAACCAGAGAGGGATACGGTCATGTCCACACTCCAGCTCCGCAATCTGCTCCTCGGCGCCGCCCTGTTCGGCGCCGCGACCCTGCCGGCCCAGGCGGCCACCGTTCATAAAGTCGTTTCCGGCGTCTACCCGCTCGCGGCGAACGGCACGCTCGACCTGTCGAACGTCAATGGCTCGATCACCCTCGAGGCGTGGGATCGCCCCGAGGTCGAGGTCCGGGCCGACAAGATCGTCAAGTCGCCGAGCGAGGACGAGGCGAACAGGACCCTCGATCAGGTGAAGGTGATCGTCGACGCCAAGCCGAACCGGGTGAAGGTCGAAGCGCAATTCCCTCACGGGCATAGCGGCCTGTTCAGCTGGCTGTCCGGCCGGGCAGTCGAGTCGATCAAAGTGGAGTTTCACGTGCGCATCCCCCGCGAGGCCGACTTGCGGATCGACAACGTCAACGGCGGCATCACGCTCCAGGGCGGCAAGGGCGACCTGCGCCTGACCACCGTCAACGGCGGCGTCAGTGCAACCGACACCGACGGCACGCTCAAGCTCGAATCGACCAACGGCGCCATCGAAGCCCATCACACCCGCGGCACGCTCGAAGCCTCGACGGTGAACGGTCGGATCGAGGCCGAGCTCGCCGATCTGGCGGGCAAGAGCTCACTCGAATCGACCAACGGCGGGATCACCCTGCGACTCCCCGCCTCGGTTCGGGCAAATCTCTCCGCCTCGACCACCAACGGCGGGGTCAGCTGCGATTTGGACGTGGCGGGCGCCAAAAAGCGGAACCGGATCGAAGGCACCCTGAACGGCGGCGGCCCCGAGATCGAGATCGATACGGTCAACGGTGCGGTCAGCATCGTCGAGCTGGGCGGAAAGTAAGGGATCGAGGGCCGGGAGGGGGCCGAGCCAACTTGACAGCGCCCCCCCGCCTAGCTACCGTCTTTGGCCCATGAAGAAGAATCTTCTCCTCACCCTCCCTAGCCTCGCTCTGCTCCCGCTGGCCCTTCTCGCCGGCTGCGGACGCTCCGAACCTCCGGTCGCCCGGCTGCGCATCGAGCCCTCGACCGTTCGCCTGCCTTACCCCGAGCTCGCCGCGGTCAAACTGACCTGGGAGCCGATTACCGCGATCGCCGCCAGTCCCACCGTGTTCGTCCACATCGTGGACGACAAGGGGGAGATCGAGCGGACGTTCGACCATCCCTATCCGGCGGCATTCAAACCGGGCACGCCGCAGTCGTACAACGTCCATCTCTACCAAACCGCTCTCGCCACCCCGCTGCCGGAAGGCAAGCACCGGTTGGTGATGGGCCTTTACGTTCCGGGCAGCGACCGCTGGGCGCTTGAGACGACGGGCACGGAGCTGAAGAAGAAGGAATACGTGGTGGGCGAGATCGACGTGCCGCCGGTCGACAAGCTGGCCACCAAGCTCCAGTTCACCCGCACCTGGCTTCCTGCAGAGGACGGCGGCGATCGCCAGACCCTCGTCCGTCGCTGGCTCGCCGGCAACGGGGCGATCCGCCTGGCCCCCATCACCAAGCCGGGCACGCTCTGGCTCTCGGTGCGCATTCCGGCCGGCGACAACCCGGGCGAGAAGTTGGTGTTGGACGGCACCCACCCCCCTTCAGCGCAGATCATCAACGGTTGCGGCGGCGCGGAGACCAATGTCTCCGGCCCGGGCATCCACTTGGTGCCGATCACGATCGACAACCTGCCGGCCGGCGGCCAGTGCGTGATCCGCTTCCGGGCCGATTTCCACCTCGAAGTCACGGGCTCCCCGCACCAGCGCTCGCTCGCTTTGGAGAACGCCGCGTGGTCTCCAAAGGCTTGACCGGCAAAAGCTTGACCGGCCCAGACCCGACCGCATGAAACACGGCGCCGACGCCATCCTGCGCACGGAGCAGGCGACCTACCTCGATCGCCTGCTGCCGCCGCGCGATCCGCTCCGGCGCGAGATGGAGCAGGTGGCCGCCGAGCGCAAGCTGCCGATCTCGGATCCCGAGGTCGGCCGCCTGCTCGGGATTCTCGCCCGCTCGATCGGCGCCCGGCGCATCCTGGAGGTCGGTACCTCGATCGGCTACGGCACGCTCTGCCTGGCGCGCGCCGCGGCCGAAGCCAAGATCCTGTCGATCGACGCCGACGCCGAGATTCTCGCCGAGGCGCGCGGTTACCTCGAACGGGGCGGCGTACTGGATCGGGTCGAGCTGGTCCACGGCGAAGCGCTCGCCGTGCTCGGCGGCAACAGCGCGATCGAGGGACCGTTCGACCTCGTCTACCTCGATGCGGTGAAGACCGAGTACCGCCGCTATCTCGATCTGCTGCTGCCGAAAGTTCGCGTGGGCGGCTTGGTGGTGGTCGACAATCTGCTCTGGGGCGGCGAGGTCGCCACTTACGCGGATGCTGACGAAGACGACGAGAAGATCGAGGCGATCCAGTCGTTCAACGGCTATTTCATGATCCACCCGCAGCTCGAAGCGGTGGTGCTGCCGCTCGGCGACGGCGTCGGCCTGGCGACCAAGACCAAGCCGCTGATCCTGGAGATGGGCGGCCCGTACTAGCGTCTTCCGGCCCGATGGCGTGTCCGATGGCGTGCCCGACACCGCGCCCGTCGCGCTCGTATACTTTCCGAACCAAAAGACGCCATGAAGATCGCAAAACCTCTCCTTCCCGGCCGATCCTCGCTCGCGCTCCTACTGCTGCTTGGTGTTGCTACGGGCGCCGCCGCGCAGAGCGCTCCGCCGCGCGTTTCGGCCCGGTCGCTGATCTCGATCGCCGCCAACTCCCTCGTTTCGGTGCAGCAGGCCGCTTCGGCCGACGCCCGCCTGGGCGCGGAGCCGGCGCGGATCGCGCCGTTTTGGGCCTCGCTTCAGAGCGCCAACCAGGCGCTCGCGGAAGTCGGCGCCGGCTTGGGCGGCCCCAGCCACCCGCCGGCCGGCGATCTGTTCTCGCGCGTCGCGCGGGCCGGTGGCCGGATCGCCGAGCTGGGTACCGCCTGGGAGCGGATCGGGGTTCCGAACGCCGGGGTGCAGACGGGGCTCGCCACGCTTTCGACCTCGTGGACGGTGTTTCGCGGCACCTACGGCCCCGAGGGCGTGCGCCACCGCCAAGACCGGCCGCTCTCGGCCGAAGAGGCCCACCGGCTGGACGTGGTGCGCCGAGCCCAGGAGCAGCTCGCCCGCCTGATCGACCGCCTGGAAGCCAGGGCCCGCCGCGCGCACGAGCTCGACGAGGCGCGCCGCCTCGCCCATTTCCGTGCCCGAACCCAGGCGTCCCTCCTCTCGGCGAACGACCTCGACGCCTACCTGAACGCGCTCGCCGCCTTGCCCGAGATCGAAGGCGAATGGGCGGCGATCAAAGCCGCCGCGCCCAAGGCGCAGCGCGCCGCCTACGCCGAAGTCGATCCGATCGTCGATCAGATTCAGACCGAGGCCGAGATCGGCTCGGTGAAGGTGCTCGATCTCGATCAGGCAAAAGCCTGGAGCTTCCTGGAGCAGACCACCGAGCTGCCCGAGAGTCTGGCGCCCTCCGCCGCGGTATTGGAGAACGAACCGGAAGCGGAGGAAGAGGACGCTGAAGCCGATTCTGCGGAGTCGGTAACCGCCGACGAGAGCGATGCCCCCTGCGAGGAAGACGACGAGGAGTGCCTAGCCGCCGCGAAGGAGGGCCAAGACCCAAAAGGCGAAGATCCCGCGAAGCCCGCCGACCCGGTGACCGTTCCGGTAATCCCCGCCGGCTGCGGCGATTCCACCGCCGACGGTTGTGTGGCGGAACCGGAAGTGGCACCTGCGCCCCCGGTCAACCCGACTTCGGCGCCTCCCCCGAAAGGGATCTGAGGAAAGAGGCTCTGAGAACTCGCCTGACCCTAGGGTTGATCCTCGGGGCGGCCCTGTTGGGCGCGCCTTGCGCCGCACCTGCAGGGCCTTTCGACGACTGGATCATTTATCACGTGACGGTCGAGATGTTCGCCGACGGCAACCGAGCGAACGACGGCGAAATCTCCGGCTGGAAGCAGCCCAACTACGCGGGCGGCGACCTGCAAGGCATCCTCGACCACCTCGACCATCTGGAAAAGCTGGGGATCAACGCGGTCTGGCTGTCGCCGGTCTTCGCGGCCCGCAGCTCGCACGGCTACGACGTCACCAACTATTACCGGATCGGCGACGCGGTGGGCATCCCGGGCAAGCCCGAGGAGTCCCTCGCCCTGTTCCAAAAGCTCCGCGGCGAGCTGGCCAAGCGCGGCATCCGAACGATTCTCGACATTCCGCTGAACCACGCGGCCGGCACCTACGACAAGCCGGCGGGCGATCCCGACGGCCTGCGCCCGAGGACCACCGCCGCGCGCCAGGATGCCGAGAAGCTCTGTCGGTTTCATGGCGAGCGTCTCCGGGCCTATGGTGATCTATTACGGAACCGAAACCGGCCTCGCCCACGGCGGGCCGAAAGCGGGCTTCACCGACGCCGGGCGCCTTCCCATGCCCTGGGGCAAGCTCGACGCCGCACTGGTCGAAAAGACCGCCCGCATCCTCCACGCCCGCCGCGAGCATCCGGCGCTTTCCCACGGCGAGCGGCTTCCTCTGTTTGCCGACAAGACCGCTCTGGCGTTCGCCAAGAAAACCGCGGACGAGACGATTCTGGTCGCCACGAACTTGGGCACCGCGCCGCGCGAGCTGACGTTCGATCCGAAGGGCCTGGTGGGAGTGAAATCGACGTTCGAGCCTGTGTTCGGGGAAGCAGCCCCGAGCTTGGTCTCCTCCGAGGGGACGGTTCTCCGCTGGACCCTGCCGCCGCTTTCGACCGTGGCGGTCGGGGTGCGGCCCGCCGCGAATTGAGCGCGGTTACCTCGCCCTTTTCGGCCCTTTATTCGAAGGCGAAGCAGCCCGCAAACCAATCCTTGGCGAGAGGGATGAAGGAGTTGGCAGTGTTCTTGAGCGCATAGCTGAACATGGGCGAGGCGCAGTAGATTTTCTTCCCCAGGTTTCGGACCGCTTCGATCGCAGGAGTGAAGTCTCCGTCTGCCGACAACAGGTAGCCCGCTTCATAGCGGTCCTCAACTGCCAACCGGTACATCTCTACGGCGAGCATCACATCGGCTGCCTTCTCCTTCAGGAAGGAGACCCTTCTATGTTCGTTGGCCAGCCGCTCGAGTTCCGCTCTCACAGGGGGTTCGAGAGTCGCGGTGGCAAGGTAACTGGAGAGCGCAATCGCAAGCTCGTTTGCTTTGGGCCTTTCTTCGATTCGCCCATAGTGAACGGTAATCCTGGGATCTTGATTCTGAATTCGGGAGAGGAACTGCCGTTGCTCGCGGAAACCTTTGTGCTCCTGTTTGAGGCCACCGATGTAATAGCGAGTTCCTACCCACGCCCTCGGGGCCACCAGCTTTTCGGAGATCGCGGCGTAGTTCAGGGCGAACAGAGCCTTCAGGCCGCACTGCTTACAGGCATGGAACCAGTTGTTCCCGTCGATGAATAAAATCGCCCGATCTGACATGGGGAGCCCCAAACTAAAAACCCCGGGTGTGCTTGCGCAGGCCCGGGGGAGGTAAATTGCTCGGGGCCAGAGCCCCATAGCGTCTAAGTTGCGGAGCAACTTATCCCGAATCTGCGCGCCTGTCAACAATCCCGAAGCAGTGGCCCCTGCCACCACCTCAGCCAGCCCGCAACGTCTCGAGCACCAACATCTGCACCAGCGTAGGCGGCGAGCCGACCACGGCGCGCAAGAGCGTCTTCACCTTCGATTCGAGCGCCATCGCCACGGCGGAACCGGGCGCAAACGGCAAGGTGAGGAACGCCAGCCCGGCACCGGGAAACGAATCCTCCGGTCCGTCGACAAGGAAAGGCACCAGATGGGGCGCCCGGCCGGCGAGGTCCCAGAACCAGGGGCGCGGATCGAGCGCCTCCCCCGCATCGCAGATGACGATCAGCGGGCGTTCCGCCGCTTCGAGCGCGCGCACGATGTCCGATCGATCGGCCACGTCGATTCCCGAGATCAGCAGAAAGCCCGGCTCTTCCGCCCGAAGCTTCTCCAGCGCCTTCGTCAGTGCCTCGCCATCGAGTGCTACGGGTTCGAGCCGCGCTCCGGTGTGGAGGGTCAGCAGATCTTCGAAGGCCACCGGATCGAGCGAAGCGACCAGCGCCGTGCGTCCCGGCTCCAAGAAGATCTCCGCGAGCCCGGAGATCGCCAGCTCCCGCCCGGAAGTCGCGATCGGCAGCGAGGACGGAATCTCGTCCGGAATCCCCCGCCGCTGCCGTTCCCGCCAAGCGGCGCGGACCTCGGCGATCCCCTCGACGGGCGAGTAGAGGAACGACCGGTTCCGCGCCGCTTGCGGCATCCCGGAGAGCGCTTCGGCCATCGGCTCTAGCGGCAGCGGCCGGCCGGCTCCATCGGTGATCTGGCCGATCGTGCCGTTATAGGCCGTGCCGCGAGCGTCCGCGGTCTGCTGAGGGAGGAAGTTCGCCGGCTGAAACAACCGCCGGCCGAGCGGCGAGAGGGCAGCCCAAACCGCCGGGGCGCCGGCTTCTAGGGCTTGGTCTGCGGGTGAAAGCGAGGTGGCTGGCAACATCGCGAGTCTAGCAGCCGTCGCCGCCCCCTTCGGTCCCCTTCCTGGGAATTCAGCGGCTCATCTTGAGTGTTCGATGCTTAGACTGGAGGTGGGCGAGCAGAATCTTAGCCCCTATCCCGCAGTCTCTGGTTGACTCTCCCGAGGCACTGGTACAATACGGAAACATCTGGGGTCGAGTACGCCTCGACGGAACGTTGCTCACCGTCCCGGGCTCCCCGAACTTCAACAATTCGAGCGTCAGGCAAGAGGAGGACCGCATGGCTGCCCCTGTCGAAACCCATCAGTTTCAGGCCGAGACCAAGAAGCTGCTCGACCTGATGATCCACTCGCTGTACTCGAACAAAGAGATCTTCCTGCGCGAGCTGATCTCGAACGCGTCCGACGCGCTCGACCGCCTGCGCTTCGAGGCGCTCACCCACCCCGAGCTGTTGGGCGAGGAGAAGCTCGAAATCCGCCTCGACACGACCAAGGAGCCGCGCACCTTGACGATCGCCGACAACGGCATCGGCATGAACCGCGAGGAGCTGATCAACAACATCGGCACGATCGCGAAATCGGGCACCCGCGAGATGGTCGAGAAGATGGACGCGGCCGAATCCAAGCAGGCGATCGCCGAGATGATCGGCCAGTTCGGCGTCGGCTTCTATTCGTCCTTCATGGCCGCCGACAAGGTCGTGTTGGTCACCCGCCGCGCGGGCGAGGATCAGGCCTGGCGCTGGGAATCGACCGGCGACGGCACCTACCAGCTGGAAGAGGGCGAGCGGAAGGGCCACGGAACGACGATCACGCTCCACCTGAAGCCGGAAGACAAGGATAACGGCCTCGACGACTTCGCCGAGCGCTGGGCGATCCAGCGCGTGGTCCGCCGCTATTCGGACTTCGTCACCTATCCGATCGTCCTCAAGGCCGAGAACGACGAAGACCTCGACAAGAAGGTGATGGGCGAGGACGTGACGGTCCGGATTGAGGACAAGACGCTCAACTCGATGAAGCCGATCTGGACCCGGCCACAGGCCGAGGTGACGGCCGAGGAGTACAAGGACTTCTTCCGCCACATCGCCCACGATTGGAACGAGCCGCTCAAGGTGCTGTCGTACAAGGCCGAGGGGCGCATCGAGTACCAATCACTGCTGTTCATCCCGTCCGAGGCGCCGTACGACCTGTACTACGTGGCGTCCAAACCGGCCCTCCAGCTCTACGTCAAGCGGATCCAGATCATGGAAAAGTGCGAGGACCTGCTGCCGCAGTACCTCCGCTTCGTCCGCGGCGTGGTCGATTCGCCCGATCTTCAGTTGAACGTCTCGCGCGAGATGCTGCAGCAGGACCGCCACATCGCCCAGATGAAGAAGTGGCTGACCAAGAAGCTGCTCGAATCGTTCGAGGAGATGAAGGCGAACGAGAACGAGACGTACTTGAAGTTCTGGAAGCACTTCGGCCGCTGCCTGAAGGAAGGCACCAGCTCGGATTACGAGAACAAAGAGAAGCTGCTCAATCTGCTGGTCTTCGAGTCGTCGGCCGACAAGGAAAAACTGACCTCGTTCGCCGACTACATCTCCCGCATGCAGGAGGGTCAGGCCGAGATCTTCTATCTGACCGGCGAATCGCGCGAGGTGGTCGAGAACTCGCCCCACCTCGAAGCGTTCAAGGCGAAGGGGATCGAAGTCCTGTTCCTGACCGACACGGTCGACGAGCTGCTGGTGCAGTCGCTCCAAGAGGTCCAGGGCAAGAAGTTGAAGTCGGTGGAAAAAGGCACGGTCAAGCTGGGCAACGAGGACGAGCAGAAGAAGGTCGAAGCGGAGCTCAAGGACAAGGAAGAGCACCTGCGGCCGTTCCTCGACCATCTCCAAAAGCTGCTCGACATCCACGTCAAGCAGGTGCGTCTGACCAACCGGCTCACCAGCTCGCCCGTCTGCCTGGTCGGCGCCGAGCACGACTACAGCCCGCAGCTCGAACGGCTGCTCCAAAAGGGCAAGGGCGGCGGCCCGGCGCAGCGCCGGATCGTCGAGCTGAATCCGAGCCACCCAATCCTCACCCGCCTTCACGGGCTGTGGCATGCCGATCCGAAAGATTCGCGGATCGAGGACTACGCCCAGATGCTGCTCGGCTACGGCCTACTCGCCGAAAGCGCCGAGATCCCGGACGTCGTTCGCTTCAACCGAGCGGTCTCCGACATGATGACCCGCGGCCTCGAAGACGCTCCGCCCGCCCCGGAACCGGCAGCGAAACCGGAACCCGTGGCCGAGGAGCCCAAGGCCGAGGAACCGGTCCTCGAGGTCAGGCCCTCGGATGTGATTATCGAAGTGCCGAAGGCCGAGGAACCGGCGCCGGTCGTCGAAGGGTAAGAAGAATGAAGGGGCGGGGTCTCCCCGCCCCTTTTGACCCGGCCTAGCCCCGCGCTGCGATCCGCAGCCGCGGCGCCTCTTCGCGCGGAACCGGCATCTCCAGCACTTTGCCGTAGCGGCGTTCGCGGTGATGGAAGTTGTCGACCGCCGCGTGTAGATCGTCGGCGGAAAAATCGGGCCACATCCGGTCGGTGAAGACCAGCTCGGCGTAGGCGCATTCCCAGAGCAGGAAATCGGATAGGCGCTGCTCGCCCCCGGTGCGGATCAGCAGATCCACATCCGGCGCGGCAGAGCCGTGGATCCCCCCGGCGAGCAGGCGCGAGAAGGTCTCGCGGTCGATCGCCCCGGCGGGAAGTGCGCGCAGTCGATCGGCGGCGAAGAGGATTGCGTCTCGCGCCGAATAGTCGACGGCGATCCGCAGGCGTAACTTTTCGCCGCGCGAGGTCGTCGCCTCGGCTTTCTCGATCGACCGAAGAAGCTCGGGCGACAGCCGGTCGCGCCGGCCGATCACCTCGATCCGCACGCCGTTGTCCGCCGCCCGCGCGGCCTCGTTGGCCAGGTACGCGTGGAACAGCCGCATCAGCGCCGAAACCTCGACCGGCGGGCGTTGCCAGTTGTCGGACGAGAAGGCGTAGAGCGTGAGCGTGCCGATCCCGAGCCGGGGGGCGTTTTCGACCGTCCGCCGCACCGCCGTCGCCCCGGCCCGATGCCCCGCCGTGCGCGAGCGTCCGCGGCGGGTCGCCCAGCGGCCGTTGCCGTCCATGATGATCGCCACGTGAAGCGGAGCCGTCCCATTCATCGGTTGCTCCCATCCCTCAAGGCAAAGCGCTTCATTTGGCAAAGTCTCCAAAGAAAAAAAGGTCAAGCGTGGCGCGTGGCGTGGATCAGCGCTTCCATGTGGTCCAGATAACGTTCGAGCGCGCGCCGGCCCGGGGCCGCGAGGCGGTATTCGGTCTTCGGCACACGCCCCTCGAACCGCTTCGCGCAGTCGATGTAGCCGGCGTCTTCCAACTTGCGGGCGTGGACGCTCAAATTGCCGTCGGTCGTATTAAGCAGGTGCTTCAAGTCGTTGAAGGTCAGAGTGTCGTGCACCGCGAGCGCCGAGAGGATGCCGAGGCGAATCCGCTCGTGGATCAGCCGGTCGAGATCGAGCGCGGAGCCGGGGGATGCCGGAGTTGCTGGAGCCTCGCCGTGCTCGCCGGCCTCGCCGCTCTCCGGGTTGCGCACGAGGCTTGCCCGCCTAGCCACCGTGCCTCTTGGCGATGATCGCGCCGAAGATCAGATGAAGCCCGCCGAAGCCCGCGGCAAGCAGCAGATCGCGCGAGGCGTAGGGACCGAAAACCAATTCGGCCGCGCCGAGCGCCATGAACGACAGCCCCATCACCGGCACCGTGCGTACCGCGAACGCGCCGCCGGTGGCGACCCCCGCACCATAGAGCAGCAGCCAGAGCCCGGGCAGGATTTCGAGCTGTCCTTCGCGCACCAGGACGAACGTGAGTAGCGCGCCGGCCACCAGCGTAGGAAAGAGCGCGAACGCGAAGCGGCGGCCGGGTTTGGTGATCAGACTCAAACCCGCGCGGCGCGCCTTCCAGGCGATCGCACCGAACGTGACGAGGAACGCGAGCACCGATTCGCCGAGCCAGATCGAAAGCCAGGATGTGGGACCGGAACGGTGGGCCAGCCAAGCCGCGCCGAGCGCCGTGGCACCCACCGCCATTTCGCCGAAGCCGGAAACGCCGGTGAACGGCGCCGCTCCCTCCATCGTCTCGCGGATGTAGCGCAGGTTGTCCATCGCCCGCACATGGAGCGAAGAGGGTTCGGGAGGGTCGGATGGGACGGGACGCAGGGCGGGCACGGGCGGAATCTATCCGCGAGTCATCGGATCGTCAAGTCCTTTGCGTTGCAAAGTGACCCATGGCCTGCAAGAGCTCGTCCGGCCGGCCGCAGGCTACCCGCGGCCGACCGGGATTCGCACCTCAGGCGGCTTTCTTCTCCGTCGCTTCCGGCGCCGCCTTTTCTTCCGGCTCGGGCTTCTTCAATCCTAAGTCCACCAGGATTTCGTCGGCGACGCGGGTGCCGCTTTCGCAGCCTCCTTCCATGTAGCCCTGGAAATCGACCGAGGTGTGCTCGCCGCAGAAGTGGAGCTTGTCGACCCGTTCGCCTTCGGCGGTGCAGATCGTCGTCCACTGTCCGGGGAGGTAGCAGGCGTAGCTCGCCTTCATCCAGGGGAACGTCGGCCAGTGCATGCGGGTCTCGCCGGTGCGCCGCTCGGCGACGCCGGGGTAGACCTTTTCGAGCTCGGCGACGAACTTCTCCGCCTGGTCGGCCGGAGTGCCTTCGCCCATCGCCATGCCGCGCTCTCCCCCGGTGTAACCGACCAGGATTCCCCCCTTGCCGGGTTGCAGCCGGGTCGATTCCCACGTGAGCTGGAACGGCAAGTCGGTCAGGATGCTGCCGTTCGAGGCGACCGAACCGGTGCGCCAGACGCGTTCGGAGAATCCGACCATCAGCTTGGCGTTCGTGCCGTAGCCCAGCTCGGCGATCGCCTTCTTTTTGACCGCCGGCAACTCGACGTCCATCTGCACCTCGCGCAGCATGGTGAACGGCAGCGCCATCACCACGCGGTCGGCCGAGATCGTCTCGGATGTCGCGTCGCGCCGCACCGAGCAGCGATACGAACCGTCGGGCGCGCGGGAGATCGATTCGAGCCGGCTGTTGGTTTCCACCCGGTCGCCAAGCTTGCCGGCGAGCAGCTTCGGCACCTGATCGTTGCCGCCGCGGATGTGGTACCGCTCGTCGCTGTCGCCGAAGATACGGAACGGATCGGGCGTTTCGTAATCGATCAGGTAGAGCATGTTCCAGGCGGATTGCTCCGAGACCTCGCGGCCGTATTCGGTGACGTAGCCCACTTCGAGCAGCTTCCGGAACCAGCCGTCGCACTCCGCCTCGTCGAGCCACTGGGCGATCGACAGGTTGTCCACCTGCTCGGCGCCGTTAGGGTTCTTGTAGTCGAACGAGTCGCCGTTCACCTCTTCCCAGGACTTGGCCATCTTCTCGGCGATCGGCTTGAACGCCTCGACCACATCCGCGTCCTTCCGCCGGACGCCGTCGAAATACCAGAGGTCGTCGGACAGCTTCGGGTCGTCGGTGTCGAAATCGTCGAGGGTGAGGCCGAACTCCTGACAGAGGCCGCGCAGGTGCTCGTGGCCGGAGTCGACCAGCTCGCCGCCCAGCTCGCACACCTGGTTTTCGGGGAAATAGTTGGTGAGTGAAAACATCCGGCCGCCGACCCGCTTCTGCCCTTCGATCACCCGCACCGGCACGTTCTGCTGATGCAGCCGGTAGGCGCAGGTGAGACCCGCGATGCCGCCGCCGATGATCAGCACCGGCCGATCGCCCTTCTTGCCGTCGCCGCGCCCGGTGAGCTGCGCGATCTTGCCGCAACCGGCCGCGAGTCCCACGGCGGCGGCTCCCGCCGTGGTGAGAAAGCTGCGCCGCGAGAACTGGACGCTCTCGCGCCAACGCTCGACCGTCTCGGCCGAGGAGGCGCCGGAAGCCTGCGCCGCGCGCGCGAGCCGGGCGGCGCGCTCCAAGTAGCGAAACAAGGGAGTCCTCGACATTGCCGGCAACCTCCTCAAAGGTCAGGGTTCGGCGAGAAATCTATCAGAAGGCGGCGCGGCGATTGCTCAGCCTTCTACCTGCGGCGACAGCAGCCATTCGTGGGCGGGCCGGACCTCGATTCCCGGCACGTCGGCCGACGCGGACGATTCGCGATCGAGAACCAACAATCGCTGCCTCGCGTGCGGATAAGACGCTCCCGCCGCGTTAAGCGCCCGGAGCTCCCGCGCACGGGTCTCGGGTGCTGACAGGTCCGCGCACACCTGGATCAGTTCTTCTCCGCCTTCCGGCCGACAAGCCAGGAAATCCACCTCGAAACCGTCGGCGGTTTTGACATAGCCAACCTCGGCGCCGCGCCGCTCCAGCTCGTTATGCACCACGGTTTCCAACGCATGGCCGAGATTCGACCGGCCGCTCGCGTCGAAGGCCTGGATCAATCCCGGATCCGCGGGATACAGCTTTCGCGGATTCGAGTTCTGCTGCCGTTCCGAATCCGTAGCGAGCGGCACCAGGAAACCGTCTCGCGCCCGCGAAGCGCGGGAAAACGGCGGTAGTACTCTTCGAGAAGAAAGCCGAGCTGCTCCAGGTCCAACACGGCGAGTCGGTCGTCGTCGAAGCTTAGATAGACCGCCCGCTCCAGAGGCCCCTTCGCCCGGCGATCATTCAAGAGCTGGCGCAGAAACGTGGTCTTCCCCGCGCGGCGCATCCCAATTACCGCATGCACCTTGCCGGCGATCCCAGGAAGTCGAGCATCGCGCCGCGTCAAAACCTCCGGTGGGCCCTCTTCCAGAGCGGCGCTCAGCTTCTCGGCCAGAACGGGATGAAGGCTCATACCGGCACGCGAGGGCCAATGTGGCCTTCTGTCAAGGACACATTGGGCGGAATGCGGCCTTCCAGGAAGGACACCTGGCGGATTGAGTCACACTAACTACGGCTCGTTCCTCTGCTCTCCTTGTGAAAGAGTCCGCCCCATGGGAATGCAAATCGAGAAGAGTTTCGTGGTCCGCGCCGCGGCGCCCGCGGTATGGAGTTTCCTGATCGACCCGTACCGGGTCGCGAGCTGTCTGCCGGGAGCGGCGATCACCGAGAAGGTGAGCGACCAGGAGTACAAGGGGACGATGAACGTCAAGGTCGGCCCGGTGACCGCGAGCTATCGCGGCAAGCTGCGCTTCGAGCGCCTCGACGAGGCGGCGGGCGAGGCCGAGCTGTCGGGCTCGGGCCAGGAGACGAAAGGAAAGGGGGGCGCCGACATGCGGATGAAAAGCCGCGTCGTCGCCCGCTCTCCGGAAGAGACCGAGGTGACGGTGGTCTCGGACGTCAACGTCTTCGGCATCCTCGCGCAGTTCGGCCGCGGCATGATCCAGGACGTGAGCGATCAGATGTTCGGCAAGTTTTCCGACGCCATGCGGCGCCAGCTGGAGACCCCCGCCGCGGACCCCTCGGAGGCGCCTGTGCCCCCCTCGGCGGAGGGCGCGGAGGAAAGCGCGCCCGCTCCGGGGGCGGCGATCGCGGAGGAAATCGCGCACGTTCCGGGGGCGGCGATGGCGGTCGCCGAAGCGGTGGTCGCCGGGGTCGTTCCCGCCGCGCCGTTCCAGACGCCCGAAGTTTTGGACGTCGGCGCGATCGGGGCCGCAGCGGCCGGCCGGGCGGCGGTGCGGATGCTCGAACGCCCCGGGTTCTGGATCACCCTGATCGCTCTGGCCGCGCTCGTCTACCTCTGGCTTCGCTAGGAGACCCCGTCGTCACTTTTACATTCGGAAAGGAGTGTCGATGATCCCCGCGTCTCACGCGGTACGGTCGCGGCCGGCAGGCTTTCGCCCTGAAATATCGGTCACCATGCAACGAAGCTCGGGCGTACCGTCGGCGGCACGACCGAGGCTCGCCACCAGGCTGACCGGGACCGGCGTACCGCCGGACTTTACCATCCGCAGCTCGCGCGACTGCGCCCCTCTGATCGTCGCCAGGCGCTTCTTGAGCAGGTAAAAGACGTCTTCGTCGTCCCGGTAGATGAAACGGGAGATCGGCAGGTCGACCAGCTCGTCCCGGGACACGCTCAACAGGTCGGCGAGGGTGAGGTTGGCCTCCACGATCACGTCCAGCTCGTCGAGCGTGCAATAGCCCAACGGTGCCAAGTCGTAGAGGTCGAAATAGCGCGCACGCGCCGCGTCCAGCTGCTCCTGCACGCGATGCAGCTCTTCATTCTGCATCTCAAGCTCGATGTGATGCACCATCAGCTCGTGAAGAATCTCTTGCGTCTCTTCGAGAGACAAGCCCTCTAACCGGGCTCTCGGCCGAGCTCCTCGGGCTTGGGCGATCGCTTCGGCCCGTTGGCGCAGAAGGTGGCCCGCGGCCTCCCGCTCTTCCGGCGAGAGGGAGCCGAGGGGTCCGGCGAAAAGCCCCTGCCGGCTCATGAGCTGTCTCCATCCGTTTCGAGCCTGCGCGCCCCTTCGATGCCGGAGGGTCGGGGTTCTTGGTTGCTCACTCTGCGCCTCCTTCGTTGCGGCTGATCGCCACGCCTCGTCGTCTTTCCTCTAGGACGAGGACCTCTTCGGCGTCGCGCGCCATCATCGCCTGCCGGATCCGATCGTTCGCAAGGGCGAGCGCCTCCTGGGCGTGCTTGGTTTCGGTGATGTCGACGAAAGTGATCACCGCCCCTTCGATGACGTTGTCCAGCGTGCGATAGGGGCGGATGCGCATGGTGAACCAGAGGCCGGCCTGGGTCGCCACCTGCGCGTCCTTCGGGACCAGGGTGTCCAGCACCTCTTGCACGTCGGCCACCAGGCTGTCATAACCGACCAGATTGGAGACCAGGTGCCCGACCGGCCGGCCCACGTCGCTTTTGATCAGGTGGATCAACTGCGACGCGGTGGGGGTGAAGCGCAGAATCTGCAGCTGGTGATCGACGAAGACAGTCGCGATCCCGGTGCCGGCGAGCAGGTTGTTCATGTCGTTGTTGGTCTGCGACAGGTCGGCCACCTTGGTCTGCAACTCGTTGTTCACCGTCGCCAGCTCTTCGTTGACCGACTGCAGCTCTTCCTTCGAGGTCTCCAGCTCCTCGTTGGTGGATTGCAGCTCCTCGTTGATCGACTGCATTTCCTGATTCGAGGTGCGCAACTCGTCGATCGAGCTCTCCAGCTCCTCGTGCGTGGTTTGAAGGTATTCCTCCTTGGCCCGCAATTCCTGCTCCAGCGTCGCGATCCGCGCGACCGGAGTTTCGGTTCCGCCGTCCGCCGCCGTGGCGGCCGTCTGCGCCGCGCCGGTTTCGGCATCCGGTGCCTCTTCGAACAGGACCATGAAAAGAGCGGGGGTGCCTTCTCCACCCGGACGGACTGCGACCGGGCGAATCGTCAGATGGACCCGGATGAAATGGCCGTTGGCCTTGACCCGAAGATTGGCGGCTCGCACCACCTCCTGGCGGCTCACCGCGCGATGCAGGCTGGTGGTCAAGCCGGGCCGCAGCCCCTCGCGCGCCATCTTCATAACGTTGGTGATCCCCGCTTCGCCCGGCGCCGGCTCCAGGAACAGACCGGTGCGGCCGTGCTGGTAGAGGATGTCGCCCTGGCCGTTGACCAACGCGCAGGGCGGCACCCCCTGCTCAAGGAGCGTCTGCTCGACCAGCTCGCGAAGCGGCAGCTTCCCGCGAAAGGCCGTCTTGGCGGGAAGCCTCAGCGCAACATCGATCGCCGTCCGGCTCTCCAGAACCCGGCGCAATGCCTGGCGCTCCCGTCCGCCCGGTTCTTCTTTCCGCTTGTACAACTTCGACTTGCGGTCGAGGACCGCGAACAGATCGGAGAATTCGCCGACCCCTTCGGACGTCCCGAGGAACAGCCGTCCCTCCGGGTTCAAGGCATAGTGAAAGAGGGGAATGACTCTCTTCTGCAGGTCGGCCCCGAGATAGATCAAGAGGTTGCGGCAACAGATCAGATCGAGCTTGGAAAACGGCGGGTCTTTGATCACATCCTGCTCGGAAAAGATCAGCAGGTCGCGAATGCGTTTGTGAATCCGATACACGCCGCCGTCGGGCTCTAGGGAAAAGAAGCGCGCCAGCCGCTCCGGCGAGATGTCCATGTCGAGACTCGCCGGATAGATTCCCAGCCGGGCCGTGGCGATTGCCACGCTGTCGATGTCGGTGGCGAACACCTGCACCGAGTTGGTGGCCTTGATCGCCTCCTTCCGCTCTTGCAGAAGAATGGCGAGCGAATAGGCCTCTTCGCCGGTGGAGCACCCCACCGACCAGACGCGAATCGGGGCACCCGCGGGCTTGCCGGCAAAGAGCGAGGGAATGACCTCCCGCTCCAGCACCTCGAAGGCTTCCGTATCGCGGAAGAAATGGGTGACGCCGATCAGCAGGTCGCGAAACAAAGCCTCCACCTCGGCCGGGGTCCGCTGCAGATACTTGGCGTAGCCGTCGAGCGTTTCGACCTGGTGGATCGCCATGCGCCGCTCGATCCGCCGCTCGATCGTGCTCGGCTTGTAACCTGAGAAATCGTGGCCGGTCTGGGCGCGCAGCAGGACGAAGACTTTTTCGAGCGCCTTCGACTCCTGCGTCGGCGTGACGGTGGCCGAACGCGGTAGCTTGCCGAACGAGCGCGCGACGTAGTCGATCAGCCGGGCGGGCATCTCGGCCGGAGGCAGCTCGTAATCCACCAGGCCGGTGCCGACCGCGCTCCTCGGCATGCCGTCGAACTCGGTGGACGCGAGGGTCTGCGCCATCACCATGCCGCCTTGGGCCTTGATCGCCCGCACCCCTTGGGTGCCGTCGGCCCCGGTGCCGGACAGCACGATGCCGATCGCGCACTCCCGCAGGTCCGCGGCGAGCGAGCGAAAGAAGAAATCGATCGGCAGGCGCTGGCCTCTCGCCTCGGCCGGATCGAGCAGCTGCAGCGTCCCATGCAAGAACGCCAGGTCATGGTTGGGCGGAATGATGTAGACGCGGTTGGGCTGCACCGGCATGCCGTCCTCGATCTCGAAGACCTGCATGCGGGTCCTGCGGCGGATCAGATCGGCCAAAAGGCTCTTGTGGTCCGGCGCCAGGTGCTGCACCAGCACGAACGCCATTCCCGTGTCCGCACCGGCCGGCATGCCGGAGAAAAACGCCTCGAACGCCGCGAGCCCCCCGGCCGAGGCACCGATTCCAATCACCGGGAAGAGGCCATGATCGCCCGCTTCGTCCGTTCCGTCGGCAGAACCTTCTCCCGCGACCGGCTGGGCGGGCGGCTGGGACCTGAGCATCCGCTCGGCCCCCGAAGGGGCTTTCGCCCGACCCTTGTTCCCATTCGCCATTTCCGACTCCCGTCGCCCAACCGCGTACGACCGACTTCGCGGTGGTACCTTGTCGCTTGAAGCCGAGAAGTGCCTGACCTGCATCCTACGCCTCTTTGCCCCGGGTGGCCCTTCTTACTCAACCCAAAAACATCCACGAACTCGCGCTCATTGAACGGCCAGGCGCCTTCGGGGCATCCTCTCACGCCTACCGCACCTCTTTCTTCCTTACGCAGAACTTTCCGGCGGCGGCAAAATCAGCGAGGACCACCGGGCGTCGACACTCTCGCCTTACATCTTTCGGATTTGCCGCAAACTATTCTCTCCATGTGGCTTATAGAGCATGGCACACCCCCTGCAATCTCCTAGGTTTCGTGGGGGCAACACCTCACACATCACTTGGAGATGAGGGCACGATGAATCAAACAAAACGATCTCTGGCGGGTCAAACGATTCGCTGGACTTTTGAAGACGGCCCCACGGCCGGGAAGACCTACGAGCACACGTTCTTCCCCGACGGCACTGTGGCTTGGCGCGATGTAAACGGCGCCAAGAAACAACCGGCGAAATCGACCGAAGCGGAACCGTCCGCGAACGGCAAGGAACCGAAGGGGGTCCCCTATGCCTCCTTCGAGGTCGCACCGGACGTGCATTTGGTGTCGTACCTTTCAGATTCAGGTTATACGTTGACGGTCACCCTGAATCTCGAAACTCTCCAATGCTCCGGTGTCGCCTCGAACGCCGAGGAGTGGTACCCCTCGACCGGCACGGTGGAAGTGATCCACTAAGCCCGAGGACAAAAAGCTCGACGATTCAAACCCCGGAGCCGGAAGGCTTCGGGGTTTTTTGTGCCTGCTCGCGATACGATTCGCTGGAACCTTAGCCGTTCA
Source organism: Acidobacteriota bacterium (assembly GCA_040005235.1). GTDB lineage: Bacteria > Acidobacteriota > Thermoanaerobaculia > Multivoradales > UBA5704 > DASYKS01. Next base: position 42,674 of record JBDTZG010000026.1, on the reverse strand, counting down.
ATTTCGCGCCCACTCGTTTCGTATTCTGGGAGATTCACGATGCTCAAGCCACTCGCTTCTCTCGCAGTCCTCTTCGCCCTCGGGGCTTCCGCCGCCTGGGCGGGCAACCCGACGGCCGATCTTTCGATCACCAAGACCGATGGCGCTCTCACCTCGACGCCGGGCGGGACGATCACCTACACGATCATCGCGAGCAACGCGGGGCCGAGCAACGCGCCCGGATCGGCGTTCGGGGATCTGTTCACCGCGCCGCTCGAAAACTGCACGTGGACCTGCGTGGGGCAGCTTGGAGGATTGTGCTCGGTCCCCGCGGGCGGCGAGCCGAGCGCGAATCAGTCGGTCGATCTGCCGGTCGGCGGCCAGGTCGTGGTGACGGTGACCTGCGACATCGCGTCGAATGCGACGCTGTCGTTCTTCAACACCGCGACGATCACTTCGCCCGCGGGCTTTTCCGACCCGGTCGGCGTGAACAACTCGGCCACCGATTCAAATGGGCTGAATCCAATCGCCGACCTCGCGATCTCGAAGAGCGACGGCTCGAGCACCTTTACGGCCGGCGGTTCGACGACATACACGATCGTGGCCAGCAACGCCGGCCCGTCGGACGCTCCGGGCGCCACGGTGGCCGATACCTTCCCCGCCTCGCTGACCTGTAATTGGACCTGCGTGGGGGCTGGAGGAGCGACCTGCACGGCCGGCGGAGCGGGCAATATCAACGACCTCGTCAACCTACCCGCCGGGGGAACCGCCACCTATACCGCGATTTGCTCGATCGCCCCGGGAACGGCCGCGCCTTTGGTGAACACAGCGACGATCACGGCGCCTCCAGCCATCCCCGATCCGACGCCGGGGAACAACACGGCGACCGATTCCGACGGGCTCACGGTGCTGGCGATCCCAACGCTCGACGTATTCGGCCTTGCGGCGCTGGCAAGCGGCTTGGGCCTGATGGCCGCGCGGCGCCTGCGGCGGCGGTAATTCTCGCAGCGCCGACGCAATACCGCTATGCGCTCCGGCGGGCTCACTGCCGAGCGGAGAATTCGCTCAGCGAGCTTCGCCGAGCGTTGGCGCCCGCTGCGCTCGCGGCGCAACCGCCGATAGCGGCTTTCCGCCGCTGGATTCGGCCATCCGGCGCGGAGAGCGGGATGCAGAAGGAAAAACGCGTGATTCCTTGGCCGCTGGCGGCCGGCCGAGAGCGATAGCCGCTATCCGCCGCTGTAACGTCGTTCTCCTCGGGCGATAGCGGCTTTCGAAGAGCGCTGCCCGCGATCCAGGCGCCGAAAGCGGGTATAGACGGGCGATGCGCAGATCCAGGGCCAGATAGCCGCTCTCGAAGGCCGCAGAAACGCTGTTGGTGGCCGATGGCGGCTTCCGGCACCCGCCCTTCCGTCTGCAACCTTGCGCCGCGTTCTGCGTTCTCTAAAGAGATCCCCCGGCTCGGGGGAGCGAATTCTGTTTTCTGAGGAGAGCTCGCAATGGAGAGCTTCGGCACCGATCTTCGATTTGCCTGGCGCAGCCTGTGGAAGCACCCGAGCCTGACCCTGATCGCGGTCGCGGCGCTCGCGCTCGGAATCGGCGCGAACACCGCGATCTTCAGCGTGGTGCAGGCGGTGCTGCTCAAGCCGTTGCCGTTTTCCCAGCCGGAGCGGGTGATCCGCCTGATCGACGTAGCGCCGGACGGTCTACGCGCGGGGGCGACGTCGCCGCCCGATTTCGCCGACTGGCGGGAGCAGAACAAGGTCTTCTCGCACCTCGCCGCGATGGGGACCGACAACGTCAACCTGACCGGCGAAGGGGAACCCGAGCGCCTGTTCGCGGGACGGGTCTCCGGCGATTTCTTCGGCCTGCTGGGGCTTCAACCGTTGGCTGGCCGGCCGCTCTTGCCCGCGGAGGACGTCCCCGGCGGACCGCACGTGGCGGTGCTCTCCTCGCGCCTCTGGCAGCGGCGCTTCGGCGGCGACCCCGGCGTCGTCGGCCGGCGGCTGATGATGATGAACGGCAAGCCGACGCTGATCGTCGGTGTGATGCCGGCCACCCTAGACCTGCCGCGCGGCGTCGATCTCTGGCTGCCGCTGCGGCTGGAGGTTGCCGAAGAGCAGCGCGGCGGCCACTTCCTGCGCGTACTCGGCCGCCTCGGCCCGGGCGGTGACGCTTGCCCGAGCGCAGGCCGAGATGAGCGGGATCGCGGCCCGCCTCGCCAAGGCGCACCCCGACACCAACACGAACTGGAGCATCCGTTTGTCGCCGCTCCAGGAAACGATGGTCGAAAACATCCGCCCCGCGCTGTTCGTCCTGCTCGGCGCGGTCGGGCTGGTTTTGTTGATCGCCTGCGCGAACGTCGCGAACCTGCTGCTGTCGCGGCTCGCCGCGCGGGAGCGCGAAGTGGCGGTGCGCACAGCGCTGGGGGCCGGGCGTGGCCGGCTGATCCGCCAGTTCCTGACCGAGAGCACGCTGTTGTCGCTGGCGGGAGGCCTCCTCGGCGCAGGGCTCGCGGCCCTCGGTACGCCTCTCCTGCTCGCCCTGTTCGGTAACCGCATCCCGCGCGCCGCCGAGGTTGGGGTCGATACGACGGTGCTCGCGTTCACCCTCGGCCTGTCGCTCGCGACCGGGCTGCTGTTCGGGCTGCTGCCGGCCCTTCATGCCTCCAACCCCAATCTGCAATCGACGCTGCGCGACGGGGCGAAAGGCGCGGGCGACCGGCGCGGCCGGCGGACCCGCTCCGCCCTGGTCTTCGCCGAGGTGGCGCTCGCGATGATCCTGCTGATTTCAGCGGGGTTGTTGATTCGCAGCCTGCGCGCGCTGCAGAACGTGCAGCCGGGATTCCGCTCCGACCATGCCCTGTCCGTCCAGGTGGCGCTGCCCGATACGACGTACGGCACAGAGGAAAAGCAGGCCGCTTTCTACCGCGATCTGCTGCCGCGCCTCGCTGCCCTGCCGGGGGTGCAAAACGCCGCGGCGGGATATCCGCTGCCGCTCTCGGGCGACCGCATGCGCCTGGCCTTCCAGGCCGAGGGGCAGCCGGCAGAGGTCACAGATCTGCCGCGCGCGAACATGGCGTTCGTTTCGCCGACCTACTTCTCGACGCTCGGCATTCCGCTGCGCCAGGGGCGCGCTTTTGACGGGCGCGACTCGATCGGCGGCGACAAGGTCGCGGTGATCAACCGGTCGCTCGCCGAGAAGATTTGGCCGGGCCAGAGCGTGCTCGGGCGGAGGTTCTCGTTCGACGTCCCGGTGGATGAGAAATCGGACTGGTTCCGCGTCGTGGGAGTGGTCGGCGACGTGCATCATTCGGAGCTGAAAGAGGAATCCGGCAACCAGGCGTATCTACCGATTTTCCAGTCGCCCAACTCCGAGGCGGCTCTGGTGATCCGCACCGCGGTAAACCCGGCCGGCCTCGCCGCGGCGGTCGCCCGGATTGTGCGGGAGGTCGATCCCGCCCTGCCGGTGGCCCACGTCAAGACGCTCGACGCCTTGCTCTACGACTCGGTCGCCGAGCCGCGCGCCCAGACCTTCCTCCTCTCCCTGCTCGCGGCGCTCGCGCTCGTCCTCTCCGCGGTCGGGATCTACGGCGTCCTCTCCTACTCGGTCGCCGAACGGACGCGCGAGATCGGCCTGCGCATGGCGCTGGGAGCCGGCGCGGGCCAGATCCTGCGCCAACTCCTGCGCGAAGGGCTGGGCATCGTCCTCGCCGGAACCGTGGCCGGCCTGCTGGGCGCCTTCTTCCTCGCCCGGGTTCTCGCGAGCCTCCTCTACGGCGTCACCCCGCGCGACCCGTGGACCTTCGTCGGCGTGCCGCTCGTCCTGCTCGCGGTGGCGCTGTTCGCCACCTGGATTCCCGCCCGGAGGGCGACGCGGGTGGAACCGGTGGTGGCGCTGCGGTACGAGTAGAGGGAAATGGGACGGCTCAAAGGATCAGGCCGATGGTCGGGTTGTCGCCCTCTGGCCGAGCGTGGGCGTCGAACATGCGCACGTAGGATTCCATCTGACCGATGTCCTGGTGGGTCAACTTGCCGACCTTGAGGTCGATCAGCACGAAGCACCGAAGCAGGTAGTTGTAGAAGACGAGGTCGACATAGAAGTCCTCGTCCTCAAAGCGCAGGCGCTTCTGGCGGGCGACGAAGGAGAAGCCCTTGCCCAGTTCCAAGAGGAACTCCTGCAAGTTGCCGATGATCGCCTTCTCGACCGAAGATTCGCGCAGCGCCGGGTAGTCTTTCAGGTCGAGGAATTCGAGCACGTACGGGTCCCGGATGAACTGCTCCGGTTCGAGCGCTGCGATTTTGTCAACTGCCTCTTGCGGACCGGCGCCTTCCTGCGGCTGGCCAATAGGCGCTCGTAATAGAGCACCGAGATCTGGCGCTCGAGCTGACGGGTCGACCAGTGCTGGTCCGCGGCCTCCTTCAGGTACCACTCGCGGGCTTGGGGGTCTTCAACGCCAAGGAGCAGGCGATAGTGGGTCCAGGAAAGCTCCGGCCGAAGGGCTCGCGTTGCCTCATGCACCGGAGGAAGAGTCACAGATTCAAGGCCTGCTTCGGCGCTCTTCTCCTGTCCTGGCAATTGTGAACGCGGTGCGTTCAGAATCGGGAAGGCGAGGAAAAACCTGCGCATGTACCACAGATTTCGCACGTCAAACCCACTTCCCAGATCGCCGTTCAGTCGCTCCGCAAGGGTCACAATTACAGCTTCGCCATATCCCGCTCGACGGCGTCCATTCTGCTCGTTTTCGACGATCAGCCGCCCGACCTGCCAGTAGGCCTGCACCATCGCCGCATTGACTGCGCGGTAGGCGCCGACACGAGCCATTTCGAGGACCGCTCGAATCTCCCGGTACAGCGGCTCCGCCAAAGGGACGAGCGATGGTTCGGGTGTCTTACGCTTTGCCATTAGGTGCCTCTTGCGCCAACACGGGTGTGGATTTCTAACTCTATTGCATGGACAACGTCGAGCGAAGCGCATCGGCTCGCTCGACAAGCCCGAGCGGAAATACCGTAACGCTTTTCCTCGGCGGGGCGCCCAAGGAGGAGAGACGGCGCTCCGCGTTCCCTCGATCTAGCCGAGAAACTGGAGCGGGGTGGCCGTCCAATTCCTTAGGTCCCGGGTAGGTCATCCGATTCGGCGATGACAAAGGCCCCGGGCCAGCAGAATGGAGGCCCCATCATGAGCAGAGAAATCGATCGCCGTGACCCCAGTATCAACCGCGCCACGCCGCTCCGCGAAACGGAGCTGAACGAACGGGCGGCGACGTCTTCGGATCTCCTGCCGGGCGCCCATCGCGTTCGGATCGAGGGACTTAACGCCGCTACCGGCAACCCCTCGCTGGTCGCTTCCGAAGGTGCCCCGGCCGAACCGGGCAACTACGTCCAACGCGCCCTGGATCATGTTCAGGGCTTGGGCGGTGTGTTCGGGCTTGTGGCAGACCAGCCCAAGGAGTATCAGGCCGATCCCGATTTCCAGCAGACCAGCAGCGGCTCGGTGGCCGTGCACATGCAGCAGCGTTACAAGGGGATTACGATCTTTCAGGCGGCCGAGACGGTTCGTTTCGATCCGGCCGGGGCGATCCAGGAGACCGTGGGCAGCAGCGTCACCGTCCAAGAGGAGCTGGCGGTGTCGGCGGCCTTGACCGTGGAGCAGGCGGTGCTCAAAGCCGCTCAGCATGTGGCGGAGCCCGACGCGGACGAGGCGGGAGAGAAAGATCCCTACGGCGAGCCGCTCGTGTGGAAGTCCGTGGATCTGACGGGCTGGGAGCCGAAAGTCAGCGCGGCGTTCGCAGAGAAACCGGAACGTCTGAGTGTCCTCGAAGCCGGACCGTTCGCCGCCGCGATCAAAGCGCGGCTGGTCTGGTTTCCGTTGGAGGGCGATCTGCGCCTGACCTGGGAAGTCATTCTGACGATGCCCGAGGAGGAAGGTCAGTTCCGTACGCTGGTCGATGCCCAGAGCGGCGAAATCCTCTTCTGTCGCCAGTTGATGCAGAGCGTACGAGGACGGGGCAACGTCTTCCGCGTCGACGGCGGCAGCGCGCGCCAGGTCACCGACTTTCCTCGTCCTCTCGCGGAGTACGGCCTGCCGGTTCCCGCGGGCCTGCCGACCGGTTTTCCCGACGAATGGGTGGGGGCGAACCAAACCACCGGCAACTGCGCCCTCGCCCATTTGGGCGTGAGCGGCGCTTCCGGCACCGGAGCGGTGCAAGGCGGAGTCCTGGAGTTCAATCCCGCCGATGCCACCGGCGACGATCAAAAAGTTCTCAACATTTTCTATTTCAACTGCGTGATGCACGATTTCTTCTACCTGCTCGGCTTCCGCGAACGGGACGGCAACTTCCAGAGCGACAACCTGGGGCGCGGCGGCCTGGCCACCGACCGGGTCGATGCGCGGGCGCACTCCGGGGCGGTGAACGGCACGGCCAACATGGGCACCCCCGTGGACGGCTCAAGCCCGGTGATGAACATGGGCCTGGTGACTTCGACCAACCGGCATACCGCCTTCGATTCGAGCGTGGTCTTTCACGAGTTCACCCACGGGGTGTCCAATCGTTTGGTGGGCGGCCCGGCCAACGACCGGGCGCTGGAGGCGATCCAAAGCTCCGGCATGGGCGAAGGATGGAGCGACTACATCGCGTGCAGCGTCAACGACTCGACGGTGGTGGGCAATTGGGTGGTCAACGATCCAACCGGGATTCGCGGGTTTCCCTACGACAGCCACTTCCCGGATCACTTCGGAAAACTGGGCACCGGCCGCTATACCGAAGTCCACAACATCGGCGAGCTCTGGTGCGCCGCGCTGATGGAGATGAACCGCAACATCGGCAAGGTTTTGGGCCTGCAGTTGGTGGTCGATGGTTTCAAGCTGACTCCCGCCAATCCCAGCTTCCTCGATGCGCGCGACGCCATCCTCCGCGCGCTCGCCGACAAGCGGGCGGCGGGCCAATTGACCCCCGCGCAGTTCGACGCAGCGAAGACCGGCGCCTGGGCGGCGTTCGCCAAATTCGGCATGGGCCCGAACGCCCACTCGAACGGCGCAACGCTTTCCGGCATCGTCGCCGATTTCAACCCGCCGCCCTCCACCGCGCCTCCCGGCCCGACCGGACCAACCGGACCAACCGGACCAACCGGGCCGATCGCGCCGACCGTGAAAGTCGAAGGCAATCCGAACCTGGCGATTCCCGACAACACCGCGGCGGGCATTTCGCACGTCCTCTCGGTCGCCAACGAAGGGCGCATCAAACGCCTGAGCGTGGCGGTGGACATCGCCCATACCTTCATCGGCGACCTGACCGTCAAGCTGGTCGCCCCGAGCGGAAAGACCGCGATCCTGCACAACCGCGCGGGCGGCAACCAGGACAACCTGACGGCCACCTTCCGCAGCGAGGATCTGCCGGCCCTGGCCGCCCTGCTGGGCGATCCGGCCAAAGGGAACTGGCAGCTCCAAGTGGCGGACCTCGCCAGCGCGGATGTCGGAACTCTCAAGCACTGGGGCTTGGAGATGAATCTCGAAGCCGCGACGCAGACGATCCATCAAGAAGCGGCCCCGGGGCTGGCGATTCCCGACAACGCTCCGGCCGGAGTGAATAGCAGCCTCGCGGTTGCGCAGGCCGGCACCGTCAAAGGCGTCAAAGTGAGCGTCGACATCACCCATACCTACATCGGCGACCTGCGCATCGAGCTGGTCGCCCCGGGAGGCCAGAAGGTCCTCCTGCACGACCGTTCCGGCGGCAACGCGGACAACCTCATCCGGGCCTACGATTCCGTGACCAGCCCCGGCCTGGCGGCCCTTGCCGGTGCTGCGACGCAAGGCAACTGGACCCTGCACGTCAGCGATCTGGCGGCGCAGGACGTGGGGAAGCTCAACCGCTGGAGGTTGGATTTGTCGCTATAGGCAAACGGCGCCCGCCCAGGAGCCTTTTTCTCCTGGGCGCGGGGTAGTTCCCGGGACCGCCGAGCACCAGCTCGGCCGCTTTTGGCGTTTGCGCCGCCCCGGTGCCGAGCTGGTGCTCGGCGGTCCCGGGAAACTGCCTGCTTAGTGCTCTTCGATTTCTCCCAGGGAAAAGCGGTTTATCGCCCCCCTACTTCCACTTGAAAATCTTGAGCGCGACCACGAAGCTCACGAAACCCCAGGCGGCGACGATGGTGAGTTGGGGCCAGATCTCGGCTAGGCCGTGTCCTTCGTTGATGATCGCGCGGAGGGCCTGGTTGAGCGCGGTGAGGGGCAGGGCTTTGATCAGCGGCTGGACCGCGTCGGGGAAGCGCTCGGAAGAGAAGAAGGTTCCCGACAGGAGCCACATCGGCAGCAGGATCATGTTCCCCAGGCCGCTTGCTCCTTCCATGGTGCTGACTCGGGAGCCGGTGAGCAGGCCGAGGCCGCAGAAGGACATGGCGGCGAGCAGCGAGGTTGCGGCCAGCAGGAGGATCGATCCGTGGACGGCGACGCCGAAAGCGATCCAGCCGAAGCCGATCAGGATGACCAGCTCGGGGATTAGGAAGATCATCCGGCCGAAGATCTGGCTCAGCAGGTAGTCGGCCTTGTGCATCGGCGTCGCGACCAGGCGCTTCAGGACCTTCCGTTGGCGGGCGACCGCGATCGAGAAGGTGAGGCTCCAGATGCCGGTGCCCATCAGGTTGAGCCCCAAGAGGCCGGGGATCAGGAAATCGATATAGCGCGCACCCGGCTCGGTGAGCTTTTCGGTGCCGACGGCGAGCGGATCCTTCCGGCCCGCGGCGCGCTGGAGCGCATCCTCGGCTTCGAGCCGCGCGGTGCGTGCGTCGGGCCGGGTCTCGTCGAGGATCACCCGCGGGGCCTTTCCCGGCGCGCCGGGCGCCACGAGCAGCGAGATCCGCCCGGTGCGCAGCGCTTCGCGGCCGGCGGCTTCGGTGTAGGCCCGGGGCGCCAGCTGCGGCGAACGCCGGAGCGCTTCGAGTGCCGCGGTGGCTGCCAGGTTCGCCGGGTCCGCGGTCGCGGAAATCGGGTTGGAGGCTCCACCGCCTCCTGTGATCACCCCGACCGGGATCTTGTCCGGCGCCTTTTCGCGAAACGCGAGGCCGAGCGAGACCGCGAGCAGGACGGGAAAGAGAAAGACCCAGAACACCGCCTCGGGCTCGCGGGTGAACTCTTTCGCGCGGCAGAGGGTGAGGTGGCCGAGCGAGGCCAGGCGGCGGCGCCAGGGGGATCGGTCACTCATCGCGCAGCGCCCTTCCGGTCAAGGCCACGAACAGGTCTTCGAGCGTGGCGCGATGGGTGGAGAGATGAACGAGCTTCGCCCCTTCGCGCTCGACGGCGGCAAGCAGCTCGGGCACGGCTTCGGTGAGCGAGGTGACCGCGAGCGACCAGACCTCGCCGAAGCGGCGCGCTTCGTGGACTCCGGGGATAGCGCGCCACCGCTCGGCGCCCCAGCTCGGCTCGGTATCGATCTCGACCACATACGCCGAAGGAAGCTGGGAGATCAGGTCGCGCGGGGTGCCGAGCGAGATCACCTTGCCCTTGTCGACGATCGCGATCCGGTCGCACAGCTTTTCCGCCTCGTCCATGTAGTGGGTGGTGAGCAACAGCGTGCCGCCGGTCGAGCGGAAGCGGGCGATCTGATCCCACAGCTCGCGCCGACTCTGCGGATCGAGGCCGGTGGTCGGCTCGTCGAGGAACAGAATGTCGGGATTGCCGACCAGGGCGCAGGCGACCGCGAGGCGCTGCTTCTGGCCGCCGGAGAGCTTGCCGACCCGGGCATCGCGCTTCTCGGTGAGCGACAGCTCGGCAAGCACTGTTTCCGGGTCGCGCGCCTGCGCGTAGAACGAGGCGAACAGGCGGACGGTTTCGCCCACGGTGAGCTTCTCGTTGAGCTGGGTCTCTTGGAGTGAGATGCCGAGCCGCTCGTGCAGCTCGCGCTCGGAATTCTTCCACCCGAGCCCGAGCACCTCGACCTCGCCTTCGTCCGGTTCGGTGAGACCTTCGAGGATCTCCATCGTCGTGGTCTTGCCCGCGCCGTTCGGACCGAGCAGCCCGAAGCATTCGCCGGGCAGGATTTCGAGGTCGAGCCCATCGACCGCGGTGACGTCCGCGTAGCGCTTGACCAGGCCGCGGCAACGGATCGCGGGGCGTTCTGAGGACGCATTCCACATAGGGGCGAGAAATTAACACAGAGGTCCAACGGAGGATTGATCCGATAGGCCAGACCCAGCGGCCCCAGCCCCACGAACCCAGGCCCACGAACCCAGGCCCACGAACCCAGGCCTTCAGCCTGGGCTAACGAAGACGCGACCCGTTGGGCCGCAAACAACAAACGCTGATACGGGGCTTCTCTAGGCCCGAAGGGCCGTTCTTCCCGTTAGCCCAGGCTGAAGGCCTGGGGTCGTAAGGCCTGGGGTCGTAGGGCCTGGGTTCGTAAGGCCTGGGTTCGTGGTCTTGAGTTCGTAGCCCTGGGTTCGCTTAGCCGTTCAGGGCACCGACGAGGTCAGCTCCGCGCCTTCCTCGCTCTCTTCTTGCCGGGTGGCGGCAAACTCTTTCGCCGCGGCTTCCGTTTTCTGACGCACGCCGGGATAGCCCGGCAGGATGCGAAGGGCGGCCAGGTCGGCGTCGTGATCGAGCAGATCCACGCGGTGAAATCCCGGCCCGCCGGGCGCGACCAGTTTTCCGAGCTCCGCGAGTGCGGCCGGCGCGTCGCCCCGGACCGCCTTTAAGCAGGCCAGGTTGTAGCCCGGCACCCAGCTGTCGGGGCGCAGCTTTGCGGCCTTGCGGAAGAACTTTTCGGCCTCGGCCGGCTGGTTCAACCGCCGCGCCGAGTTGCCCGCCTGGACGAGCGCGGCGAAATCGGAGGGTTCCACTTGGATCACCTTGCGGTAGTTCGCGAGCGCTCGCCCCCATTCCCCCTGCTCATACGCGAGGTCGGCCAGCCGGCGGTAGGCGCGGGGAAAGCTCGGATCGAGCGCGAGCGCTTTTTCGTTCAGGCTCTTCGCCTTGGCTTGGTCGCCGCGAAGGGCGGCGATCAGCCCCAAGTTCGACATCGCCTCGACGAATCCAGGCGAGAGCACCAGAGCGCGGTCGAACTCCTTCTCCGCCCCGTCGAGGTCGCCCTGCAGCAGACCGATCGCACCGAGCATCGAGTAGACACGGGCCTGGTCGGGCGAGATGGCGAGCGAATGGCGATAGGCGTCCCGTGCCCCTTCGCCATCCTTTTGGTGCAGGCGGGCCAAGGCGAGAATGTTCCAGCAGGTGACGTTCCTCGGAGTGACCGCGAGGATTTCGCGCAGGGCCTTCTCGGCCTCGGGCCAATGGTCGTCCTGCGCCAGATGCCGGGCATCCTCGAGCTTCTGATAGAGCACCATGCCATTCTTGGGGTCGATGCCGCCCATCCCCTCCTTCTCCCCTTGGGGCGCGAGATAGCCGAGCGCGCGCAACGTCTCCTCGGTCTCCTTGTCCATCGGGTTCTGCTTCGCAGCGATCGCGTGGCGGCGGCTGTCGTCCAGGATCTTCTGCAGCTCGCCGTCGAGCGCCGCGCCGCGCCGCGCTTCGGCCGGTATGCGGTTCGCGAGTTCTTTGGGATCGCCCGCGAGGTCGTACAGCTCCGGCCGCGGCGCGCGAATCCACTTCCAGCCTCCCCGGCGCACGCCGTAGAGCGGCGCCATGCCGAAACCGACCTCCGCGGTGAGCGATTCGGAGTACTGCGGCAAATCGGGAGGGGGCACCGCCCCGCGAACCGCCGGGAGCAGGTCGATTCCCTGCATCTCGCCGCCGCCCGGCAGTTTGAGCGCCGCGAGCACCGTCGGCGCGATGTCCTCGCTACGCACGGGGCCGCCGTAGACCTTGCCCTCCGGCACCACGCCCGGAGCGCGCACGATCAGCGGCACGTGGACCGTGGCGTCGTAGATGAAGATGGCGTGGGTCTTCTCGCCATGCTCGCCGAGGCTCTCGCCGTGATCCGCCGTGAGCACCACCAGCGTTCGGTCGAGCGCGCCGAGCTTCTTCAATTCATCGAGCAGCATGCCGACCCCCCGGTCGGCGACCGCGATCTCGGCGTCGTAGGCGGAAGGCCACTTGGCCTGTTCCGCCAGCGGGGGATTGTTCGGCTGGTGCGGATCGAAGAAATGGACCCAGACGAAGAACGGCTTCTTCACCTTCTCGCGATGCCACCCCTCGAACCAGCGGACCGCCCTCTCCGCCGTCTTCGGCGCGGAACGGGAGCGGATCATGAACATCGGCGGCTCGTCTTCGGCCCACAGATCGTCGTCGTACCCCTCGAATCCCTGGTTCAAGTTATAGCGACGATTCAAGACCAGCGCGGACACGAACGCCTGGGTCCGGTAGCCGGCGGCCAAAAAGCGCTCGGCGAGCGTGGTCGCCCCGTCGCCCAGGGCGTACGAGCCGTTGTCGCGGACGCCGTGGGCGGGCGGCAAGAGGCCGGTAAAGATCGTCGAATGAGAAGGCATGGTGATCGGTGCCGCGGAGATGGCGTCGGCGAACCGCGTCCCCTCTTGGGCCATCCGATCGATATTGGGCGTGCGCGCGAGGGTGAAACCATAAGCCCCGAGGTGATCCGCCCGGGTCGTATCGAGGGTTATGATGAGGACGTTCTCGATCTTGGGACGGGCGCAGCCGGACGACACCAAGCCCCAGAATCCCAAGGAAACGGCACAGAGCGCTCGAAAAAACGCCGTAATGTACGCACGACGAAGGTGTCCCGGTTGTACCCAAAGCCCGCACTTCTCCTTTTGTCCGATTTCCATTTACCCATCCTACCAGCCACGGAAGTTGGTAGCAGGAGGAGAATACGCATGAAACGCGCCGTTGCTGGTCTAGTAGGACTCTTGATGGCGGGCTCCGCCTTTGCGGACGTCGCGGTCATCGAAAGCGGTCGTCTCGCCCGAATTCGCGCCACCGAGAAGTTGAGGCACAGTGGCCACCGCCGCGACCGGGCCCTGATCAAGAGCTTCGGTGACAAGGAACTCGTCGACGCCGCGGGTGTACAGTATTTTATCAATACGGACCTGCCCTTCTCCACGACTTTCAGCGGCTCAGGCGCCGCGACCGAGGCTAATTTCACCGGTCCGGTCAATGCCGACACCTCGGGCGGCGGGTCCGTGTCCGCCACACTCACTGATGCCTACGATGGCTACAACTCGCTTTGCGTCAGCTTCACCGGGGCGGTCGGCCCGTGCGTTGCCTCCGACGTGGCGAATTACACGCTCTACACCCAGAACGGCCAGGCGTCGCTCGACTGCAACGACCGTCAGGTGATCAACCCGCCGCAGACGATCGGCAGCATCCAGGTGCAGCGGAAGATCTTCGTCCCGGACAATGACCAGTTTGCACGGTGGGTGAACATCTTCACCAACACCGGCGGCGGTTCGCAGTCGGTCACCGCAGTCATCGCGAACAATCTTGGCTCGCAAGAAAACACCACCATCTTTGGCTCGTCGAATGGCAACACGACCGCTGAATTGACCGATAGCTGGGTCGCTACGGACGGAAACTTCACCGGCATGGATGCCAATGATCCGCGACTGGGACATGTCCTCCAGGGTCCAGGTGCTCGGACCCCCGTTTCGAGCGTGACTTTCCCCGTTGGCGCGTCGTCGGATTTCCCGACTTGGGCCTACAACTTCACTCTCGCGCCCGGCGAAACCAAGATCATCGTCAACTACGGAGTTGTCCAGCCCACCCGCGCCGCGGCGCTGGCCAAGTCGGCGGCGCTTGCGGGCCTCGGCGGTGCAGCGCTCGACTGCCTGACTCCGGCAGAGCGCTCGAACATCGTGAACTTCGAAGCGCGCGGCGTCACCGAGATTCCGACCGCCTCCGGCTTCGGCCTCGCGGCCCTCGCCCTGCTGCTCGCCGGCGCGTCGTTCTTCGCGCTGCGTCGCCGCACGGTCTAGAGCTCGCAACGAATCGAAGTTCTAAAAGGCGGGTGGCTCCGAGGAGGAGCCACCCGCTTTTTTCGTTTTAGCGCCTACCCCCCCGCCCGCCGCCGCGCCTCGACCGCCATCGCGAGAGCTACGAAGACCGTTCCCGCCGCCAGATACGCCGCGCGGACCGGCAGTCCAAGATCCGCGCCGAACAGCCCGCAGAAGTCGAGGTAGGGGATCCGGTTGAGTGAGCAGTACCAGAGGCCGAGAAAAAGGGCGAGGAAGAGCTTGCCCCCTCCGGTGAGCACCCCGAAGCTCGCGGCGAGCGCGGCCATGAATAGCAGGCCGGAAAGGGCGGCGAAGCCTTGAGCCGGTGAAGCCAGTGCCGAGCGGAGAAGGAACGGCGCGCCGACGATCAGACTGAATAGACCGACCGAGGCGAGCTTCCAGAGCACGGTCGAGCGCGGTAACACCACGCCGCCGCCCACCAACGGCCTCATCGGCTAGCCAGCCCGCGGCGCCCTCCGACGGCTTCGTGTCATCCGCCGCCAGCCTTCAGCCAGAGACCGTTCCACCCGACCCGAATCCGCAACCAGGGTCCGTCTATTCCAACGAACGGCTTAAGGCACGTGACTTGTTCGGATTCGGTGCCTCGTTCGTTTTACAACTTAAAGGAGGCCTAGACATGGTCCCGTGGATTATCGGTCGTTCCTGGAGTGGGGGCGTCAAGCAACTGCTTGCGGGTGCAGCTACTGAGCAAGCAACTCGTCCGGATGAATCTGGAGGTGGCGCCGCCCGCCCGGCGTCGGTTCGATCTCGATGGCGAGTCGTCGTGGGAAGAAAATCTGGCGCCCTTCTTGATATCGCGTTGATCTGCGCCCTAATGATGTTCCTGGCCGCGGTCGGTGAGCACCCTGTTTGGGCGGCCTCGCCGGCAAGCAAGGGTGGCGTGACCATCGGCTCGCTCTGCTTGGATGGCGTCCGCGGACAGAGCGATTCAGCACGCGCCAATCCGAAGCCCGATGGCATGTGGGTACCCTGGAGCTATGAGCTCGACCCTGCAAGGCGCTCCCGGGCGGGATTGTTCATTTTCGATAGCACCTTGCCGGACCAGGAAGCCCAGCTCAGCTGCGAGGAGATTGCCCTGGAAGCCGAGAAAAAGGGGATCCACCTTCTGCTCGCGGGAACCATCCAAGCTCTTCCAATCCTGAACGCACAGCTATTCCGCTCCAACAACGGGGGCGGGAATCGGTTTCAGATCGATGCCCGCCAGTTCAAGGCGACGCTGAGCCGTGTTCAGTCCGGTACCATCAGCCTCGCCGGAGGCACCATGCCTCTCGCCGGCGCCCTGCTTTACGTCGAGAACGTGACCCGGGTCCTCGCCTTGCCGGACCGGCTCGAGGGCACGTTGCAGATCGAGGCCTGGAAACGCAATGTCATGGGCGCTGCCATCACTCTCCCGGGTGGCGCCGTGACGACTGCAGACCTCGCGCCCATCTCGCCGGACACCGAGAACGTGACCGTGCATCTCGACCTCGCCAAGCGCCTCGCGCGATTCTGGAAGGCAAGGATGCGCAGCACCTCACTCGTCTCCTTTGCCGCTGCCGAGCTAGCGCTGGGGCCCGTCGTTCTCCGAGAGGCCACGCTAAAGGTTCAGAACTTCGAGATCAAGACCATAGGTGGGCAGTCGACAGCGATTGTGCATAACTTGGAAGGGACGGCTGGCACCGCCGTGTTCGTGCGAGACACCGACACGGCGGCTCTGGACCGTCCGACGCTCCACGTCAAAGAGCTGACTTCAGTGGTCGAAGCACCTGCGGGCCAGGGCTTGGTGCTGTCGGCGCTCTCGAGCAGCGACGTTGCCTTGGAGTCCGATCGGGGTGAGGTCAAGACGACGGGGGACGCCGTACTGGTTCGGGGTGGCGTCAAGGCTCATTTCGCAAAGCTCGACTCCAAGATAGTCGATGGGAAAATCGACTGGTCGCGCCCCGACTTGCCGGCCCTCTCCTTTCTCGTTCCTGCCGAATCCGCCGAGACGCTCCATCTAGAGGTCAGCGGTGCGCCCAACAGTATGAGAACCCAGGGCAGGCTCGTTGCGTCACGCTTCAAGATCGGGCGCGTCGAGATCTCTCAAGGGATATCACTCCCGTTCACCTTAGGCGCGGTCGGAATCGAGATACGGATTCCACTCGCGATCGCCCTTCCGCCTGTGGGATCCTCGGTGACGATTTTCGACGACAACCAAGAGGCCCTGCTCTCGGCATCGATCACCGAGGGAAACCTTTCCGGTGTTGTGGCTCTCCAGTGGCCCGAGCTCGAGAAGAGCCGCCTGGAGGTGCCAGCCGATGGCCTGCGACTGACCTTGGCCAGCACGGTCGCCACGAAGCCATTCATGGCGGGGGCCACACCATCCTTCGCTTCGGCTGGAGTGGTGCTCACCAACGCGACGCCGCTCGCGGTGGGCAAAGAGACCACTGGCGCACTCACCATTAGCAGCGAGCTACTCGCCCTCGGGCAGCCCATCATCCGGATCGGCGAAAAGGGCAAAGAGGCGCGTGCGACGCTGGCGCTCTCGGCGCAGGGAACGGTGCGCATCGGCCTCGACCTCGCGACCGGGCACGTGTCCCTGTTGAGCGGCCAGTTTGCGGCCAGGGATGTCGAGTTCGCCCTTCTCGACCCGTCGGCTACTATCGATCTTTCCGGCACCCTGATCAGCGCGCCGCGGATCAAACTCCGGGAGCTGACGCTGGTAGCGAATGGCGAGCTGGCAGAGTTCAGCCTGGCCGGCCTCACCATCGACTCGTCCCATGTCTCGCATCCGCGGCCCGCAGACCGACCGAGCGAGGTTGCCTTCGAGGCGACACCAGCCGCTCCGATCAAGCTCGACCGGATGAGCGGCTCAGCCATGCTGGCAGATTCGCTGACGTTACTCCCTGTCACCTTCAGCGGTTTCTCCTTGGATCTTCGGAACGCCGCTGTTCAGTTCGGTACCGACGTAGCGGTTGGCGAAGCGCGACTGACTGTGAGCGCCGTTTCCGTGAGCGTGTTGCCACAGAGCGAACCCGTGCAGTATAAGTATCAGGATGTCTCCTTCTGGGCATCCGGGCGGTTGAGCGTCAGCGGGGAAGCACACATCAACGACAATGCCGGGTTTGAGATTTCGGCGACGGCAAGTGGGCTTTCTGACCAGCTATCCGGCAAAGGAACCGCCAAGGTCGGTGCGTTCACCGGCTGGGCTACATCGTCGATACCTGCCGAAGCATTCTGCAAGCTGAACATACCTGTCGAGTACAACTACGCCTCGGGAGGGGCCGCCCTCGACGTAATGGTCCGAGAGGGCCACTTCGCGGCGACCGGCAACCTGGCGCCGCTCGGAGTTCTACTCAAGAGCACCAGCGGTGCGTCGTGCGACACCGAGCCAGAGGAGTTCGAAGTCCTTCCCGAGAAGTGGGTGTCAACGTCTGGACTCTGCTGCACCGAGACGAAGTGCGTGTTTGGCATCTGCGGCTGTGTCCGATATGAGGGCTGCGAGTGGAAGACGAAGCTCCACGACAAGGTCGCCTTGAAATGGCACAAGAGGTTCGAGGTCCATGCTTTGGGCGCCACAGCTATGCTGACGAACCCGCTGCTGCAGCTCGCGGATGGAAGGCTCCGCGTCTGCAATCGCGGGATCGTCTCGGTCGCCAGCTTGTCGGGGGGCGTGCTGTTGGCTGGTGGCGTCTCCCCGCAGGTCGACTCATCGGTGCCCCTAATCGACGACATCCTCAGAGTCAGCATTAACCCGCTACTGTCCGGTTCCTTCGATCTGGCGGAGTCTGCCCTTGCAACGGGGCTTGCAAAGGGCGTTGGGTTTCTGGCCAGCTCGTTGGCCACTCCAACGGGCAATCTGCTATGCCTCGGGCAACTATAGGGAGGCCTTTCGTGAACATGAACCGTTCAGCACTCTGGGTGCCTATTTCGCTTCTTGCCGCACTCGCCGCACACGCGGAAGTCTTGGACATCGCCGTACCGTCGCGAGTGGAATGGTGCGCAGACATCTCTGCCCCTCGCGATTCTCAGCTCTCCGCAGATCAACAGCAAGCCGTCATGACGTCGGCGACCGCAGTGCTGATCCGCTGCGCTCGCTCGCGAGACGTCATGCACATTGGCATTCCCTACGTAGCACCGGTAGAAGTTGTGGATGAAGCCTCACGGGAGGTGCGGATTCGCCTTTGCGCTGCCGTGCCGTCGCGCGAGGTCGAAACGTGCGATCCGCTGGTGCGGCGAAGCCTCGAAGCGGAGAGGGCGCTGGTCAGCCTCTGCCCCGCGGGCGCGTCGTCGCCGTGTCGAGGAGAGATCGCGGCGGCCTTCAACGACGGACCCTTTCGCCTTGAGCCCGCGACCCAGGCACAGGTGATCTGGCGATTCGTGAGCAGCCGCGCGGATCGCTTGACGACAGAGGCGGTCCAGGAGACCCTGACCGAGTTGCCCCTCGACGTTGACGCCGCCCCCCACACCGAGAGCCCCGGCGTGGACTATCCATTTGTGCTCGTAGTGGCCTTCCTACCGAAAGCGCCCGCCGAGGCGGCGAGCGAATGAGGGGTGGCTCGTGCTTCAGTTTCGCCGCTCGAGGTTGCCGCTCGGCCCTGGCCAGGCTCGTGCCTGGTCAGGCAGGCCAGGGGCGGCAGATCGCCCGGTCAGGGCAACCGATCCGCTCGAAACTCGGGCGCGAGTGAACCTTCTGCATGACCCGATCATTGCGCATTATCTAGTCTAGTCTAGCGCCACCGGCGAGGAAGATCCCCGCCGGGGTTTGTCCGTTGCTGTTACGTAGTGCCCCGGCGGCAATCGCCGAGAGCTTCGCCTTCGGCCGCTCGCCGAGTGTCACCGGCGGCTTCAGCTCAGCCGGTCAGCGTCCTACGCCCCCCGCCCGCCGCCGTGTCTCGACCGCCATCGCGAGAGCTACGAAGACCGTCCCCGCCGCCAGATACGCCGCGCGGACCGGCAGCCCCAGATCCGCGCCGAACAGTCCGCAGAAGTCCAGGTAGGGAATCCGGTTGAGCGAGCAGTACCAGAGGCCGAGGAAGAGGGCGAGGAAGAGCTTGCCCCCGCCGGTGAGCACCCCGAAGCTCGCCGCGAGCGCGGCCATGAACAGCAGGCCGGAAACGGCGGCGAAGCCTTGAGCCGGTGAAGCCAACGCCGAACGGAGAAGGAACGGCGCGCCGACGATCAGACTGAACAGACCGACCGAGGCGAGTTTCCAGAGCACAGTCGAGCGCGGCACGCCGGGTTGCGAGAAGACGAGCGGTGCCGCTCCGGCAAGCTCTTCTCGGCAGGGGGCTTCGGCGATCGTCGCGGCCAGAAGGAGAAGAAAGGCTGCGCCGAGCATCGGGGTCGCGCCGGCCGGAACGAAGGCGGCCAAAATGACGGCGAGCAGCAAAGGCCAACGGAGGAACGAGCTGGTCTGCCAGAGGAGGAGCGCATCGGCAAGCACCGCCCGCGTGCGGGAAGGGCTCACCTGGATCGGCGCCAGATCGGCGAAGCGAGCTCGCGGAATCTCCGGGCTCTCCGCGGCCACTGCCACCGCCGCCTCTTTCGCCGCGCGCCCGGGACTGGGCAGGCGGAGGCGACGGCGCGCCGGATCGAACCGGTCGAACAGCAGGAGCGCCAGGCCAAGCGGCAGAAGGCCCCAGAGGATGCCGCCCAGGCGGAGCGCCACGAAGCGGGCGTCGATCGGCAGGCCGGACCAAGCCACCTGCTCGATCGGCGGACCCTCGCGGAAGATTAACCCGGTCGAGATCGAACCCTCTTTCGCCTGCGGCAGCGACTTGCCGATCAGCACCGCAACGGTCGTCCCGCCCATCGGATCGAAGAACGGCAGGCGGTCGTTGAGCCCGGTTACCGGATTCCTGGCCTGGGCGATCGGCAGCGCCGCGACGAAAATCGAGAGGGTGAAAAACCAGGCGACCAGGCCGAAGCGCCCGGACAGACCCGGCGCGACGTCGAACAGCACCGCCATGGCGGACACGAATGCGATCCCGGGGAGAGTGAGCAGGACGAGCGGACCTAAGAAAGCGACCAGGTCGAACGGGCCGACGCCGAAGCGCAGCCAGTGGTAGATCCCGATCGGCACGATCAGAGAGGTCATCAACGCCAGGTAGCAGACATGGGCGAGGAATTTGCCACCGAGATAGGAGGCGTTCGGCAGTGGCGTAGCCGCGAGGATGGCGCCGATGCCTCGTTGGCGGTCGCGCCGGATCGAGCCGGCAACCAGGTAAAAGCCGATCGCGACCGCGAAGAAGCCGCCGAGGAACGACATCGCCGAACCGATATAGGCGGCACTGTGGACGCTCGTTTGCAGCCGGCCGTCGGCCAGTTGCCAGGAGACCGAGGTCGCCTTGCCGCCCGGATTCGGAATCCAGAGATAGGCGCCAATCATGAACAGCGCGAGTGCCACGAAGGTGCCGGCCGAACGGAGCCGCGTGCGCACCTCCGCCCCGACCTGGGCGGCGATCGAAGCGCCGAGAGCGCTCATGGCCGGCCGCTCGAAGCAAGCTGGGAGATCAGGTAGGCGTCTTCGAGCGTCGGCTCGACCGGCTCGGCGCCGGGAAGAGCCGCGGCGCCCCCCACCGCACCGACGAAGCGAACGTGGACGCCGTCCGCCCGACGCGCAAGGTTCGAGACCGGCACCTGCGCCTGGACCGCGGCGAGCCGGTCGCTCGGCACCACGGCACGGAACACCCGCCCCTCCGCCGTCCGCAGCAGCTCTTCGGGGGAGGCGTGAACCAGCAGCCTCCCGGCGCGGACGACGGCGATCGACGAGGCGATGGCCTCAATGTCCGAGACGATGTGGGTGGAGAGCAGGACGACCCGGCCTTGGGCGACCTCGGCGAGCAGGTTGCGGAAACGGACCCGCTCCTCCGGGTCGAGCCCGACCGTCGGCTCGTCGACGATGACCAACTTCGGATCGCCGAGCAGCGCCTGGGCGATTCCCACCCGCTGGCGCATGCCGCCCGAGTAGCCGCCGAGCCGCCGGTCGGCCGCGCCGTGCAAGTTCACCAGCGCGAGCAGCTCGCCCACCCGCCTCTTCAGATCCTTGCCGACGAGCCCCTTCAAGCGACCGAGGTACAGCAGAAACTCTCTAGCGGTGAGCTTCTCGTAGACCCCGAAATCCTGCGGCAGAAAGCCGAGCGTCCGGCGCACCGCGAGCGGATCGGCAACGCCGTCGTGCCCCTCCCAGTGAAACGTACCCGAGGACGGCTGGGTCACCGTCGCGAGGATCGTCATCAACGTTGTCTTGCCCGCGCCGTTCGGGCCGAGCAGGCCGAGCACCCCTTCCCCCACCGACAGCGAAAAATCTGACAGAGCGACTGTGCCGCTCGGGTATTTCTTGGTGAGTCCCTTGATTTCAAGCATGAGATCCAAACTCCTCCCGCGAGGCTGTACGGCAGGGGTCGGGGTTTGTTTCCGACCTAATACCGATCGCCGACGGCACCGTTCAGCTCACCGAATACGCCAACGGCATCAAGGTCGACGGCCGGCCGCGGCCCGAACGATCTCTACGACACCAGCGATTACTCAACGGGCTTCCGCGGACCGCACTTCGAGCTCGACCACGCCTATCCGGGAACGTTCCGCCTGATCGGTAACTTCAACGACGCGCCGGGCACCGGACGGCTGCTCGGCACGGCGGATTCGAGCGGCGTCGATCCCGACGGTTCCTGCGCTTTCGGCTGCCTGGGCATCAAGACCGAAGGGGACGGCGACGAACCGGGCTACGACGGCCGCGTGACCCAGAACGTGCTGATCGAAGAGATCCCCTAGGCGAGACCGGCCGGCCCCTTCCGGGGCCGGCCAACCCCCTACCGCTCGACCCGCACCGCGAGGTTCGTGAACCGCCAGCCGATCGGCGGATAGTAGGCGTTGTCGGCGACGCCCGGCAGGCCGAATGCGAGATAGATGGGCGCGTCGCGGTCGGCGAGATCTAAGTTGAAGATTCCGCACTCGAACGCCATGATCGTCCGCAGGAGTCCTTCCTTTTCGGTCACGATCCAGCGCATCCGCCCGCCCTCGGTGTCGTAGAAGACCCGGACGTGGTAGTTGCTCTGGGGTGTCCAGTCGCTGCTGCGCTGGATCGCCGCTTCGATCACCGGAATGCCTTGATCGAAGATGCTCCGGTCGCGGATGGCGCGGGCGAACGAGCCGAAATAGAGGGTCTTGTTGAAGCGCGGCCCCCCGGCGTGAAACATCCCCAACAGGCCGGTAAAGATTGGTGAGAAATCGCCCACGAACAGGTCGTAGTCGATCGTCGCCCGGCGATAGGCCGTGCCGGGCACGAGCGGCAGCGGGACCTCCAGGTACGACGCTCCTTCGACCGGGGTGAAGAAGGCTCCTGGAACGTCCAGCGTCACGGCTTCCTCGACCGGCGGCGACGGAGCATCGAGCGGGAAGAACAGGCGGGTCTTCAACGGGTCCGTGCCGACCACCGTGCCGAGCGCCCAGAACGGCTGGGTGCAGGTCACCCGCGCCGAGATCGGTACGCCGTCGGCGAGCCCCAGGCCGGCCACGACGTTTTTCCTCACCCTGTGCGATAGCGGGCTCAGGTTGACCACCAGGTTCGGCAGAATCGCCACCCCCGCCGAATCGAAACGCGCGATCGTGCAGACGGCGGGCGCGCTCGCCAGGTTGATCAGCTCGATGTTCGGCTTGAACATCCCCGCAGCGGTGGCCGCCAGCTCCTTGAGGTAGGCCGTCTCGTTCTTCTCGAAGCGATTGCTCTCGTCGAGCAACGGCAACGACCATGTGAGGTTCTGGCTGCCGACTTTCAAATCCCAAGCGGCGACCGTGACGTCGAGGCTGTCGTTGCCTGAGATCTCCTCCATGCCCACGCCGCGCAGCGCCTCGGCGATCGACAGCGCGAAGGTGGCATGCGCGGGGATTGTGTACCGCTTGGTCGAGAGAGTCCCGGTGCCGCTCGCGCCGGTCGGAATGAACTTCACCTTAAGCGGCCGCGAAACGTTGTCGCGGTTTTGTACCAGGAGGCGGGTCGTGGGCGATCCCTTGCCGTTGGTGTCGGGATTGGGCAGGTAGAGCGTTTCCGCGGCGGCAGGGAGCGCCGCCCCGAGCAGAACCAGGGAGCGAAGTAGTAGGGGTCGGATCATCGAGAGCTCCTCGTGGGTTGAACCGGCGCCGGGGCCGCGTCGTCGAGCTATCCGGTCTTCAAAGGCCCGGCGACCTTGTACGCACTGAGGATGATACCGGACGGCATCGCTCTCGTGCTGACGAGCTCGAAGGAGTGTGCCGGGGTTCCCTCCGCAAAGAAGCGCTTCCCCGTGCCCAACAGGACCGGATAGACGGCCAGCAGGACTTCATCCGCAAGCCCATGTTCGAGCAGCGTCGATGTCAGCGTGGAGCTACCCGAGAGGATAAGGTCCGGGCCGTCCTGCGACTTGATGCGGCGAATGCCCTCGACGATGTCCGGTCCAAGGCCCTCGAACGGGCCCCATTCAAGACTTTCCGGACGGTGGGTAGCGACATATTTTCTTGCCGCATTGAGGCCGTCCGCCATCGGACTACTTGGCGCCTTGGGCCAGTAGCCCGACCAGATATCGTAGGTGCGACGGCCCAGCAGCAGATCGAAGCTGTCGCCTTGCGCCGCCAGGATTGCCTCCAGGCCGGCGGGGCTCCGATAGGGCGCGGTCCAGGCGCCGTAGGGGAAATCGCCGTCATCGGCGGAGTGCTGGATCACGCCGTCCAGCGAGATGTGTTCGATGATTTTGAGCTTTCTCATTGGCGTCTCCGTGTTCCGGGGTTGGAGTTTTGAGCCTAGTTGTCCAGCCTTCCCTCTTACGACGAACGAGGAGAGCGGAATTCGACAAGGCGTCCAGAAGATCTGGGCAATTCATGCTTCCGGCGCAGCTGGCCGCGAGCGTCCGGGTGGATCCGCTCGTCGGGCGGCGTCGCACTGCCCTTGCCGCTACGACTCCTCCGTCGCTGCCTTCGGCGGCCACGCGCCGATCATTTGCCGCAAAGCGACGATCTTGCCGAGGTGATACGCATTGTGGACGGCCAGACTATGCAGCTCATCGGCCATCGTCACACCCGGCTCGACTTCGAGCGCCAACCGCTCCGGCGATTCCGACCAAGCGACGGCCGCCCGCGCGCCGTCCAGGAACAGGCGCACCACATCGTGCCACTGCTGCTCGTGCTCCGGCTCCGCGCTCGGGTAGTAGTCGCCGTCGACCGCCGCCTCGCGCTCCACGACCGTGCGCTGCCACGTCGCCGCATGCCAAAGCTCGTCGTAGATCGAGTGAGACATTCCGGCCGGGCGCAGCGTGACCTGTTCGAGGTTGAGCCCGGACAACAGATCGGTCCGCGCGCGGAACTCGCCGGTCAGGAACAGGTGCTCCCAGGTGCTCATCGCGTCCTTCCTATCACCGCCTGGGCCGAGCTATTGAGGGCCACATCCGAAGCGGACAGTGCAAATTGTCTTTCAGGCGAGCGCGCTAGAAGTAGCGCTTGTGCATAGCTTTCAAGAATGCCTTGCTAATTGGTACGCTAGACTCGGAGGCGATCACCGAGTCGATCCCGCAATTCGGGCATATCGCGGTGCTCTCTCCAAAGGTGATCCAAGAATTGATCTCAGACGGTGGGAAAATCGCTAGACAGTAAAAGCAGCCGCATAGTGCGCTAACGCGAAGTTCCTTCTGATTATTCAAGCTCAGCGAATGAGCTGGCTCTAGTAGACGCGCCAAAGTGACCTTGACCTCTAGGCGTACGCTCTCCCGAGAGCGAACGCGAGTCTGGTATTGGTCGTTATCGAGCCGGCGCATCAGCAGCTTCAAGCGGGATCGATACTGCCTTGCGTCGCGAAGATCCACGTATAGTTTGTCTCTGAGATATTCAGGCGCTTCGCAACGGCCAATCAAGATCGGGAGGATTATCGTGCGATTGTCTCGCAGTTCTTTCGTGGCGGCGAGTTGAAGCTCCTTCTTTACCCATCGACTTTTGATCGAAGCAGGCGAAATCACTGCTGCTACAAAGTCCGCTTTTTCTAGCGCCTCGGAAATCCGCTGCACCAGCGAATCTCCTGGCTGTAGTTCGATCTCGTCGAGCCACACGGTATGACCTCGGGTTGCCAAGGAGCGCGCTAGCTTCCGCACAAATGGCTTGTCTGTTGAGGAATGGCTCAAGAATACGGAAGCCACAAGTTAACCTCCAGCGCCTTGAATGCCGGATAACGTGATGCTGCTAAGCGGCGCCGCCAGGCGCCGGGCAGCCGCCGGCTCTTTGGCAAATCTCTCGCTTTCATGACCTGACAGTACTGTATGGCAAGCGTTCCGGGAAGAAAAGAGGCAAGTGCATGTCGGCTAAGTGCCGCGGGGGTGTTGGCCGACGGGGCTTGGCGGTAGAGGTTACGCGACGGGCTCCCTAGAACTGCTGGTCGAAGAGGAAATCCTGGGCAAGGATGGGACTTCAGTGGCCGTTTTCGCCTTCTCTACAGGAAGCTTGTCCCGGGCGCTCCCCCCGGCGGGCGATTGACGCGCACGGTCAGATCGCTCGCACATTGCAAGTGCGTGCGACCGCATTCCCGTGGGACCGAGGGACCGGCTGCGCGCGGTGAGCGAATTCCAGTGCGCGGTCGGTGAGCTTGCGGGCGCGCAGAGCGAACTCAGCGTGGCCGCCGTCGTTTTCCGCGGAGCTTCGGCGGTCCCAGGTCCTCGTAGGTTATACCGTCGGCGCGGTCGTCCGCCGATCCCGCCAAGACAGGTACGCCGGCAGCAGGGTGATGGTAATCAGGCAGGTCGAAAGCGCCCCCAGGATCGCCACGAAACCCACCGTCTTCAATCCCGGATAGTGGGAAAAGCCGATCGACCCAAAGCCCACGATGGTCGAAAGCGCCGCCACCGCCACGGCGCCTCCGGTTTCGGTCATCCCCCGCTCGCGCTCGGCCCAGGGCTGGCTCGTCGTTTCGCGGTAGCGGTGAATGACGTAGACGCCGTAATCGACTCCGATCCCGATGATCATGGTCGTGACGAAAATGTTGATGAAGTTCATTTTGATGCCGAACACGCCCATCCCGCCGACCATCCACACGATGCCGAGAGAGAGAGGTACGAGCGCCAAGAGCGCGTCGCGGAGACTGCGGAAGTCGATCCAGACAATCAGCCCGACGACCAGATAGCCGAGGATGCCGGCGACCCAGGCATCATTGAGCACCATCGTTCGCACCCGCTGGTTGAGCACATTGTTGCCGGTTAGGATCGCGTTCGGCCCGAGCTTCGCGATGGCAGTCACCACCTCCGGTGGCGCCTCTCGCCGCCAGCGGTTCTGGGGCGGGTAGAGGTAGACCGCGCTCACCCACGCGTCTCCGTCCTGGGCGAGGAAACGATCGAGCAGCAAGTCGGTCTGCCGCGAGCTGCGGAAATCCTTGACCCCGATCGGCCCGGGAAGGGAGAGCGCCTGGTTGAGCAGGGCGAACCCGGATTCGAAGGATTCCGGCCGCAAGCCAGAGGCGCCCGCCGCCTCGGCGAAGCTCGCGCGAATCCGCGCCAGGTCGAGAGGGCCCGAACGGCCGGCGGCGAGCCAATCGAGGGTTTTCCGCTGGCGTTCGAGCGGCGGGATCAGCGAGCCGACACCGCTCGCGCTGTTGAGCACCCCTCGATCGACCAGCCCCTGCGCCACCGCGCTGGTGCGGTCGGCGAGAGCGAGCGTCTCTTCGAGCGTCTTGCCGTGGACGATGACGCTCATCGAGTCGAAGCCCGAGCCGAACCGTTTGCCGATCTCGTCGGTGGTCGCGGTCCCCGGATTGCCGTGCGGGCGCATCGTCTTCATGCTCTCGTCGAAGGTGACCCTCTGCGCGCTCCAGACGGCGAGCAGAGTGATCACCAGGCCGATCCCGAGCACCGCCCGCGGATGGCGCGTCGACATCGCCATCAAGCGGCTCGTTCCAAAGCTCTGGATGTAGAGGTTCGGCTCCGTCGCGCGCTTCGCATGACGGTCCTCGCGCCAAGCGAGAAGGGCCGGCAGGAGCCAGAGAACCGAGATCACGCACAGGAGAATGCCCGTCCCGGTGAGCAGCCCCATCTGGAGCAGGCCGCCGAACGACGTGGTGGTGAAGGCATAGAAGGTGGCGGCCGTGGTGACTGCCCCGGTCAGCACAGCGCGCCCCGACAGGCTGTTCATCGCCACCAGCGCCGCCTCGAACGAGGCGCCGTTGCGCCGCTCTTCGACGAAACGGCCATAATTGACGATCACAAAGTCGATCGCCAAGCCGACCAGGAGCGCCGCCACCACGCTGGTCGCCGAGCTGAGCGAGCCGATCGCGATTTTGGCGAACCCAAACGTCAGGACCAGGCCGGCGAGCAAGGGGACGAAGGCATAAAGCAGCGCGCTCGGCCGGCGAAACGCGAACAGGAACAGGAGCAGCACGCCGACCACCGAGGTCGCGATGTTGACCACCATGTCGAAGCCGAGCAGGTTGGCGTCGCCGACCGTCGTGAGGTACGGACCGCCGAGCGCCGTGTCGGGCACCGCCGGCACGCTCAAGGCCTTCTCGTCATCACCAGGATTAGCGGCGCCGTTCACACCGCCGACGATCTCGGGCCACGATTTTCCGGTCGTTGCGATCCGCTCGCGCACGCTCATCACCATCCGCTGGCTGAACTTCACATCTTGCGGCGGCCGCTTCGGCTCCGCGAGCAACAGCAGCAGGCGATGGTCTTTCGACAGGTAGTAGCCGCTGGTCCAATCGACGTTCAGGGCGCCGCGCGAACTCTCCATCCGGCCAAGGAACACGTCGGCCAGTCCGAGCGGGTCGAGCTTGTACAGCTCCTTGAGCGCCGCCCCTTGCGGCGTGCCGAGACGCCGCCGCAGCTCGACCGCCCGATCGCGGATCGCCGGATCGGACAACTTCGCCTCCAGCGCCTGCCGTCCCGCGTCGTCGAGGAACAGAACCGCCTTGGGGAAGAAGGTGGTGAGCAGCTCCTCCGGATTGCCGAGTTTGAATTCGACCCGCGCGATCTCCGGTGCTTTGCCCACCTCGGCGGCCAGCGCGTCGGCATAGCCCAAGTAGGGATCGAGCACCGCTCCTTCGGGGATCGGCACCGCGATCAGCAGTAGGGAGCCCATGCCGAACTGTTCGAGCGCATCCACGTAGGCCGAGATCGCAGGATCTTTCTTCGGCAACAGACGGAGCATGTCGGTGTCGAAGCGGAGGTTCGCGGCCAGCGCGATCGAAGCCGCGACCAGCAGAGCGAAGACCGCCAACACCCGTCCGTAGCGGCGATGGGCGACCTCCGCGATCCATCGCAAATACATGCGGTCCTTCGGCGGCGCGGGCGGGGAGGGTGTCTGGGTCATGGCACCACCGGAGGGCCTTCGCTTTTTAAGAGGCGGCGGCCGAATTGCAGAAAGTAATCGATGCCCGACCAGACGGTCACGAGCATGGCGAGCCAGAGGGAGATCGGGGCGAGGTGGCGGAACTCCCCCAACTCGTTGTAGACGATCAAGAGCGAGATCGCAACGATCTGAAGCGTGGTCTTGACCTTGCCCGAGGGGGCGGCCGGGATGACGATTCCTTCCGCCGCGGCGAAGCTGCGCAACGAGGTCACCGCGAACTCGCGGGCGATGATCACCACCACGATCCAGGCCGGCACCACCCGCGGATTCAGCTCGACCAGCGAGATGAACGCCGCCGAGGTCAAGATCTTGTCCGCCGCCGGGTCGAGAATTTGCCCCAGCCGGGTGATCTGCTTTCGCCGCCGCGCCAGGAATCCGTCGAGAAAATCGGTCAGCGAGGCGAGCAGGAACAACCCGAGGCCGATCCACTCCTGGCCGAAGTATTTGGGTTTCGTAAACAGCGCGACCACCATCAGCGGTACGAGCAGGATGCGAAACAGACTCAAAATGTTGGGGACGTTGAGCATAGCGGCCGGTCGAGCCGGTGGATTGTATGCCATGGGCGGTTGGCCCGCCCTTAAGCCCCTTGGAACCGCGCCAGAATCCCTTCAAAGGTCAACCCCGCGACGGCGGGTACCACCTTCTCGGCGAGGCCCAGCTGTCCGGGCGGATAGGTTTGGGCGACCCCTAGGGTCCTAAAGCCCGCATCGGAGGCCGCCGACAGCCCGGCGGGGCTGTCTTCGATCGCCAGCACCTCGTGGGGATGAAACAGCCGGGCGGGCAGCGGCGGCTCGGAATTGAGCGCATCGAGCGCCTTCCTGTACCCCTCCGGATCGGGCTTCCCCTCGGTGACGTCTTCGGCGGCGACGATCGTCTTGAACAGGTCGAGGCATTCCGCCTGGCGCAGAGCCCCCTCGACCTCCTCTTGGAGCGCTCCCGAGACCACTCCCAGCATGCAGCCGGCAGCAGAGACCGAGCGGATCAGCTCGACCGCCCCGGGGAAGAACGGATAGCCCCCGGCGCGGATGCGCTCCTGGTAATAGCGCGCCTTCCTGGCAATCAGGCGCATCAGGCGCGGCTGATCGGCTTCCTGTCCGGCGGAGCGCAGCACGGCGGAAAGGCAGCCGCGATCGTCGAACCCGAGAAACTTCTGGTAATAGTCTTCGGTCGAGAGCGCGATTCCCTCCTCGGCGAGCACCCGCTGGAACAGCTCGAAATGCAGCGGCTCGTCGTCGACCAAGACGCCGTTGAAGTCGAAAAGGATGGCCCGGAACACGGACGCGATCATAACGCGGTCGGCTGTCGCGAGAATCGACCCGGGCGACACTTTAAGGGAAGGGAAGAGATCGCCGCCCCGCTCTGTTCTCGGAGGGACGAAGGTGCGTCCCCGAGCTCAACTGAGGGCCGTAGCCAGGGGCGGCCGGCTTGCCATCGCGCCGCGCCTCCCCCAGAATGATCGGTACCGTACCGCGCGAGCCGGCTTTCGCGCCCGAGGAGCAAAGATGGAAACGACCGAAATCTCCGAAACGACCACCCCCGGCGCCCTGCCCATGGCCGACCCCGATATGCCGGTGACCCTGACCAAGAAAGCCGCGGACATGATTCGCATCACCCGCGAGCAGGAGGGACTCGATCCGGCGAGCGGCCTGCGCATCGCCGTCCGAGGCGGCGGCTGTAGCGGTTTCGAGTACGCCCTCGACTTCGAGCTGGAGCCGCGGCCGAACGATTACGTCTACGACCAGCACGGCATCAACCTGTTCGTCGATTCGCTCTCCGGCCGTTACCTTTCGGGCACCAACATCGACTACGTCCTCGGCGCCACCGGAGCGGGTTTCAAATTCAACAACCCGAACGCCAAAGGCAGCTGCGGCTGCGGCTCGTCGTTCGCGGTCTAAGAAAAAGGTAGATCCACCACCTCGGCGAGGGCACCGTCCGGCAACGTCAGCCGGGTGCCCGCCGCGGCCCCCCGCTTGTGAATCACGGCAAGGCCGATACCGCCGAAACGGGGGGATTTCACCGTACTTCCGACCGTTCCGGCCTCGCGCCCCTCGAACGACAGAGGCGCTCCGCGCTCGGGAATCTCGCCCTCGAAGCGCAGCCCCCGCATCGAGCGTTGCACCCCGCCGCGGTAGTGAATCCGCGCCACGACTTCCTGGCCCAGATAACACCCCTTGGTATAGGAGACCGCGGCCTCTTCCTGTCCGGTCTCCTGGGGAAAGTTCTCCGGCCCGAAATCGACCCCGAACCGGGGCAGCCCCGCCTCGACCCGCAGGATCTCCACCGCCTCGAAGCTCACCGGCCGCGCGCCCCGCTCGCTCAGAGCCTCGGTCAACCGCCCCGCCGATTCGGCCGCCACCCATGCGACCGCCCCCGGCGCGCCGAAATGCGGATGCCGGGAAAGCTCGACCTCCACGCCGCCGATTTCGACCTTTCCGTGCCCCCACTCCCCCTCGGGCAACGAGGAAAGGTCCGGCAACACCGCGGACAGTCCCGGCCCGACCAGGGCGAGCGGTACGACACCGTCGAGCCGTTTCACCTCCACCCGATCGGCGATCAGATACTTCGCCAGATGCGCCGCGATCTCGTCGTCGAGCCCTGCCGGCAGGTCGAGCCAGAGCCGGTCCTCAAACGCCAGCAGACCGAAATCCGCCATCACCTTTCCTTGGCCGGTGGTGAAGAAGCCGTAGGTACCCGAGCCGGCCGCAAGGCTTTTGACTTCGCAGGTGACCTGCCCATTCAAAAACCGCAGGCGATCGGCTCCGATCAGCTCCAAGCGGCCGCGGAAGGAGAGATCGATGAGGCCCACGGCCCCGTGGAGGGCGGTCAGATCGTCAGGTCTACGGTCGATTTCGGTCGTCATGTTCTACGCCTCCAACATCCACGGCACGCACCCGTGGCGCGGGTAGAGGTGCCGGCCCTGTTCGGCGAAGCGACAGAGGTCGTCGTGCCAGCGGAGCTGGGAAACGACGATCTTCTTCTCGTCGATCTCGATCCAGTTGCAGGTGTTCTTTTCCCGTTCGGCGGCCCGGCCTCGGCTGGAGGTGGTGGTACCCGTGTGAACCATCAAAACCGGCGAGCGCCCTTCGGGGTAAAACTCTTCGGAGCTGGCGATGAACGACTGGTGCTGATGGCCGGCGAGGACCAGGTCGACGCCCGCGCGGGAGAAGATTTCGATCGCCTCATGGGCGTTGGCGAGCACTCGCTGGCTGCCGAAATTGGGCGGCGGAATCAGGTGATGGTGGACCACCACGACCTTGATCAGGTTCTTCGGCGCCGCGGCGAGCAGGTCGCGCACGGCGAGCAGGCGCTTCAACCGGATGCGGCCGTCTTTCCGGGTGAAATTGAAGGCCGAATTGATGCCGATGACGAGCATCTCGTCGTCCCGGTAGACCGGCTCCAGATCGGTAGAAAAATGCCTCGCGTAGGCCCCGAACGGATCGAACGCCCGCTCCCAAACCCGCCAAAGTGGCACGTCGTGGTTGCCCGGCACAGCGATCGAGGGGACCGGGAGTCGCTCGATTCGATCGACAAACTCGCGCGCGGCTCGGAACTGCTCGGGCCGGGCGCGTTGTGTGAGATCGCCTGAGATCACCACCAGGTCAGGCCGACGCGCCTCGACCAGGGCGAGCACCCCCTCGGCGAGGCGGGGCAGGTGCTTGGGACCGAAATGGATGTCCGAAATGTGGAGAAGCGATCTCACCCGGGAATTCTAGGCCCGACCGTGGTCCGCGGAACCGCCGCCGAGGAAATCGCTGCCGAGCCGCGCGGCCTGTTCGGCGGCAACCCCGGAAAGTGCCGCAACCACGGCGGCCCCTTTGTAACGGCCCAGCAGGTAGCCGCCCGCCGCCACGACCAGCAGGGCGGGGACCGGATAGGCGCGCACCAGCCGCTCCCACTCACCGGGCAAGATGTCATCGACCAGCTCGTCGAGGCGGGAACGCTCGCGAGTCGGGGCGTCGGAATCGGTCATGGCGGCACTCTCCTCTGGCGCGAATCGGGATGGATAAGTGTGGAGGTAGCGGTTTCGTTTGCCGCAAAGCGAGGAGGCAAACGAAACCACTCGGAGAAAGCGGCGGCCCGCCCGAGATCAGGCGGGCCGCTTGCCCTGTCGAGTCTTTACGCGGTCCCTGCCTTTAGTCGTCGTCGCGCGACCGGCGGACCAGCAGCCCGACCAGAAATCCGACTGCCGCGGCGACCAGTACCGACTTGCCGGGATTGTCCCGCACGTAGTCGTTGGCCTGACCGGTGACGTCCGTCATGTTGGAGCGGACTTTGGCGTAGGTGCGGCGGGCACCCTCCGCCGTTTCGTCATAGCGCTCGCGCGCCACGCGAGCTCCACGGTGAAGTTCGCGCCGGGCCCGGTCGGCCCCTTCGCGGACGTCGTCGGACAGCTTGCGATATTTTTCCTGCACACCGTCGGAGAAGCGGCTCACCCGCTTGCGGGCATCGTCGAGACCTCCCTCGACCGCATCGCGCACCGAGTCCGCGGCGCCTTCCAGGTGATCTTGGGCTTCGGCTAGATCTTTGCTGGCCATATGGTAGTCCTCCTTGACTCTTCGTGTCTGTCGCAGCGAAAGCTTCGGATCGTTTCTTCCGGAGCTGTCTTCTTAGCAGAGCAGGAACCATGCCTGGCACACCGCGGTGGCCGCCAAGGGCTGGGCTGCCCCCTCCAGCGCAAAGACAGGCGACAGGTTAGACTCTGAACCCAAGTCATGGCAACCCTCACTTTTCACGGAGCCTGCGGCTGCGTCGACGAAGCGCATCTATCGCTTCGCCGCCTGCAAATCTTGCCGCCGCGCCCCCTCGCAGAGGAGCGCCCGCCGTGGTAGATCCCGAGCGGCAGGCCGCTTTGGCTCGGCGCTCCGGGCCTTCTTTCCTGCGCCGGACCGCTTCGTTCTTCCGCCTGTCTCTGCGTCAGGCGAACGACGACTCGATCCTGCTCACGGCGTCGGCGCTCGCCTTCGTCACCGTGCTCTCCCTGATTCCGCTGCTCGCCGCGCTCTCCTACGTCGGCGCCCGGGTGTTCAGCCAATATCAGCAGAAAAGCTTCGAGGTCTTCGTCCAGATCCTGCCGTATACCGAAAAGCCGATTACCGACAAGCTCGCGGAATTTCTCGCCCAGGCGCGTGCCCTTCACGGTTTCGGCGTCGCGGCGTTTTTCATCACCGCGATGATGGTCTTCTCGACGATCGAGAAAACGATCAACAAGATCTGGAACGTCGCCCGCCACCGGCCGATCCGGGTCCGCATAGCCACCTACCTGCTGCTCATGTTTTGGGGGCCGGCGCTGCTCGCGGCCACCTTTTCCAGCCTGATCCTGCTGCGCCAAAGCCCGGCGTTTCGCCAGCTGGTCCAACGCTCCATGCTGCTCGGCGTTCTGCCCTTCGCGGCGGCGCTGGTCGGCTTGGTGATGCTCTACTGGTTCGTTCCGTATACGCCCGTCCGGTTCCGGAACGCTTTGGCCGGCGCGCTGGTCGCGGCAATCCTTCTGGAGCTGCTGCGTTTCGGTTTCGGCCTCTACGTCGAGTACTTCCGCAACGTGAGCGCGGTCTATGGCAGCTTCGCCTTCGCGCTCCTGTTCATGATCTCGATCGAGCTGACCTGGGCGATCATCCTGTACGGGGTCGAGGTCGCCTACACCGCCCAGCACTTTCCCATTATTTCCCTTGGCCTCTACCTCCATCCGCCGATGCAGGCCGCCTGGGTGGGACTCGCCGCCGTCGCGGTGATCTCGGGACGTTTCGTGCGCGGCGAAAAAAGCCTGTCGGAAGACGAGTTGGCGGCGCAGCTCCAGATCTCCCCGCAGGAGCTGGACCGGGTTCTCCACCCGCTGCTCACCCACGACCTGCTACGGCAGACCGAAGCCGGCGAACCGGGCTATCTTCTCGCCGCGGATCCGCAGGCGATTACGCTCGATCAGATCTTCCAGGCCTACGACCATCGCGCCCGACGTGCCGTCCAGCCGCTGCCGATGGACCTCCGCCGTCGCTTGGAGGCGCTGGTCGCCGGCACCGCCTCGACCCGCGGCAGCGCCTTGGCCAAGACCACGATGGCCGACCTGCTCCAGAACGACGAAGAGACGCTCGCGCTGATCCCCGCGGCGGTCTCCGACTCCGAAGGCTGATCGCGAGCCGGTTCACCCCGATCCGGGCAACAGTCTCCACCACCCCCAACCCAGGCCACCCAGGCCGTTGGCCTGGGCTAACGGGACGCGACCCGTTGGGCCGCCCTCCTCTGAACAACATTGACGGCCTGAAGGGCCTGTCACGTTAGCCCAGGCTGGAGGCCTGGGTTGGGGGATGGGTGCCCAGACCGAGGGGACCATCCACCGTGCATGCGCCCCCAAAAAGAAAAACGGGCCGGGGGTTGCCCCCGGCCCGTTTCCACCACTCGATGAATCTGAGGCTCTAGTTGCCGCCGATCAGGAAGTGGCTGGCCGCGCAGGCGCTGTCGAGCTGGATCGCGTCATAACCAACGCTGAACCTGCCCGAAGCGTCCATGATCACCGTCACCCAAGCCTGAGCCGCCGCCGGATCTTCCGGCGGGTTGGAACCCGCCGCAGCCACCGTGGTGTTCAGGTTCAGGAAGATCCAGCCGAAGTCGAACGACACCGGGAAGTCCTGTCCGTCAACGGCCGTACGCTGCGACTCGGCCGGGAACGGAATCAGGAAGTCGCCCGGAGGCGGCGGCGAGAACGGCGGAACCTGCTGCAGCTCGGGGGTCTCGGCCTCGTCGAAGATCACGATCTGCTCTTCGCCGAGCGGGTACCACGCCGGGGTCGTGCCGCACTTGAACGCGTTCTGGTCGACCTTCGAGTCGCGCCACACGATGTAGTCCGTACCACCGGTGAACGCTCCGCCGTTGATGTAGCGGGCGGCGAAGTTCGTCGAGAGCGGCTCGCGGTTGTCCGCGGCCGTCCAGTTCACGTAACGACCATAGAAGGTGTACTGACCGGCGACCGAGGTCTCCGGGTTCGTGGCCGAAGCCTGGATGTGGACGAGCGTCTCACCCTGGGCGAAGTTCTCGCCCGAGTTGACGTAGAAGTAGTCGCCCCAGAGCACGTTCTGGTTGGTCGCGTCGCCCGTGCCGCCGGAAGCGAAGTAGCCGGCATCACCCGGGAAGCGCAGGGTGCAGTTGTTGACGGTGTCGACCGTGACGTAGCCACGGGCGATGTTGTCGCCAAAGGCCCGACCAGCGCAGCCGTTCAGGATGGCCGAGAACGTACCCGTGTGCGCGGCGCGCAGGTGGGTGACGAACGAGGCCGGAACCGCCGGCGGCGGCAACTGGCCGTTGCAGCTGGCGAAGTTGATGTCCTGCGAGAAGGTACCCTTGTGGCTGATGGTGTCACCCGGGTCCTGGCCCGCCGACGCGGTGCGCGGCACCGTGCCGTTGAAGATGTCGCGGATGCTGACGGTCTGCACGTCATACCCTGTGAGGTAGATGTTGAAGTCGAACGTCGGAACCGACAGATCGGACCACAGGACGACGTGGGCGAGGATGGCGGTCGCCGAAGCGTTGTTGATCGAGAACAGGGTGTTGATCCCGTTCGGGTTGTTCAGATCGACTTCGAAATACGGCAGCAGCAGCGTGGCCGCTGGCGAGTCTTCGATGGAGCAGATGAACGGCGGTCCATTGACGCCCGGCGTTTGGGCCCAGAGGCCCGACGCCCCGACCGCTGCGAGCAGCAGGCCGAATACCAAACTCTTCTTCATGATTCGTCTCCTCCGAGATCGTCGTTGGGCGTGAGGAACGACACGGCCCCTCAGGGTTGCCCGACTCCTGGATTAACTGGTCTACCGGAACTACCGTAGCTTAGCCGAGAAAATGGCACAAGGCCACAGAAAAATCAACTCCCTTAGGGCATTCTACCGGGAAAACGGTCCCAGCCGGGCTTCCTGCCCCGCAAAAAGAGCGCGCTTGCCCTCGCCCGACCACCTCTATACAATCCGCGACCTCCCGCTCGTGGGGCAGTAGCTCAGCTGGGAGAGCACCACGTTCGCAACGTGGGGGTCGAGGGTTCGAGTCCCTTCTGCTCCACCATTCCTCGCTTCGCTCGTCTTGGCTGAGCCGAAGCGCTTCGGTCTCGAACGCCTTCGCCTTCGGCTCGGGCGTTCGAGGGCGAATCCTTCCTTTATCGACACCGGCCACAGACTGTCCGTTTAGGCTATTCGCAAAATAATGGGGACCTTTGTAGAGACGTCCCCAGTCCTCAACCACGGGCCTATCCGGGTGCTGGCCGTCGGGGCGTCTCCGCAGCGGCGCCAACGACCATGGAACTCTCCGCCCCCGGCGGCGTCTACCCGTGTTCTCCCCCCGCCTGCCCAGCACCTGTTTGTCTCCTCCCCCCAAGCCACCCACTCCTGGGCATCTAGATCCAGTTCCAAACACCCCCTTTTCCCTCGCCTTTGCCTCCGGCGTATGGCAGGCTTCGGCCCCAATATGACAACCCGAATCGACCGGCAGATCCGTTCTCTAGATACCCGGCGCAACGCGCTGCTCGATGAGCTGGCGCCTCTAGACCCCGCGGTTCTCGGTCGGAGTCCGGCTCCTGGAAAATGGTCGATCCTTGAGATCGTCGAGCATCTCGTGCTTTCCGAGCGGGAGGTCTGCCGGTTCCCCGAGACGGCGGAGCGACGGGACCGACCGCGGCGTTTGAAGCACCGGTTCGCCTATTTCGTGGTGTTCTTGGTCCTGCGGTTCCGAATTCGGGTGAAGGCCCCGTCGCCGAAAATGCTCCCGCAGGGGGAATGGTCGCTCGCCGATTCGCGGCGCGAGTGGGACGAGAATCTAAACCAGCTTCGCGCCTACGCGTCCGGGCTCGATCGGAAGGCGTTGGACCGGGCGGTCTTCAAGCATCCGGCCGCCGGACCGATCACGCTGTCGCAGGCTTTGACTTTGGGCCTGCTGCACGTCGAGGACCACGCCCGGCAGATCGGACGGCTCAAAGCTAAAGGTGAGTTTCCCTCGGCCGGTTGACGCCGTTCCGCTCCACCGGCCGATTCGGACTCGGAAACGGCAAAAACGAGTCCTAGGAAGTCTGCACCTGCTGGTCCAAAATGCAGATATCGTGACAATACTTTACGATGAACTGTGGCGGGGTCGTCGCGCCGGGTCCTGTCCTTCCAGACAATCAGTCAGGCCTCGAAAGCGCCCGCCATCGAGTCCTGCGCCGACTTGGGAATACCGAGCGCCGCGGCATGGCGACGCCATGTGTCGACGGCGGTACGGACTTCTTTGAGAATCCGCTCCGCTTCCGGTGGGCTCACCTCGTACTCGGCCGCTGCATCCATCGCGATCGAAACATCACAGGCCGACTCGACTTCGTTGATGGCCAACGACAGATCGCGGCTTTCCGTTGAGGGGTTGAGGTCGTAGGCCGGAGAGAGGCGAATTCCCTGCGTGTCGACGAGGAAGCCATGGTTGCGCAGGTGATCGTCCGTGTTGTGGATCAGGATGCTGAAGACGACGCGCCGGAAGAGTTGCGCGCAATCCTCCCGGGTCGAAGCGCCTCTGGATTGAAGGAGGTCTACAAGCTCCAGGTAGCTCGCGCCGGGCTCGCCGTCCCTTCGCTGAGTCAGCGTCATCGCCGAAACGAAAGCCAGGCGGCCACCCCGAGAGGTGCGGTCGAAACGCTTCACCAGGAAGGTCGTGTAGGGGCTCTCTCCCAAGCGTAAGGGTCGCGCATCGGGCACGACGATCCCGGCTTCGCCCGCCAGGCGATGGGCCAGCAACTCCCACCCTCCGACGTCGCGCGTATCGAGCCGGCTCGGAAACTTTGCCATGCACAGAGCCCCCGACTCGTCCCGCACGGATGCCTTGGGCCGGGCTCCTCCCAGCGAAGTGCCTGGCGCGAAGAGCTGAGAGAGCCAACGTTCATACTCGGGATGAGTTTCCTCTTCGAGATGCCGTTCGAACCGAAGGCTCGCCGCTTGCAGCTCTCGCAGAGCAGCGATCGGGGGTGCGGCGAGGGGCTCTTCGGTATCGATGAAAGGCCCGCCGGTCAAGCTTCTAAAGCGCAGTGCACCGAGGCGGGTTTCGTCTTGGACTCCGAGCAGAAAATCCCACTCCGTCAAGCCGCGGGCTCGCCGCCCTTCGTGCCGGGCGCGTACGTTCTCGCGACGCTGCATCAAGACTCGACCCCAGCGATCCGGCGACGAGTCGAGGAAGATGCCGAAGCTCGGCCGGTTGGCCGGAGGGTACTGAGGTCCGGCGCCCAGCGCGAGATCCGGATCCAGATCGACGGCGTCGCTTCGAACCAACCAAGATGGCTCGTACTCGAACGAGAACACCTCGCCTGAGCGCCCACTCTGCCGACGCAAGTTGCCCATCGCGACCGGGCCGCCAAAGCGCTCCAGATCGACGCAAACTTCCACAGCATCCCTTCGAGTCGTCACGAGGTGCTCTCATCTCCGCCGGGCTGGAACGCTTCAGTTTCGTCCGCGGCCGGGGCCGGCTTCCGTTTGGGCGCACGCTGCTTCGGGGTCAACTCCAAGTCCTGGAGTTTCCGGCCCAGCACATCGTCGGCGGCTAATAGCGCCAAATCCTGCTCCAGCCTCAGCGCTTGGAGGACCCGAGCGTAAATCCCCATCGCCACCGCCGGATCTCCCTCTTCGACGCGATAGAGGGTTTTCCGCGAGATCCCGGCCCGGTCCGCCACGACCTCGGCGGAGTAGCGGCGCCGCAGCCGGGCGAGCTTGAGATTGCCGCCGAGGCCGGCGAGTAGGCGCTTGAGGCGCGGCAGCAGAGAGGGAGTGGTTCGCGGCATAGCGGGTCATATCTTATACGTCAGGCTCTGAGAGTGCGAGAGATATGACTCGCGCCAGGCCTCCGCCAGTAAGCGGCCGGTGCGTCGAAGCCGGACTCCTGTTCGCCGGCATGCTGGCTACGGCATTGCGCCGGCCGACCCGTGGCACACCGCCTGCAGTCCCCCCGGGCGATCCGGAGGGCTTGGAGTCTATGATCCCCAAAAGATTGCGAGGGAAGAGGATGTGGATCTACGTTGCCGGCGGGGCGGTGGCGATGGCAGTCATCGTCATTCTCATGCTCAATTTGTCGACGGGCGAAAAGAAGATCACCAAAGCGATGCCCGGTCTCTACGGCATCGAGGATCCCCAGTTCGTGCGCACGATGGGGTCGCTTTTCGGGCCGCCCCTTGTCGACGGCAACAGCGCCGTGGATTTTCAGAACGGCGACGAGATCTTTCCCGCCATGCTCGGCGCCATCCGGGGCGCCCAGAAGTCGATCTGCCTGGAGTCCTATATCTACTGGTCCGGGAAGATCGGCAAGGATTTTGCCGACGCTCTCACCGAGCGGGCTCGTGCCGGAGTGAAAGTCCATGTACTGCTCGATTGGGTCGGCTCCGGCAAGATAGACGACAGCTACCTGCAACAAATGCAGGAGGCGGGCGCCGAGGTGGAGCGCTATCAGCCGCTGCGCTGGTACAACGTGGCGCGGACCAACAACCGCACCCATCGCAAGCTGCTGGTCGTCGATGGGCACATCGGTTTCACCGGCGGGGTGGGCATCGCGGACGAGTGGCGCGGCAATGCGCGAAATCCTCAGGAATGGCGCGACTCCCACTACCGCTTCGAGGGGCCGGCGGTGGCGCAGATGCAGGCGGCGTTCATGGACAATTGGATCGAGACCCGCTCGGAGATGCTCGACGGTCCCGCCTACTTCGCCAAGGTCCCCCCCGCGGGGCCGGTGATCGTGCAAGTTTCCCTCAGCTCCAAGGGGGGAGGCGCCGAGAGCGTGCGGCTCATGTACCTGCTCTCGATCGCCGCGGCGCGGCACAGCATCCTGCTCGCCAACTCCTACTTCGTTCCCGACGACCTCGCGGTCGATGAGCTGGTGGCCGCGCGCAAGCGAGGCGTGCGGATCCAGATCGTCGTTCCGGGCGAGCACATCGACACCAAGCTCGTCCGCCACGCCTCGCATTCGCGCTGGCGGCCGCTGCTGGAGGCGGGGGTCGAGATCTATGAGTACGCCCCCACGATGTTTCACTGCAAGTACATGATCGTCGACTCGTTGTGGACTACGGTCGGCTCGACGAACTTCGACAGCCGCTCTTTCCGGCTCAACGACGAGGCGAATGCCAACGTCTACGACCGGGGTTTCGCCGAAGAGCAGGAAAAGGTCTTCGCCGACGACCTGGCGCACTCACGGCAGATGACGCTCGCGCAGTTCGATCAACGTCCCTGGAGCGAGAAAGTGATCGACCGACTGGCGGGGCTGCTGCGGGCACAGCTGTAAAACCCGCGGCTCGCGCTCGCCGGAGTCGTCAGCTTCAGGCGGCCGCCTCCTCTTACCTCCCGGAAACTTTGCAGGTCGCTGCCTCCGGCACTCTCGCCACGCGGTCGATTTCGGCCGGAGGTGTGTTGGCAAGAAACGGTGTGCTCTTGTAGGCGATCTCGACGATCCGCCGGTTCGCGGCCCGCTGATAAGGAACCAGCCGGGCCGCCACGTCGCCCGAGACGTCGGCCGACAAGTCGAGCATCCGGACCGGCTGCGAGCAGCGGAAATCGAGATTCGCGAAGCTTAGATCGCGGATCTGGCGCCGTTCCTTGGTTCGAAAGTGAACCTTCAGGCGGTCGAGCTCATAGACCAGGCTCCACCGGGTATTCCATTGCTCGGCCTGGCGGAGTGTCTCAAACGCATACCCGACCGCGTCTTTCTTCGGCGAGGCCGCAAAGTCGCGCACGCGTTCCGCGGTATGGGCAAAGCGCGGGAGGGAGTTTTGATCCGGGGGCGCGGGTTTCCCTCCGAGGCCGCGCTGATAGCGCAAAGATGCGTCATAGGTGTCGTTGGTGAGCGCAGCGACCGGCAGCCGCTCGCCGTTGTGGGCGACCAGCCGGCCGTTCAGAAATTCGACCGTGGCCACCTGCCCCGTGCGATCGGCGACCAGGTAATGGAGAGGCGTCCCGGAGGCGATCCGGACGTCGCGATCGGAGGCGAGCACCTCGGCGACCGTGGCATGCGTGTCCAGCTGATACTGAATCCACTGGAGGACGTCCACGGTATGCCGCGCATCGGGGGCCGGATACTTGCTGCCGTCGAGCCACATCAGCTCGATCGCCAGGCCCGCCTCGTTCATGCCGCCGGAGGGAAAATCGCGTCCGTACTGATTGAACGTGACGCTGCCGTATTTCGCCGTCCAGCGCACCGGACGGTCGCTGCTGTCCGCCACCCGGGCAAGGCCGCGCGGGTTGACGATCAAAAGACCGTCGCCGATGCTCCAGTCGTAGTTCTTGCCGAAGATCATCCGCCCGGAATCGCGCAGGCAGAAGGTCGTACAACCAAAGCTCGGCTCCGAAGTGAAGCCGAGAGCGCAGAGGGTGCCGACAAGGGCCAGGGACCGAAGGGAACCAAGAGCGCGAAGGGGGGTTGGCCTTTTCATCGGACAAGCTTACTACTACCAGGATAGTTCTCGCTGCCTAGCGATCTCGCTCGTCCACCCGATTCCAATCCTGGTGGGTCCGCACCGGCTGCTCGGGATGGTCCGCGGCATCCTCGATCCCCGAGATGATCTCCGCCTCGTAATCCTGGCCCGTCTCGACCAGCTCTTCAACGCTCTCCTCGGCACCGTCCGCAATCGAAGACAGTCCCTGCGTGTCACCCGACTGCCCGCCGCTGTCGGCTCCGCCCTGGTCGGTGTCGCTATCGAGGTCGTCCAGCTTCGGTTCTTTGGTCCGTATCGTCATTCCAAGCCTCCTCTGAGACGGGGTTCGAAGTCTCGGCTGGACCCATCATAGACCTCCGGGATCGCAGGTGAGAGCCCGCTCGAAGCCGAGAGGCGCGGCGGCTAAGGCCGACCAGTCGGATTACCTGACCCGGATCGAGCTGTTTCAATCCACGCCCTCGCGCAGGGGGCGACGGTCTCAAACGGCCCCTTATCGTCCACCCGGAATAGTTTCAATCCGCGCCCCCGCGCAGTGGACGACTGCAGCATGGTGCCGCGCGGCGGCTTGCCTGCCTGGTTTCAATCCACGCCCCCGCGCAGGGGGCGACCCGGATTGGGATCGTCGGGCAGGTCCCGATCAAGAGTTTCAATCCACGCCCCCGCGCAGGGGGCGACCACCTTCCCGAAACCGCCGAGCAGGTCATCACCGGTTTCAATCCACGCCCCCGCGCAGGGGGCGACGGTGGTGGGTTCCGGCCCCACGCCCATTTCAATTAGTTTCAATCCACGCCCCCGCGCAGGGGGCGACCGCGTCGTTGGTGGCGTGCGCGCGCAGAATCGCGGCGTTTCAATCCACGCCCCCGCGCAGGGGGCGACCCCATCCCAGAGCGGGGCGTCACCTCGATCGAGGGTTTCAATCCACGCCCCCGCGCAGGGGGCGACCAGCAGCAGGCTGTTGGCGGCGTCGGTCGCGAGTGTTTCAATCCACGTCCCCGCGCAGGGGGCGACCTCCGCGGGTGTCGGAGTGGTATCGCCGTCGAGGAGTTTCAATCCACGCCCCCGCGCAGGGGGCGACACTG
>JBDTZG010000025.1:0-77484 GCA_040005235.1 Acidobacteriota bacterium | reverse complement strand
CGGAGGACGTGGAGCGTCTTTTGGCCGATCCCGGGATCGTGCGCAACCGGCTGAAGGTCGAATCGACGATCGACAACGCCCGGGCGTTTCTCGCGGTGCAGAAGGAAAAGGGGTCATTCGCCGCCTACCTCTGGAGCTTCGTGGACGGCAAACCGGTCCAGAGCACGCGCGAGACTCTCAAAGACGTGCCCGCCCAGACCCTCCTCGCCGAGCAGATCTCCAAAGATCTCAAGCGCCGCGGCTTCCGCTTCGTCGGCCCGA
Organism: Acidobacteriota bacterium; assembly: GCA_040005235.1. Taxonomy (GTDB): domain Bacteria; phylum Acidobacteriota; class Thermoanaerobaculia; order Multivoradales; family UBA5704; genus DASYKS01. The sequence goes on along the minus strand of JBDTZG010000025.1, from coordinate 77,223 downwards.
CGATCATCTACGCCTACCTTCAGGCCGTGGGGGTAGTGAACGACCACCTGCTCTCATGCTTCCGGCGGTCGGAGGTGGCGCGGAGCGCGTAGGACCGGGCCATCGGTCTGGGTGAGGCACAGCGGCCCGCGGCCCCGCTTCACGCTAGAATCTCCCCCGACCATGCTTCCCTTTCTCGCTCTGTTCGGCGGCGTCGCTCTGTTCGCGCTCCTCGTGGTGGGGATCGCCGCGGTCTCGCGCAAGGTATTCCTGGTCCGCACGGTCGCCTTTCCCCTGATCGTCGGGGCGGGCGTCGCGGCGCTCCAGGCCTATCTGTGGATCGTTCAGACCCCTTCGCCCTCCGTGGTTCCGCTGCGCAACTGGCTGCTCGCGTTCCTGCTCATTGCGATAGTCCTGCGGCTGCTCGGTCTTTACCTGTTCGACGTCCACCTGCCGGCGCGCCGGGGGTTGCGGCTGCCGAACATGCTGCCCGCCGTGACCATGCTGCTCGTCTACGTGATCGCGGCGTTGATCACCCTGCGAATCACGTTCCCCAAGCTCGACATCGCGCCGCTGCTCGCGACCAGCGCGGTCACTTCGCTGGTGCTCGGCTTGGCCCTCCAGCCGATTCTCGGCAATTTCTTTGCCGGCCTGGTGATTAGCGCCGAGCGGCCCTACCGGATCAACGACTGGATCAAGGTCGGCGACGACGAGGGCCGGGTGGTCGCGATCAACTGGCGCACCACCCATCTGCGCACCCGCAACAACGACGACATCGTCCTGCCGAACGGCCGAATGGCGGACGAAAGAATCCTGAACTACTACTACCCGCACACCATGCATATGGTGCGGACGGTGATCGGCGCCCACTACGACGCGCCCCCCTACCGGGTGCGGCGGACCCTGCTCGAAGCGGCGCATGGCACCCGCGGTGTGCTCGAAAATCCGGCGCCCGAGATCTACCTGCTCGATTTCGCCGACTCAGCGATCCTCTACGAGGTCCGCACTTTCGTCGACGACGTGGCCCAGGGACCGCGCATTCAGAGCGAGCTGCGGTTCCGGATCTGGGAGGAGCTGCGCCGCGAGGGAATCGAGATCCCCTACCCGATGCGGATGATCCACCTGGCTCCCCGGGCGCGGCGCACAGATACCGGAGACGAGCCCCCCGGACCGCCTCCCGCCCGGCTGTTCGTCGCCGACGGCGCCGATCGCGGCAAGTCGATCTCCTTGGGTTCCGAAGCCGCGACCGTCGGGCGTTCGCGCTCCTGCACTCTTTCGCTCGCCGAGGTGAACGCCAGCAAGGAACACCTGCGGATCGAGTGGACCGACAACGGCTACCTGCTCACCGACCTCGGCAGCAGCTTTGGCACCAAGGTCAACGGCCGCGCCGCTTCGACCGCCGAGCTTCGCCCTTTCGACCGCATCGCGATCGGCGAGACCGTGTTGGTCTTTGAGATCGATCGCGCCTGACCTTTTCCGAGAATCGAACATGACCGAAGTTCCCCGCACCCTCGGCCCCTACCGGGTCCTCGAAGCGATCGGCCCGGCCGGACCGGCGAGCGCACCGCGTTGGTTTTCCGGCGTGGGAGCCGGCGGCTCGGGGCTCGTGATGCTCAAGGTCCTGCCGCCGCGAGCCGCGGCCGCCGCCGATCCCGAGCGCTTCGAACGCGAATCGGCGGCCATCGCCGCGCTTTCCCACCCGAACGTGCTCACGCTCTACCGCGCCGGGCGCGAGGGAGACACGTTCTACCTCGCGTTCGATTTCGTCAACGGCCGGACGCTCGAAGCCCTGCTCAAAGAGCGGCGGCTGTCGCTTCAAGAGGCGATCAACGTCTTCAAAGGGATCTGCCGCGGCCTTCAGCACGCCCACTCGCGGGGAGTGCTGCACCGCGATCTTACGCCGAGGAACGTATTCGTCTCGGAAGACCTGCAGACGGTGAAGATCGCCGACTTCGGGCTCGGCCGGACCGAGGCGGGAACGCTCACGGGCACGATCGCCACCAGCGAGATCACCTTCTCGGCCCTCTATTACCAGGCGCCGGAAGCGGTGGAAGAACGAGCGAAGGCGGACGTGCGCTCCGACCTCTATTCGGCCGGCGCGATCTTCCACGAGATGCTCACCGGCCGCGCGCCGAGCAACCACTTCGGCCTGCCGAGCGGCGTCAACAGCGAGGTCCCCTCCTCGCTCGACATGCTGGTCCTGCGCTGCGTCTCCCGCAATCCCGACGAACGCCCGCCGACCGTCACCGCCCTGCTCACCGAGCTCGGCGGCCTCGAAGAGGACCTCCGCCTCCGCCTGCTCTCCGAGATCCGCGATTTCCAGACCATGCACCTGCCCGCCCAAGGCGGCAGCAAAAAGCTGATCTGGATCGTCGTCGTGGTCCTCGTGGTCGCCATCGCCGTCGCGGCCGCGCTGCTGCTCAAGTAGCGGATAAGATCGTCCGATGAACGAGATCGAAGACGGTTGGGAGATCGAAGAAGACCTCTTGCCCGAGGAGCGGGTCCCCGATGATCTTCCTTATGAGTCAAACGATCCCCACGACATCGAGCTAATCCATTGGCTGCTGTCCCACACGCCCGGCGAACGCCTGGCGATCGCCGAGAGTTGGGCGCAAGGCGTGCTGGCGCTTCGCAATGGCAAACGATCCCGCTGAGTCGCGCTTCGAGTCAAAACGTCCGGCCCAAGAAGAAATAGTAGTTGTGCCGCCCGCGCTCGCCGAGGCCGTAGGCTAGATAGATCGGGCCGATGTAGGTGCGGGCTCCGGCGAACAGGCTGCCGCTCAAGCGTAACGGGCCGGTGCCGAGGTCGCTGCGCTCGGACCAGATCTTGCCGGTTTCGAGCGAGAAGCCGAGATAGAGCTTCTGTCCGAACGTTTCCGCTCGACGATAGGCCTGGACGCGCGCGCAAACCAGGTGGTCTCCAGTGAACTCGCCGGGCCGGTAGCCGGAGAGCGAGAACAGTCCGCCGAGCGCGAAGGGGGGAAACACCCGTCCCTCCTCGAACGAATAGCCGGCCAAGACGCTGCCGACGATCGTGTTGCCGCCGAACGAGAGAGCATCCTCCGCGTCGAATGAGGCAATGCTCGCTCCTGAATCCGCGCCGAGCTCTGGGAAGGACCGTTCCAGCTGGAACGACCCCGCGTAGCCGTGACGCGGAAAGCTCGAGTCGTCGAGCCGATCGACCGCGAGCCGCGCGAACCCCCGGCCGTCCTGCGCCTTGATCCGCGGGAGATCGCCGCCCACCCGCGGCTCGGCTCGCAGCCGCTCAAACTCGACCCCGAAGCGCAACTCGCCCCAGTCCGAGATTTCGCGCCCGACGTCGAGGCCGGCGACCGCGCTCGCCACCCGGAACGAGCCGAGCACCTTCTCCCCTTCGGCGATCGCGAGGTTCTTTCGGCGATATGAAACCCGCGGCGCCACGAACCAGCGGCCCGGACCGAACGGCTGGTACAGCTCGGTCTCGATCAATTGGTTCTCGCCCAACCGGGCGTCGGTGCGCCACTCGGCGCCCAGCCGGTCAATTCCGGTCGCGGTATAACGAAACCCGAGATCGAAACCGGTCGAACCGCGAAAATCGTCGCGCAGGTTGAGTCCCAGCCGGAGGAAATTCGGCCCCCAGCTCTTCGCCTTGGCGTCGATCACGAGCAGGGTCTTCCCGTCTTTTTCTTCCAGCTCGAAGCCGATCTGATCGAACAGGCCCATGCCGTAGAGCCGATTTAAGTCGGAGCGGAGCGTCTCGATCTTCAGCCGCTCCCCTACTCGCGTCGCCATCCGGCGGCGGATGACCTCGGGAGAGACTTTGCCATCCGAACGGACTTCGATCTTCGCGATGCGCGGCCCGCCGTTGCGAATCGCGTCCTGATCCGACCCGCGCGGCTCGTCGTGCCGGGCCGCCCATCGCGTGTACTCCTCGGCAGAGACCGAAAGCGCGGCGAGCCGCGGGGCGAGCGCCTCGGCCGCCTGCCGTCCCCCGGCGATCGCGAGGTCGACCCGATCGAACTGGGCGGAGCCGACGTCCATCTGCGGCATCATCAGAACGTCGTCCGGCCCGAGCGATTTCTTCCGCTCCTCGGTCGTCTTCCGGACCAAGATCGTGAACACCTGGTTGGTGATCGAGACCGGCGAATCGAGGGTAGACGGGTCGCCCAGCGGCTCGCTGATGTCGACCACGATCAGCCGATCGACCCTCATGGTCCGCGCGACGTCGATCGGCAGGTTGTCCGCGACGCTGCCGTCGATCAGCTGGCGCCCCTCGCGCTCGACCGGCGAAAACGCCCCTGGCACCGCCATGCTCGCCCGAAGCGCGAGGATCAGGTCGCCGGAGCCCATGACGACTTCGTCTCCCGTGCCGAGATCGGCCGCCACGGCGCGGAAGGGGATCGGCAGCGCGTCGAAGTCGCGGATCGTCGCCGTCTCAAGGGTGAGGGCGCGGAGGATCAGATTGAACTTCTGCCCTTGGACCAACCCCCGCGGTACGCGAAGTTGCCTGTCCCGCACGCCGACCTGAAAATTGAACAGCAGCCCCTGGTCGTCCTGCTTCCGCCGAAACGACAGCTTTTCGCGCGATGTCGAGTCGTCGAACGCGGCGCCCCAATCGAGGTCGACGACCGCCTTCTGAATCTCGGCGGGCGTTAGTCCCGAGGCGTACAGGCCCCCCACCACCGCTCCCATGCTGGTGCCCGCGATCGCATCGATCGGCACCCGCATCTCTTCGAGCGCTTGCAGTACGCCGATGTGCGCAATCCCCCGCGCCCCACCGCCCGAGAGCACCAAGCCGATCCGCGGCCTCGGCGCGGCGGCGGGGGCCTGAGCGAACGAAGGGATACCCATCCCAGCCGCCAAACAGGCCGCCCATACTCCTACCCTTCGCCCTTTGATCACCCGCCGGCGCTCCGATCCCTCGACCCGCAAAGAGAAGGCTCCTCGTGAGGACTATCTTAGCGGTTCTCGGGGGGCGGCTCGGGGCGGCGGGACGAGATTTCCAGGAAAGGCAAGAACTTAGGCTTGATACCTCCCGAAAATTGCTGCAAGATGGTCGCAATAGGTCCCGGATTTGGGAAACAACTTGGGGAAAGACCTAGGGCCGAAGTGCGCGCGCCTTCGGAACGATGGCTCGAAACCGCGCACTCCTACAAGGAGACTGAAAATGCTCAATCGTCGATCGATCTTAGCTCTGTCCGGCATGCTCGCGGTGGCAGCGCTGGCCCCTGCATTGGCCAACGCCCAAGTTTGTACGCTCACGGCGGGGGGCGCCACGTACTTGATTCCGGCGACCTCTCACTATGACGGCACGCAGACCTCGAACCTCACCGGGATCGGCACCGGGGATTACATCTTCGAAGACGGCTGGTGGTTTCGGGTCTCGGGCGACACCGCGGAGTCTTTCTTCCCGGCCCCGTCCACGACGACCTGCGCCGGCGCGGTGGGAACCATCACCTGGACGGACGTCAATACCCGCGGTTTGTTCAGCGCTTCCAACGCGCTGGCCCTGACGAGTCCGGGCGCCGGTATGGGCGAGCTGATCTTGACGATGTCGATCACGAACCTGAGTTCGGTCAACCCGCTCGTGATCAGCGTGTTCCATGGCGCAGACTTCGACGTGAACGGCAGCGCCGGAACGGACAACGCGACCCTGCTGAACGCGAACAACTACATCCGCATCACCGACACGACCGCGGGCGCCGCCGAGTACAAGGCCTTCAACCCACCGGCGAATGCCTTCCTGGTGAGGCCTTTCGCCACGGCGACCGACGTGTTCGGTGTGCTTGGGGACGCGGCGGTCTCGAACTTCGACAACACGACGTTGCCGACCACCAACTTCGATTTCACCGGCGCCTTCCAGTGGGACCTGACCATTCCGCCCAGCGGTACCCGGTCCGTGAGCGTCGCGCTGAACGGCAACGCTCCGCCGACCACCCCCGTCGAGTTGACGGGTTTCTCGGTCGAGTAAGGATTCCTTCCCGCAGTACCGGGGGTAGGGGCCTAGAGGACGTCGTCCTTTAGGCCCCTGCGCCTCCCCTTGCACCGAACGACCTTACCGGGTACCTTGTCGAGCGGCGGCGAAGGCAAAAAAAGACGGGCGGGGTCCAGCCGCCCGTCGAGCCTGCTACGTCAAGGATTGGGGATCAGGCCACTGCGATGTCAACCTGAGCCGTACCCTTCTCCCCTTTGCTCTTCGCCGCCGTTGTGTCCTTCTTTTTGCGGGTGCGCCCTTTAGGCGGCGAACACACGGGCCTTCGGCTTGCATGAAAAGCGCTCTAGGGAGCGCCGAATCAGGCGGGCGCTTTCCCACCGCCCACCCTCTGCTACCCTATCCTCCGTGACCCGAGACTCCCCCGCCGTCAAAGCGACCGACAAGTCGGTCCGTGTCTACAATCCGAGCTGGACCAGGGCGCCGATGCGGGAATTGTGAGCGTCGAAACCGTGAAGATCGTCGAGAGCTTGCCGGACCTTGGGCATACCGGAGGAATGAGGAGCGCCCTGGTCCCAACTAATTCTTTTTAGGAGAACTTAATGTTGAAACACGCATCCCTCGCCTGCCTTCAATTGCTCATCGTTTCCCTTGCCGTCGCACAAGTCACTGGCAGCAAGCCGACCCCGGATGAGGTGCGCGCCACTCAGGGCAAGGCCCCTGCGCCCAACGAACTCTGCCCTCTCCAACTCGACATCGAACTCGCCAGGACGCCAACCCACCGCTCTTTGGCTGAGCTTCCGGTCGGCAGCCCGTGGTTTGCGAAGGGCGTTGCCGATTTCGTGTGCGACAAGGCCCACTTCGTATCCTTCTCTGCCGTCAAGGAGAAGGAGAAACGAAACAAGGTCTTACTCGTCGCTACGCCTCGCCTCTCAACGGGGTGGTTTCGGCAAGACGTCAACCTAACGGTGCAGGTCCTGGTAAACGGCGAGGTGAAGCTAACCAAGCAGTGGGAGGATCTGACGATCGGTTCAGATGACAACGCAGCCGCCCGCTTGGGCGCGATGTGGGCATCTTCGTCGAAATCGCCTCGAGCTGAGTGGTGGGTATCGTCCGAAGAGTTTGGCTCGTGGTTCGCTGAAGGCTCCAAGCCGATGATGCGGCTCCTGCTGCAGATCTCTGATAGCGAGGAAGAGAACGATTAGGCGAGCTCAGCGCCCCGTGGCGCCGCAGGTTCTCCTGATCCGCGTTCGCGGCGGCGGCAGCGTCCTCATGAGCGGCCTCCTGTGAACTAGTCCCCCGCCTCCCCCACCTCGGCCGGCTGAGCCGCCGCCGGACGTCGCGCCGGCACCTCGCGCCGTTCGGTCCGGCCCGGCTCCGCGGCGATTCCCGCGGCCGATTCAAATGCCGGAGCGGTTTCGCCGGTTCCCTGTTTGCCGAAGCCGGTGATCAGCTGCCAGGCGCGCTGGAGGTTGTCGCCGAAGATGACCAGCAGGTCTCCCGGCTCGGCGGTGGCGAGCGAGCGTTCGATCGCTTCTTGCTCCTCGTAGACGCCGGCGACGATTCGTTCGGCCACGAGGCCGGCTTCGATCAGGCCGCGGCGGAGGATTTCGCCCACTTCTCCGATTTTTCGGCCGCGCTTGTTTTCGTCTTCGCGGAGGATGATCAGATCGAAGGCGGGCGCCGCTTCGCGGGCCAGCTCCAGGATGTCCTCGTCGCGGCGGTCGCCGGGGGCGGAGATCACGCCGATGCGCCGGCCGCGGACGGTGAGGGCGAGGATGGTTTTCGCCACCGCCGCCATGCCGTGGGCGTTGTGCGCGTAGTCGAGGATCACGCGGAACGGCAGCTCGTTGTAGAAGTTGAGCCGGCCGGGGGCCTGGAAGAAATCGGTCGAGAAGGTGCGCAGGCCGAGGCGGACGTTCTCCAGGCTGACGCCCATTCCGAGGGCGATACCGGCGGCGAACATGGCGTTCTGCACGTTGTGGAGCGCGTGGCCGTCGACCGTCGCCGGGATCTGGTGGGCCCAGAGGACGGGCACGTGCTCCTCGCCGTCGTAGAGCGCGATCAGCCGGCCGTTCAAGCTCTCTTCGAGCGCTATCGCGCGCCCTTTTTCGCGCACGTGGCGGCGCACCAGGTCGTTGGTCGGCTCCATCGTTACGTAGATCGGCTGGCCCGGGCTTTCGGCGGCCATGCGCGCGACGCGCGGGTCGTCGGCGTTCAAGACGCAATAGTCCTGCGCCACCTCGACCACCACCTGTTTGATCTCCGCCAGGTCGTCCAGGTCGTCCACTCCGCCGAGCCCCAGATGGTCAGAGGCGACGTTCAGCACCGCGCCGACTTTGCATTTGCGCCAGCCGAGGCCTGAACGGACGATGCCGCCGCGCGCCGATTCGAGCACCGCGGCGTCGACCGTCGGGTCGCGCAGCACCAGGTGGCTCGCCCAGGGGCCGGTGAGGTCCCCGCGCACGGTGAGCTGGCCATCGATATAGACGCCGTCCGAGGTCGCCATGCCTACCGTACAGCCGGCGAGCTTCAGGATGTGGCCGACCATCCGGGTGGTCGTGGTCTTGCCGTTGGTGCCGCTGATCGCCGCGATCGGAATGCGACAGGGCGTGCCGGGCGGGAAGAGAAGATCGATCACCGGGCCGGCGACGTCGCGCGGCGTCCCTTCGGTCGGGCTGGTGTGCATGCGGAAACCGGGCGCCGCGTTGATTTCGACGATCGCGCCGCCGACCTCTTTATAGCTGCGCGAGATGTCGGGCGAGATGTAATCGACGCCACCCACGTCCAAGCCCACCGCGCGGACCGCCCGCTCGGCCATCACCCGGTTGTCGTAATGGATCGCGGCGGTACGGTCGATCGAGGTGCCGCCGGTGGACAGATTGCCGGTCGAGCGGAGATAGACGATCCGGCCCTCCTCCGGCACCGATTCGAGCGTGAGGAAGACGCTCTCCAACAGGCGCATCGCCTGGTGATCGACCTCCAGACGGGTCAGCACCTTCTCGTGGCCGACGCCGCGCCGCGGATCGAGATTGACCTGTTCGATCAGCTGCTCGACGGTCTGGACGCCGTCGCCCACGACATGGCCCGGCACCCGCTCCGCCACCGCGAGCACTTTGCCCGCGACCACCAGGATCCGGTAGTCGTTGCCCGGCTGGAAGGTTTCGACGATCACCGTCCCGGAACGTTCCTCGGCCTTGCCGAACGCGGTCTCCACCTGCTCGGGGGTCGCGAGGTTGATCGACACCCCCCGGCCGTGGTTGCCGTCGAGCGGCTTGACCACCACCGGAAAGCCGAGCTTCTGTGCCGCCGCTACCGCCTCTTCGGCGTCGTAGGCCAGCTGTTGGCGCGGCACGGGGAGGCCGAGATCGTGGAGGATGCGGTTGGTCAGCTCCTTGTCCGAAGCGATCTCGACCGCGATGTGGCGGGTTTCGCTGGTCACCGTCGCCTGGATGCGGCGCTGGAACTTGCCATGGCCGAGCTGCACGAGCGATCGGTTGTTGAGCCGAATCCACGGGATGTCGCGCTCCTCCGCCGCTTTGACCAGCGCTGCGGTCGACGGCCCGAACGCCCGGCGCTGCGCCAGGCGGACCAGTCGCTCCAGGTGATGGGCGTAGTCGAACGGATCGGGGTCGTACGCTTCGCGATCCGGCGGCAGAAGGGTGCGCAGCAGCTGGAACGCCAGCTCGCCCGCGCGCACGCCGACGCTCTCTTCCATGTAGCTGTAGATGACGTGGTATTGCCCCAGGGGCAAGCCGCGCGACCGGGTCTTGCCGTAGGTGACGGGAGTTCCCGCGAGGCATTGAAATTCGAGCGCCACGTGCTCCATGACGTGGCCCATCCAGGTCCCATCGTCCTCGGTCATCCGGCGGATGAAACCGCCCGGCTGATCGTAAGAGCAGGTGTGCTCCCCGAGCGAGGGCATCACCGCGATCAGACGCTCGACGAATCCCGGCAGCTTCTGGGTGGGGTACTGCTCCAACTCTTCGAGGTCCACCTTCAGCCGGATCACCGGCCGAAGGGCATACAGGTTGGGCCCACGGTAGACCCGCGTCTCCAGAATCTTCATGCCACGCTCCGCTCGCGAGAAATTCAAGGCGACTGCTTTCTAGCATGCCGGGTGGGGGGGACGGCAAGCCGGAAGACTTGCAGGCCGGGGCCGGGGGGTGAGGTTGATCCGGGGCGGTAGGCCCGCGAACCCGGGCCTACCTTTCGCTGTACGCGACCTCTTCGGGGTCGGGAACCGGTACCGGCGCTTCGAGCGGCGGCAGGCCGCGGCGGGCGTTCAGGTCGTAGCGGGCGCCGTCGGAGAGGACGTCGAGGCGCAGACCGAGCAGGGTGAGCGGCTTGCCCGGCAGGGCGTGGTGGGTGTCGGTATAGGTGAGCCCTGCCGCTTCGACGATCGTCACGGTACCGCTGCCGAGCACGCTGAGCATCCCCTCGGGATCGATCACCGCCGCGGTGTCCTCGTCGATTCCGAGGCCGATCGGGTCGGGGTTGTACGACAGCGCGGTGAGCAGCCGGCCGAGCCGGTCGCGGCGACGGAAATGTTGGTCGATAATCAGGCCGGGGGCAAGGCCGAGCCCCTTGGCCATCTGCACCTGGCGCTGGCGCGGCGTGCCGCCCCCTTCGCCGAACGCGATCATGTGCTCGGAAAGCAGCGACGCTCCGGCGCTGGTGCCCGCGATCACCATACCCGCCGCGTGACGCCGCCGGATCGTCGCAGCGATCGGCGTGCCGCCGAGCGCCGAGGTGACCCGCAGCTGACCCCCGCCGGTCATGAAGAACCCGCTGGCCCCTTCGAGCGCTTCGAGCACCGGCGAGCCGACTTCGAGCGCCGCCGCGCGGTCCGGCACGTTCAAGACCACGATCTCGGCCACGTCGAGCGCCGAAAACACCTCGCGGTACTTCTCGCCGGTGTCGGGCAAGGCCGAGGCGGTCGCGAGGATCGCGATCTTCGACTTGCTGCCGCCCGCCGCCTCGACGAAGCGGCGCAAAATTTTGCGCTCGCGCGTCTTGTCCTCGGCGCCGCCGATGGCGATCAAGAGACCTGGGCGGTGCCCGGGGACCTGGGAGCCGTTGGTAGACATGGAGGGAAGCCTCTCTGGAGGGGTTTCGAACCTGGGCTCGTGGGAGAGAACGTCGGATCGCGAGGGCGACCCCGTGCGGGTCGGAAAATGGTAGCACAGGGTCCTTGAGGGGGCGATCCGGAGACGGGCCGCCGGTGCCCGCCGAACCGGGGTTCGGGTCAAACCTCAGAACCGAACGGGCCGCCCCAACTGCGCGCCGATCGAACGGATCAGGGCGATCGTCGCTTCTTCGTTTCCCGCGGCTTCCTTGAGTAGCAGGAACGAGGCGAGCGCCTCGCGGCCGATGCCGAGCGCAGAAAATGAGGCGACCAAATGGTCGGCCGCTTCATAAACCTCCGCAAAGCGCCCCTGACGGATCCAGACCGCCGCGAGATCGAGGTCGGCGTGCGCCACGTAGACCGGCATTCCGTGGATCTCGTAGGCGGCCCGGGTCTCGCGGAAGATCGTTTCGGCAGCACCCAAGTCCCCCAAGCCGGCGGCGATCTTGCCCTCCTGGCCGCGGCGTTTGAGCAGGTCCATCTCCCCCGCATGACGCTCGTAGAGCGGCGCCAGGGTTCTTTGCGCCCGGCGCGCTTCCTCGAATCGATCGAGCTCGATTTCGCAGTCGACCAGGTTGTGGAGGGCGATCAACACCAACCGGCCGTCGGCGACCGGATCGAGCTGGTCGAGAGCGGCCTGGAAGCGCAGGCGCGCCACCGCCGGATCTTCGCCGTAGACCGCGGCGATGCCCTGGAGCACCAACGCCTTGCCCACCTGTCTCGGTAGTCCCTCGGCGCGGCGGAGCGCAATCAACCGTTCGAGCATTTCCTCCGCCTCGGCGAACCGCCTCTGGTCGATCCGCAGGGAAGCGCCGAGATCGATCAGATCGGCGGCGAGACCCGGGGCGCCGGTCCCCTCCTCGCACTGCTCCAGCGCGACGGCCATCGACCGCTCGGCGGCAACGAGGTCGCCGATCAACCGGAATGCGTTGGCCAGCTCCCCATGAGCTCGACACCGAAGATCGGCTACGTGGCCGGCCGGATGGACTTCCACATCGAGCCGCGCGGCCCCATCGACCGCGAGCCGGGCCACCTCCAAGGCGCGAGCCGGGCATTCCGTGCGAACGCGTTCGCCGGATTCCAGCAATGCCTCAACCCGAGCCCAGCCGGGCAGGCCGGCCGCCTCCCTCGGCGACAGCGCGGGGAGCCGTCCGAGATCGCTGTCGAGCGCCTTCGCCACCTCCCCCGCGGCCACGTCCCTTTCGCGCTCCAGGCGGGCGAACGTCGCGCGTGCGGAGCGCAGGGCGTAGCGAACCGGAAATTCATAACATTCGGGCCGGTAGCGTCGTGCGGTGCCGAACCGCCGACCTTCGAGCGCCTGAAACGCCGACGCCGCGGCATCCCCGCAGTCCATGCAGCCGGCGATCAGATGACGGATCACCCGTTTGCGCTCGCTCCGGTCGAGACTCCCCGCAATGAACGCGGAAAAACTCTCGGATGGAGGGTGATCGGTCATGTGTAGGTCTCCGGGAGAATCGACGGCGCCGGTATTCTCGCATGCGCGCGTTCCTGCGAGAAGCGGTCAAATAGAACCAATGTTCCCACCCCCGCCCCTGCGACCCTGGGCGGGGGTGGACAACTCGCCCATCAGCCTCGAGGGGAGGCGCGATCCGGCTCGCGCTTCGCCCCGGGGGGAGCGACCTCGCCCGAGTCACAGGGTCTCGGCTTGCCGTTGGGATCGATACAGGTGCCGCTCTCCGGCGGCGTCGGCTTTCCCGTCAGGTCGAACCAACGACTGAAGTCGTCGATCCAGGTCGAAACGGTCCGGGCGGAAATCCCGAAATCGAACGGCTGCGCCGACGCCGGGGCGCTCCCCGCGGCGGCGGTGAGAAGACCGATCCAACCGATCAACAGAAGGTGGGCCGGGCGAAATCTCGGAGTGGAAGCGGACATATATTCGTCTCCTCTTTAGATTTATCGACTCGACCGCACGAAATGTGCGGCCCGAGGGAGGGATCATCGGGGAAATGGGTGAGGCGTCAGGGCGGAACCGTTGCGTACTCGGCACCCAGACGAAGCGGCGCGACCCGCGCCCGGACCGCCGACATGAACTCGTCCCCCGGATCGACCTTGCTCGTGAAGTAGGTCGGATCGCGCTCCTCCCAAAGCGGCGTGCCGCGAAAGCGGCCGTATTCGTGGTGGCCGATCAGATAGCGGATCGTCGGATGTCGCGCCGCGAGGTCCGTCACCAGCTTGGCGTCCGCGCGCACCTGGCATTCGGTCAGCGGCGCCTCGCTGCCGCCGACGTTTTCGATCCCGATCGCCGCTCGGTTGAGGCCGATCGTGTGGCGGGCGATCGCGGTCTCGGGCAGCAGCCGGTAGATCGCGCCGTCGCGATCGACCACGAACTGAGACGCGACGTTGACGCGCCCCGCGGACAACAGCTCCGGGCGCGAGGGCGGAATCGTCGCGGGACGGAACGCGTTCCAGAGCGCCGCGAGGTCGGGCAGCTCGGTCCAGTGCAGGACGATCATCCTGGGCACGAAACGTAGCGACGTCGCTTGGGCGTCATACCGCCCGCGCACGTAGTCTCGCGTCAACCGCGAACGGCGCCAACCGTGGGGTAACGGCAGCGGCACGACGGCGAGTCCCGCCCCCTCGGCGCAATTGACGGCCGCCGCCCGCCGGCCGGCCGGTGCGCTCCGCGCTAAATTTCCAGAGCATGCCAACCCCGAACCGAGCAGACCGGCAAGGGCCGCAGGCAGGATCCGAAAAAGCGCTCGCTTGCGCCCAGCCGCCAGCCGCGGAGAATCTCCCGACATGTTCCCGATCTCCTCTTCTTGAACGAAATCGGGCGGAACTTTGAACGCTGTAAGCGGTTTCGTCAAACCGCCCCCGGCGGAGGGAGCGCGCACGAGGGAAAGGTCGGTCGGACGCCGACCTCTCCGCACCGCCCCTTGACGCCGGCCCTGGCCGCGCTACCATTGCAGGCCAGCTCTCGGGCTTTAGAGTCGGATTCGGATCTAGCGGCGGCCTCCCACGTGGCCGCAGGCTCGATCCATATCTTCAAGGGGAATCGACAGATGATCTACCTATCGAGACGTTCGCTCACCGCGTTGCTGTTCGCCTTCATCGCCGGGCTCTGCACCCAGGCCCTTCTCGCACAAGGCAATGGGCGAATCGAAGGGCGCCTGACCCGTAAGGACGGCACGGGCATCGGCGGGGTCACCGTGGTGATCCAGTCGACCTCGCAGGCGACGCTCACCGACTCCAACGGCCGCTACTCCTTCTCCAGCGTGCCGGCCGGCAGCTATGAGCTGAGCTTTACCGCGGGCGATTCGACCGACAGCGCCTCGGGCGTCGAGGTCGCCGCGGGAAAGACCAAGACGGTAGACAAGAGCGTCGACTGGGACGTCTCGTTCGTCGACACGATCACCGTCTTTTCCGCCTCGCGGCAGAACGAGAAGATCACCGAGGCGCCCGCCGCGGTGACCATCGTCTCGGAAGAGCAGATCGCCCGCGAAGCGACCCACGCCCAGCTGCCGAAGCTGCTCGAATTCACCCCGGGCGCGGAAGTCACGCAGAGTGGCGTCTACGACTTCAACTTCAACACCCGCGGCTTCAACAGCTCGCTCAACCGGCGCGTCGCGACCCTGATCGACGGCCGTGATCCGTCGGTGCCGTTCCTCGGCGCGCAGGAGTGGGCGGCGGTTTCCTTCCCGCTCGACGACCTGGCGCAGGCCGAGCTGGTGCGCGGCCCCTCCGCCGCGCTCTATGGCGCCAACGCCTCCTCGGGCGTGCTCAACCTGATCACCCGCCGGCCGAAGGACAGCCGCGGACTGCTGCTGCGCGCGACCGGCGGGGAGCTCTCCACCCTGAACCTCGACGGCCGCTACGCCGGGGCGATCAACGACGCGACCTACTTCAAGGTTCTCGCCGGCCTGCGCCAGAGCGGCGACTTCACCGTCTCGCGAAACGGCAAGGCCGAGTACTCGCGGCCCTGCACCACCTCGGCCCAGACCGACTGCCTGCCGCAGGAGCGGGTGAAGTTGAACCCCGAAGACGATGACGACATCAAGTTCGGCGAGGCAAGAATCGACCGCTATTTCGAGGGGGGCGGAGCGCTCTTGACCGCCGAGATCGGCCGCGCCGACATCTCGGGACCGGTGTTCCAGACCGGCATCGGCCGCGTCCAGCTGGTCGACGTCAAGCGCGATTTCGCGCGGCTCGACTACTCGCGCGACCATTTCAACTTCCTCACCTCCTACAACAAGAGGAACGCCGAGCGGCAGACCGCCCTTTCCGCCGGCAACAACGTCTCGCTCGACGACGACAACTTCAACCTCGAAGGGCAGACCTACTGGGGCGTCGCCAACGACAAGGCGCGCATCGTCCTCGGCGGCAGCTACCAGGACGAGAACATCGACAGCCGCGACCCGCGCACCGGGCGCCAGACGCTGATCTTCAACCCGGTCAGCGCGAAATCGTACGCCGGCTACGGCCAGGTCGATTGGAACTTGACCGACGCTCTGAAGCTGGTGGTCGCCGGCCGCTACGACGACAGCGACCTGCACAAGGCGCGTTTCTCGCCGAAGGGCTCGCTGGTCTGGGCGGTGCGCCCGAACCATACGCTCCGCGCCTCGTACAACGAGGGCTTCCAGGTCGCCAACTACTCGGAGTTCTTCCTCCAGGCCGACGTGGCGGCGCCGATCAACCTGTCGCCGTTCGAGGCGATCTGCCGCTCGGCCGGCGTCTCCTGCGGCTTCGATCCGGACAACAACGTGGCCACGGCGAACACGCGGGTGCTCGCGCTCGGCAACAAGGATCTCAGCCTCGAAGAGGTGAAGACCTATGAGCTCGGCTACACCGGCATCCTGGGCAACCAGGCGGTGCTCACGGCCGAGTACTACAAGAGCAAGAATGAGAACTTCATCACCGACCTGCTGCCGAACTTCGGCACGCCGCTCGGCCGGCTGAACCCCAACTTCGGCCTCTACCAGGCGCCCGCCGGGCTCCCGGCTCCGGTGGCTGCGCTGCTGCTCAGCCGCCTCCGGGCCGCGCTCGGCAACAACTTCTTCGTCCTCAGCAACAACCTCGACGGCACGCCGATCCTGGGCGCGGTCTCCTACACCAACTTCGGCGCCGTCGACACCCAAGGCGTCGACCTCGGTCTCAACTGGTCGGTCAACAGCCACTGGAACGTCAACGCCGCCTACTCCTGGTTCGACTTCGACATCCAGAACAGCCAGCCGGGCCTCGACCGCCTGCTGTTGCCGAACAGCCCGAAAAACAAAGGAGCCTTAGGCCTCGGCTACCTCGCCGACCGCTGGAACGCGGAGACGAGCTTCCGCTTCACCGACAAGTTCCGCTGGGTCACCGGCCCCTTCCAGGGCGACGTGAAGGCCTACACCTCGGTCGACGTGAACGCCAACTACGACCTCTCCGCCACCCTCACGCTCGGCCTCTCGGTCTCGAACCTGTTCGACGAAGAGGCCTACCAGTCCTTCGGCGGCGACCTGATCGCCCGGCGCTCGCTGCTGAGCTTGACGTACAAGAAGTAGCGGCTCCCCCCGCCCGCCTCTCCGGCACTACGACCGGAGAGGCGGGCCGTATCTCTTCTCGCCGTAGACTCTCCAACATGGCGATCGCCCTCCTCCCCGCAGCCGGAGCCTCCCGCCGGATGGGCCAGCCGAAACTGCTGCTTCCGTTTGGAGCCAGCACGGTGATCGGCTCGCTGGTCGCGAGCTTCCGAGCCGCAGGGGTGGAACGGATCGTCGTCGTTGCCTCCCCCGCCGATCTGCCGCTTCAGGATTGGGTGCGCCGGTCCGGGCTGATCCTCGCGATCAACCCCGATCCCGAACGGGGGATGCTCTCGTCGATCGTAACCGGCCTCGCGGCGGTGGGCGGCCCGGAAGGTTGGCGCGAGCCGCTGCTGATCTCCCCCGCCGACCTGCCGGCACTCCAGGCGGAAACGATCCGCGCGACGCTCGCCTCTCTCGACGCTTCGGGTAGCGCGCTCGCTTGGCCTACCTATCGGGGCCAAAACGGCCACCCGCTCGCTATCGCTCCGGAGGCGGTGGCGGAGATCCCGACGCTCGATCCGTCGATCGGTTTGAAACAGCTCCGCGAGCGGTTCGCCGCGCGGACAATCACGATCGCGGTGGACGACGCAGGGGCGGTGTCGGACGTGGATACGGCGGAGGAGTACGAGGCGCTTTCGACCCGCCTCGCCTAAGCAGCGAGCGCCCCGTTCAACTCGGCAGCATAGCGCTCGGCGTTCGCCCGCACTGCGGCAACGTACCCGCCCGCCGCCGCGATCTCTTCGACGCCCGGGTAGGTGAGTCCGCGCGAGACGGGCACCAGCACTCCCCCGCCTTTGGCGTCCGCAACCGCGCGAACCGCATCGAGCGAACCGCCCTGCGCCCCCAGACCGGGTACCAAAATCGGCGCGTGGGGCATCAATTGGCGCAGCGCCGCCGCCTGGGCGGGATAAGTCGAGCCGACGACGGCGCCCACCAGGCCGTAGCCGCTTTCGCCTATCGACTTGGCCGCCTCCTCCTCCACCTGTCGCGCGAGGCGCGCGGAGACGGTGCCTTCGGCGATCTCCAGATCCATCAGGTCGCGCGAGCCGGGGTTCGAGGTCTTCACCAGCACGAAGACTCCCTTGCCGGAGCTTTTCGACGCGGTGAAAAACGGCGCGAGGGAGTCGCCACCCAGAAACGGATTCACCGTGATCGCATCGGCGGCAAGATCCGTTTCGCCAAGATACGCGCGGGCGTACGCCGTGGCGGTCGAGCCGATGTCGCCCCGTTTGACGTCGAGCAGAATCGGCAGCCCCGCGGCGCGGATCTTCGCCAGGCACCGGGCGAGCGCCGCGACGCCTGCGCTCCCGTGCTGCTCAAAAAATGCGCTCTGGGGCTTGGCCGCGCAGCAAAACGGCGCCGCCGCTTCGAGAACCTGCTCGGTAAACGCGACGAGGCGGCGCACGATCTCCTCGCCGCCCGCGCCCTCGGCCGGCCGGAGCTCCGGCGGCATCAAGGCGAAATCGGGATCTAACCCGAGGACGAGCGGGGAGGCTTGGCGGGCGCGGGCGAGGACCAGGTCGGAGAAATGGGCGAAATGCACGGCGCAATCCTAAGGGTTTCAAGCCAGTTCGGAGAGGAACTGCTTGATTCCGGCGTCCAGCCGGTGGCGCTCGGCATGGCGTTCGATCGAGATCTCCACCAGGCGGCCGACGAGCTGCGGCAACGTGAGGCCCGAGAGTCCCCAGAGGCGGGGGTACATCGAGATGCTGGTGAAGCCGGGAAGGGTGTTGATCTCGTTGACGTAGAGATTCTCGCCTTCGAGGAAGAAATCGACCCGCGCCATCCCCGAGCCGCCGAGCGCTCCGAAGGCGGCGACCGCCAGCGCGCGGAGGCGGTCTTCGATCTCCTTCGGAATCTCGGCCGGCGCGATCAGGCGCGCGGTGTCTTGCAGGTACTTGTCCGCGTAGTCGTAAAACGCGTTGCCGGGGACGATCTCCCCCACCGCCGAGGCTTCGAGCCGACCGGCTCCCCCCAAGACCGCGCATTCCAGCTCGCGCCCGGCGACCCCGCGCTCGACCAGGACGCTTTCGTCGAACCGCAGCGCGAACGCCACGGCTTCGGCCAGATCCTCGGGCCGGTCGACTTTCGCCACGCCGACGCTCGATCCGCCGACGCTCGGCTTGACGAACAGCGGATAGGCAAAGCGCGCGGCGCGGCGGAGGATATCGCCGGGGTCGCTTTCGAATCCGGCGCGCGTGACCGGCTCGTCGTCCACCACCGGCACGCCCGCCGCGCGCAGTTGGCGCTTGGCGAGCAGCTTGTCCATCGCGAGCGCGCTGGTCGCGACCCCCGGACCGACGTAGGGCAGGTCGAGCATCTCGCACAGGCCCTGGAGCGTGCCGTCTTCTCCCCAGGTGCCGTGGACGATCGGAAAGAGCGCCTCGACCCTCGCGCCGGTGAGAGCGCCCAAGGTGGATGCGACCGGTTTGCCGACCTTTGGCACGGCCGCCGCGTCGCTCTTGAGGATCGCCGCCGATTCCTCCGGCGACAGCCAGCAGCCGTCCTCGGCGACCGCCAGCGGCACCGGTTCGTACCCGGCTGCTTCGAGGCCCTGCAACACCGTGCGCGCGGAGCGGAGCGAGACCTGATGTTCGACGCTCCGGCCGCCGAAGATCACTCCGACCCGGACTCTCTTGGCACCGTCCGAGGGAACCCCCGCGGCCACGGCCGCCGCGGGCATTGACATTCCGAGCACCGCGAGCAGCCTTTGGGCGGTCTCCTCCGAGATCCGCTTTTGCGCTTCGCTGGTCTGGGCGCCGATGTGCGGGGTGGCGACCACTTTGGGATGGTGAGCCAGCCGCCGATCTTTGGGCGGCTCTTCGATGTAGACGTCGAATGCCGCGCCGCAAATCCGCCCGGCGTCGAGCGCTTCGAGCAGCGCCTCCTCGTCGATCAGGCCGCCGCGAGCGCAGTTGACCAACAGCGCCCCCGGCTTCATGGCGAAGATCCGCTCGCGCGAGATGACGTTCCTGGTTTCCGCGGTGAACGGGGTGTGGAGCGTCAAGGCGTCTGCTCGGGCAATCAGCTCGTCCATCGACACCAGCTCGACCCCCAACCGCCGGGCGGCGTCCGCGTTGGGGAACGGATCGGAGGCGATGATCTTCATTCCGAACGCCTTGGCCCGCTCCGCCACTTTCTGGCCGATCCGGCCGAAGCCGACGACGCCTAAGGTCTTCCCTTCCAGCTCGACACCGAGGAAGGTCTTCCGGTCCCACTCCCCCCGCTTCATCGAGGCGTCCGCCGCCGGAATCTGCCGGGCGAGCGCGAGCAGCAGCGCCAGGCTGTGCTCGGTCGCCGAGGTGAGGTTCGCGGTCGGTGCGTTCACCACCTGGATGCCCAGCTCGGTCGCCGCGGGAACGTCCACGTTGTCGACGCCCACGCCCGCCCGGCCGACCACCTTGAGTTTCTTACCCGCGCGCAGGAGATCCGCGGTGACCTTGGTGGCGCTCCGGACGACCAGCGCGTCGACGTCGGCGATCAGCTCGGCCAGCCGGCCGCGCTCGTCGTCTCGGACCACGCGGATCTCCGCGCCCGCCTTGGCGAGGAGGTCGAGACCGTACGGATCGAGCTGGTCGGCAATCAGGATCTTCGGCATCTGGACTTTAAGCTCCGACCGCGGCGGGAGTCATTGGAGCCAGCGGAGCCATGAGCCGTGCCATCTCTTCGTCGATTTGAGCCAGAAGTGCGGTCAGATCGGTCTCGCGCACTTCGCCCATGTGGCCGATTCGGAAAGTCGTCGGCTTCCAATCGCCGTAGCCGCCGCCGATCGTCGTTCCCCGCGCAGTGAGCGCTTTGACCAGCGCCTGCGGATCGAGCCCATCGGGCGCAAGAAAGCAGCTCACGGTGTGCGAGCGGCACCCCTCGGCCGAGGCGTAGGCGATGCCGCGCGCCGCCGCCCAATCGGCGGTCTGCTTTTGCAGCTGCGCGTGGCGCTCCCAGCGCGCCTCCATCCCCTCTTCGAGAATCACGTCCATCTGGCGGTCGAGGGCATAGAGCAACGGGATCGCGGGGGTGGTGATGAAGCCCCCCTCGCGGTGCTTGTCGCGATAGTTGAGCAGGTCGGTGTAGAACCCGCGGAACGGCACTTTGGCCGCCTGTTCGGCGGCGCGGTCGGAGAGCGTAAAGACGGTGAGACCGGGCGGCACCGCGATCGCCTTCTGGGTTCCGGCCAGCGAGATATCGATCCCCCAGGCGTCGGTTTCGACTGGCGCGCCGCCCAGCGAGGAAACCGCATCTACGATCACCAGGGCGTCGCTCGACTCGCGAACGACCTTGGCGATCTCGGCGATCGGGCTCATCACGCCGGTCGAGGTCTCGTTGTGGACGACCGTGATCGCGTCGTAGCGCTTCCGTTCGAGCGCCTTCTTGACGAGATCCGGATCGACCGGCTGGCCCCAGGGGAACGCGAGCTTGTCGGCGTCTTTGCCGACCGATTTACTGATTTTGTGCCAGCGCTCGGAAAACGCGCCGCAGGTCAGGTTGAGCACCGAGGTGGCAACGCACGAGACGACCGCCGCCTCCATCACCAGCGTCGAGCTGCCGGAGGCGACCATCACGTCGCCCGCGGTGCGGAGCAACTTCGGCAGCTTCGCCGAAAGATTGACGTAGAACGTCTTGAAGCCCGCGGAACGATGGCCGACCATCGGCTGGGTCATCGCCTGCCGGACCGCGTCGAGGACGTAGGTCGGGCCGGGCAGGAAGAACTGGATCTTTTCGGACATGGGGTTCCCTCGTTTTCCGGAGGATTGAAGACCCGGGAGAGCTGGAGGCGCGGGAGAAACATCTCGCGCTCGAAACCGCATTGTGGCAAATCGGCGGAGCCGGCCGCAAGTTATCGCGGGCGCGGCCGGGTGCGGGCCGTTTCGCCCTCGATCGTCGCGGCGGCCGCGGCGGCCGTGAGCAGCAGACCGCTCTGCGGCGAGCCGCGCAAAGCCTCGATCAGGTCGTCCGCCACCGGCGAGCGCGCGCCGGGCGCCAGCACGGCTCGCAGCACCACGGAGGGCAATGCCGGATTCACGCGCACCTCGGCGAGCACGTTGTCTCTCAGCTCCGACTCGACGGCGTGCTCGGGCAACAGGCCGAGCGCCGATCCGCCGGTCAGAATTCCGCGCTTCACTCCCTCGATGGTGCCCATCGCCTGCATCCGGGGAGCTGGTACACCGGCCGCCTCGAAGTGCTGGCGCAGCGTCTGATGGTAGTTACCCCCCGCATCGCACATGTAGAAGTCGCAGCGCCGAAGCAGGTCCACGGCGGCCACCGCGCCCACTCCGGTCGCCCCGCCCACCCCAGCCGTGCCGCGCACCAACGGATGACCAGGGGCACCGAGAATCAGCAGGCGTGCCTTCGCGAGGAACGCGCCGGGCTCAGGACCGTTCTCCGGTTCGAGCACCAGGCCGAGGTCGCACTCGCCCGCTGCAACCCGCTCGCGGATCTCGCCGCAACTGCCGGTCTGCACCTCCACCCGCACCGAAGGCCAGCGCGCGCGAAGGGCAGCCAGCCGGTTGGGAAGCACGTAGGCGCCGATCGACTCGACGGCCGAAATCCCCAGCGTTGCCTTGACGCCGGGCGACGCGTCGGCGATCGCCCCGACCAGCTCGCTGCTCAGCGCGGACATCCGGCGAGCGTACCCGAGCAGGACTTCGCCGGAGGGCGAGAGTGCCGATGCGCCCTTCCCCGACTTGCGGAACAGCTCGACACCCAGAGTGCGCTCCAGAGAACTGAGGGTCTCGGAGACCGTCGATTGCGACAGACCGAGCGCTCGGGCCGCGCGGGCGTGGGTTCCGGCCTCCACCACAGCCGCAAAGACGCGCAGATGCCGCAGCTCCAGCTCGCTCTTCACCGCGCGAACCTATCATCGGCATTACCGATCGGCGGCATCGGCGTTTGGGTGAGCGGGCGATGAACCCGTACCGTGAGCCCATGCTTTCCAACCAACCGCAGGGCACCACCCTTCTGGTCGTCGATCTTCAGCTCGGCTTCGACGAGCCGCGCTGGGGCCGGCGCAACAATCCGTCTCTGGAGCCGCGTGCTTTTGAGCTGCTGCGCGCTTGGCGCGCGGCCGGCCGGCCGGTTATCCACGTCAAGCACATTTCCACCGATCCCTGGTCACCGCTGCGGCCCGGTCAGCGCGGCAATGAATTCAAACCCGAGACGGCTCCGGTCGCGGGCGAGGCGGTGATCGAAAAGCGGGTCAACAGCGCCTTCATCGGCACGTCGCTGGAGGACGATCTGCGGCACGCCGGGTGTCGCGGCCTGGTGATCGTCGGGCTCACCACGAATCACTGCATCTCGACCACCGCGCGGATGGCCGGCAACCTGGGATTTGCGACCTGGGTCGTCTCCGATGCCACGGCAACCTTCGATCGCGTCGGGCCCGATGGCGTCGAGCACCCGGCGGAGCAGATTCACGCGATCGCTCTGGCGGACCTTCATGGCGAGTTCGCCACGGTCGTCGACACCGCGGCGGTGATCGCCGCTTTACAGGTTCCTCTTCTAAGGAGAGCGGCATGAGCACCACCCGCAACGCGTGGATCGTCGTCGCGACGATCGCGGTGTTTGGAGGGATTGCAGGGGCCGCGGAAGTCGCGCCGATCTCCGCCGCTCCGGTATCCGCGCCGAAAGGCATCGAGGTCGGCGACCTGGATCGTGCCGCGGACCCGTGCACCGACTTCTATGCGTTCGCCAACGGCTCGTGGCGCGCGAAAAACCCCATCCCGAAAGGGGAACAGCGCTGGAGCCGACGGACGGCGGGGCGCGAGACGAACCGGCGGCAGTTGACGGCCCTTCTGGAAGAACTGGCCGCGAAGGCGGATCGGCCCCGTGGCAGCGTCGAGCAGCAGCTCGGCGACTCCTTCGCGGCGTGCATGAACGAGCCGGCGATCGACGCCTTGGGCGTTGCCCCGCTCGCTCCATGGCTCGCCGAGATCGCCGGCGTCCAGAATACCCAAGGCGTCCAGCGCATGATCCGCCGGCTGCACGAGATCGCCATCCCCTCCCCATTCTCGTTCACCGCCGCCTCCGACTTCCACGATCCCCAAAGCGTCGTCGCAAACATCGCGGCCGGAGGTCTGGGGTTGCCCGGCCGTGACGACTACTTGAAGCCCGAGCGGCCATTTGTGGAAGTTCGCGCGAAATATCGGGCGCACGTGGCCAAGGTTCTTGCCCTCTCTGGAATGAAGGCCCTGGCGGCGGAGAAGGCAGCAGACGAGATCCTGGCGCTCGAAACCCACCTGGCCGAGGCCAGCCTGGCGCCCGATGCAGCCGCCGATCCTGCGGCGACGGCGCACAAATTCACCTTCGCCCAGCTCTCGCAACTCGCGAAGAATTTCGACTGGAAAACCTACTTCGCCGAGGCCTCGCTCCCGCGGATCGACGTCAACGTCGCAGAGCCGGCGTTTCTCGAACGAGTGGACCGAGAGCTTCAGGCAACGCCGGTGGAGACGTGGAAGGCCTACCTGACCTGGCACCTGCTCGATTCCGCGGCACCGTGGCTCTCGAAGCCGTTCGCCGATGAGTCCGGAGCCGTCGCGAGTGAATCCCGCGCGACGGCCTGTCTCGAATTGACGGAGGCCTTGCTCGGCGAGCCCCTCGGCCGCGTGTACGCCGAGCGCTACTTCCCTCCCGCGGCCAAGGCGAAGGTCCAGGAGATGGTCGCCAACCTGCTCGCGGTTTTGAAAGACGACCTCGGCGAGATGAAATGGATGTCCGACACGGCCAAACAGCAGGCCCTCGCGAAGATTGCCACCTTCGAGGTGATGGTGGGCTATCCCGACGCGTGGACCGACACCTCGGCGCTCGTCATTCGGCGGGACGCGTTCTGGGTCGACGTGGCCGCGGCTCGACGCTTCGGCGTCGAGGCCCAGCGCAAGCGCGTGGGACAGCACACAAGCCGCGCTTTCTGGCAACTGCCGCCGTCGTCGCCCGGTGCGTACATCGATATCCAGCTCAACGTGATGGGATTGCCGGCCGGCTTTCTGCAAGAGCCGGCGTTCGACCTCGCCGCTTCGGACGCCGTGAACTACGGCGCGATCGGCATCGGGATCGCACACGACCTGACGCACGCGATCGACGAACTGGGCAGAGAATTCAACTCGACCGGGCATCCGGGCAACTGGTGGACGAAGGCCGACCTCGACGCGTTCGAACGGATCGGCCAATGCACCGTCGATCAATACGACGGTTATGCGATCGAGCCCGGCGTTCACCTGGCAGGCAAGCAGGTTCTCGGCGAGGCGCTCGGAGATCTAGCCGGCATGCGCATCGCGTATCGCGCCCTTCGGCGATCGATGCAGGACCACCCGCTGCCGGAGATCGACGGCTTTTCCCCCGAACAGCAGTTCTTCCTCGCCTGGGGCCAGTTCCGCGGCGGCGCCGAGAGCTTGGAGCTGGAGCGTCAAATGGTGAAGACGGACGCGCACCCGACCGCCAAGTACCGGGTGATCGGGCCGCTGTCCAATGCGCCGGAGTTCCAACAAGCCTTCGCCTGCAAGGCCGGATCGGCGATGGTGAGACCGCCGGAACAGCGCTGCTGGATCTGGTGACGCAACCTTAATTTACTGCGCTGACCGGCGCGGGACGTACCCCTCCAAGGCGCGGGCCGAGAGGCCCGGTTTCTTGACCTCGACCGAAAGGTTCTGCCAAGCCTCGCTGCTACCTTCCGGCGGATAAAACGTCAACACGTATTGGCTGCGCAGCTCGGCCAGAATCCGGCGGTAGACCGAGGACAGATCGTCGGTCGGCCCCGGATCGGCGCCCAGGCTCGCGTCGAGAAAGATCGCGTCGCCGCCGGTCGCGTGGGCCAGCCGTTCCAGCTTTTCGCCCAACGGCTCGCGCAGCAGCGAGCCGGCTTTCCGCGCCGAGATCGAGGAGGAAAGGATCAGATAGACCGGGATGCCGCTCGCACGCGCCGCGCGCAGGCAGTCGCCATATGAGGTCGGGTCCTCCTCGCCGACGCCGTCGGAATAGACGACCAGCGCCTTTCTGCCGGCGACGCCCGCCAGCTCGCGGAGGCTGAAGGTCACCGCGCTCCAAAGCGCCGTGCCGCCGTCGGCGTGGAGCGAAGAGAGCGCCTCGGCCACGCCGAGAAAATCGCGGGTCGGGCGCGCGAGCAGGCGCGGCGTACTGTCGAAATCGATCAGCAGCGCGCGGTCGCGCGACGCGAGCGAAGAGGTCAGCAGCGAGCGCGCCGCCCGCTCCACCCGCGGCAATTTCAAGAACATGCTGGCAGAGGAATCGACCGCGAGCGCCAAGGTGAGCGGCAAATCGCCGGCATCCGCGAAGCCCGCGATCTCCTGCGCGGTACCGTTCCTCTTCAACCGGAAATCCTCGCGCACCAGGCCGCGCACCGGGTGGCCGGCACGATCGGTGACCACCACCGGCACCTCGACCAGCCGGACGTCCACCCGCTCTCCGGAGGCGCCCGCGTTCATCAGCACCGCGTCGTCGACCACGGTGCCGTCGGCCAAGCGCGCCGCGACGCGTAGGAATCCCACCGGACCGCCCCGCGGAACCGGTACCGCCCGCTTGAACGGCGCTATATAGGCGGTCGCCGCCAGCTCGTCGTTCCAGAAGAACTCGACTCGATCGAGCCGCGCGTCGGGCGCCATGCGGACCTCCGCTTCGACCTCGACCGGACCTTCGGCCTTGCCCGGCAGCGGCCGGAGGATCCTGACCGAGAGACCGTTCTTCGGCCGCCGGGCGGTCGGGGCCGCACCGGTTCCCGGCGCGGTGGCGTCGACTTCGGCGATGTCCTCTCGGGTGGGCGCACCCGGGATCTCCGATCGTTCGATCAACGAGGCGCCCAACAGGCCGGTGGCCGGATCGTCGACGATCAGCACGCCGCCCCCCGCGTCGCCGGGTGCCAGCGGCCAGCTCTCCACCCGAACGCCGGAAGCCTCGCCGGAAGTCCCGGCGGGAGGCACATTTACCGGCGGTGCGAGCGCTTCGGGCGCCGCGAACAAATCGACGAGCCGCGTGTAGCGAAGAGCCGGAGCACCTGGGACCGCCTCGATCCGCGCTTCGATCCGCGCCGGGGTCGCCGTCCCGCTGGTGGAGGATGTCCCGGGCGTCGCGGAAACTTCCGCGGGGACCCCCGGGATCTCCTCGGCGCGCAGGTCGAATTCGACGTCCAAATCCTCGCCCGCGAGCAACGCTCTGCCGCGCGCCGCCGCCACCTCGGCCGGTATTCCCGCTCCGATCCGGAAAGGGGCGCGGACGATCCTTGCGCTTTTTTTCGCCCGCACCTCGATCGTCGCCGAGCCTCCGGCCGGCAGCACCGGGCCGTCCCACGAAAGCTGGCGGCGCCGGCCGAACGAAGCGACGAGGGCGCCCACCTCCGCCCGGGTCGCGGCAAACCCTCCCCCGGTTACCTCGGCGATCCGGCGCAACGACCGTTCCGGGTCGGCGAGCGAAGGAAGCGGCACGGTCGGCTCGATCGGGCGAATCGGCACCGGCAGGCTCACGCGACCGCCGAGGCCGCCTTGCATCGGCGCCAGCCCCCAGCGCCGGGTGTCGGGCAGTTTCTCGTCCCCGAGCCGGAGCGCGAAGACGGTCCATCCCAGCTCGGCGGCGGCTTCCGCCGTCGCCCGCGAAGCCCGGTCGAGCGGCGGTGCGCCCGTTCTTAAAACGCCGTAAGCAGGCGCCGGATCGACGTCGTAGCCATCGCTCACCCAAAAGATCGCGCGCGGTCTTCGGCTCGAAGAGAACCCGGCCCCCTCGATCGGCTCCGCAGACGGCCGGGCCAGAAGCTCCAGCCAACGATCCTGTTGACGCAGCGCAATCCGCTCTTCGGTGCCGAGAGCGTCTTTGGCATCGGCCCCCGGAAGATCGCCCGGCGCCGGTTCCCGAGCGGCGAACCGGGCGCGGGCCTGGCGTAGATCGTCGCGCCCTTCGGCCGTCACGAACAGCTGGGCGAGCGCCTCTTCGAGCGGCGCTACCGCGCGGGTCGGCGGAACCAGCTCGCGCGGTTCCGGCTCGGCCACCACCAGCTCGACCTCGCCGAGCGCCACCAGCGCCGGAAGCTGCTCGATCAGCGCATCGGCCGCGGCGCGCAGAGAGCGCGTGCCGGTCGTCACCCGGTCGAAATAGAGCACGATCCGCCAGGTTGAAGTCTTAGAGGGGGCGCCGAGGTCCGCGGTCCTCTGCGGAGCCCCGCCGACCGTCAGCTCCAGGTCCCCGAGGGTTAGGTCTTCGACCGGACGGCCTTTGCCATCGACGACGTCGATGGGCACGGCAAAATGGGCCGAGGGTACGGATTGGGCCTGCGAAAGGACCGGGGCGGCAAGCAGAAAAGAGATGGAAAAACTACGGAGGGAAGGCCACATCGCGATGAATTCTACCGCGCCGCCGTGGTATTCTCATGTCCTACCCTGAAAGGAGAATCCATTGAAGAAGTCAGCGCTGTTCGTGGGCGCCTTGTGCGCTCTCGCTTTCACCCTTCCCACCGTCGCTTCCGCAGCCAGTGCCACCGTGACCGTCGCAAACCAGAGCGAGTGGGAAATCCACCAGTTCTTCCTGGCGCCCTCTGAAACCGACAAATGGGGCGCGGACCAGCTTGACGAGAACGTCATCGGCAAGGGCGAGTCGTTCAAGCTCACCAACATTCCGTGCGACACCTACGACGTCAAGCTGGTCGACGAAGACGGCGACGAGTGCGTCGTGGAAGCGGTCGACATCTGCGGCGGCAAGGGAACCTGGACGATCACCAGCAAAGAGCTGGTCAATTGCCAGGCGGAATCGGGCGACGAGTAGATTCCTCCGAAGGGGCGCTTCCAGCGCCAAAAGATCTTCCCCGGCGCCCCGATCTCCTCGGGCGCCGGTTTGTTTTTAGGGCTTGTGGCTAGCCGGCGGTGAGGCCGCGCAGAGCGTCGAGCGCGTACCAGAGGCCGAACAGAATCCCCGACGCTCCGAAGATCGGCACCCAGCGCAAAAGCAGCCGCGAGAGCGGCCCGCGCGCTAGGGCGTAGCCGAAGGCCGACGAGACGAGCGCCATCGAGACCGCCGTGGCGGCGGCGAAAAGAAACAGCGCGATAACGCCTTCACCGCGGCTGGCGACGGCTCCGACCAGCAGCACCCCGACCGCCGCCGACCCCCCGACGCCGTGCAGCATGCCGATGCCGAATGCGGCGAGCGGCGAGCGGCCGAGGGTCTCGGCATGCCGGTGACCGTGGGCCTGCTTCGAAGCGTGGTCCTCCGCAGCGCGCAGCTCGTGGGCGTGGGGGTGGGCGTGCGATTGCCCTTCGTGCTCGTGCGGATGGGCATGAAACGCGCCACGGCGCCAGCGCACCAGGAGCCGCACCGCGAGAGCCACGATCACGATGCCGATCACGATCTCGGCACCCGCCTGGACCGCCTCGGGAAGATAGCTGCGAAAGAGAATCACCGGCAGGCCGAAGACGAATAGCGTCGTCGCGTGCCCAAGGCCCCAAGAAAGACCGAGCCAGCTCGCGCGGCGGGTGCCCTGCCGCCGGTCGGACAGGACCAGCGTCGAGACCGCTGTCAGGTGATCCGGATCGGTCGCATGCCGCAGGCCGAGCAGCAGCGCGACCAGCAACGCCATAGTTCCCGATGCGTGTTGTCCCACCAGCCAATCGTCGATGCCGAGCATGAGCGCCTTTCCTTCCCCGAGATCGCACCTCCGGCGGCGTTCCCCTAGGAGGAAGGACCGGACGGAGAACATTCTACGCGTCTCCGTCCGGTTTCGATTCGTCAGGGCCCTGCGACCGCGGCTTGAGCAGGCACCGCCGTCGATCCGTACCAATCCACCCGCCGGGTGATCAGCATCACCAGCGCAAGAATCAGGAACAGTCCGATCGAGCCGAGCAGCAGCGCGTAGTCCTCGGCCTGGAGAAGGACATACAAGTAGGCATAGAGAAGGCCGAGCACTCCGGCAAAAACAGCGGCCCTTCTTAAGCTCCGCAATACGGCGGCGGCGTAGGCGCCCAAGAGGGCGACCGTCGCTCCCGCAGCCACG
This sequence comes from Acidobacteriota bacterium, assembly GCA_040005235.1. Lineage (GTDB taxonomy): Bacteria > Acidobacteriota > Thermoanaerobaculia > Multivoradales > UBA5704 > DASYKS01. The sequence continues at coordinate 47,710 of JBDTZG010000025.1, read as the reverse complement.
AGATACGCTCTCCCGAAAGAGAGCTGCTCCGCGATCGACAGCAGCAGCACGTAGAACAGGCAGAGCGCCGATCCCACCATCAGATATTGGACCGGATGGACCCGGATCGGCTGAAACAGCTCGAAGAGGAAGAACGTCACGAACGTGAGCACCAGAAACAGCGCGCCATATTTCACCGACCGCTCGGTCTGCTGATAGATGTCGACCGGCTGGACGAAGTCGACTCCGAAGGAAGACCCGTTGATCGTCTCCGAAAGGGCCGCGGTCTCTCCCGAGGTCCAATGTTGCGGGAAGCTCCGGCCGTAATATGAAACGTTCCAAGCCGCCTGAAAACCATCCTTGCGGATCGCCCGCGTTTCCGGCAGAAATGCACCGACGAAGCTCGGGCTGGGCCACGAGGAACGCAGCGCCATATGGGTCTGGCGACCGAACGGCATCAGGCGCAGGCCGCCGGAACCCGCAAGATTCAGGCTCAAAGAGAACGGAAACCGCTCCCCCACGGCGGGCAACTTGCCGTCGTCGCCAAGCCGGAGCGGCGCGCGGAGCCCCGCGCTCCAAAGGCCCGAATCGACGACGCCCGGGGCAAACGGTATCCGCCGGCCTTGCCAATCGAGGTCGATCCGTCCCCGGATGCCGCGCAGGTCGGGGATGCCGAGGCTCAACGACGCCCGCGACCAATAGACCTTGCTGACCGGTCCCGCATCGGCAGCCGAGTCACGCACCAGCTCGTCGAAGCTCGGCACCGCGAAGGCTCCCTCGAGCCGCAGATCCGCCCGATAGACCACGACGTTGAAAATCCCGCGCGAGCGAATCTCTGGAGAGATAGGACCCTTGACGGAGAGCGTTTCGGGAAGGAAGTTCGCGAGCTTTTCGCACGGGCGCGGGACGAAGACCTGAGTCCCGTTCTTTGACGTTTCCTCCATAGGACAGAGTGATTCGTAGGGAATCGACAACACCGGTCCGGCGAGCGTTTGCGTGGAGCCCCAGATCCCTGCGACCTCCTGCTGGACCGACAGCTGTCGCTGTTGCCGTTCGAGAACCAAACTGTGGACCATGCCGAGCGGAATCAACAGCAGCAGAACCAGGATGCTCACCCCAAAAACCTTCAACAGCTTCGAGTCGCGCCACCTCCGCGGCCTTTCCGTTTCGAACATCGCTTCATCTCCCCAAGAATTCAGCCCGGCGGAGTGCCGGGCTCCAAGTTCGAAAGCGATTCGATCGCATCGCCGGGGAGCGGGAGCGGCAGCGACAAGGAGAGAGCAAGGAAGATCGTGGCGGAAATGTGGCGAGCGGCGAATCCTCCGGCCGCTGGGCTAAAGTGCCCGCCATGACGCCGCAGACGGGAGCACGGGTCGCCCTAGTCGAGGACGAAGAGGGCGTGCGCGAAACGATGCGCACGGCGCTCGCCCGCGAGGGTTACCGGGTGGAGCCGTACGCCGACGGCCTCGCCGCCTGGCAGTCGTTCGAACGCGGACTTCCCGATCTCGCGATCCTCGACATTCTGCTCCCCGGACTGGACGGTCGCGAGCTCTGCCGGCGCCTGCGCGCTCTCTCGGAGCGGCTGCCGATCCTATTCGTCACCTCGCGCGACGAGGAGTTCGACCGGGTGTTGGGGCTCGAGCTGGGTGCCGACGACTATCTGTGCAAACCGTTTTCGATCCGCGAGCTGGCCGCCCGAGTGAAAGTCCTGCTCCGCCGCGCCGCCCTCGCCGCAGAGCCCGAAGAGCCCGAGCTGCTGCTCCACGTGGGTGCCCTCACTCTCGATCCGAAGCGCTACCGCGCCCGCTCGGCAGGCACTTCGCTCGATCTCACGGTCACCGAGTTCACCCTCCTTCAGGCGCTCGCCCGCCATCCCGGTCACGTGAAGACCCGTGCCCAACTGATGCAAGACGGCTATCCGTACGACGCTTACGTGAGCGAACGGACGATCGACAGCCACATCAAGCGCCTGAGGAAGAAACTCGCCGAAGCCGATCCCGGCGGAGCCGAGGCGATCGAGACCGTCTACGGCCTCGGCTATCGCCTGCGGGAGCCGGAGTGATGTTCCGCCTTTCGACCCGGCTCCTGCTGTTCAACCTGCTGCTCGTCTTCCTGCCGGTCTCCGGATTGCTCTACCTCGACGTCTACGAGCGCGAGCTGCTCACCCAACAAGAGAAAGGAATGGTCCAGCAGGGGCGCCTGCTCGCCGCGGCACTCGGAGGTCGCGAATCCTTGACCGCCGAGGACGCTGCGGCGCTGATCGCTCGGCTTGAAGCGCGGACCGAAAGCCGCCTGCGGATCTATGGCGCGACGGGCCTGCCGCTCGCGGATTCAAGCCGAGGGACTCCACCACCACCGCCACCCGACGCCGGTCGAAGTTATTCGTCCGACCCGGGAAGCGAGGCGGCCCGCGCCTCGCCCGAGCGCCGCAACCCAATCTACCGGCTCGGCGCCGCGCTGTTTCGCTTCTTCGAGCCCCTGCTCGAATCGCGTGACGAATCGGCAGGGAACGCACGGAGAGGTCCGCGGGATAGCGGCCTCCGGACGGCGCTGTCCGCCGCTCTTTCCGGCCGCTACGGCGGCGGTATTGAGCGCTCTCCCGGCCAGCGGTCGCTCACGCTCCACAGCGCGATCCCGGTGCGGGGAATCGGCGGCAGTGGCGAAATCATCGGCGCCGTGGTCGTCACCCAATCGACCGTTCGGGTGCTCCGCTCGCTCTACGCCGTGCGCCTCCGGATCTTCGAAATCCTGCTCGCCTCGATCGGCGCCGCATTCCTCCTCTCGCTCCTATTCGCGACCACGATCAGCCGGCCGCTCGCACGCCTCTCCGCCCAGGCCGCCGACCTGGTCGACCGGCGAGGCCGTTTAAGAGGCCGCTTTCGCGGCCTGAAACGCCGGGACGAGATCGGCGAGCTGGCCCGCGCGCTCGAAGCGCTCACCGCACGGCTCGAAGGTCACCTAGGTTTCATCGAATCGTTCGCCGCCGACGTGGCCCACGAATTCAAAAATCCGCTCGCGGCGATTCGCAATGCGATCGAGCTGCTCGACGGAGAAAGCACGGCCGAAGAGCACCGCCGCCTCTCCGATCTCGCCCTCGCCGAGATTTCCCGCCTCGAACGTCTGCTGGGAAGCGTCGGCGAGATCACCGCGATCGACGCACGGTTGGAAGCCGAACCGACGGAGCGCGTGGCACTCCGCGATCTGGTCACAAAGCTCGTCGAGGGCTTCAAGCTCCTCCACCCCACGCTCCGTTTCGAGCTCGATGCTCCCGAAGAAAAACTCTGGACCCGCGCGAGCCCCGATCGGCTCGCCCAAGCGTTCGAAAACCTTCTCGACAACGCCGCGAGTTTCTCGCCGCCTGACGGCCGGATCGCGCTGCGCCTCCGCTCGACCGACACCCAGGTGGGCGTCGAGATCTCCGATCAAGGACCGGGCATTCCGGCCGCCGATCGCGAGCGCGTGTTCGAAAGGTTTTTCACTTCCCGCTCCGAAAGCCGCGCTGCAAGCCCCCACGCCGGCCTGGGCCTGGCGATCGTTAGAGCGATCGTCGAAGGCTACGGCGGCAACGTCCGAGCGGCGGAGGGGCGGTTGGGAGGAGCAACGATCGAGGTGCGCCTACCGCGAATCGAATGACCCAAATCGAAGGCGCTGGGGACGGCAGGGCCGCCCCTACACCACCACCCGCCGACCGCCCACCACCGTAGCCACCGCCGCGCCGCGCAGCTTCCAGCCGCCGAACGGGGTGTTGCGCCCCTTGCTGCAAAACGCTTCGGGATCGATGGTCACTTCGCGGTCGGGGTCGAAGATCGTCACGTCGGCCGGTTTGCCGGGGGCCAGCGTGCCCACTGGGAGGTTCAGCGCGCGGGCCGGGCCGATCGTCAGCAGCTCGATGAAGCGCGACATCGAGATCAGCCCGGCGTGGACCAGGCGCTCCATGCAGAGCGGCAGCGTGGTTTCGAGCCCCAGGATGCCGAACGGAGCACAGTTATATTCGACGTCTTTTTCGTCCGCGTGATGCGGCGCGTGGTCCGAGGCGATGGCGTCGACCGTGCCGTCTTGGAGGCCCTCGATCAGCGCCAGGCGGTCCGCCTCGGAGCGCAGCGGCGGCTTCATTTTGGTTTGGGTCGAAAAAGAGCTGCGTGCGACCTCTTCGTCGGTCAGAACCAGATGATGGGGCGTGACCTCGCAGGTGACCGGAATCCCCTTCTTCTTCGCCTGGCGAACCAGCTCCAAGCTGCGCGCGGTCGACAGATGCGCGACGTGGTAGCGGCCGCCCGTGTCGTCGAGCAGGATCAGGTCTCTTGCGACCATCACGTCCTCGGCCGATCCGGGAATGCCTTCGAGGCCGAGACGGGTCGACCACTCCCCCTCGTGCATCACGCCCTTGCCGGAGAGACTCAGGTCTTCCGCATGCTGGATCACCGGGATGCCGAAGTGCTGGGCGTAGAGCAGCGCGCGGCGCATCAGCTCGGCGTTCATCACCGGTTTGCCGTCGTCCGAGACCGCGACCGCTCCGGCCCCGACCATCTCGCCGATCTCCGCCAGCTCCTGGCCCAGCAAGCCTTTGCTGATCGCGCCGATCGGATACACCCGCGCGTAGCCCCAGCGCGCCGCTTCGCTCATGATGTGGCCGGTGACCGAGCGGTTGTCGTGGACCGGGTCGGTATTGGCCATGCAGGCGACGGAGGTGAACCCTCCCGCCGCCGCCGCGCGGGTGCCCGTCTGGACCGTCTCTTTGTATTCGAAGCCCGGCTCGCGCAGGTGGACGTGAATGTCGATCAGACCCGGGCAGACGATCAGGCCGGTCGCGTCGATCGTGTCCGTGCCATTCCCAGAGGTCTCGATCCGCTCCGCGATCTCGGCCACCACTCCGTCTTCGATCCGCAGGTCGAATTGTCCGTCGAGCCCCTGGCTCGGATCGATCAGCCGGCCGCCGTGAATCAATATCGAACTCATCGGTTCGCCTCCTCGTGCGCTCCGGACAAGAGGTAGAGAACCGCCATCCGCACGGCGACGCCGTTCGCGACCTGTTCCAGGATCACCGACCAGGGGCCGTCGGCCACTTCGCTCGAAATCTCGACCCCGCGGTTCATCGGCCCGGGGTGCATGATGATCGCGTCGTCTTTGGCGAGAGACAGTCTGGGCTTGGAGAGGCCGAACATCTGGAAGTACTCGCGCACCGAGGGGAACGCCGTGCCGCCCCCCCGTTCGAGCTGGATGCGCAGCATCATCACCACGTCGGCGTCGCGGAGCGCCGCTTCGAGGGTGTAAGCAACCTCGACGCCCATCTTTTCGATCTCGACCGGCATTAGCGTGCGGGGTCCCGCGACCACTACTTTGGCGCCCATCTTGGTCAGCAGGTGGATGTTCGAGCGCACCACCCGGCTGTGGCCGATATCGCCGACGATCGCCACTTTGAGCCCCGCGATTCGGCCCTTCTTCTGAAGGATGGTGAAAGCGTCGAGCAGCGCCTGCGTCGGGTGCTCGTGGGCGCCGTCTCCCGCATTGATCACCCCCGATTTGAGCCGCCGGGCGAGCAGGTGCGGGGAGCCCGGATGTTTGTGCCGGATCACGATCATGTCCGGTGCCATCGCTTCGAGGTTCATCGCCGTGTCGATCAGGCTCTCGCCTTTTTCCAGGGCGGAGCCGGACGCGGAGAAATTGAGCGTGTCGGCCGACAGCCGCTTCTCCGCGATCTCGAAGCTCGACCGCGTGCGGGTCGAGGCCTCGAAGAAGAGGTTGATCACGGTCTTGCCGCGCAGCGTCGGCACCTTCTTGATCGGCCGCTTCTCGATCGCCTGGAGCGACAGGGCGGTATCGAGGATCAGCTGGATCTCGCCGGCCGAAAGGTCGGAGATTCCCAGCAGATCCTTCTTGGTCCAGCGCACCGGAGCGATATTCGGTTCGGAGATCATCAGGCGGCAGGCGTCCGTTCAAGGATTCGGACCTGTTCGGCGCCGCCGTCGGTCGAGGGGAACAGGACCTCGACCGATTCCTCGGCCGAGGTGTGGACCGTGCGGCCGACGAAGTCGGCCTGGATCGGCAGCTCGCGGTGGCCGCGGTCGATCAGCACGGCGAGCTGCACCGCGCGCGGCCGGCCGTAATCGACCAGGTGATCGAGCGCGGCGCGCACGGTCCGCCCGGTGTAGAGGACGTCGTCGCAGAGGACGACGACCGCCCCGTCGATCGGCGGCAGGTGGGTTTCTTTGACCAGCGGGTGCTGGCCGATGGTCGAAAGGTCGTCGCGGTAGAGGGTGATGTCGAGGATGCCGATCGGCACCGGATGCCCTTCCATCCGGCCGATCTCGGCGGCCAGCGCCTCGGCGAGCGGTACGCCGCGGGTGCGAATGCCGATCAGGAGGAGGTCTTTGATCCCCCGATTGCGCTCGGCGATCTCCCCCGCCATCCGACGGACGATCCGCGCCATTTCGGGCGCTTCGAGGATCGTCGCTTTCGGCGTGAGCTTGCTCTGCATGTGTCCGGGACCCGGCGGAGGATATGGCGCCGAGGGCCGGCAGGTCAAACGGCTTCTGGCGCCCGGCTTCTGGCGGTACAATCCTCGCTTCACCTGCGATCCGGCTCGTCTTTCTCGGAGATGCCCAGCCAATGACCACACCAGCCTCGGAGCCGACCTCTGGGATCGGCCGCTTTTTCAGGACCAACCGGCGGGAGATCCAGTTCCTCGTCCTGTTCGCCTTGATCCTGGGCGCAAGCTTCGCGCTGATCTCGGTCAACTGGGTAAACGACCACGTGATCGAGCCGTTCACCGGCGGGGTCGCCTCGGCGAGCACCGCGGCGCTCAACTTGCTCGGGCAAAAGGTCCACCAGCAGGGCACGCTGATTCAAGGGCCGCGTTTCGCGGTCAACATCAAGAACGGCTGCAACGGGGTGGAGGCGATGCTGATCTTCCTCGCCGCCGTGCTCGCCTTCCCCGCCCCCTGGAAATCCAAATTCGCCGGCCTGGCGCTCGGCATCGTGGCGATCCAATTGATCAACCTGATCCGCGTGGTCGCCCTCTATTTGACCGGCGTCTACTTTCCCAAGATCTTCAACGCCTCGCACACCGTGATCTGGCAGACCATCGTGATTCTGGCGAGCGTCCTGCTCTGGATCTATTGGGCAAACCGATTGCCCCGGCCCGCTCCGGCGACCGAGACGGCGGCATAGGGAACCCGCTCCTCCGAGCGTCGCCACCCATGAAAGAGCCGATCGAGCCGCAGGCCGAAGTCTCCCCCCCGTCCGCACCGCGAATGCGCGGTCTGGTGCGGAACCTGCTGCTCCTGATCGTGCCGGTCGCGGTCGTCTGGTATCTCGTGACGCCCCTCTACAATCGCCTGTTGCTCGGAGGCGCGCAGACCCTCCTCCACTGGACCGAGAGCCCGGACGCCACGAACCTGCTGCCGCGCGACAGCCAGTCGGCTTTCATCCAGCGGCGCGACTTTCCACCGTCGAAAAGCCTGGTGCATGGGTTCCAGCTGACCGATGTCCATTTTCACCTGATCCTCGTGGTCACCCTGTTTCTCGCCGTTCCGGGCATCCCCTGGCGCCGCCGGCTGGAGAACCTCGCCTGGGCGGTCGGGATCACCGTCTTCTTCGACGTGCTGCTGGTCTTCTTCATCGTCAAATCCACCTACGCCACGGGGCTCGGCCCCTGGAGCGCCGCCCACTACGGCTCGTTCGCGCAGAACGTCTACGGTCTCTCGAAACACCTGATGGACCTACCGTTCAAGCTCGGCCTGCCGTTCCTCCTCTGGGCCGGCTTCTACCTCGGCGACCTGCGCGGCGACCGGGTCGAACCCGTCGTCGCCGCACCGCCGCGCTCCGCCTCCCTGCCGCGCGGCCGGAAGAAAGCCCGTTGAACCCTATGGCGATTCCACGAGGCCTAGTCCGTCCGGTCAGCCGGTCGCTCGCCCATTGCGAGCTCTCGTTCCGCGACCGGGAGCCAATCGATCTCCCGAAAGCCGCCGAGCAGCACCGTGCCTACGCCACAGCGCTCGAAGCAGCGGGGCTCACCGTCGAATGGCTGCCCGAATTGCCCGACCAACCGGACGCGGTCTTCGTCGAAGATCCGATCGTCGTTCTCGACGAAATCGCGATCGTCGGCCGGCCCGGAGCGGCAAGCCGAGAGGGCGAAGTCGAAAGCGTCGCCGAAGCGGTCGGCCGCTACCGGCCGCTGGTCCAGCTCCCCCCCAAAGCCCGGCTCGAAGGGGGCGACGTGATGCTCGTCGGCAAGACGCTCTACGTCGGCCGCTCCGCCCGAACGAACGCCGCGGCGCACGAAGCGCTGGCCGAGATTCTCCGTCCGTTCGGCTACCTGGTGGTGCCGGTCGGCCTCACGGACTGCCTGCACCTCAAAACCGGCGTGACCTACGCAGGAAACGACTGCTTCCTCGCCAATCCCGCCTGGGTGGACATCTCCGCGCTCCAAGGAGTCGAAATCGTCCCGCTACCGGCGGAGGAGCCCTGGGCGGCGAATACGCTCACCGTCGATGGAGTGATCCTTCTCCCCGCGGGCTTTCCCCGCACCCGAGATTTACTCGCCAGACGCGGGCACGAGGTGGTGACAATCGACGTCTCGGAACTTCAGAAGGCGGAAGGGAGCCTCACCTGTCTAAGCGTACCTTTCGAGGGTTGAGCCGGGATCGAGCACCGGGGAACCCTCCACCCCATCCAAACAGGAGACCGACATGAAGCGAGTCACGGGTATCGGCGGCATCTTCTTCCAATCACCTGAGCCCGTCACGCTCCGGGCCTGGTACAAGGAGCATCTCGGTATCGACGTGCAGGATTGGGGCGGAGCGTCGTTTCGCTGGACCGATTCGGAAGGAAATCCGACGGCGGGAACGACCGTCTGGAACGTCAATCCCGCAACCAGCACCTATTTCGCTCCGAGCACCGCCCCCTTCATGGTCAACTACCGGGTCGCGGACCTGCACGCGCTGGTCGATGCCTTGAGGACCGAAGGCTGCAACGTGCTCGACAAGATCGACGAGTCGGAGTACGGCAAGTTCGCCTGGGTCATCGATCCGGATGGCAACAAGGTGGAACTCTGGGAGCCCCCGGCCGGCGAATAGGGCGGCGCCCGTAGCCAGGCTTCGCCCTTTCGAAGTCGCCGTCTCCTCGCGGTCTATCCCCCGTACCCGCGATCTCCTCGCCGGGCGCGGGTGCGATGTCCAAACGAACGACCTCTCGGAGCTTCAGAAGGCGGAGGGAGGCCTCACCTGCCTCTCCGTGCCGTGTACGGGGTAGTCCGCGGGCTGCGGGAGGCGCTTCGGAGGCTTCCGGATGTACAGCGCGGCGAGACGGCTGTACATCCCCACGAGCCGGACTCAGTTCCGCAGAGCTTCGTTGTACAGCGCTGACGTTTCGATGTGCAGCCTTGCACGCGGGCACCGCTTCGCAGCCGGCGGGAGCTGGTCGGATCTCGTCGGGACCCACAAAATATCTTCGCGGACGCACAAACAGACCGCCGCGAACCGGTCCGCGGAAACCACGAAGGACGGCGGCGCTTCTCGGAGGCGCTTCCGGGCGGCCCAAATGTACAAACCCATCGCCGCCTAACACATCGTAGCGGCCGAGCACCCCGCGCGAGCCTCGGATACGCACACAGCGGACGCAATGTTGCACATCGCAGCCGCTGAGCACCAGTGCTCGGACGCGGGGCACCGGTTGCCGGCGTTTGCTTCGTACTAACGGCGCTCAACTTTGCACGACGGGACGCCCGCGACGGCCTTGCGTGCGAGCGATCACCGGTGTTCGAAGCCGGTCGAGTCCAAGAAATCCTTTGGCGAAGGGTTCCTTCCCCCGGGGAGGGGGATCGCGAGGCGAGTCTTCCCCACTCCACCGAGACCGTGGACGGCTTTTCCTGCGATGGCGGTCGCCTTCCCGCTTTTTCCATCCGTGAGCTTCTGGTGGAGGGAGGCGAGCACCTCTTCTCGGCCTTGGAAAAGCTCACCGAGGGAAGCGTACGGAAGGCTGATCAGGCGGCCCAACCGCGAGGTGTCCGGCGGAAGCTCGAAGAACTCGGCGACCAAAGCCGGATGGCACTTCACTCTCTCGTCCAGCTCGTTACCGCTCCAGAAGTGGCAGGTCGCCTCGTCGCCCCACAGCGTCCGGATGGCCTCGCGCGTTTCGGCGCTAACTGCTCGCGATACCACGAACACCAGATTATCGGGCTGTTGATCTCGCGGCAGTGCGCGGAGCTTTGTGATCTCCTTTTTGGCGTGCGACAGGGAAAACACCCGAACCCGCTTGCATTGGAAGACCCAGCGGCGCTCCGCCTTCCAACCCACGACATCGCGACCGCCTTCACTCCCCGCTTCGCCAAGGTGTTCGACTCGCTCGAACTTCTCTCGCCTGACAAGCCAGAGGCAGAGGCGCTCGAACTGCTCGGGACCGAGCGCCCCAAACGGTAGTGGATGCTTCGAACCGGTCAGCGGGGGTTTCTTTGACGCCATGGGCTTGATTGAGCGTCGATTGTAGCGCGGCGGGGCGGTTTGCGCGGGATCACGGCGACCCCCATCCTGTCCTTCTCCCGGCTCCAACCCTCCCCTTCCCTCGGGGAAGGAACCCTGCGTCCAAAGGGCCCGGCAGACTAAGGAATCGAAAGGTCACCGAGCAAATAGCTGCTCAGGGCGCTCAAGATCCGGCGGTGGCGTTCGGTGGAGACCGATCCGATGGAGCCGATGATCTTCGTCCGATGAAGGACATTGAGAAAATCGAGCCGGAAGAGCGAGGGGGAGAGGAGACCGCTCGAGCGGAAATCAGCATCGGCAGGCACGATCAGCTCGTCGAACCCGGGAATGCGTCTTAGAAGCCGAGAGCTGATCCCGCAAACGAGGAAGTCCTGATGGCGAGGCATCTCCCGCAGGAGCAGGATAGGGCGGTTTTTCTTCTCGCCATCGACCTGAGGGAGGGCCGCGATCGCGACGTTACCTTCCCTCATAGTCAGGGTTGGGCTCTTTGATCAGGTCCAAGGAATAGTCGGGCTCGTCTTCCCCATAGGCTCTCGCGAGGGAGGAAGCCGCCAAAAGGAACCACGACTCTCGTTCCTCCGCCTCTTCGCTTTGGGGCCGGATGGTGACCGTCAAAGGAGCGCCCCGGTCCAGCTCGCAAGGTTCGTCCAAACGGAGGCTCTCTCCGTCGAAATGAGCGCGCAAGGTGACCGCTTTCATGGCACACAAGATAGCACGCCCGCTTTGGACTCCGTGGCGCCTCGGCGCCTGCCTTACCTCTTCCCGCCCCCAGCCCGCACCGCATCCTTCGGACGTTCCACCCCCGCCACTTTCGCCTCCACAGCCACCTTCCCAGACGACACCACCGACAACTTCCACCCCTCCGCCCGGGTGCCGGTGAAGTCGGTGTGGCCGGCGAGGAAGAAGAGGCGCGAGGTGTCCGGCCGGTTGGGGGTTGAACAGAACCGATCCTGGAGATAGAACGGCGGGATCGACTGGTAGTAGAGGGTCACCCGCACGGAGGCCGGCGTGCCTTTCAATCCTTTAAGCGGCACGGCGTAGGTCAGCTCGTCCCCTCCCCCGCCTCTGCCTCCTTCGGAGACCGGCTTGTACCAGGGGTCGTTCACCGTTCCGCCCTTGCCGTCCGGCAGATCGGGCAGGATGCGGTGGATCAAATCCGCGACGGAGAGCTTCGGGCTACCCAGGCCGGTTTTTTCGCCCAGCTCCAGGCTCGGCGTCCAGCCGCGCGGCAGGAGCCGGTTGTCTTTCGATTCGTTTGCGAGCGAGAGGAAACTGGTGGTCAGCCGGCCGCGCGGGTCGCGCACTAGCTCTTGGTAGATCTGGACCTGATCCTGGCGCGTGATGGTCTGGTAATGCGGCTGGATCTTTTGCTGGTCCCCCGGGATCGGCGTGCAGTCGTTGCCCCACATGAGCTCGCCGTCGATCGGCGCACCGTTCGGCCCAACCAGAACCCCCGTGTCCGTGGTGCGGCCGGAGACCCAGAGGTCTTTGCCCGCAGCGTCCAGCACCTCGAAGGTCAGGAACGCGCGCCGGAAGCCGACGCCCGAGGGGAATTTGTGCCCCGCCATGTTCTCGACCCTTACTTCGGCGACGAGCGAATCCGCCGTGGTTCTCACTCCGGTCACCGACGCGGTCGCGGTACCCGTGTCCGCCTGTTGGATCATCGAGTTGTAGGTGGTCGTGAGCGGGGCGATTCCCGTGCCGCCTAGCATTGGGTCTTGAATTCGGATGCCAAGGATATCCGGGAACTGCTGGGCGAACAGGTTGAAGAAGACGTTCAAGCCCACGAGTGTGTGGCGCCCATAGGGAGTCCGCGGCTGAAGGTCGATGTCCGACAGCGGCAGCCGTTCCTCTGTCTGCGGCATATTGCTCGCCTCTTGGATCGAGGCGATCTTGGTCGTTAGCGGCGAACCGAGGCCCGGGTACGACGAGGCCATGTGGCAGTTCTGGCACGACCTCGGGGTCGGCCCGCCGTCGCGGAAGTCGCTGAATACCCACTCCGGGTAAGTCGCCTGCTCGATGATGATCTCGGGCTTCTTCGTCCCCGGCCGAATCCACGGCTTGTCTCCGTCGAATACCGGCAGCACGACGCTGTGGCAGCTGCCGCAGACCTTCGATGAGCGCACCAGCGGATACTCGATCGGCTTGGCGCCCAACGAGTGATCCATCGGCACCTGCTGCGGCTTGTCGAACGGCCCGTGAAGGGCGTCGTTGGCGCCGGTCCGAAAATCTCCCGTGAAGGTGTGGCCGATGGGGGTCTTCTCGTCGATCTCGATGTGGTGGCAGGTGGTGCACGAAACACCGTCGCGCGCCAGACCGCCGAATTTCGCGTTCTTTTTCTCATCGTCGGTCGTCGCCCGGAACGGAATCGCGTTCACCTGGTCGCGGGTGAACAGACGGCGCGGCACGATCGGCTGCGAGTTTTCGTTCAGCCCCAGAAGGTTGCTGTTGTTGCAGACCTCGTTCGCCTTCTTCGGGTCGTCCGGAAACTGGTCGAGGCAGAACTGCCGCTGCCCCATCACGCCGTGGCAATGCAGGCAGATATCGGGCGCGAGTTTGGCGAGCGAAGGGTGCGCCTCCTGCTCGGTTTCGAGCTGCGAGAAGAAGATCGGATCGCGCCCGGCGAGCCCCATCGGCGAGCCGCGCCATTCGCCGTACTCGGCGATGTTCACCAGGTTGGTGAACGCCGGCTGATCGGGCTTCTGCACCGTCATGTCGAAATGGATGCCGGTCGAGCCCGCGGCGTGGCAGCCGACGCACTGGTCGGAGGTCAAGAACGGCGGCGGCCCCTCCGGTCCGGAGAGCCGGTGGTCGTAGACTTCCGGCGGCATGTAAAGGTCGGTGATTGTTTTCGAATCGGGCGGCACGATCCGCTTCGCCTGGAACGTCTGGAGGAACGCCGCGGAGTAGTCGGTGCCGGGCTGGCTCACCCGGTTGACCTTCGGGTTTGGCCAGGGGACCTTATTCCACGGCACCAAGCCGGCCACGGCTTTGAGATCCTGCCCCACCTCGAACTTCTCGTGCTCCGAGATCGTCTCCAAACTCTCTGTCGGAGAGTGGCCCGCGGCCATCGCGATCGGCGGCTGGTCCTGGAAGTAAAACTTGGTGAAGGTGTCGGGGTTGCCGAGCACGTTGTTCAGGTCCGAAAACGTGGACTCGGATTTGGCCGAGGCGTGGCAGTTCACGCAGTAGAAGCCAAATCCCATCCACGGGTAGGGCAGGTTCACCGGCGGCGGCCAGTCGAGCTGCGAAAGTTCCGTCGCCTGCATGGGCGGTTCCCAGTTGCCCCAGAACCAGCCGTCTTTGGACGCCTTCGCATCCTTGACCATGGTGGCGAAAATGTTCGCCTCGCCCGTGGGGATCGACGGGTTCTCCAGGTCTGTGGCGTTGGTGGCACCGTACATCAGCTTCAAGATCATCGAGCCGTCGGAAATCGGCGCAGGCTCTTTGCCGTCGAGCCGGCAGGTGGGGCAGCTCTTTTTGCACTCGGCGACGAACTGCTTCTCGTGCGCCGCGTCCCTCTCGCACATCCAACGATAGACGTCGGGCGAGTAGTAGATGACGACCGTTTGGTGGGTGCCGAGCGTCGTCCGGACCCACTTGGGGATATGCGGATCGGTCCCGGGGACCAAAGCGGCTACGGTAGGACCGGTGGGACGGAGCTGCTTGTCATGCGGCCAGCCGAGCTTCTTGTAGCACTCCGCCCGCAAGAAGCGGCCAAAGATCCGCTCGTACTCCGACTTGTTGAACGGAAAGGCGCTGGGCAGCGGCAGCGCCGCCGAGCACTCGTCCACCCCGGAATCCGCCGGCTGCGCGCCAACCTTCGATACCGGCCCGAACGCCGGCACCGCGAAGGCGATCCAGAGCGGTAAGAACAACGACCCAAGGGCTCGAGGAGACGGCATCGCGGACCTCCCAAAATCTCCGCCTCGCGTCGCGCCTTGGCGCGCAGAGGAGGACGACGAATTGAAGAACGCCACCGGTGGAAAAGTTCCGGACAGAATACCACCTCGCTTGCGATACCATCGCAGCAGAGAGAGCGCTGCCTTCAAAGAGGTCCCCCTGGCACATCGAGGTCATGCTGTCGTTTTCGGCGCCTTCCTTCTCGCCGTTCCTTCTTTCGCCACGACCGTAATCGTCCCCACCGATCAACCGACGATCCAGGGGGCGGTGCTCGCGGCGCAGGGCACTCCCGGCGGCACGGTGATCGTTTTAAGCAACGCGACGTTCGTCGAGACGGTGACGGTGACCCAATCGGTCGTTCTCGAAGCGGGACCGGGATTCTCGCCCGCTCTGCAAGGTTCCGGGGCGTGCGGCGGTATCGGCCGCAATTGCACGCTGGACCTCCGGCCGAACGTACCCGGACCGCAGATCGCCGTGCGCGGCCTGCGCATCCTCCCCGGACTCAACCCGACCGACCTGGTGAAACGGGGCGTGGGAGTCCTCGATGTGCCGGCGCTCGGCGGACCCGAGCTCGCCCCCCTCGCGCTCCTTCTGGCGACCGCGGCGCTCCTCAGTTTGCGCTCATCTGCCCGTCGCTGAAGCTTGACCCACCTAAACGGAAAGCGCGGTGCCGACATGGCACCGCGCGGGGACTTCCACGATAGCCGAGCGAATCGGCTAGGAGGGGTTAGCTGGGATTCTGAACGCCGTCCTGCGGGACGATCGACTCGACCTTGATCAGGTTCCAATCGCGGACGCCGGTCACAGTCACCGGATGGCCCACGTTGTCGAGCGCGAGGTCGATCTTGTCTAGGTCGTAGAACTTCTTGGTGGCGACGTTGTAGAACACCACGCGACCACCACGCTCCTTGCAGCCCTGGACCTTCGCCTTCGTATTCTCCGTCGACGCTCCGTGGACTCCGTCACAGTTATCGGTGATCCAACCGGTAAAAGTCTCTACGTCGGCCTTGGCCGCCATCGGGGCGTTCATCGGCTTCGCCGGAGGATTGGCAGGACTTGCCGCCTGAATGGGAAGCGCCAAAAGCGCCGTGGTGCCGAGAGCGAGCAGGAAGTTGTTGTGGGTACGCATGCCATGTCTCCTTTCCTTCGACCGCGGCTCGCGGGTACTTCAGGGGTGCAATCGAGAGAGCCGCGGTACTTCGTTGGGATTCATGACCGGTCTCTGGGCGACCGGTTCCGCTTTCCGGTGATTGCAGGCTGCGTGCCACCGCGAAAGCGCACCGCTCACTCAAGGCCTCCGGAGGCTCTCGTAGGCACAGGAAAGCAGAGGAGCTCCAGCCTTTTCGAGCGTTGCGACCCACAGCTCGCGCCCGGCGCTTCGGGTCGTCGCGGCGAAGAAGATCCGCGAGCCTACGGCAAGGAATTCCCCCGGGCTCGACGAGGTGCGACCGGGGGCCACGTCCGCCAGGAGCCGGACGCCCGTTGCGTCCGCTTCCCCCAACCAGGGCTCCAGGCCGTGAACGCCGTCGTTTGCCGCGAAGGCGAGAAAGGGAGGCGCACCGTCGAGCGAGACCGCGGCGAGGCGCTGCGGAAAAGAACCCTCGGGGCCGGGAGCGAGATCCGCCACACGCGCCGTCCCCGCGGTCGTGCCATCGCTCGACCAGATCTCGCGACCGGACGTTGCGTCGTCGGCGGTAAAAAACAACCGGTCCCCCACGGCGGTGAGATCCCGAGGAAACGAGCCTTGCGGCCCGGGCACGATGTCCCGAACCCGATGCACCGCGAAGAGGGTGCCGTCGGTCACCCAGAGCTCCGTCCCTCCGGGGCCGTCGGCCGTGAAATAGACAAGGGAGCCCACCCGGGTCAGCCGATGCGGCGGGGAAATGGTGGTCACCCGATCGATCGCGCTCACGCCCGCCGGAGAATCGTCGGTTCGCCAGAATTGAATTCCCGACTGCGGCCCCCAGGTCGTAAATAACATCCCGTCGTCGAAAGGGACGCCTTCGAGAAGAAACCGCGTGCCGGTTTCGTCGTCGGCCTCATCCAGGTCGAAGAGACGGCGCGTTCCAGCCGCCGTGCCATCGGTGGTCCAGATTTCGTTCGAATCGAAGGGAAAGAAGAACGCGAGATAGCCTTCCGTCCGCACGACGAAGAAGTCGGGCACGTAGGTCACGCCGCCGAACGGAGAGACCGGCGCGGGAAATAAGCGACCGACCCGGCCCGTCCCCGCCGTCGTGCCATCGGTCCCATGCAGGTCGACATCGTGGCCGCCGCTCGAAAGGGTGAGCCAGAAGGCTCGCCCGCTATAAGAAAAAAGCGCTTGGCCTTCGAGCGACCTGCCCACGGGATGCTCGCCGAGATGGATCGGGTTCGCCCCGGGGAGAGAGGCGTTCGAGGACTCGATTCCGCCCGGCGACCAGTAGACGAGGTTCTCGCCGAGCGGGATGAGGTCGCGCGGCAGCTCGGTGTAGTACGGCGACCACAACGGACCCGAGGCGATCGGCAGAGTCCCCGCCGCCGTGCCGTCCGACCGGAAGATGGCGCGCCGCGCCATGCCGGTCGCCGCAAAGGCAAGACCGTCCGCCCACGGCACCAGGTTTGACGGAGCGCCCGATCGAAGCTCGGCCCGCGGGCGGCGGAGCGCCGAAACGCGATCGTTTTCAACGACCCTTATCTCTGGGATGCCGGAGGAGAAGAGCAGCAGCCGGCTCCCGAGCGGGCGCAGCCTGAAGTCCCCGCCGAGATCGGGCGCGAGCTGGGTTCCCTCGGGGGTTCCGTCGGTCCGCCAGAGCCGGCAGCTGTTCTGACCGTCTTTGGCGAAGAGGTAGAGCTTGCCGCCGAAGGGAACCGCCGCCGCTTCCCCCCCGCATCCGTCGAGTTTCGGCGCCAGGGGCCTCGGTGCCGCCCCCTTTCGCGTGCGCCAGAACCCCCCGGCCTCGAAGAACAGGAGGGAGCCCTCCACCTCGCCCTCCGGCTGCACGAAGGAGCCGTCGAACGTCGGCAGCTTGAGGGTGCCCGCTTCGGTGCCGTCGCTCTGCCAGAGCTCCCTTGCGACCTGGGTGCTCAAGGTGAAATAGAAATTTCGTCGTCCCGCCAGAAACAACCCGAAAAACGGCCCCCTTCGCCCGGGGACCACGTCACGGAGAATCCTCGTCCCCTCCGACGTGCCATCCGAGGTCCACATCTCGAAACCATGGTCCGCGTCGAACCCGACGAAAAAGAGCCGCGACCCGACGGCCAGAGGCGGCGGCGGGCTCGGGTTGGCAGCGAAGGGAAACCGGGCGAGCCGGAGTGTTCCCGTCTCCGTTCCGTCGCTCACCCAAAACTCTTGCCCTCGGCGGTCCGTGGAGAGGAAACTGAGATAGACGCGGCCGACCGCCGGGATCATCCCGACCCCTTTGACGCCGAAATAGGAATCCGCAGGGAGTGACGCCAGGCGCCGGGTGCCGGCCGCCGTGCCGTTGCTACGCCAGAGTTCCGGGGCGTCCCCTTCTCCTGCGCGCACGAAAAGGAGATCGCGGCCGAGCACCGCGGTCTGGATCGCCGGTGGAGGTCCGGCCAGCTCGTCGTAAAGACCGAGGTTAAAGAACGGCACTGTCCCCTCTCGCGAGCCGTCGGTCACCCAGAGGCGACCTCCGGCCAGGGGATCGGCGGTCTCAAAGAAGGCCCGGTCGCGCGCCGCCACCAGGCCGAACCCGCCGCCGAGCGCCGGATTTCCTCCTGAGGGCGAGACATCCAACACCCGCCGTGTACCGGCCTGCGTTCCGTCCGTCGCCCAAAGCTCAGTGCTGGAGACCTCGTCGGAGGCAAAGAAGACGACCCGGTCGCCGATCCGTACCTCGCCGTGCGGCACAGTATGAAGCGCGACCGTCGGCGAAAGACCGAGGTCGGCCACCGGCTCGACAGAAAAGGACGACTCCGCCGCGGCCGGGAGGGCGACGGCGAAGAGAGCCAGCAGCGCGTGGTCGCAAACAGACCACGGGCGCTCGCCGGCAGGCGGGGTGGGACCTCTTCTCGTCACCCGCGCTTCGCGCCCCCGGCCAACAGGTTCGCGAGCAGCTCGCCCGCCTGGGGCAGCAGTGTCACCCTTGCGGCTCCTTCGACGATCCGCTGCGTCTCCAGGATCTCGAACAGCGCGGCTTCGATCTCAGGGTCCTCAGAGATCGAATTCAACGCCGCGCCGACGATCTGCGGCCGCATCGCGCTCGCTTTGGCGAATTCGATCGCCGCCTGGCGCTCTGCGGTGCTGGTGATGATGCTCACCTGATTCGCGCCGTCCTGCTTGATCGCAGAAGTGACCTGGCGCAGGCGGTTTACCACCTTCTCCTCGATCTGGCGGATCATGCCGCCGTCGCGGAAATGCACTTTGCGGATGTAGATCGAGCCGAGCTTGTATCCCCACTCGTGCGATTTTTCCGAGACCTCCGAGCGCACCGTGGCGCTCATCTGATGGCGAGTCTCCAGCATGTCGGCGAGCTTCATGTTGGAAAGGCAGCGAACGGTCGCGTTGCTGACGTTGGCGCGGAGCGAACCGCGCGGGTCGGTGTTCTTGAACAGGTAGGCGACCGGGTCGCTGATGAACATCTCGTACCAGACGCCGATGCCCATCGGCGCACCTTCTTCGGAGTTCACCGGCTGGCTCCGCAGATAGTCCTGGTCGAGCCGCATGTCGAGCACGTGGCACTGGCCCATCCAGTTGACCAGGAAGGCGGACGGTCCGAGCTTGAAGAGCAGGATGTGCAGCCCCGGTTCGTCGAGGATACCGATCACCTTGCCGAACAGCACGTAGACCCGGCAGGTGCGCTCGTAGACGATGGCGTAGAGCCCGAGAATGCGCACCAAGAACAAGAAGGCGGGCACCAGGAACAGCATGACCAGGAAGGTGATGAACGCGGCTAGCAGGAAGTTCATCGCTTCACCTCGACGAACGCGTCCTGCGCCTTGCCGAACAGGCCGAGGCGCACGTTGCGCAGATAGGCGGAGAGCGCGTGCGGCCCCTGCCTCTTCAAGTCGTTCAGCTGTTCGGCCAAACGCGCGAGCGGCTCGACCTCTCCCTGCGCTTTGAGCGTCTCGATCTCGACCGCCCGCTTGGACTGGACGATCTTCTGATCGGCCGCCGCGTGCGCCAGGCTGATGTCGGACGAAACGTGGTTGTGCGCGGTGTTGATCGCCGCGAGCGCCGATTCGACCTCGGCCGGCGGATCGATCTCGGTGATCAACGAGGCGTCGAGCGTGATGCCGTAGCGCGCCGCCGAGGACTGCGACTCGCGGTCCATGTGGTCGTTCAGATCGCGCAGGTTTTTCCGCAAGTCGTTGATCGAGATCCCGGAGACCTCGGTCGAATCGGGCGGCTGGCTCTCCGGCGCCAAGCTTCCCGGAGCCAACGGCGCGGGATGCGGCGCTTCGAAGTTCGCGATCCGCTCGCGCAGGATCGAAACGAAGTAGCCCATGATGTGGGCGATCGGATTCTTCACCCCAAAGAAATAGGCATACATGTTTCGCTCCGAAACCCGGTAGCGGATCTGCCCCGTAAGCCCCGTGTTGAGCTGGTCCTTGGTAACCGCCTCCAGGGTCTTGCCGCCCGCATTCGCGCTCGGATTTTCCGGGTCGAACGCCATGTTGAGCGTGCTGGTGGCAATCGACACCTTATGCACCCGCTCCCACGGCCAGCGGAAATACGGCCCGCCCGGCGGAATCACCCGCAACTGCGGATAGTTGTACCGCTCCCGCTCGTCCGGCCGCAGCGACTGCGCGATCGGGTCCTGCAACGTGCTCTGTCCGGGCAAACGCTGCGCGCGCCCGAGAACGGTCTTGACCGCCCGCTCGTTCTGCCCCACGGTGAACAGCCCCGCCAGCAGGTAACGGACGACAAACCAGGCAAAGAAGCCGAAGAAGATTCCGAGTGTGATGGACATGGACGGGAGTATAGAACGCCCGCGGTCCGGCGAAGTACGAAACTCTTCGTTGACAGTACGAAGATCGTCGTATATCGTCTCTCCATGGCCGAGATCCCCCGTCCTACCGATGCCGAGCTGGCGATCCTGCGAGTGCTCTGGCGCCGCGGCGCGAGCACGGTCAAAGAGGTGAACGACGAGCTTTCTTCGCTGTCGCCCACCGGCTACACCACGACGCTCAAGCAGCTGCAGATCATGACCGACAAGGGGTTGGTGACCCGCGACGAAGCGCAGCGGGCGCACCTCTACACCCCGCGGCTCAAGGAAGAGCAGACGCAGAGCCAACTGGTGGGGGATCTGCTCGATCGCGCGTTCGCCGGCTCGGCCAGCCGGCTCGTCTTGAGAGCGCTTTCTTCTCGGCCGTCGTCGGCGGAGGAGCTGGCCGAAATTCGGGAGTTGCTGGACCGACTCGAAGGGGATACACGATGAACGGAATCGCCACGCTGGCAGCAACCCCCACGGTTCAGGCGATCGCCTGGGCGCTGGTGCATTTTCTCTGGCAGGGCGCGCTCGTGGGGCTCGTCGCCGCTGCGGCCTTGCACGGATTGAGATCGCGTTCGGCCTCCGCCCGCTACGTCACCGCGGTCGGCGCGCTGCTCGTTATGTTGCTTCTACCGGTCGTGACCGCGATCCGAATCGCCGCCACAGCGACGACGGAGCAGGCGGAGCGGCTCGCGATCGAATCGCCGGGCTTCAATCAGGTGCAGGGGATCGCCGCGAACGTCGGCCCGCTCGCCGGTTCCGCTCTTTCCGCTTCTGCGGCCAGCCCGGCGGCCGCTTTCCGTCTCTCGTCTTTCCGCGCCGCGCTCTCCCCGGCTCTCCCTTCGATTTTCGGCCTTTGGTTCGTCGGCGTCGGCCTGCTCGCGATCTACCACCTCGGCGGCTGGCGGCAGGTGCGACGCCTGGCCGGGACCGGTCGGCCGGTGAGCGCCGAGCTGGCGGCGCGGGTGGCCGAGCTCGGCCGCCTTCTGGGCGTCTCCCGCGCGGTGGGTCTGGTGGAATCGGCCGCCGTTTCGGTGCCCGTGGTGATCGGCTGGCTACGGCCGGTGATCCTCGTGCCGGCCAGCACCCTGGTCGGCTTGGCGCCTTGGCAGATCGAAGCGGTGCTGGCGCACGAGCTGGCCCACGTTCGGCGGAACGACGCGCTCGCGAACCTGCTCCAGGCTGCGGTCGAAACGCTGCTCTTCTTCCATCCCGCGGTCTGGTGGGTCTCTACCCAAGTGCGCGTCGAACGGGAGCACTGCTGCGACGATCTCGCGGTCGGCCTCTGCGGCAACCCGTTGAACTACGCCCGGGCGCTCGCCGATCTCGAAGGGCTGCGCGCTCCCCTGCCGCGCTGGGTGCTGGCGGCCAACGGCGGCTCTCTGCTCGACCGCGTCCGCCGTCTGGCGGGAGTGCCGCCCCGGCCGGCCGGGCGTTCGTGGATCGCCGGGTTGCTCGCGCTCTCGATCCTGCCGTTCGGATTGACTCTCCAATGGGGCGGTGGCGTCCGTGCAGCGTCCAACGGCGCCGGAGGTTCCAGCCAGGTGGCGGCATCGAACGCGCGCCGAGGCAGCTGGACCGCGAACCGCCACGGCGACCGGATCGATCTCGAATCCACGATGAGCTGGGAATCGGTCGGCGGCAGCCACCGCTGGCATGTTGGAGAGACCTATCCGACGAAAGATTTCGTGGGGCTGACCGCCGGCCCCGACGTGCATTTCGAGCTGCGGCGCGAAGCGGGGAGCTTCCTGTTCGAAGGACGCTTCGACGGAGCGAAAGGTTCCGGAAGCTTCACCTTCGCCCCCGATCCCGCCTACCCCAAGGCGATGGCCGCCATCGGCTACAAGGTCGATCCGGAGCAACAGATCGAGCTGGCAATGCAGGACGTCTCGGTCACCTTCGCCCGCGAGATTCAATCGCTGGGCTTGCGTGACACCACGCTCGACCAGCTGATGCAAATGCGAATTCAGGGCGTGACGGCCGACTATGCTCGCGCCCTCGACGGCCTCGGGATCAAAGATCTATCCGCCGACCAGCTGGTGCAGCTCAAGATTCAGGGTGTCTCGCCCAATTGGATCCGCGGTCTCAACACCGCTGGCTATCGCGACCTTTCGTCGGATCAACTCGTACAACTCAAGATCCAAGGCGTTTCCGCCGAATGGGCCAACGGGCTCACCGCTGCCGGCTATCGCGACCTCACCGCCGACCAGCTGGTGCAGCTGAAGATTCAAGGCGTTTCCGCCCCTTGGGTGCGCGAGCTGGCCAACGCCGGCTACCCAGGCCTTTCGGCGGAGGAGCTCGTCCAACTCCGAATTCAAGGCGTGACGGGCGATTTCGTCCGCCAGGCGGTCGGCCGCTACGGAAAGCTTTCCGCGGAGGAGTTGTTGCAGTTGACGATCACCGGCCGGCGGGATCGGTAGGGGTCGGAAACGCGCTTCTGCGGTTCCCGGGAACGCCGAGCACCAGCCCGGCAGTTTTCTGCGCTCTCGCCGCGGTGCCGAGCTGGTGCTCGGCGTTCCCGGGAACTGCGCTTCATCCTTCGCGGGCAGCGAGCTTGGCGAGCGGCAGGATGAGTTGGTTCGGAAATAGCGGTCGAGAGCTTCTACCCCGCTCGAGAACTCGGCCCTTGCATGGGATGGGCTGAGGATCTCAATGAGATACGGGGCGATCACCGCGCTTCGCGAAACAGCCGAGCGTGGGCGCTCTTCGCGCGATTGAGAGCCGGAGCGATCGCGGGAGGATTGAGCAGCAGGTCCACGAACCGTTGCTGATCCTCGATCGATAGGCGGATGAGGTGGGCCTCTTCAATCGTCCGATTCGCAGCCTCTCGAGCGGCGGCGATGACAAAGTCACTGAGGGTGCGGCCCTGAATTTCAGCGGCACGCCGGAACACGGCGAGCTCCGCGGGGGCAATTCGTGCCTCAATTCGCGCGGTACGGGACGTTGCACGGGGCATTTGAGGTTCCTCTCTCTCGGCGCTCACTGTATACCTTACAGGTCAAGGATCTTGAACCATTCCCGGGGCTGCCGGGCACCAGCTGGGCCGTTTTTGCGCCGTCGCCGCTGCGATGCCGAGCTGGTGCTCGGCGTTCCCGGGAGAAGCTCTCTTCGCCGAGTTGCTATCCCGCTCCGCTTCGATAGAACGACAGTGCGGTCTCTCCATACCGCCGCTCTTCGATCTGCACGAGCCCCCCTGCTTCCGTGGCGAGGTGGACTCTCGCCGAGTGCTCGATCACCACCTCCCCTTCCTCGGCGAGCAGCGGCGCAATGCCCTCCAGCAATCCTGTGTAGGCGTTGAAAGCGTACGGGGGATCGGCGAACACAAGATCGAAGCGCTCGCCGGTTTCGGCCAGCCTCGCCAGTCCGGCGGGTAGAATCATATTGCGAATTTCGATCAGCCCTTTGCCGAGCTTGTTGGCGTTGGCTTCGATCGTCTCCAGGGCCTGCGGGTTTCCTTCGACCGCCACGGCACTCATCGCTCCGCGCCCCATGCTTTCGAGCGCCACCGCTCCGCTTCCGGCGAACAGATCGAGGAGGCGGGCTCCTTCGAGGCGCTGGCCCCAGATGGAAAAGAGCGCTTCGCGGACTCGGCCCTCGCTCGGGCGGGCTCCTTTCGGCACCGCCAGGACGCGGCCGCGGAATTCGCCTCCGGAGAGGCGGACTCCCGAGGGGCGCGACGGCTTCAAGGGGTGCGGCTTCCGAAGCGGGGTTCGAGCTGGACGAACAGTTGGCGCAGCTGATCTATCGCGATGTACATGGCGAGCGGTTGGTCGACCGCTCGCAGCTCGACCCCTTTGCCGTCGTCGGTCAGGCTTTGGATTTCGAACAGGACGCCGTCGGCGCGGCGGAGGCGATCGAAGCGCGCCGGCTCGTAGCCTTCCGGCAGGCGTTGGTCCCCTTCGATCAGGGTCACTTCGGCGGCCACGCTGTCGGTCACCGCGACGACGCGCGATAGGGCGAGCGGCAGGGCGTCTTCTTTGCCGAAGCGCAGCTCTTGGATCGGCCGGCCGGAGATCGCGAGGCGCAAGGCGCAGTGGGGAATCCAAGCTCCGGTAAGGGTCTGCGGTAGATCGCCGATTTGGGAGAGGTCTTCTTCTTCGAGACGATGGATCGCCCCGGCGAGGCCGTCGGGACCCAGCTCCGCGAGGCCCATTCGCTCGTGGCCGGGAGGGCCTAAGCGAAGGCGGACCGTGCCGCTCGCGAAGAGGGTGACTTCGCGCCGTTCGAGATCGCTTTCGCAGTCGTAACGGAAGATTTGAACTTCGCGCGGGTCGCCGTTGACGATCGGGGCCGGGGCGTGTTCCGTCGCTTGGGCGGGAGCGTCCGCCGGTTCCGTGCGGATGGGTTCGACCGGAACGGCAACTTGGGGCTCGATGGATTGAGCCAGAACGACGGAAAAAGGCAAAAGCGTCAGAAAGGAAAACAGAAAGAGGGGCCAGGGGTGAAGGCGGTTCACAGCGACTCCTCCACGGTGGCTACAGGTATCGTTCCCAACGCGAACGCCATTTCCGTCTCCCATCCGGTCGCCAATTCTCCATCCTGCAACGCGCTTTTGACCGCCCGGAGCGCCGAGCCGAGGGCGGGGCCTTCTGGGACTCCGGCCGCGATCAGGTCGGCGCCGCGGATCGAGGGTTCGAGGTTGTGCAGCTCGGCGAGGTCGCGGCGAATCCAGGCGCGGCCGGTTTCGTCGGTTGCGGCGAAAGCGAGCAACAGCTCTTCGCCGGGAAGGTTCGAAAGCGCGGTCGAGACGTGACTCGG
The DNA here is from genome assembly GCA_040005235.1 of Acidobacteriota bacterium. GTDB lineage: Bacteria > Acidobacteriota > Thermoanaerobaculia > Multivoradales > UBA5704 > DASYKS01. The sequence continues at coordinate 22,659 of JBDTZG010000025.1, read as the reverse complement.
ACGGGCGTTTTCTTCGAGTGCTCCGAGCGCGCCTTGGACGACCTCCGCCGCTCCGAGGCGCCTTGCGCGGATCGGTCCGTTCTGAGCCAGCCGATCGGCCAGGCGTCTTCGGGCGTCGAGGGGAAGATCGATGCTGAGCGCGAGGCCCAGCAGCTCGGCGAGATCGACTGGCCGGTCGTCGTGCCCTTCCAGGCGGTACCAATCCCAGGCGGCGAGGGCGGCGCGGAGGCGGGCTGCCGCTTCGGGGGCCAGGGTTCGATCGTGAACCAGCCGGGGCTCGATCGCTCCGAGGACCCCCAATGCGGCGAGGCGTTCGAGCCCGGGCAGCGCAATCGCCGGTTCGGCGAGGAGGAGATCCAGCTCCGCGCGGAGGCGGGCTCCGGAGAGGCGGTCGAACGCCCCTTCTTTGAGCGCAATGCCGATCAGCCGCTCGGTCTCGGGCACGAGGTGGAGGCCGAGCCGGCGTTCCAGACGGACGGCTCGCAGCGCGCGGGTGGGATCGTCGAGGAAGGAAAGGCTGTGAAGGACGCGGAGGACACCGGCCTCCAGATCGCGCCGGCCGCCGAAGGGGTCGATCAGCTCGGGAGCGCTTTCCGGCCCCAGCCGGATCGCCAGAGTGTTCACCGTGAAGTCGCGGCGGTAAAGATCTTGGCGTAGGGCGGAGCTGGCCACTTCGGGCAGCGCCGCCGGGGCACGGTAGAACTCGCTGCGCGCGGTCGCCACATCGATCTCGCCACCCGGCATCCGGACCACCGCGGTCAGGAAAGCCTCGTGGACTCGGACGGGGGCATCAAGCGCGCGGCCCAAGCTTTGAGCGAACGCCGGGCCGTCTCCCTCGACCACCAGATCGAGATCGCGATTCTCTTGGCCGAGAGCCAAGTCGCGGACGAAGCCGCCGACCAGATAAACGGGGGTCTGCTCGGCGCGAGCGACGGCGGCGATCCGATCGATGGTTTCTCGGGTGACCGGGTCGATCGAGCGGGAGAGCAGCTCCGCCGCTTCGCGCTGCGCGGCGCGGTGCCGCTCGGGATGGCCCTCGCGCGCTCCTGCCACGCGGAGCGCTCCCCCGGCGCCCGACGGACTTCCTGGTTCGTTTTCGAGATCGAGCCGCGCGCCCAGATAGTGGAGCAGCTGCATGCGGGTGACGAGACCCAGCGGTCGTCCGTCGCTCGCATCCCCCACCAGAACGAAGCGCGGCTGGAGCGCGAGCATCTGCCGCCCCACGTCGTCGGCCGGCGCGTCGGCGGGCACCCAGGCGAGGTCTTTCGTCATCGCCGTCTCGATCGAGCGGTCCCCCAACCCGTGCTGGAGCGCCGCGTCGAGCAGTTGACGGGTAACGGCGCCGATCGCCCGGCCCTCGCCGTCGAGCACCGGAGCGGCGTTCACGCCGCCGATCCGGAGCCTCTCCTTGGCTTGATCGATGGTCGAGCCGGGATGGAGCGACACGCTTGCCGACACCATCAGGTCGCGCGCCCGGGCTGCCGGGGGAAGGCGCCGCTCCAGCTCTAGGAGCAGCCTTTCTCGCACCTCGACCAGCGAACCGAGAAGGCGCACGGAGGCCGCGGTGGAGTGCCCTCCCCCTCCCAAACCGCCGAGAATCCGGCCAAGATCGACTCCCGCCGCGTCGCCCCGGCCGACCACCAGGACGCGCTCCTCGAAGGCGAACAGGACGAACATCGTCGGCAGACCGAACAGATCGAGGCTTTTGGAAACGAGCGGCGCCAGCTCTTCGACATAGTTCGGGAGATCAATCTCGGCCAAACCGACGCGGTGGCCATGGATGCGGTGGACTTCGAGCGAGCGGGCGATCTGGTGCAGAAGGTCGAGCCGCTCCGGGTCGAGCGCCGCGCTCGCAAAGCGGCGGACGATCGCGAGGTCTCCTCCCTGGCGCAGCAGCCGGGCCGCCGCCTCCAGGTCGCGCGAATGGGTCGTGGCATAGGTGAGTGCCCCCGTGTCCTCGTAGATCCCGAGCAGGAGGAGCGTCGCCTCAGTCGCCGTCGGCGCAAGATCCCGCTCGGCGAACAGCTCGGCGAGGATCGTCGAGGTCGAGCCAACAGCGGGATCGACCCGGCCGCCGGAGATTTCCAGGTCCCCGTCCGCGTGGTGGTCGTACGCCCAAACTTCGATCTCCGGCCGTTCCTCCAACCACTCCCCCAGCTTGCCGATCCGGTCACGCTGGCGGACGTCGCAGAGGATCACCTTGTCGATCTTCGCCGGATCGATCTGCCGCTGGCGCAGCTCGGCGAATTCTACGGACCCGGAAGCGAGCAGCCGGCGCACCGACGCCTCCCGCGAGCCGGGAAAGAAGATCTCGGCGTTCGGGTGCAGGCGCCGGGCGACCAGCACCGAGGCCAGAGCGTCGAAATCGGCGCCGACGTGTGTCGAAAGCAGCTCCACGAAGGGGATTCTACGCGGAGCCAGCCCGCTTGACGGATGCCGAGGCGCAGTCCTACTCTTAGATCGCGACCTTTACGAGAGACTGAATTTCGGTCGAGAACGACGCGACGTAAGGAAAGGGGGCGGACTGTGCGATTCAAATCGGCCAAGCATGGCGGGTTTCAGGTGTTCGCGGTCTCGGGGATCAACACGATCTCGTTTGCGATCCAGGCGAGCGAGGCGGCACGGAAAGGTCTTCTGGGTTTCGCGGTCGAGCGCCTGGACCCGAAAGAAAAACAGCGCTACTTCATGCCCGGCTTCAAGGTGTTCCCCTCGGTCATCCCCCATCCGGACGAAGAAACCCAAGTGAGCACCTTCGAGCATCCCGTGCAAAGCCTAGTCTGGGACGACTTCACCGCCAAGCCCGGCCGGCGGTACGAATATTTCTTCTACCCTCTGCGCGGCCAGCCCAAGAACCTCGACCGGAGCGCCAAGCCGATCCCGATCCACGTCAAGACCGAGCCCCTTTTCGGCAAGCTGGAGCACGACGTCTTCTTCAACCGGGGTGTGGCGAGCAGCCAGGCGTACGCGCGGAAATTCCAGAACCTGCCGCCCGACCAGCTCCTTCCTCCGAAGGACCAGGAGGCACTCGACTGGCTGAGCCGCGATCTCGACGACGCGATCCTCAAGTTCATCCACCAGGCGAAAAAGGGCGACGGGCTGCTCGGCTGCTTCTACGAATTCCGCTACGAGCCGGTGGCCCTGGCGCTCAAGGAGGCGATCGACCGCGGGGTCGACGTGCGGCTGATTCTCGACGGAAAGGTCAACGCAACCGCCGACAGCCCGAGCTTCCCGCGGGAGGACAACAAGAAGATGGTCGCGGCGACGAAGATTCCCGAAGACCGCATCGTCTGGCGCGAAGCAAGGGCGTCCAATATTCAGCACAACAAGTTCATGGTGCTGGAAAAAGGCAAGACGCGGAAGCCCACCGAAGTTTGGACCGGATCGACGAACCTGTCGCTCGGCGGCATCCACGGCCAGACCAACGTCGGGCATTGGGTGCGCAACCCCGACCTCGCGGTGAGATTCGACGCCTATTGGCACTTGTTGAGCACCGATCCGGGAGGAAAGAAAGGCGAGCCGACCGCCGACGTGCGGCGCGAGAACACCGCGCTGTTGGCCGCCGTCGAGGCGCTCGGTCTCGTGCCGCCGTCGGTCGAAGGCGTCCTACCGGGGGTGACTCCCGTGTTCAGCCCCCGCTCCCAGCTCGCGATTCTCGATACCTATTTCGCGCTGGTCGACACGGCCGCGGACCTTGCCTGCATCACCCTCGCATTCGGGATCAACAAGGAGTTCAAGGAAAAACTTCTGGCGCACGACGCCACCAGCCCCATCACCTTTCTCTTGCTCGAAAAAAAGGATGTCCCGAACCCCCAGAGCGCCGAAGTGTTCGTCGCGATCAACGCCTCGAACAACGCCTACCAGGCGTGGGGCTCGTTTCTTCGCGAACCCGTCTACCAGTGGACGAAAGAGACGAACGCCGGCCTGCTGGGGCTCAATCATCACGTAAGCTACGTCCACTCGAAGTTCCTCCTCCGAGACCCGCTCGGCGCCGATCCGATCGTGGTCACCGGCTCGGCGAACTTCAGCGACGCTTCGACCAAATCGAACGACGAAAACATGCTCGTCATCCGCGGCGATCTTCGGGTGGCCGACATCTATTTCACCGAGTTCAACCGGATCTTCAACCATTACTATTTCCGCTCCGTGGTCGAAGCGACCACGAATGGGGGCCACCCCTCGGATGACGGCAACCTCTTCCTCAAAGAGAAGCCGGAGGAATGGTTGGTGAAATATCAGCCCGGCAAGCTTCGTCAGAAGCGGGTGGACCTATACGTCAAGATGCAAGGCTTCGTCTAAAGTCGAGTCTCCGGCGTGCGCTCCCGAGAGGCACGCCGGATCGTCTAGGAAGTGCCGGCCGCCGTCACCTTCATCCGGTTGTCGTCCGAGGTGCGATCGACCAGCTTGTTGAGCGGATCGATCCCCGCCTCGATGGGCTTGGCGTCCACCACCAGCTCGAACGTTGAGATCGGTTGCGTGAGCCGGTGCTTCGCGAGATAGAGCACCGTCTCTTCCTTCTTTCCGCCCTTCGTCTTCGCTTCCTTCTCGCCGAAGACCCCGATGTCGATCGAATCGTCGAGCGCCAGCGGCGACTCGACTCCCCGGCCGTCGGCGTGCAGCTTTTTGGCATCGACCGCGAGCTTCACCAGATATTTTCCGTCGGCCCGCTTCGTCCAGGTGGCGGTCGTCGCGCGCAGGTCGTAGAGCGTGATCGTCTCGAACAGGTCGGTGATCAAACCCTGATCTCCCGGAGGCGTCACCTCGCGCAGAATCTTGATCAGATCCGGCGTGTAGGTATAGGGCGGCTCCTGGAACGCCACCTCTCCGACATAGCGCGAGAGAGCTCGATCGACCGTCTCTTCGCCGATCGCTTCCTGGAGGGCGTAGAAGACCAGGCTTCCTTTGCGATAGTGGATGTACGGTTGGTTTTCCACCCGCATCAGGGGCATCTCCTCGATCAGCTCGCCGCCGCGCCCCTGGAGATACTGGTCGAGCTCGTACTTCAAGAAGCGCCGCATCTTTTCCTTGCCGTACTCCTTCTTCATCACCATCAGCGCCGAGTATTGCGCGAGGCTTTCGGAAAGCATCGTCCCGCCCTGGACCGCGCCGCCGATCACCTGGTGACCCCACCATTGGTGGGCGACCTCGTGGGCCGTGACGTAGAAAACGTAATCGATGTTCTCCGGGTCGCGAAGGTCGGCGATGAAGCCGATGCTCTCCGAATAAGGAATGGTGTTCGGAAACGACTGCGCGAAGCTCGCGTAGCGCGGGAATTCGAGGATCCGCACCTGGTGGTGCTGGTAGGGAGAGAACTTCGCGGTGAAATAGTCGAGCGACTTCTTCGCCGAATCGATCATCCGATCGACGTTGTAGGCGTGCGCCGGATCGTAATAAATCTCGATCGCGACGTTCTCCTTCCCCGGGTGCCAGACGTCTTTCTTGGCCGCCCAACGCGCCGAGAGGAACGAGTAGAAATTGAGGATCGGCCGGTCCATCTCGTAGCGGAAGTAGCGCCTGTTCCCCTCCCTCCACTCGCGCTTTAGATACCCCGGCGCGAGCGCGATCTGATCCGCGCTGGTCGAAACCGTGGCGCGGAACCCGATCCAGTCGGCGTCGCCGGAGAGGTAGTTGTTGCGCCGGGCGTTGGCGTCTTCGAGCTTCGCCATCCGCACGGCCGGCGGCAGGCCGTACTTCCGGCGGTCGTTGCGATCCTGGAGCTGGCGCGATTCGTCGTAGGCGAGCGCGGGGAAAAACTGGCCGTTGTTGAAGAACGTTCCGTTGTAGACCAGCGAGGTCTGGGAATCCTGCGTGACGAATCCCTTTTCCTCCGCCGTCAGCTGGAACGAAAGTTCCATCGTGGCGCCCGGCGCGAGGGGAACCGGCAGCTTGTAGATCGAATAGCCTTGTACCTCGTCGAAATGGGTTCGCCACTTCGGATCGAGCGACAGTCGCCGGACCTTCACCTGCGGATCGAGCTGAAGGTGGATCGTATCCTCCGGCCGGTTCGATTTGTTCTTGAGGACATAGCGGCCGGCGATCTCCACCCGCCGCTCGTCGGGAAAGATGTCGACGTTCGCCTCGGCGTCGACGATCCGGGGGGCGACGAGATCCTTGTACTTCCGGTACTGCTTTTCGTACTCCGCCTGGCGGTGCTCCTTTTCATCGGTCGGCACGTAGGCGTTCAACACGTTGGTGTTCCAGAAGATCCATCCGCCGATCGCGACCCAAGCCACCAGACCCGCCGCCGCGAGCGCGCGCCAGGGGCCGCGGAAGCGGGCCTTAGCCTCGCGCGCCCGAAGCCGCCAGACGCTCTCGCTCCCCCGCACCCAAAACAGGACGGCCCCCACCAGCAGCAGGAGCGCGAAGCAGGCCCAATAGAGATTGAACCAGGCGAAACCCTGAAGGAAATGGCCGTAGCCGTTCATGTCCGAATAGGTCATCGAAGGCACATCGGCGAAGCGATAGAGCCGGTGATCGAAGTTGAGCGACGCGAGCACCGTCTGGCTGATCAGGAACAGGATCATCGCCAGATAGCCGAAGAATTTCTGATTGCACAGCACCTGGAAGAACACCGCGAGAACCGCGGCGAGCAGAAAGCGCACCGCATCGATCGCCAGCCCCTTGGCGTACAGGCTCGGCTCGACGTGGGTGTATGCTTGCGAAAGTTGAATGCCGATCGCGGTCAAGCCACCGACGGTTAGAAAGGTGAGGATCACGATCCACAGCGCACCGATCTTTGACAGCAGCGGCACCCAGCTCGGCACGGGCAGCGCGTCGGTCACTTCCGCGACTTTGAGCTCGCGCTCGCGCCAGACCAGCTCGCCCGCGTAGAGCGTGACGATGATCACCAGCAGGAAGACGAAGCTCCCCTGGATGTTGTCCAACATCAACGCGGTCACCGGATAGACCTTCGTGCCGAAGCGCTCGAAACGCACGACGGAGCTGCCCGCCAGGTTGAACATGCCGAACGCGAGCATGACCACGAACGGAATGCTCTTCCATACCCCGACGGTTTCGCGGCGCAGCGCATGGAAAAACAGCGAGCGGTTCCGGCCCGAGGAAAAATCGCGCGAGGCCGCCGGCACCGCGACGGGCGCGAGACGCACTTGCGGCTCTACGGCGCCCGCCTCGGTCTTCTTCCGCCGGCGCATCTGCCGCCCCAACGCGCCGTAGGTCGGCGCCCCCGCCGAGGTGCGGAAGGTGGCGAAGCTCAGCGAAAGTACGGCCAGCCCGACGCCAGTCCAGATCAGCCGATTCCACAGCAGAATGCCGGAGAGCGGCGGCAACGCGGTGTTCTTGTCGGCGACCGTCCAATAGCGCGTGGCGAGGTTGATCGCCGAGGCGCCGAACGGATCGAGCAGCGCGCCGAGCGTCTGGTGATCGACGTCTCCGAGCATCAACGACGCGATGAAGAAGCCGGCGAAAAAGACCACCACGGCGACGTAGGTGACCAGCCAACTGCGCGACGCCGCGGCGAGCGCGAAGAACAGCGCGCCGGTGAGCAGCAGATTGGGGATCACCAGTAAGGCGAGCGCGAACAGATACGGCCCGGCGAGCGTCGGCCCGATCCGCTCCGCGTCGAGCCAGGGCATGAAGCTGCCGATCAGAATCCCGAGCGAACAGAGCACCATCACGCCGGTCGAGGCGACCAGCGAACCGGCGAACCGTCCGCCCAAGTAATCGAGTTTCGCCATCGGCTTCGAAAAGAACAGCTCGTGCGTGCCGCGCTCGAAATCGCGCAGCGCGGCACCCGCGACGAACGCGGTGGTGACGAAGACTCCGATTACGCTCATCACCGAAAGCAGTTGGAGGATGACGAACGGAGCGTTCCGCTGCACGTTGCCGATGCCGCCGCCGATGGTGATCGAATCGGACGTCACGGCGCCGAACGTCATGGTGGCGAAAAACAGCCCGGTGCCCCAAAACAGCGGCGACCGGAGGGTCTGGTAGAGCTCGAAACGGAAGATCTCGCGGAAGTTCTTGGACATGATCGTCTCGGGAGATTAGGCCGCAAGAGCCGGCTCGACACCGCTTTGGGCGCGGCGTTCGGCGCGGCGCAGGGCGTGGAAATAGACGTCTTCGAGATCGGGGGCCACGCCTTCGAAACCATCCCCCGGGTCGCTCTCGCTCCAGACGTGAATCACCGTCCGGCCGGCGGCCAAGCGCCGCGACAGCACCTCGTGCTCCGCCTCGTAGCGGGCCAGCTCGTCTCTCGTCACCGTCTTTTGCCAAATCTGCCCGACCAGCTCCGCGATCACCTGGCGCGGCTCGCCGGCCACCCGCAGCTCGCCGCCGGCCAGGATCGCCATGCGCGGACAGAGGTCGGTGACGTCTTCGACGATGTGGGTGGAGAGAATGACCACAACGTTTTCGCCGATTTCGGCGAGCAGGTTCAAGAAGCGGTTCCGCTCCTCCGGATCGAGCCCGGCGGTCGGCTCGTCGACGATCACCAGCTTCGGATCGCCGATCAGCGCCTGGGCAATACCGAACCGCTGCCGCATGCCGCCCGAGAAGGTACCGAGCTTGCGATCCTTGACTGCCCAGAGGTTCGTCCGTTCGAGCAAGGCTTTCACCACCGCGCGCCGCTCGCCGCCATTCGCAAGGCCCTTGAGCACCGCGAAATGGTCGAGCATCGTCTCGGCGCTGATCTTCGGATAGACCCCAAAATCCTGCGGCAGATAGCCGAGCACCTGGCGCAGCGCCTGTTTGTCGCGCAGCACGTCGATCCCGTCGAACCGGACCGAGCCGGAATCGGACTCCTGGAGCGTCGCGAGGGTACGCATCAACGTGGACTTGCCCGCGCCGTTCGGCCCCAGCAGGCCGAACATGCCGGCGGGGACTTCCAGCGAAACGTCGACCAGGGCGCGCACGCCGTTGCCGTAGGTCTTCGACAGATTGCGGATCGAAAGCACCAGAAATCCTCCTCGGCCGGACGAGCGGCTCTGGATCGCTGTTACGCAATCGGCACCGCCGTTGTTTCTGCCCGGCTTTGGCCGTCGCGACGACGGAATCACGAAGACGGGGACAAACCGCGGTTCCTGGGGGAGGTGGTGGACCACCCGCTCCTGTAAGCTCCGGCGCACCGATACGGCGCGCTTCTGGCCCAGCAAGGAGAATGTTCGTGACCGACACACTCACCGCGACGGGAGATCCCTCGCCCTCCCGCCCGACAGACGACGACGTCCAGCTCTTGGAGTCCGCGCGGCGGCGTTTTGCGGCGGCGGTCGGCGAAGGCGCTCCTCTGTTCACTACCGACATCTCCGACCTCTGGAGCCTTTTCGTCGAGTCGATCCCGGAGGCACAGCGGAAGGAATACGCCTGTTATGCCTGCCGGACGTTCGTCAGCCGCTACGGTGCGCTTGCCACGATCGACGAGAACGGCAACCTCGCCTCGGCGCTTTGGGGGGAGAGCTCCGGCATCTTCGCTCAGGCCACCGGCCGGTTGGCTGACGCTGTAGACCGAGCGCGCCCGACCGGAGTCTTCTTTTCGAATCTGTCAACTTGGGGAACGCCTGTCACGGAGCCCTGGGAGCACCTGGCGGTATCGCCTCCAGAATCGATGATCTTTCGCCACGCGTTGCGGACGCCCCGCCAGGAGATGGCGGAAAAACGAGAAGCCCACGCCGCTCTCTGCCGCGCGCTCGAAGACTTCTCCGTGGAGGTCGCGCGCAATGCCCGCCAGCTTCTCGCGGCCGGGGACAGCCTCTATCGCGCCGAGAAGGTACTCGGTGTTGCCGAGTGGTTCCTGGCACTCCACGAGCGACGCGATGCGACGCGCAACGGTCGAAGCAAAGAGAACCTCGTATGGCGCGCGGTCGCGACCGCCCCTGCGGGCTTTTCCCACATCCGTTCGGCGATGATCGGCACGCTGCTCGAGGACCTCGCCAGAGGCCTCGACTTCGCGGAGATCAAGGAGCGCTTTGACGCCAAGATGCATCCCTTGCAGTACATGCGGCCGACCGCCGGGCCGTCCGCGGGGCAAATCGTGGAAGCGGAGAAAGCGGTCGCGGCCCTCGCCGCCGCGGGCTCGCTCGATCGCCGGTTCGCCCGGCTTGAAGACGTGGAGGCGATTTGGCAGCCGGAAGCACCCACCGCGCTCCCGTCAAACGTCGCCGGCGAGGCAGGAGTTTTCGGATCGCTCAAGGCCGCCGTTCGCGGTCGGAAAGAACCTCAGGCGGTCGAAGCGCCTGCCGTCACGATCACGTGGGAGAAGTTCGCGCGGACCGTGCTTCCCGAAGCGATTGAAATGGAGGTTTACGTTCCGGCCGCGAACCGCTCCTACATCGCTCTCACTACGGCAAGTAACGTTTCGGCTCCGCCGATTCTCCAGTGGGACCGCGAGGAGCGGCGCAATCCGGTCTCCTGGTATGTGTATTTGAATGGCAGTCCTCCGCGCGACTTCAACCTCGCTCCGGATTCCTATTACCGGGTGACGACCTTGACACTGCTGCCTCCCATGTGGGGACTCGATGTACCGCGTCCACATTGGGGCCAGGGAGTCATTTTCCTCCTGGAGGGCGCGCGTGATCTGAAGACTTCAGGTGGAATCGGCTTCTTTCCCGAGCAACTCCGCGCGGAATTCCATGCTTTTCGGAAGACGTTCGAAGCGTTCGCCAAGAGCACGACCGTCGCAGATCAAAACGAAGCGACCGCTTGCGGCCTTGACCTTCGCAAGGGCGGCAATTGGCACAACGCTCTGATACGTGTGACATCGAAGTCCGGCCGATCTTCGTACCAGCTCGATCGGTGGGACTAGGGCGCGCCCGTTGACCGGCAGCTCGCCCAAGCGTACGCTTTGCCGTACGACCTGAGGAAAGAACCATGCGACCATCACCGCCACCGATGCGCGTAATCCTTTCTAATCCCCCTCCTCCCTACGAAAAACTCGTCGGCGACCTGATGGGCCTACGGCTCTAACGCCCAAAGCTCCACGCCGGCCTCTACGGTTCTCGCGGGGAAGAACAGGCGTCCGGCGGTCTGGGCGGGCGGCATGAACGGCCCTAGATTTGGTACCGGTTGGTCGAAGTTCGAGGTGCCGGCCGGAGTTCCGTCGGAGACGAACCAGGATCCGAAGTGGAAGCCCACCATCTTTCCAGCGAAGACCTGAAGGTGCTCCGGCGAGAAAACCTTTTCCCCGGTCGAATCGCGCAGCGGGGCCGTGCCGGCGACGGTGCCGTCGCTCGACCAGAGCTCTCGCTCGAACGGGTCGTCCGGACTCGCCGACTCGAAGAAGAGGCGATCTCCGAGGACCAACGGAACCTTGAGACCCGGGATGCCTAAAAGGGGTCCGACCGGCCCCCGAAAGCGCAGCGTTGCTAACGTACCTTCGCAGGCGTAAAGCCCCACGCCGCTCGCTCTTGCGCCGAACAGGTAAAGGGTCGAGGTCCCTCCGGCCAGGAACGGAGCCGGAAAACCACCGGGCGCCGGCTTAACGTCCAGCGTTTGGGTCGTCCCCGTCTCGGTGCCATCGGTCGCCCAGACTCCCTGCTCGCCTTCCGGAGTGCGGCCATAAAACCAGAGTTTCCCGGCGTACGGCGTGGGCTCGCTTTCAGGCGTCACCTCGGCGAGGCGCCGGGCACCTCCCGAGGTCCCATCGTCAATCCAGAGTCCGCTTTCCTCCGGAGTGCCTACCCGGGCGAACAGCAGCCCGTTCCCGAATTCGTGCAGCCAGGAAAGCGCGACGCTCGTGGCGACCTCCGCCCGCGGAGCCCCGGTCCAGTCGGTCTGCCAGAGCGTCGTCGAGCCGAGCGTCGAATCGGAGGCGGCGAAATAGAGGCGCCCGGCGACGATCTTCAACTCCAGGACGCGCTGCTCCGCCGGGAGATCCAGGGGGATGATCCCGTCGGGATTTCCGTCGGCGATCCAAAGCCCTTCTCCCGTCGTTTCGAATCGAGCGGCGAAGAAGAGGCGCCCGTCCTCGCCGACGGCGCGAATGTTGCCCGGCGGAAAGTCCGGCCCAGCGCCGCGAACAAAATGGGAAGCGATCCGCGTCCCCGCTTCGGTTCCGTCGCTCGACCAGAGCTCGTAGCCCTCGATGCCGTCGTTGGCGAAGAAATAGGCCCGCGATCCGGCGGAGGTCAGCGCGTTCGGAAACGAGCCGGAAAATTCGTTCTCGCCCGGCTCCAGGTCGGCGACCCGGCGGGTGGTACCGAGCCGGCCGCGGGTCGCCCAAAGCTCGCGGCCATGCACCGGATCGTGACCGGGAAACAGAAGGTTGCCCCCGGCGACCGCTCCGGGGAAAAAGCTGCCGAACGGCATCGGGTCGGGCAAGTTCGAGACGCGCGCGGTACCCGCCGGGGTACCGTCGGTCGACCACAGCTCCTCGCCATGCGTCGGCTCGGAGGCCGCGAAGAGAATTCGCCCTCCGAGCTGGTGGAAACCGTAATAGTTCGGCGAGCAGGTGCCCGGACAGATGTCCTTGAGCAAGCGGGTTCCCGCCGGGGTGCCGTCGATCGTCCAGAGCTCGACTCCCGCCCCAGGAGTGTCCGCGCTGAGCAATAGGCGGTTGGCCGGACTGGGAAGGGACCCCGCGTTGCTCGAACAGGAACCCGGGCAGAGATCGGCGAGAATCTTGGTGCCGCTCGGCGTGCCGTCGCTCACCCACGGCTCCCTGCCTTTCGAACCGTCGTTGGCGAAGAAGACCAGCCGGTTCGGCAGTTGATAGGGAAAGAACCCGGTGTCGAGCGAATCGGCCGGGGCGAGCCGCGTGAGGCTGCGGGTGCCGCCCGGCGTGCCGTCCGTGGTCCACAGCTCGTAGCCGGTTCGACCGTCGCTCGCGATCGTGTAATAGCGATTGCCGACCACGATCGCGTCGCGCATCTGGGCACCACGGTTGCCCGCGGCGATCTCGGGCAGGGGGACGGTGCCGGCCGCCGTACCGTCGGAGGCCCAGAGCTCGTAGCCGCGGTTTCGCTCCGGCCCGAAATAGACCAACCGGTTCGGCAGCGCACGGAGAAAGAACGCACCGAAGATCGAGGAGGCGGTAAACGCCCGGATGCGGCGGGTGCCGCCGGCCGTACCGTCGGTCGACCAGAGCCCGAATCCCCGTCCGTCGTCGCCGGTAAAGTAGAGCCGCCCTTTAAACCAGGTCAGCTCTGCCACCTCGCTGCCTCGGTCCCCCAGCCGCAGGTCGATCACCAGATGGGTTCCGGCCAGCGTGCCGTCGCTGGTCCACAGCTCGCCACCGTGAACGCTTTCGCGCGCCGTGAAATAAATCGTCCGGCTTCCCGGAACCGAGACCACCTGGGTCCCCGGCAGCCGCAGGACGGAAAACTCGCCGAGAAACTGAGTGGTGGCCGCCGTTCCTTGGCTCGACCAGAGGGCGAATGGATTGCCGTTCAGGGTCGACTGGAAATAACCGGTGTCGCCCGCCAAGGCGAACGGTCGCCCGATCAGCCCGGGCTGGATCACCCGCGTCCCCGCGGCGGTGCCGTCGCTCGCCCAGAGATCGCCCACTGAATCCGCGCAGAAGAGAGCCAGAGGCCCCAGCGACAAGAAAGACTCGGGGCTGGAGTCGAGCGGCTGGTGAACCCGCGAGATGTCGCGGACGAGATACGGCGAGATCGCCAGGCCGGGAACGGCCACGAAGAGGGCGATCGAAAGAACCAGGAGGACGAAACGCATGCGGGGACTCCTCAGGAGTTGCATCGGGGACATGAGCCGGAGTGTAGGACGAATCGGAGTTTTGCTGCGCCTTGTCGAAGTTGAGATCGAGAAAGTACCTTCCGAGGAGCCGACCGCCGCCTTGCCGGCCGTCGGTCGCCCAAAGGCCGTACCCGCCCTCCTCCGAATGGCCATAGACGAAGATCCGGGGACCCGCGACAAACAGGCGGAAGGTGGTGAAAGAGGTCTCGTCGCTCACCGCGCCGATCTCCCACGTTCCCGCGGCGGTGAAATTGGTCACCCAAAGCTTGGACGGGTCCGAGCCGACGTTCTCGCGGGCGAAATAGGCCTTGCCGCCGAGATCGACGAGATTGCCCGACAGCTTGGCGAGCGGCTCGACCAGGAAGGGGTAGAGATCGGCGAGCGGAACGGTGCCCGCGGGGGTTCCATCGGAAACCCAGAGCTCGGAGGCGAACGGGAAACCGACGCTCTCAAACAGCAGGCGCCCGCCGAGCGTCGAGAACGGAGAGAACATCCCCTGGCCCGCGGAATCTGGGCCGGGAACGGTGTCGGCCAGAAGTCGGGTGCCGTTCGTCGGGCCGTCGGTCGTCCAGGGCTCGGAGCCGTGCTCCTCGTCGGTCGCCAAGAAGAAAACTCGGCTTCCGACGACATGGAGAATCTCGCCGGGAACGATTCCCTCGCCGAGCAATCGCACGGTACCTCCCGCTGTGCCGTCGCTCCCCCACAGCTCCGGGGTTTCGGATTGCGAGGGGCCGGCCCGGACGAACACGATCCGGCCGTTCGCTTCGGCGGAAGCGAATATGTGACGCTTTACGATCGGCTCCGGCCCCTCCTCCAGCTCGCGGACGCGCCGCGTTCCACCGGTCGTGCCATCGCTGGTCCACAGCTCGAAGCCGTGGGTTCCATCGTCGGCGAAGAAGAAACTTTTTCCGGCCGCCTTCATGAAGAACCCGGGGTTCGAGCCGCCGAAATCCGGATCTTGGATGTCGACCAGCAAGCGAGTTCCGGCGCGCGAACCGTCGGTGCGCCACGGCTCCCGCGCGTGCTGGGAATCGAACCCTCCAAACAAAAGGGAATTACCCACCGGGGCGACGTCGAAGGTGCCGAAGGTGAACACTCCCGGCGGCTCGGCGACGTCGGTCAGGCGCACCGTACCTCCTCTCCGCTGCTCGAATCCGGCCCCGGGACGGTGTCCGCGAGCAGATGGGTACCGCTCTTGGTGCCGTCGGTCACCCAAGGCTCGAATCCGTGCTCTTCGTCTCGCGCGAGAAAAAAGACTCGCTGGCCCAGCGCGTAGAGAACCTGTCCGGGAACCACCCGCTCGTCGAGCAATGGCACGGTGCCGTCCGCCGTGCCGTCGCTTCCCCACAGCTCATCGCCGAAGCCGCTATTACGCACTAACACCAGGCGGCCGTCGGCCTCGGCCGAGGCCGGCACCTGCGGAGCCGCCGCAGGCTCCGGACCGTCGATCAGCTCGCGGACGAGATGCGTACCCTCGGAGGTACCGTCGCTCGACCAGAGCTCGTAGCCGTGGGTTGCGTCGTCGGCGAAAAAGAAGCTTCGTGAACCGGCCTTCATGAAGCGCCGGGGAATCGATCCGCCGAAATCGGGATCGGGGAGATCGACGAGCCGTCGCGTTCCGGCCTGTGAGCCGTCGCTACGCCACGGCTCCCAGCCGTGCAAGGAATCAAACCCGGTGAACAGCAGGGAATCTCCCGCCTTCGCGACGTCGAAGGTCCCGAGCTGGAACAGGCCGAAAATTTCTCCTGTGTCGGTCAATCGCACGGTTCCCTGGGGGCGTCCGTTGGTGCGCCAGAGTTCAAGGCGGCCCGCGGAATCCGAAGCGCTCAGGTAGACGAAACGGTGCGCCAAAGGCCGCTGTGGGTGGCGCAGATCAAAACGCCGTTGAACGCGACGAAGGGGCCAGGGGTCGACAGCGGCAGGCCGTCCCGGGTGCGGAGGCTGTGCGTCCCGGCGAACCGGAGCCCGTTGCCACCGGATCGATGTCCGCCACCCGGTACGGCGTGAACGCCGCAGCGGGAAGGGCGGCCAGGGCGGCGAGCATCGACCCCAGGACGGCATGACGCATGCGTGCTCTCCTTAAAAGTCGGATCATCAAAGCTCTTTAGACACGGTGGCAGGTTCAAGCGTTGCTGCGCCCTTGGAAGGATCGATGTCCACCAGCAGACCGAATCCAATTCTTGAGAGTTTAGCAAAGCGTGAACGCCCACGCCGCTCCCCGTCGCATATGCTCCCCTCCGTGAACCTCCCGACTTTCGCCGACGTTTTCGCCGCCCGCCGCACACTCACCGGCCGAGTGCTGCGGACCCCCGTGCTCCGGTCCTCGATTCTCGATGCCTTGACCGGCTCCGAGCTGTACTTCAAGGCCGAGAGCCTGCAGTTGACCGGCTCGTACAAAGTCCGGGGAGCGTCGAACAAAATCCTTTCTCTCTTGCCCGCGGAGCTGGACGCCGGATTGATCACCGTCTCGGCCGGCAACGCCGCGTTGGGCGCCGCTTGGGCCGCGCGTGAGGCGGGGGCAGACCTTACGGTCGTGATGCCCGAAAACGCGGTGCCGGCCAAGCTCGCCGCGGTGGCCGCGATGGGTGCGCGGATCGACAAGGAGGGGATCACGAACGCGACGTTGGCGTTCGCCCGGCTCGCGGCGCTGCGCGAGGCGCACGGGTTTACTTTGATCCATCCGTTCGACGACGAGAAGGTGATCGCCGGAGCGGGCACCGCCACCTGGGAGCTGCTCGAAGAGGTGCCGCCGCTCGACCGGTTGATCGTGCCGACTTCCGGCGGCGGCCTGCTCGGCGGCGCGCTGCTCGCCGCCAAAGGTCTCTCTCCCGCGACCGACGTCTGGGGCGTCCAGCCCGAAGGAGCGGACGGGCTGATCCGTTCGCTCGAAGCGGGCACCCCCACCGCACCCGAGAAAATCCAGACGATCGCCGACGGCCTCTCCGCTCCGAAACCGGGGGCGCTCAATTTCGAGATCATCCGCCGGGACGCAAAAGGCGCGGTGGTCGTCTCGGACGACGAGATCCTCGCCGCGATGGGATTGCTGATCGAGCACCTGCGGGTGATTCTGGAGCCCTCCGCCGCGGCCGGCCTCGCCGCCCTGCTGCGTTACGAGCATCTGCGCGGCGGCAGAATCGGCTTGCTGCTCTCCGGCAGCAACGCGGCCAAAGAGCGCGTGGTCCAGGCGCTCGGCTGAAACGACTCCCGGCGTCGCCTGGTGGCGAAGAACGGCACGACGGGACGGCCGCACCCAATGGTGGGCCGGGCGGCCTCACGCACGTTCTCCAGAGAAGATTAAGATCTTTGAGCGTTCCGAAACAGCTCAGGAGACTTGCCATGCCGAACCCAAGCCCACCTTCCAGCTTCAGCTGGCTCGGGCGCGCCGTTCTCGCGCTCGTCACGCTGGGCATTTCACTTCCCGCAGGTGCCGCGGAGCGTTGGGTTCCCCTGGGCCCCATCGGCGGCATGGCGCGCCAGCTCGCCCAGAGACCCTCGGACCCCTCCCGACTGTATGCGGCCACCGAGCGGGTCGGCCTCTTTGCGAGCCGCGACGGCGGGAGATCGTGGCAGTCGATCCGCGCCGGCCTCCCCGAGGGATACCTGTTGAAGCTCGCGGTCGCTCCGCGCGATCCTGACACCCTGCTCGCCACCACCTACGGCGGTACTCCCTTCGACCAGGTCTGGCACAGCGAGGATGGCGGCACGACCTGGAGCCCGGCGGCAAGACCGCCCGCGAGCCCCGTCTTCTCCCTCCCCATCGCCGATTTTCTGTTCGCTTCCGGCGAACCGCGAACGGTGTACGCCTCGACCGAGAATGGAATCTTCCGCAGTCTGGACGGCGGTTCGACCTGGGATTCCTGGGCGCTGCAAAACATTCCAACGGGCGCCCTCGCGCAACCGGCGCAGACGCCCGCGACCTTCTTCGCGGCCGGCAACGACCTCGGCGATTTTCACGGCGCGATCTATCGCAGCGACGACTCTGGCCTCACTTGGCGGGAGACGCCGAGCGTCGGCGGTCCCGGCTTTGCGGAGCTGCCGGAGCGGCTTTTCTTTGGCGCGGGTGTGCTTTACGCGCAATGGAGCCACGCGCTTTATTCCTCCTCCGACGGCGCCATCACCTGGAGCCTGGCCGCTCGGCTACCGAACCTTTCCGCGCTCGATTTCGCCATCGCCCCTTCGGGCACGTTCTACGCGGCGACCGAGACGGGGGTCTATTCCTCTGCCGACGGCGCGCATTGGTCGCCGCCGGAGGTGACCTCGGTCGATCAGGCCTCCCCGCGCGACGGGCTCTCTCACCTGGCCGTCGTCTCGGGGGGCCCGCGCCCGGGCAGCGAGGTGGTGATCGCCGGGGGCCGGCGCGGGTTCTGGCGCTCGGCCGACCGGGGCGCGACCTGGCGCCCCGCGAGCCGCGGGATCGCCGTTCATGACGTCCTCGACCTGACCGTTCTGCCGGATTCCCAAGGCACCGTTCTCGGAAGCTTCGATGAGGGCCTTTTTCGCATCGACCGAGAAGGCGACAGTTGGCGGCGCCACCTGGAGCGAGCTTTCCGACGTCGACTTCCTGGCGGATTTCACCTTCGATCCGGTGCTTCCCCAGGTGGGGTACCGGGCGACGTTCTCCGGTCTCGACAAGACGACGGATGGCGGCGATCACTGGACGACACGTGCCGGGGATCGCGACCCAGCTCTTGGGCGCCAATGCATCGTCGGTGCTCTTCGATCCGAAAACCCGCGCTCTCTACGTCGGAACCGAATCCTTGGGCGTCTTCCGCAGCACCGGCTCCGGCCGCTCGTTCCGCCGGATCAACAGCGGCCTGCCGCTCGACACGTTCCCCGGTCAAAATCTGGTCGCCGATCCGGCGGTCCCGGGGCTGCTCTACGCGGGGTCGCTCGGTTCGAGCGTGCAGCGGCTGGAAAATCGCTGATGAGCCGTTTTGAGTCTCAAGAACCTGAGAGGGCTTGACGATGTCTGATTCGGGGGTCAATCGACGTTTCCGATCGCGGGTCTCCGCGCTGTTGCCGCTCACCCTGGCGCTCGGGATCGGCGCCGCCGAGGGCGCCGGTGCCGCGGAGCATTGGGTCCCTTTGGGTCCCGTCGGCGGGACGATCCGCCTGCTCGCCCAAGCGCCTTCGGAACCGGAGCGACTGTATGCCGCCACCGAGCGATTCGGCGTCTATCGCAGCCGCGACGGCGGGCTTTCGTGGCAGCCGGCCCGGCTAGGCCTAGAAGGATCGACCGTTCTGTCCCTGGCTGTTGCACCGAGCGATCCGGACCTCGTCCTCGCCACCACCTACGGTTCTCCACAACGCCCTCTGTGGCGCAGCAGAGATGGCGGCGCCACCTGGGTCCCGGCGGCCCAGCCCCCCAAGAACGGGCGCTTCCTCTTGTTCCCCCACGATTTCGCCTTCTCTTCGAACTCGTCGCAAACGGTATACGCCGCGACCAACCATGGAATCTTCCGCAGCCTGGACGGCGGCTCAGCCTGGGATTCCTGGGCACTGCCGAACGTGGCCGCGTTCACCCTCGCCCAGGACAACCGGACCTGGTTCGTGGCGGGCCGCGACCTTCGCGATGATCACGGCGCGATCCTACGGAGCGACGACGACGGCGCAACCTGGCGGGAGACGCCGAGCGTCGGCGGTCCAAGTTTCTACGATCCGCCCCGGCGCCTGTTCCTCCGCGCGAGCGCCCTCTACGCGCAGTGGGGCGGCGCTCTCTATCGTTCGACCGACGGCGCCTCGACCTGGAGCTCGGCCGCGAGCCTGCCGAACGTTTACGCCGCGGAGCTTCAGTTCTCTCCTTCGGGCTCGATCTACGCCGCGACCGACGCCGGGGTCTATTCCTCGACCGACGGCACGCATTGGTCACCGCCTATCGTGACCTCGATCGACCGGGCCTCGCCGAAGGACGCGACCAGCCAGCTCGCGTTCCTTCCGGAGGGGGCGGGAGCGGGCGAGACGGTGATCGCCACCGGCCGGCGCGGCGTCTGGCGCTCCACCGACCGCGGCGGCAGATGGAACCCTTCGAGCCGCGGCATGGCGGCGCACG
Organism: Acidobacteriota bacterium; assembly: GCA_040005235.1. Lineage (GTDB taxonomy): Bacteria > Acidobacteriota > Thermoanaerobaculia > Multivoradales > UBA5704 > DASYKS01. Next base: position 2,969 of record JBDTZG010000025.1, on the reverse strand, counting down.
ACGCCTATCGCCTCACCGTGATTCCGAACCCGCAAGGGACGGTGATCGGCAGCTTTGAGGATGACCTCTACAGGATCGACCGCGCGGGCGACAAGTGGCAGCGGCTGCCTCGCCACGCCGGCTTCGAGTCGTTTCCCTTCGTGGCCGCCGATCCACACCATCCCGGCAGGATCTACGCCTTGGGCGAGAGCTCTGTCGACTTAAGCGAGGATCGCGGCAACAGCTGGCGACAGGCCGGCGAGCTGGGGCACAACAACATCACGATGTTCAAGGTTGACCCGGTCCATCCGGACGTCCTCTACGCGGGTGTCACCCACGGCCAAGCCTCGTCGGAAAACCCTTTCGGCTATCGCAGCGTGGATGGCGGCGCCACCTGGACCGAATTCCTCTCGTTCGAAGAGCTGCTCGACGTGGTCTTCGATTCGGCTGACCCAAATCTTGGATTTCTCATGACCCAAGGCAACGTCTACAAGACCTCCGACGGCGGCGCTACCTGGGCGCAGCTGCCGAACCTCAGAGACCAGTTGCTCGGTTCGTTCCCCTCCTCGATCTTGATCGATTCCCGATCCCGTGCGCTGTATGTCGGAACGGAAGAGCGCGGCATCTTCCGCAGCACCGATTCCGGTCGGACGTTCCGCCGCGTCGTCGCCGGCCTGCCGCGCGCGCCGGCGAACCCCAGCGTTTCGTCCCTGGTCCAAGACGCCGCGGGGGACGTCTACGCGGGATTGTTCTACGCCGGCGTCTTCCGTCTCGAGCCCGGGCAGGGATGGACGGCGGTCAATCTCGATCTGCCCGTCGAGACGTTCGCCGGCACGCTGGTCGCCGACCCGGAGATCCCTGGCCGGCTTTACACCGGAACGCTCGGGGCGAGCGTCTGGCGCTTGGAAAACCTTTAGCTCGTAGATCTCCTTAGAGGTCCTTTGGGACCACCGGACCGGCGGCGGGTTGAAGGCCCTCACGGCCGCCGCCACAAGCCGGTTAGGATTTTTTTCGGCCCCAAAATACTCAAAGGAGATTTTCGATGCTCGATTCGAGGATGGTTCCCGGATTCCGACCGTTCGCTTTTGCCCTCTTGCCCGTAGCCCTCGCCGCAGGTCTTGCCTCCCCCACCTTCGGCGTTGAACGATGGACGCCGTTCGGACCGGTCGGGGGCGTCGTTTCCCAGCTCGTCCAGGCCGGCTCCCAGAAAGAACGTTTGTATGCCGCCACCGATCCGGCCGGCGCCTTCCGCAGCAGCGACGGCGGGCTTTCGTGGCAGCCGATCGGCCGCGAGTTCCAAAGTCACTCCGTGCGGCATCTCGCGGTCGATCCGAAGCATCCGGAGGTCGTTCTCGCCGATGTTTACAGCGGCAACTCGAACTTCCAGATCTGGCGAAGCGAGAATGGCGGCACGTCCTTTGTACCGGCTGCCAGGTCGCCGAGGAGCCCGATCCGCCTGCCGCTGGAGACCCTCGACCTTCTCTACGACGCGACCACTCCGCGGGCGGTGTTTGCCGCGACCGACGGCGGGATTTTCCGTTCCGTGGACGGCGGCTCGACTTGGGATTCCTGGGCGCTCGCCGACCTCGCCCTTCGAGCGATCGCCCGCAATCCGGCGGCGCCCGCCGTCTGGTACGCCGCGACGAAAGCGCCCACGGGCCTCGACGGCACGATCTATCGCAGCACTGACGGAGGGCTCACCTGGCTCCCGACGCCGAGCACCGGCGGGCCGGTGACGGATACGCCCAACTCACCGGATCGGCTGTTTTTCCGCGCGGGTGCGCTCTACGCCCGCTGGAACGGCGCGCTGTACCGTTCGACCGACGGCGCCGCCACCTGGACTCTCGCCGCCCAGCTGGAGACGCTACCCGCCAATGATTTCGCGTTCTCCCCCTCGGGCTCGATCTACGCCGCGACCGCCACCGGCGTTTACTCTTCGGCCGACGGCGCCCACTGGTCGCCGCCGGAGGTGGCCACCACCGACCAGAGCTCGCCGGGCGACTCGGTCGCGAGCCTCGCCCTGCTGCCGGGTGGGTCGGTCCCCGAAGCCGTGATTGGCGCCGGATCGCGCGGGATCTGGCGCTCGCCGGACGCCGGCACTACATGGGCCGCCGCGAGCCGTGGGCTCGTCGCCCGCCGAGCCTTAAGTCTGGCTGTCCTCTCAAACCCCCAGAGGAGCGTCCTCGCCTCGTTTGCCGACGGCGTCTATCGAATCGAACGCGGGGACGACTTCTGGCAGCGCCTGCCGCGCACCCCCGGTTACGAGGCACCGTATCTCGCAGCCGATCCGCATCATCCCGGTCGGGTGTATGCCTTGGGCACGAACGGGGTCGCGGTGAGCGAAGATCAGGGCGCCAACTGGCAGACGCTGGCGTACATTCCGTACGACAAGGTTTTCTTTTTCCGCGTCGATCCGGTTCGCCCGAACGTGCTCTACGTCGGATTGGAGGCCGGCAGCGGCTCAGAAGCGATCGGTTTCGCCTGTAAGAGCGTCGACGGCGGGGTCACCTGGACCGAAATCCTTTCGTACCAATACCTGTACGACCTGACGTTCGATCCGGCCCATCCCGATCTCGGCTACCGGGTGACCAGTGCCGGACTCGACAAGACGACCGATGGCGGAGAGACCTGGACGACTCTGCCGAACCTCGATCCTCTCGGCGTTCATGCCCTCCCGAAGTCCGTCGTCTTTGACCCGAGAACCCAGGCGGTCTACGTCGGAACCCGCGACCGCGGCGTTTTTCGCAGCACCAACGGAGGACGATCCTTCCAACGGATCGCCACCGGTCTGCCGCTCGGGTCGACGCCGCTCCTCAACCCGGAAATCACCACCCTGGTCCTCGACCGCGCAGGGGCTCTCTACGCCGGCCTCGCCGGCCAAGGGGTCTTCCGCCTGGAGCGGGGTCAGGATTGGAAAGCTGTCAACCTCGACCTGCCCCTAGCAGCCCGTGGTGAAAGTCCGCCCAACCGGCGCAAGGCTCTGGTAAAAT
>JBDTZG010000116.1:0-9718 GCA_040005235.1 Acidobacteriota bacterium | reverse complement strand
CTATCCTGAGGGTCTCAAGCGCTGATTCCTACCCACACAAAGAGGCGAAGCGCCTTTCCGGAACTCGCGATAGCGAGCGAAGATGTGATCGCCCCCCGGAATCTTGAAGTTTCTTGATTCGAGCGAGAGCCAGTCGCGAACGCAACCGGTGGCTCGCCGTGGATTCGAGGAGTGGTGGCGGATGTCTTGGCCGGCGATGTCAGAGAGGAACTTCTGGTAGCGAAATCGGCTGCGATCCAAAATCAGAAGGCTCTTCGCCTTGCGATGTACGTCCGAGCCATACCGCTTGCAGCCGATGTCGAGACCGAGCTCGAACGGCATGTTGAACCGCGGCAAACCGTAAGCGCCGGGCTGGGTGCGTGAGAGGTCGTGAATCCCATAGCGACATCCATCAATGATGTCCAGGGTCTTCGTCAGGCGGTTGGCGCCCGCGTTGCTCGCTTCAAGGGCGCAACGAGGGCGAAAACCGGCGATCGAAACGGTGAAGACGATCGCCTCGAAGAGAGGGTGATACTCGGTGTCGAACGGGCAGTTGATGAAAACGCTGCGATCGAAATCGTCCGAATCGGCCACACCGCCTCCCGCCCTTGACTGGCTCTACTTGTCTCTTCTCGCCGAAGGACCGCTACGGGCGGATTGAAGCTCGCGAATGGCCTGACGGAGCTCGCTGCGGTCAATGCTCGACGGTACAGCCGGGCCGAGGAATGCTTGCCCTTGCCGGCCATGGACCACCACGAGAGAGTCGCGATTTTCAGCGATCTCTCGGGCTCGATCGATCGCATCCCGCTTGGAGCGGAAAATTGCGGTCGCCCGGGTGCTTCCCTCCGGCCGGATCGCCCAACCCTTGCCGTGGGGGACGACATGCTGTCTGGGAAGTGCTTTGGGGATCATCGTTGCTCCTTCCGCGGATCGGCTACGCAAAGTCGCAGACATTCTACACCGGCTCAGTTTTCACCAAGCAGTCGATCGATCAACGTCCTAACCTCCCGATCCACCGCCGCCATCGCCCGGTGCTCCGGCCGGACGAGCAGGCCGATCAGGAGTCCTCAACTCGAAGATCTCGCCGGCCGGGTCTTCATAGACCTTCCGAAACCATAGCTTCCATAAGCGCGGTCCCTCGGCGGTTTCAGGGGGGCGGACCGTTTTCTTGCTGACCAAGAGATGGCTGGCCCCCAGAGCCGAGAGCTCGCGATGCAGCCTTTCCGCGTCGTTGAGGAGAGGACGAAGCTGCCGGTAGCTCGCCGGACCGACCCAATCTCCGTAGAGATCGCCGTCATAGAAGTACTTCAGGTTCTCGGCGTCGAAGGCATAAGCGACGGAGGAAATCCGGTCGAGTTGGCGGACCGCGGGATAGAGCGGCAGCTTCTCCGCGAGATAGCGATCCCGCTCCGCCACCGTGATCGGCAGAGGGCCCTGCTTTTCGATTCGATATCCGGCGTAGAGCCAGCCCGGCAGGAAAGCCAGCGCGCAGACCGCGACCTGAAAGGATCGTTTCTCGATCCGGCCCCCTCCGACCGTTCCGAACGCCCCAGCGAGGGCCAAGCTGACCGGTGGCAGGATGGCGACGAGATAGCGGGAGTCCGAGGGAAGGAGGAGAAAGGTGATAACCCAGACGACGGGGATCACCAGGAGGCGCCTTACCCGGGAATCGCGGGAAGCACCGATCGCGAGCAGGGGGAGACCCAGAAGATAGAACGGCGACAACGGTGGCTGCTGCCCAGCGGCGGACCGGTTGAAGACCACGTCCCAGGGGAGGCGGACGAGGCGGACCAGCGTCTCCGGAGAGAGGACGTGGCCCAGCGGTTTGAGGGCGATTGGATCCCAGGCGGTCGATCCGAAGACCCCGGGCAGGTAGGGGAAAATCGGGCTGCCGGTCTGCGCGAAGATTCGCCAGTATGTGGGGGCCAGCACTACGAAGGCCGCGAGGGCGAACAGGTGAGGCGCGATGAGGTTTCGGCCGCGAGACGGCTTCCCTTGACCCACCGCCAGATCAACGAAGACGGCCGCCGCAAAGAAGAGCCCCAGATATTTGACCCCGGCCGCCGTGCCGGCGAATGCGGCGGCGACGAACAGCCAGACCCTTTCCCCTGAATGGCTGAAATTCCAGGCTGAAAAGAGAGCGCCGGTGACGAAGAGGGTCAGGAGCGCCTCGACGTAACTCGTGGCGGCCAACGAGACGACGATCGGGTTGCCCAGGTAGAGGGCGGCCGCCAGCCAACCGGCCTCCGCCGAGAAGACCCGCCGGCCCCATGCCACCAGAAGGCCGGCGGTCGCGAGAACCGCCAGGAAAGAGACGAGATGGGTGGCCACCTCTCCGGCCAGCAGCATCGATTGCGCGAAGAGCAGTTCCGCCAAAGCCGGGAAGGCCGGGAAGCGGAGCGCGGGCATGACGGGGAGCCCGCCCGATCGCGCGAAGGCCTGGGCGAAGGGAAGGTGGTACATCGTTTCGTCGAACGCCGTCGGCGGGTAGAGCGCGAAGACGAACAGCGGCACGAGGGCGATAAGGCCTAGGGTGATCGCCACGAAGGTCCCGGCGAACGGGCGAGCAAAGCTTCGCCTCCAACCGGCGAGGAATCCCTCTCCAAGGTAGGGGCGGAGCTTGCCTCCGCCCGGGGAGGGCTCGGACTCCAGGGCGGAGGCAAGCTCCGCCCCTACGAGGATTTGTGCCGTCCCTGCGATTACAAAGACGGCGGCGATCACCGTGATCAACACCCCGGGCCGCAGCAGGCGGAACGAGGCGAGCAGAAAGCCGAGATGGGCGAGGACGGCGATCCCGATGGCGACCGGCATGGCGAGTCGTTCGGCCCAGCCCTCCGGCGCAAGCTTTCGAGTGACCCACGAGCCGGCGGCCCAAGCGGTGAGGGTGAGGACGACCAGGGCCGCCAGGTGAGCCGCCACCTGGGAAAACGGTGCCGGCACGTTCAATAGTTGAGCCTTCGGGCGATCCAATCCCGGAACGGATTCGGCTTCTTGTCCGGAGGGTCGAAGGTGTAGGCGAGCAGAATGCGCTCGCCCTCTTCCGCAAGGGTGATTCCGCGGTGGATCGTGCGCCCTCCGCGCATCCACAGAAGATCCCCGGCGGCCATGGTCACCGAGCGGCGCGGGAAGATTGAAAAGACCTGGGGGAACGCGTAGAGGGGGTAGAGCAGGAAGCGCATAAAGCGGGTGAGCGCGGGAGAGAGAAACTGCGTCTCGCCGCCGTTGGTGTTCTTGAGCGTCACCAGGACGACGTAGGCGTGGCCGTCAAGGTGCCAGCGGAAGCCATGTTCCCGCCGCTCGTAGGCCTGCACCCGCATCGACCGTTTCGAGCTGCCGAGCGGTTGCAGGGGCCGCCCCGCAAGCTTCTCGGCGAGCGGCTGCACTCGGGCGAGCCCGAGCTCTTTGAGGTCCGGCAGGTTCTCGCGGATCTGGTCGCCGTCGATCACCCGGTAACGCGGTCCCAGGCCGCCCCGGCCGTGGACCTCGGTGTACAGATCCTCGTGATTCTCGATCAGGCGGGTCAGCCGGTGGACCTCGTCGGCGGAGAGAAACTCCGGCACGTGGCGGAAGACTTCCATGGGCCTTTCCTTTAGGGCTTGTCGGCCACGACCGTCAACAGATAGCCGAAGCGGCCCGGCCAGCGCCAGCGCGTCTCGGCGTATTGGAAGGGAGCCAGGAAGAGCGGGCTTAAGCGGTAGAACGGGAGTCCGCGGGTATAGAAGAACAGGTCGGCCATGCGCAGGAAGCCCGGCAGGGTGAGGATTCCCGTGCGCTCGACAAAACGTAAGCCCGTCCGTTCGACGTCCCGGCGCAGCTCGCCCGCGCTGAACGCCTTTTCCGGCGCGTAGAGGTACTGGCCGAAAGCGTCCAGAATCCACACCATGACCGGCCGCAAGAACAGGTCCCACTTGTGCGGCACGCCGATCACCGCCCGGCCGCCGGGTTTGAGCACGCGGTGGACCTCGCTGATCGCCTGCCGGTACTCGTCGATATGCTCGATCGTGCCCATCGTATAGACGGCGTCGAAGGAGCCGGTCGCAAACGGCAGCTCCCGGATGTCGGCGCGCAGCAGGGCCGGCCCTTGGCCATTCGAGCGGGGGTCGCCCGCTTTGCGTTCGTCGCGAGCGTTCTTGCGCGCCCTGAAGGCGACCACGCGGGAAAGGTCGAGGCCGACCACTTCCGCGCCCTGCTCGCGCATCCAGGCGAGGATGCGCGTGTTGAACGCCTCATTCCAAAGATCCAGCTTGAGGATCCTCTTTCCTCGCAGGTCTCCGAGCGAGCGTTCGAGGAGGGCCATCTCGCAGCGCCGGTAATACAGGGTGCTCGGCGCGGCACTGAAGTCGCGCACCGAACCGGCGATCCGGTCCCAATCGCGGAGCTGGCGCTCGCGCAGAGACCGGGTCGCTTCATCCCGCACCTCATTCAATAGGGGGTCTGCCATCTAGCGACTTCCTCAACCAATCGATCGTTCGAGTCAGCCCTTCCACCAAGGGGAGGGCACGATAGTCCAGGTCCCGCCGAGCCCGCTCGGAGCTGAAGCTCCACTCGTGCAGCAGCATTTGGAGGGCGGTACTGTATCCGCTTCCTAGATCGGACCCTCGCAGGCGGTCGCCGAGGCGCGCCAAGAGCAGCGCCGGGCCGGCGGGAAGAGAGAGGGTCGCAAGCGACCGCCGGCCGGCGAGCGAGAGGACGAGCCGGCCGAAGTCCCGGGGCGCGACCTCCTCGCCGCCCAGCAGGTATTCCTCCCCCACGGCGCCGCGCCGCTCGGCGGCCAGCAAGCCGCGGATCACGTCGTCTACATAGACCAGGTTGCGCATCTGCCGGCCGCCGCCGACGACCCTGACAACGCGCTGGCGCAGGAGGCGGCGGATCTCTGAAGTGACCCGGTTGGGATGGGACGGGTGGTCCGGGCCGAAGACGATTCCCGGGGAGACGACGACCGCGGGTAGGCCCAGCCCGGCGAGCCGCTGGACCTCCCGGACGGCGCGTGCTTTGGTTTCCAGATAGAGGCTGAGCGGCGCGTCCCCACCGTCGGTCCCGTGGTTCAGGGCGGTCGAGACATGGACGAACCGGCCGACTCCGGCTTCGAGGCAACGTCGAGCCAGCTCGGCCGTGACGCCGACGTTCACCTCCTCCATCTCCCGCCCTCGGTTCCGCGGTTGGCCGCGCACCGCGGCCAGGTGGAAGACCGAGGAGCCGGAGGCAAGCCAGGGCGAGTAAGAAGCCGGATCGCGCAGGTCGCCGGAGGCGACTTCGAGCGCGGGATGGCGGAGAGCGGAGAGCGGCGCAGAATCTCGGGCCAGCGCCACGACGCGGCGGCCTTCGTCGAGCAGCGCCCGGACCAGGTGGAGCCCCAGAAACCCTGAGGCACCGGTGACCAGGGCGGTCAATCCCCGATCCCTTCGCTCGGCCCGCTCCCCAGACGTCCCGGTAGGAGTGCCATAAGATCGTTCGCTCCTTCCGCCCGCCGAATCTGGCGAATCTTGCCGTCCGATTCGAGCAGATAGACCGCCGGGGTGAGGCCGGCGTACGGGCTGGCGCGGGAGATCGAATAGGCGCCCGCGTCGCAAAAGGCGAGGCCCTGGCCGGGTGCGATGGGCGGCAAGCGACGGTGGAGATCGAGCAGGTCCAGGGTGTTCAAAGTGCTGCCAGAGAGGTTCCAGAAGCGCTCTGCGCCCTCGCCGGTCTTCAGCAGCGGCAGGATGTGCCGGGAGAAGAGAACCGGTGACTCCGGCAGGTGGTTGCGGCTCGCGTCGAGGAAGAGCCACCGTCCCCGGACCGCCCGGACGCGGGTGATGAGAACCGCCGCGTCACCGACGATCGAGCGGCCCGGTTCGGCCGCGAGGACCGGCGGCGCGGCGAGACCCGAACCGTCCACCAACTCGCGAAACCGCGATCCCAGACCTTGGGCGAAAGCTTCCAGGTTCTTGGCGGAAGAGGAGGCGCCGAGCCGGTCGCGCAGCCGCCCTATCAGTTGGAGCGGTCCCACCCGTCGGAGGGTGGGCGAGGGGATGCCGCCGCCCAGGCTCACCTCGCCGAGCGCCACGCCGGCTTCCAATTCCAGACGCTTCAAGAGGCCCAGTGCGGCCCGGAAGACGCGCGCGAAGCCGTCGATCGACGACTGCTGCGTGCCGAGATAGAAGCTCAAAGCGGCTGGCTCGAGCCAGCTCGAAGCCTTCGCCCGCCGTGCCGCCTCGACGATCTCGTCCGGATCGAGCCCGAGACGCCGGTTGAGCCGGCCGAGGAGAGACAGATCCGCGGCGCCCCGCAGCCGGAACGAGAGCCGGACCGGCCGGCCGGCCGATCTGGCCGCCGCTTCGAGCTGATCGAGGTCGCCCGGGTGGTGGACATGGAAAAGGGGGACCCCCAGCTCGATCGCCGCTTGGAGCTCTTCCGGCAGGAGCACCGGTCGCGCGTAGGCGATGCGCTCGGGAGGGAAGCCACAGCGCACTGCGAGATCCGCCTCGGCGGCATGGCTCGCCAGGAGATGGCTGCCGAGCGCTGCGATGATTTCGAGCACCGCCGGCTCCCGGTTCGTCTTGGCGCAGTAACGCAGGGCCGTGCCCGGCCCGGCTGCCGCAAGCCCTCGGGCGAGCGTCTGGTAGTTGTCTCGCAAGCGGGATGCGCTGATCAGGAAGAAAGGCGAGCCGAGCCGGTCTACCAGCTCTGCGAGCGACACCTCCTCCATCCGAAGCACTCCGCCGTCATAGGCGAGAAACGGCTTTGCCATGGCCGAGAAGCGTACCTCGCAATGCCTTCGTCTCGCCGGCTTAGGGCTCGCCAAACAGCCGATCGATCAACGCTTCGACGTCCCGTTCCACCACCGTCATCGCCCGATGCTCCGGCCGGACGAACCCCTCGGCGACCAAGTGGTCGAGGAAAGTCAGAAGTGGATCGAAGAACCCCTCGAAGTTGAGCAGGCCGATCGGCTTGTGGTGGAAGCCGAGCTGCGCCCAGGTCCAGATCTCGAACCATTCGTCGAGGGTGCCTAGGCCGCCGGGCAGGGCGGCGAAGCCGTCGGACAGGTCGGCCATCATCGCCTTGCGCTCGTGCATGGTGTCGACCCGATGAAGCTCGGTGAGCCCCGCGTGGGCGACCTCCATCTCGGCAAGGGCGTTGGGGATCACCCCGATCACCCGGCCGCCGGCCGCGAGCACCGCGTCGGCCGCGGCTCCCATCAGGCCGGTTCGGCCGCCGCCGTAGACCAGGTCGAGGCCGCGGGACGCCAGGGCGGTGCCGAAATCGCGGGCAAGATCGAGATAGCCGTTGTTTACCCTCGGGCTCGAACCGCAGTACAGGCAAATCCTCTTCATCTCGTCCTTTCCAGTGCCGAAAGCAGGGAGAAACGCGCTGCTCGGAGGGGCTCCATTGTGGGATCTGGGAGAAATTTTAAAAACGTGTCACGCTTCGTACCCTCTAGCGCACTCATTCACCGATCCAACGGAAGCTGGGTACGGATCGGGCGAGCGGACCAGTGTCCGAGAGGGGGAGCTATGCGCAAAATCGCGATCGTAGGCGCCGGCCAGGCGGGTCTGCAGCTCGGATTCGGTTTGCTCGCGAAAGGGTACGACGTCACTCTCTACTCGGATCGTACCGCACGGCAGGTTTTCGACGGTCGATGCACGGCGACCGCATTTATCTTTCACCAGGCGGTCGAGCACGAACGGGCGCTGGGGTTGAATTTCTGGGATGATGAGGTGAAACCCGGCGAAGGCGTCCATCTCGACTTCTGTCCGACCCCGGGAAACATCTTGGTCACCGTCCAGGGCCGCTTCCGGCGGCCGGGCATGGCGATCGATCAGCGGCTCAAGTTCTCCCGTTGGATGGAGGAATTCGAATCGCGCGGCGGTCGCCTGATCGTCCGTTCGATGTCGATCGCCGATGTCGATGCCGTGGCGGCCGAGCACGATCTGACCGTCGTATCAACCGGCAAAGGCGAGCTTTCCACTCTGTTTGAACGGGACCCGGCGCGCAGCACGTATACCCGACCGGCGCGGAGCCTGGCCCTGATGAGCGTCACCGGGCTCGAGCCCTGGTCCCACGTGCCGTTTCACCCGGCTAAATTCACGCTCGTCGGTTCCGACGGCGAGATCTTCTGGATTCCATTCCACGACAAGACCGCCGGTCCCAGTTGGAGCCTCGTGTTCGAGGCCAAGGCCGGGTCGCGTTTCGACCGCTTCGGTTCGGTCCGGACGGGCGACGACATGATCGCGGCGGCGCGCCAGGTGGTGGCGGACGTTGCTCCTTGGGAGCTTCACCGCTTGAAGAACATCGAGCTGACCGATCCGCTCTCCTGGGCGGTCGGGGCGATCACGCCGGTCGTGAGGAAGCCCGTGGCTCACCTCCCGTCCGGCCGGATCGCGCTCGGGCTGGGCGACACCCTGGTGCTCAACGACCCGATCGCGGCCCAGGGAGCCAACCACGCTTCCAAGGCGGCGCATGCCCTGTGCGCCGACATCGTGGCGCGGGGGGATCGTCCGTTCGACGCCCCTTGGATGGCCGCCTCGTTCGAAGATTTCTGGCAGCGCGAAGCGCGCTTCATGACCCGCTTCTCGAACCTGTTCCTCGACCCGATCGCGCCGCCCGCCCAGGAAATCCTGCTGGCCGCCTCGCGCGGCTCGGCGGTGGCCGAAGACTTCTTCGAAGGCTTCAACGCGCCGCACACCCTCTGGCCCTGGATCGAAGATCACCGCTTGGCGCGACGCCGCATTGCCGAGCGGACCGGGCTGCCCTGGATCGGCACGGCGGTGGCCGCGCGGTTCGCCGTGCTCAAAGGGCAGGTCGGCCAACGTCTCGGCAAGGGTGCAATGCGCCCGCCCGCCCTCACCGGTATCGGCCGGCCGCTCGACGCCCGGCCGATGACCGGACCCGCCGTCTGAGGTTGAAGGGTCTGGGGGCAGATTCTCGCCCTCCGCCTTCCTCCGGACCGACGTGCGTTCATCTTGGGTTGAGGTTCTCACCAGCAGATCTGGTCCGAAACGCGAGTGCGTTTTCCGGGTATGATTTAGCTCTCAGAAGCTGAGTTTTGAAGGACGGCGAATAGCCAAGAGGAGAGTGATATGCGAAATCTTATGGGGATTCTTCCGCGCGTGGGACGCGTCGCGGTGCTGGCGGGCTTGGCAGCCGCCTCCCTGGCGCTGAGCGCGCCGGATGCGGCGAAAGCGGCAGATGCGGGTCCGGCCTGCAAGGTCTCGACCCGGCAGCAGACGATCACCCGGATGGGCCGAAGCCCGTTCGTCAAGGGGGGCGTGACAACCCGCGAAGGTCTCACGTCGCTGTTCGAAAAAGATAAGGATGCGATCGCCTGCATCCTTGAGCAGCACGGGCTGGAGCGAATGGGCGATGCCCTGGCCCAGGCGGCGGGCGGCTCCGCGGTGACCGAGCGCGACCTGCGCTCCGACGAGTGTTTCGACTGGATGGCCTGGCGCAACCGCAAGGGCGTGCCGATGAGCGGACCGCTCTGCCTGAAGGTCAAGAAGACCTATGGCACCTACGAGGTACCGGTCGACGAGATGATCGCCGAGACGCTGCCCGAGGTCCGCTGCGAAATCCAGGCGAGCGGCGATGGCGCGGCCAAGCCGCCGGTGCTTTCGGCGACCATCAACGGCAGCACTCCAGGCGCCACCGCGTCGTGGACTTCGACCAACGGCACCTCCGGCGACCTCACCGGCTCCGGTCCCTGGACGATGGAATGGAAGGACCTGTGCACGGCGGACTACACGTTCACCGTCAAGGACAC
>JBDTZG010000024.1:0-77582 GCA_040005235.1 Acidobacteriota bacterium | reverse complement strand
GCGCCGAACGCGAACTACTGCAACCAACCGCCGGGCACGACGCTCAGCACCTTCACCTACACCTTGACGCCGGGCAGCTCCTCGACGACGGTGACGATGACGGTCACCTGTGTCGACGACAATCCCGTAGCGGTGGCCGACGCGGCGACGGTGCTCGAGGACTCGGGCGCTACCGCGGTCAACGTGCTGGCCAACGACACCGATGTCGACGCCGGCCCGATCAGTATCGCCTCGGTGACGCAGCCGGCGAACGGCGTCGTGGTGATCACGGGCGGCGGCACGGGTCTGACCTATGCGCCGAACGCGAACTACTGCAACCAACCGCCGGGCACGACGCTCAGCACCTTCACCTACACCTTGACGCCGGGCAGCTCCTCGACGACGGTGACGATGACGGTCACCTGCGTGGACGACAATCCCGTAGCGGTGGCCGATGCGGCGACCGTGGTCGAAGATTCGGGCGCCAACGCGGTCAACGTCCTGGCTAACGACACCGACGTCGACGCCGGTCCGAAGAGCGTCGCCTCGGTGACGCAGCCGGCGAACGGCGTTGTGGTGATCACGGGCGGCGGCACGGGGTTGACCTATGCGCCGAACGCGAACTACTGCAACCAACCGCCGGGAACGACGCTCGACACCTTCACTTACACCTTGACGCCGGGCAGCTCTTCGACGTCGGTGACGATGACGGTCACCTGTGTCGACGATCCGCCGGTTGCGGTGGCCGACGCGGCAACGGTGGTGGAAGACTCGGGGGCCAACGCGATCAACGTGCTGGCCAACGACACCGACATCGACGCCGGTCCGAAGAGCATCGCCTCGGTGACGCAGCCGGCGAATGGCGCAGTGGTGATCACGGGCGGCGGCACGGGTCTCACCTACGCCCCGAACGCGAACTACTGCAACAACCCACCGGGCACGACGCCCTCCACCTTCACCTACACCCTCACTCCCGGCGGCTCTTCGACGACGGTCTCGGTTCTCGTGACCTGCGTGAACGATCCGCCGGTCGCCGGCAACGACGTCGCCGATTTCATCGGCAACACGGAGCTTCGAGTGGACACGGGGGCGGTCGCGACGCCGCACGTGCTCAAGACCACGGGCACAACGTTCGGCGTTCTCGACAACGACAGCGATCCGGTCGAGGGCGATACGGTGATGGTCACCTCGATCACCGTTGGAGCCTGCACCGACAGCTCCGCGCCGTTCGATTGCTCGGACCCTGCGGTAGGCACGGTCCACATGCAGGCCAATGGCCGCTACAGCTTCGAGCCGGCGCAGGGCGACGGGAGCGCCACGGAGACCTTCACCTACGTGGTTTCCGACAACGGCATCCCGGCTCCCGCGAGCGCTACGGGAACCGTGACGCTCACCCGCTTTGGCCGCGTCTGGTACGTAAAGAACGACCAAGCGGCCGGCGGGTTCGGCCGCTCCTTCGATCCGTTCGACACCCTCGTCGAAGCCGAGACTTTCTCGGTTGCCGGAGACACGATCTACGTCTACAACGGCAACGGGACCACCACGGGCCAGGCCAACGGCATCGTACTCAAGAACACGCAGCGCCTGATCGGCGAGGGAGTTCAGCTGACTCTCGCGGTCGCCGTCAACGGCGGGCCGAACCCGACCCTTCTGCGCGCGGCGGGAACCACCCCGATGATCGACGACACGGATGCCGGCGGCAACGGCGCGGGCGCCACGGATGCCCTACCGCTGGAGATCGCCGGCTTGAACCTGGCCGGTGCCACCAACGCGATTGACCTGACCCTCACGGCCGCGTTCGCAGGAACCGGCTCGACGGAGATCCGCAACAACACGATCCGTTCCTCGGGCATTGAGGGCATCGACATCAATGCGGCCGGTGGAGCCGCCTCAACCGTCAACCTGTCGATTCACGACAACACGATCACCGCCGGAGTCCGCGGTATCGACCTACTTCGGACCACCGGTACCTGCCGGATCACCGCGTTCCAGAACAACGCGATCTCGGGCAACACGGGCGGTTCGGGCATCGAGATCCTGGGTGCGATCTTCGACTCGAACGCCGCCACCACCAGCTTCGATACGGTGTCCGGCGGCACTACGGTCATTGGCGCTTCGGGCAACGGCACGAGCACGAACGGCATGCTGCTCACCAGCGTGACCGGTGATCTCTCGTTCACCGACCTCGACATCTTCAACGATGCCGGCGCGGGCCTGTTTGCATCCAGCACCGGCGCGCTCAACGCCGGGGCCGGAACCGGCTTCAGAATCGCCGTCGGCGCGGGAGTCTCGACCATCGACTCGAACGGCGGCCCGGCGGTCAGCATCAACAACGCCTCGATCAGCCTGCCTCTCAACTTCCTGCGCTCGACGAACTCGACGACCACGGGACTGTCCCTGGTCAGCGCGTTCGGTGGCGTCGGATCGACCGCGCTCTCCGCGGGCACCGGCCAGATCGCCGACCCGGTCGGCGCTTCCGGCACCGCGGTCAACATCAGCGGCGGCAACGGCAACATCACCCTCGGTATCCCGATCATCAATACCTCGGGCAACGCCGTCGTGGTCACGAGCCGAACCAGCGACACGGTGTCGATCAGCGGAGCGATCACCGAGTCGGGCAGCGGCATCTCGCTGACCACGAACACCGGGGCAACGATCAACTTCTCGGGCGGCATCGCGGCAACCACCGGCACGAGCCCGGCGTTCGCGGCGACGGGAGGTGGAACCGTCACGGCGACCGATACGACGAGCACTCTCACCACCACCACCGCGACCGCGCTCAACGTAGCCAACACCACCATAGGTGCTGGCGGGCTCAAGTTCCGAAGCATCACGGCGGGTACCGCCGCGAGCGGTCCGACGAACGGCATCGTCCTCAACACTACGGGCGTGCTCGGCGGGTTGACGGTCAGCGGTACCGGCGGCGCCGGCACTGGCGGGACGATCCAAAAAGCATCGGGGCCAGGCGTACTGCTCATGTCCACGCAGAACGCGAGCCTCAGCTCGATGAACGTACAAAACGGCACCGACGACGGGATCCACGGCGAGAGCGTGACCAATTTAAATCTAATCGGGTGCAGCGTCACCGGCAACGGCAACGCGACGACCGATGACGGGATCCAGTTGGGATTGGAGAGCGGCGCGACGACCGGCATTACGGGCACGCTGAACCTCACCAACACCACGGTCAGCTCGTCGGCGCATAACAACGTCCACATCCGGAATACCCTGGGCACGCTGACGATGAACGTCAGTGGCGGTGCTTACAACAACATCAGCGACACCACCGGTGCCAACTCGTTCCTTTTCGAGGCCTCGGGGACGTCAACCACGACCGCCGCAACGATCAGCGGCGCCACCTTTAGCACCAACTCGCCGCAACGTGGTCTCGAGGTGCAAGCTCACGACACGGCAACCGTCACCGACTTCACGGTCTCCGGCTGCACCTTCACCGACAACGGCATTCACGCGAGCTTCACCCAGGACACCAGCGCGAACCTGACCTTCAAGATGCTCAACAACTTGAACATGATGACGGCTACTCCCCTTCACGCCATCAACGTGTTCTCCTCCTCTACCTCGACAGGCGGCACGATCAAGGGCAGGATTCAGGGCAACACGATCGGCAACATCGGCGTTGCCGGCTCGGGATCGTCTACCGGCAACGGCGTTCGGGTGGTGATCCAAGGCAGAACCACGGCCACTCTCCTGATCGATGGCAACGTGATCCGGCAGACCCCAGGTGGCCGAGCTGTTGACATGCAATTCCTCGGCTCTACGACGACGGGCTTGGGAATCGTCTCGACGAACGACGTGACGGTCTCCAACAATGACGCGCAAAACAATGCGCCGGCAGCGTCTTTCCCGCTTGCTGCAATTTTCCTCGCCGCGGACAATCAAGGCAGTCCGGCCAGGGTCCGCGCGGACATCCGAACCAATACAGTGCCCTCGACGGTCGGTCCAAACGGCTCGTACGACTACCCGACCTTCGATGGCAACGCGGCGTGGTTCGTCTACGAAGAGCTCGGCGGAGCAACGGCCGAACTGATCGATAACGCGCCCGCCAGCGGTACAGCCACAGCTGAGATGCAGAGCCACAACACCGGCACGATGTTCGCTGATCCGGGGGTGGCGTTGATTGCCGGGCCGATCACTACGCCGCCGTAGTGCATCGCCCTCAATGGAGAGATGAATGAACTGTGGCGGACTGGACATGCTAACCAGGGGAGGTAGAAATGGCAGAACCGTTTTTGAGCGAAATAAGGATCATGAGCTTCGTTTTTCCACCCAAAGGCTGGGCGCTGTGTGATGGGCAGCTGCTCCCGATCAACCAGAACCAGGGGCTCTTCTCGCTCCTGGGGACGACTTTCGGGGGAGACGGTCGTGTCAACTTCGGGCTGCCCGACCTTCGCGGTCGCACTCCGATTCACGTAGGCAGCGGGCATACCCTCGGCGAGCGGGGCGGCGAACAGGCCCATACGCTCAGCATCGCCGAGCTTCCGACGCATACGCACACGCTCAACGCCACGTCAACGGACGCGTCACAGCCCATCCCAACGGCGAATCTCTTGAGTCGCCAGGCACCGGCGAATCCATACCTCGCGCCCACGAACTTGGCGGCCATGATCGGTGGAACCGTCGCGAATGTCGGCGGGTCCCAAGCGCACCTGAACATGCAGCCTTTCTTGATCCTGAACTTTTCGATTGCCCTCCAGGGCATCTTCCCGAGTCCGAATTAGGAGACCGGCATGGCCCAACCATACGTCGGAGAGATTCGAATGTTCGCCGGGAACTTTGCCCCGGCCGGATGGATGTTTTGTGAAGGGCAGCTTCTGCCGATCTCCGAGAACGAGACCTTGTTCCAACTGATCGGAACGACCTACGGCGGCGACGGTCAGAGCACCTTCGCGCTACCCGACCTGCGGGGCCGGATCCCAGCTCACCAGGGCAGCGGCTTTATCCTGGCGGAGACCGGAGGCGCGGAAGAGATCACTCTCACGGTAAACCAGATCACAGCCCACAGCCATCCTCTTCTGTGCTCGAACTCGGTGGGAAACGATCCGAATGCGAACAACAACCTTCCTGCTGAATCGTCGGCAGCCACCCTCTATCAGTCAGGAGCCCCTGCCGCGGCGATGGCACCGCAGTCGATCGGATCGACAGGTGGAAGTCAGCCTCATACGAACTTCCAGCCTTATCTTTGCGTTGACTTCATCATTTCCTTGTTCGGGATCTTCCCGAGCCCGACCTAGGAGGAGACATGGACCCGTTTGTGGCAGAAATCCGCATTTTCCCGTTCAACTTCGCGCCGAAGGGTTGGGCGTGGTGCGACGGACAGCTGTTGCCATTGTCTCAGAACACCGCCCTCTTCTCGCTCCTGGGAACGACGTACGGGGGTGATGGAAAGTCCAACTTCGCCTTGCCCGACCTTCAAGGAAGAGCGCCGATGCACCCGGGGCAAGGTCCTGGCCTTTCGCTGCATGACCTCGGCGAGACTGGCGGCAGCGAAACTGTCAGCCTGCTAGAAAGTGAAATCCCTTCACATAGTCATCCCCTGATGTCACTGGGAGCCCCTGGCAACCGAACCAGCGCCGCCAGCAACTCTTTCGCGAGGCCGGCAGCCGGCAACGGTTATGTGCCTCCCGCAGGTGCACCGCTGGTCCCGATGTCGGATCAGGGACTTCCACCCGCAGGCGGCGACCAGCCGCACAACAACCTGCAGCCGTACCTGACGTTCTACTTCAACATCGCCCTTCAGGGCGTCTACCCCCCGCGCACTTGAAGCCTCTTTAGAGGCTTCTGCAGTAGAGCGTGCTCCTCCCGCGAGGGGAGCCGTTCGCCCGCTCTCTACTTCGCTCGATCGCACATGTACCGGCTGTCTAAAGTGTTGATTCCGTGCGCCTTCCGCGCCCGGGGTGTGCTAGCGTGCCCGCATTGTCCGGCGCAACTTCCGGCTCAGGGACGGCTCTTCTCGCTCCTGAACCTCTGCGAGGCATCTCATGTCTTCTTCGATCTCTGTCGTTCGTTCCTTGTCGGTGCAGGAGTGGAGCCGTCGCGAGTTTTTAACGCTCTCTTCGGTTGGAATTCTCGGCGCGTCGCTGCCTACGTTCGCGTGGGCGCAGGAGGGTAAAACCGCGCCGCTCTCCGTCGGCTACGTCGACGGCAGCGAAACTCTCCGCAGCCTGAAGCGTCTGCCGCGAGCTGTGCGCCGCCCCGGCCTTGAGGCCGACGCCGAAACCGGCCTTCGGGTCGTACCGGCCGATTCTCTGTGGGCGGGCGACGGCGAGCTTTATGGCCGGCCGCTCCGCATTGCAATCCGGGGTCTCTACCCGCCGACGGCGTTTGAAGCGAAGCAGCGCGAGCTGCTGCCTCTCGCCGCGGACCTGGACGTGATCTTTCCTTCGTTCGATCCGATCGACGACCGGCCGAACCGCTTCGCGGCCTGGAGCCTCCGCCGTCGCGGCGGATGGAACCCCAGCCCGCCGGTCCGCTTCGAATTCGAGCACGCCCAGGAGTCGCCACTGGAGCTCAGTCTGGCAGTCAGAGATACCGCAGGGCTGGTTTCCCGTTTCACCACGCGATTCACGATCGATCGAGAGTCCGGCATGCCGCGGCTCCGCCGCGGCCTGTACCTCCTCGGCCTGACACCGGGAACGTGGGCGCGGGACGTCGGGCTTTCCGCGATCGCCGGCCCGCGCGCTGCGGTACGCTATGCCTCGATCTTGATGGCGGTCGAGCTCGCGCCCGAAGCGTTGTAACGCCCGCGAGCGGAAAGGGAGCATGGCCTCCGATCTCTCGTTGCGGCCGGTCACTGAAGAGGATCGACCGTTCCTGCTTGAGCTCTATGCCGGCACGCGGGAGCAAGAGCTTTCGGTGACCGACTGGACCCCCGAGCAGAAGTTCGGGTTCTGCGCGATGCAGTTCCACGCGCAAGACGTCTTCTACCGCGAGAATTATCCCGGGGCCGAGCTGTCGCTGATCCTGGCCAATGGCGACCGGGCGGGCCGCCTCTACATCCATCGCCGCCTGAAGGAAATCCGCTTGATGGACATCGCGATCGCCGCCGCCCATCGAAACCGGGGGATTGGAACGGCATACCTCAATCGCCTGATCGGAGAGGCCACGGCGGCCTGCCTGCCGCTAACGATCCACGTCGAGCAGCTGAATCCCGCGCTTCGCCTTTATGAGCGTTTGGGGTTCAAGAAGGTCGGCGAGAACAGCGTCTACTTCCTGATGGAATACCTACCGCCCGGCGCCACGCCCGGCCCGGCGGCGTCTTTGCCCGCTTACGCCGAGATCAAGTGAAGATCACCTCGTAGCGAAAACCTCCACCCTTCGGGCCGAGCGGCACCGCGAAAAGGTCGAGCGCGCCGAGCGCCTCATGCTCGAAGCGATAAATACTTTGGGGGAAGATCGGGCCGCCGAGCGGCGCCAGGAATTCCAGTGAAAAGGCCTGGCGCCCCCCCGAATCGCCGAGCGCCGTCACTTGCGCGAGCGTGACCTCCAAGGCGAGGTTCTCGGCCGCGACCATCCGAAAAGCGGAGCCTTTGTGGCCGGCGAACGTATCGATCGTCACGTTTTCTAACATCAAAAAGGACCTCCTCGGCAGGCTCCAAGTGTACAGGGAACCGGCCGGCCCCTGCTCGCCATCCTGCTCTCCCTGCGATAGATTGCGCACTCGAACACCATCTGTTTCGGAACGCCGCACCCGGCGCCTGCCTTTCCGACCGCCGCGCCCCACGAAGCGTTGTAACCGCCGCCCCGACCGCGGCATAGGAGGGAGTGGAGTGGAACCAGCCGAAGGTTCGGCCGACGAGCTCTCCGCCCTCATGGTCCGGTACCAGCAGGGCGACGGGCGAGCGTTCGAAGATCTTTATCAAGCCCTCTCGCCACCCCTGCGGAGGTACCTCATTTCACTGACCCGGAGCACCAACGTCGCGGACGACCTGTTGCAGGAGACGTTCCTCCAGCTGCACCGAGCGCGTCACACCTACCAGCGGGATCGGCCGGTTCGGCCGTGGGCTTTCGCGATCGCGCGCCACGCGTTCCTGATGGACCGCCGCACGAGGTCGCGCAAGGGGTTCGATCTCTTCCCCGAAGGGGAGGCCCCCGAGCTGCCGGTGCCGCCGGAGGTCGAGGGGTTGGCCGATCGCCAGGCACTCTCGAAGGCGTTGCGGGGCGTGCCGGAAGACCGCCGCGAGGCGCTGGTTCTGCACCACGTGGTGGGCCTGTCGTTCCAAGAGATCGGAGCGACGCTCGGAATTCGCGGCGGGGCCGCCAAGCTCCGGGCGCATCGTGGAATGGTGATGTTGCGAGAAATTCTGCTCGGCCCGGGGAGGGCCGGCGAGGCGGGGTGACCGCCCCGATGATCACCATGAGCGATCCAAAAATGACCAACGAAAACGACGCCGCTCTGCCTGAAGCCTTGCGCCGAGCGATCTACGCCGACCTGAAACCCGTCAAGCCGCTCGCGCCGCCGTTTCAGCGCTCGATTCTGCTGGTGCCTTGGACGCTCCTGGCCCTCGCGACGTTCTGGAGCAAGTACGGCTTCCGGCCCGACTTGCCGCAGCTGGGGGCGGTCCTCGCCTGGGGACTTTCGTTCGCCCAGTTGTCTCTGGCTTTGATGGTCGCGGTCAGCGCGCTACGCGAATCGACTCCCGGGAGCAGCCTACCGCGCACCACCCTCTGGGCCTGCGCCCTCGGCGCCTTCGGATTTCACCTCGCCGGCCTGGCGCTCGCCTTCCGCCAAAGCCCCTTTCCCGCCCCGCCCGGACTGGCGCCCGTCGAGCTAAACGCCTGCCTGTACTACGAATTCCTGATCGCCTCGCCGCTCCTGTTGATCGGCCTTTGGCTGCTGAGCCGCGGCCTCTCGTTCCGACCGGCCACCGCCGGAGCCCTCGCCGGCCTCGCCGCTGGACTGCTCGCCGACTCCTCCTGGCGCCTGATCTGCCCCTTCACCTTCCCAAGCCACGTCCTGCCGTCCCACACCGGGCCGATCGTCGCCATGGTTGTGATCGGTGCCGCGCTGGGCGCGCTGATTGAACGCCTGCGCGGGGGCCGCGTTCGCTAGGTTGCCCCCAAAATCACCGTTCCTTCCTGAGGGAATGGCGATCCTGCGCCAAAATCACCGATCCCGCGGGAGGGAAGAGCGATTTTGGCCGAAAATCAGTGATCCCGACCGAGGGAAGGGTGCTCCCTCGGGAAGGAACGGTGATTTTGGCTCAAAATCAGTGATCCCTTGGGAAGGAAGAGCGATCCCTCGGGAAGGAACGGTGATTTTGGCCGAAAATCAGTGATCCCCTGGGAGGGACCAGTGAAATTGGCCTAAAACCGGTGACCCCTTGAGAGAGGCGATCCTTCCAGAAGGACAGCAGATCTTGCCGGAGAATCGTCACGCCCTCCAGAAGGAAGACCGATCCCGTTGGCGGCCGCCGAAGCCGGCACTTTGCGCGCCGCTCTTCTCTGTGAAAACTCATCACAATCGATCCCTTCACCCATGGAAGCGACCTCTGGATTGCCGCTCAGGTCTACAACGACAGGGAAGATATCGACTGCCTGTTCGTCTTCAGGAACCTCCACGCGCGATGGGAGCTCTCCGGAAGAGATAGCGTACACTATCTACGAAGACCAAGCTTCGGACTGAGCCTTGGTAGCAACCGCAAGAGGTGTTCCGGTCCATGAACCCTGATTCTCCGAAAAACAAGGCGCCTCATCGAGGAATAGTGCGATTTCTACTGTTAATCTGGACAAATTTCGACACGATCCTTAGCATCGGCCTTTCAGTCCTGGCTGCGTGGTTCGCAACTTTTGGTGGGAAGCCCGAATACGCCGTTGGAGCTACCGCTACTGCGTTAGGAATCGTTGCATTTGGTACTTTGAAAGACCGAGCGGCTCGTGACCAGATTTTTACTCAACTGCGTGACGTGGAAGCAGTGGTAAGGCGTCTTCTAGATAAGACGGTGGCTGACGATTTCTTTTCCAGAAAGTCCAGCGAGCGCGACTTGATCATCAAGGCTGACAAAGAACTCGTTCTGGTTCAAGAAACTGGACGGCTAATTGCGGAAACTTGCCGACAGGAACTCCTGGCCTTTGTGCGAAGGGGAGGTCGCCTTCGGTGGGTTGCCGTTGCCGACAGCAATTATATTGCGGGCTTCATGGCATTCCGAAATGCAAATCTCATCACGCCCGATCTAATGATCGACCGAATGCAAAGTGGGCTCAGAATGATTGAGATTCTTGCTAACGAAGCAGGAGACTTCGCTTCAAACATCGAGGTCCGGTTCTTTCCGTACCCGGTGGATATTACAGTCGTCATAAGAGATCCTCGGCACATTAGTCTCAAGGATCGCGAGGCGCTGGTACGTCTCCAAGGTTTCCAAGTAACATTTGACGACAAACTAGATTTCGCTCTAAACGCCTACGATTCGCGCACCGTTTACGACCTTTACCTTAAACAGGTCGAAAATATTTGGCGCTTAAGCTCAAAGTGCCTGTTTTTAACGGGCGAGCCTGGTGTAGGCAAAAGCACCCTACTTGAGAAAGCTGTTTGCGAAATCCGAAATAGATCGTCGTGGTTCGAGGTCGTTGGGTTCTTTACGCGTGAGATTCGAAACGGCAGCGAGCGCATCGGTTTTGAAACAGTTACTGTCGATGGTCAGCATATAGGCCAGCTAGCTCTCAAAACAGAGAGTGGCACGTATGAGCTTAACAGCGCGACCATGAAAGAATTGGTACTGCCGGCAATTGACAAGGGACTCGCTCATCGCCGAGCTTTACTCATCGTGGATGAGATTGGCCCGATACAATTACAGAACCCTGAGTTTCAGCGCCTTATGCGAATTGCAATGGAAGATACCTCCCTCTCAATTCTCGGGATCGTTGCAGCGAAGGGCCACTCGTTTCTTGGATACATCCACCATCATATTCGCAGCCGACTGATAAGTGTCACTGAAATCAACAGAGATTCTCTACTAGAACAGATTATCGAGGAGTTTGTTCCCAGGCAAGCTGGACCTGATGATTAAGGATGGAAACGGTCATGGACCTGAGGACTTTTCTGCATTCGCAGGCTTCGTTCAAGACGAAAAAGTGGGGGAATATTACCGTCGAATCAGTGTCGCTAACTGAAGCTGTAGATGGCGATCTAGCGGTATATTTTGGAGCACCGTTCAGTCAATTGGAGCCGTTGGTGCGGATCCACTCCGAATGCGTATTTGGAGAAATATTTGGCAGTGAGTTGTGCGATTGCGCTCAACAATTAGAGATGGCTCTGGGTAGGCTTAAAGCTGAGAAACATGGTATACTACTATATCTCAGAATTGATGGTCGGGGAGCGGGCCTTTCAGCTAAAGTCAAAGCTACAGACCTAGAAACACAAGGCATTGATACCTATGACTCCCGCATGCAGATTGGTGTTGCCCCCGAGGGGCGAGATTTCTCTCGAATCGGAGATTTCCTGAAGAAGAAGGGCGTTGAAGCGGTTCGCCTGATGACTAATAATCCGGATAAGATCAGTGGTGTATCTGGCGCCGGAATAGTTGTGAACACCGAGCCGCTTGTTATAGATACCAGTAATCCTAATATTCGGCAACTTTACGCGACAAAAGCTAAAAAGTTTCGCCATATGATACCAAGGGAGCTGCAAGAAATTCCGGAGATCGGACAGTACGAGCTCGACTTCACTCCCCCGGTGCCTGAAAGCTAAGCGGGTAACCACGAGGATGGATAACTCAAGGGCTGTTGTCGTTAAGATAGACGGAATAGATGGGTGCGGAAAAACGACGTTGGTCGATTCGCTAAACTCTGCCTATAGAGTTGATTTGAATGTCTTGGCGACAAAGGAGTTTTGTAGCGATTTGGATAACTACGCGAGTACGCTATCTGGCGGAACACTAACTGTTTCAGAGATCCTGGACAGGGTATGTAAGTGTCCAAATTGCGACCTTGACGATATTGAGAGAGAGCTTCTGTGGGCTGTCGCAAGCAGGCGGTCGAACAGGATTGTTATCTCACCGAGGCTTAAGAAATTTGATCTGATTCTAGTTGATCGATCTTATCTTGGTAATCTAGCCTATGGACCGGCGCTGGACCACCGCCTGGCGCTTGTTTTTGACTTTGTGACGACGCCGGTTGAGATTGCTGACCTGATCTTGTGGATTGATACCCCGGTAGGTGTCTGCGAGGAGCGATTAAGGCAGCGAGCCCGAGATGTAATTGAATTAAAAGGGTCCGAGTTTTTTGGAGAGGTTCGGAGTCGTTATGAGGCACTGGCGTCGATAGCCTCCAACGTCAAGAGACTTGACGGAACACTCAGCCGAGGTGCCTTGACCACTGCCGCAATGCAGATTATCGATTCAACCCGCGAGGAGAATCGCGGTACCACTCGCAAATAACCGCACCTCCTCGCTTTTCATCGGCTGCGGCGGCTATGCGGGCTCAGGTACGGCTATTCCTTGTCGGGCGGGCGGATCCTGGGGGAGGGAAAAGTACCCCGTGGTGGGCTGAAAGGGGCCTCCCGAACGAGTTCGGTGAGCTTCCCCTGCCGTTACCGCCCTCCACCCAACAACTCCAGTTCCCCCGCCGGAACCATCGAGCGGAAGGCCGCGACGTCCTTCGTGAGCAGGTCGTCCAGTTCCGCGAAGATCGGGCCGGCTTTTTCCTCCTCCTCTTCGATCCCCATGAGCAGCGTGGCGTTCGGGGCGTCCCAGGAGCTGCCGAGTCGGGAGAGTAGATCGTCAAGCTCCGAGGCCAGGTCGTCGCCTTTGGGGCGGCCGACGATCTCGTCGGACTTCCAGAGCTTCCGCTCGACGCCTTCCAACTTTTGGCGGAGATCTTTTGCCGCCTTCTCCAGGGCCTTGACCTCCGACGATTTTTCGGTCGTTCCGTCGGTCCTTCGGCGCTCGTCGTCGCGCCGGTTGACCCGATCGAGGATCGTTTTGAGGTCGGATTTCGTCCGGACGATCCGTTCGACGGCGAGGGAGACGCGCTCTTTGAGCGCTCCGGCGCGGTGCATCGCGGCGTCGTTTGCCGCCCGATCGGCCTCCGACAGGTGGAATCGCGGATCGCCCACCACGCGAACGGGGCCTTCTGCGGACTTGTCGCCATAGGTGATCTTGACCGTGTAGGTGCCTGGGACGACCTGCGGCCCGCCGGAGCGGAAGGGTGAGGGCGGTTTCTTGGTCGGCGGCTCTTTGAAGGGGTCGCCGCGGAGATCCCAGGCGACCCGGTTGACCCCCTGCGTGACTCTCTGCTCGAACGAGCGAACCCGCTCTCCCGCGGCGTTGCTGACCTGAATCTGCACCTTCGTCTTCTTGTCGCCCTCGGTGCCCGGGGTGTTCCCGCCGCCCGGCTTCTGCGCCTCAGGAGTTGCGACATCGGCCTTTCTCTTGGCCTCCTTTCGCTCGCGCTCGATCGCCGCGTCGGGATGAGGCAGGTCGGGACTGTTGACCACGAACGTCAGCGCAGCGCCGTAGGGCCTGTTCTTTCCCTTGTAGTCATTGCCCCCCGGGAACCGCGGTCCGGTCGAGCGAGAGGCCCAAAACTGCTGCGCGTCGGCGATCGGAAACAGATGGAGCGGCTCGGCGAGCGTCGCCGCGGTCAGCTCTCGCAGCGATTCGATGTCGTCCACGATGTAGATGCCGCGGCCATGGGTGGCGATCAGCAGGTCGCGATCGCGGGGCTGGATCGCGAGGTCCATCACCGAGACGGTAGGCAGGCCATGCCGGAAGGGATACCACTTGCCGCCGCCATCGAGCGAGAACCAGAGGCCGAATTCGGTGCCCAGGAACAGCAGATTCGGGGTGACAGGATCTTGGGTGATCGCGAGGGCGTAGCCGCGAAGGTCCGGCGTCGCGAGGCTCTTCCAGGTCTTGCCGTAGTCGTCGGTCCGGTAGACGTAAGTGGCGTAATTCGCGCGCCGGTGGTCGTCGAACACCACGAACGCCGTCGCCGGGTCGTAGGTCGAAACGTGGATGTGCGGAATCCACGTGTTCGCCGGGACGCCGGGGACGTGGCCTTCGACACTCGTCCAATCCTTGCCGCCGTTCCGCGTGATCTGCAAGCGACCGTCGTCCGAACCCACCCAGAGCAGGTCCTTCGCCTTGGGGCTCGGTTCGATGGCGAGCAGCGTCGTGTAATTCTCGGCGCCCGTCACGTCCTGGGTCACGCCGCCGGTTTCCTTCGGCTGCCACTCGGCGCGGTTGGTGGTGAGATCGGGGCTGATCACCGTCCAGGTCTCGCCTCGGTCGACCGATTTGTGGACGAACTGGCTGCCGTAATAGATCGTGTCAGGGTCGAACGGATCGAGGCCGAGGGCGGAGTTCCAGTTGAAGCGCAGCTCAGGGCCATCCTTTTCGCGCACCGGTTGGATCGATTTGCGCTCGCCGGTGTTCAGATCCCAGCGAATCAGCGCGCCCCCTTGGCTCATCGCGTACCCTTTTGAGGAATCGCGCGGATCCGGGGCGGTATCGAAACCGTCGCCGAAGCAGACCTCCTGCCAATGCAGGTTGCGGATATCGCCACCCTCCCAGACGGAGGAGGGGCCGCGCCACGAGCCGTTGTCCTGCAAGCCGCCGTAGACGTGGTACGGCAGGTCGTTGTCGTACCTTATGTGGTAGAGCTGAGAGAGCGGCAGGCCCCCCGCGAACGACCAGGTGTCCCCATGGTCGCGAGTGGTGAACACGCCTCCGTCGTTGCCGTCGATCAGGTGGTTCGGATCGAGCGGATCGACCCAGAGCGCATGATGATCGGGATGCGCCGCGCTTGAGCTCGCCAAGGTCTTCCAGGTCTTGCCCGCGTCGGTCGAGACGTCGAGCGACACCTCCAGCCGATAGAGGCGGTTCGGATCGGCCGAATCGACGCGGATGTCGGCGAAATAGAAGGGCCGCTCGTTGATGTCCGGATCGCTGTTGACCGCATCCCAGGTCAGGCCCCCGTCGTCCGATCGGAGCAGGGCCGGCTTCTTCGCCTCGACCAGCGCGTAGACGATTTTCGGGTTCGAGGGCGCGATCGCAAGACCGATCCGGCCCAGCTCGCCTTTCGGCAGGCCGTCGTCCTCGGTCAGCCGCTTCCAGTTTTCGCCGCCGTCGTTGCTCACGTAGAGCCCCGAGCCCGGGCCGCCGGAGCGAAATTTGTACGGCCAGCGCCGGTAGTCCCACATCGCCGCGTACAGCTTGTTCGGGTTGCTCGGGTCCATCACCAGGTCCGCGGCGCCGGTGCGCTCGTCGACGTAGAGCACGCGCCGCCATGTGGCGCCGCCGTCGGTCGTCTTGTAGACGCCACGCTCGGGGTTCTCGCCCCAAATCTTGCCGAGGGCCGCCACGTAGGCGGTTTGGGGGTTGCGCGGGTCGATCGCGATCCGATGGATGTGCTCCGTCTTCTCAAGCCCCATCCGCTTCCAGGTCTTGCCGCTGTCGAGGGTTTTGAACAGCCCTTCGCCGATCGAGACGCTGTTGCGTGGGTTGCCCTCGCCGGTACCCACCCAGACCACCGCGGAGTTCGTCGGATCGATCGCCACCGCGCCAATCGAGGCGACCGGCTGATCGTCGAAAACCGGCTCCCAGGTGAGGCCGGCGCTTTCGGATTTCCAGACGCCGCCGGTGGCGGAACCGATCCAGATCACCGAGGGATTGCGTGGGTCCGAATCGATCGCGGCGATCCGGCCGCTCATCGCCGCCGGACCGATCGATCGCGCCTTGAGTCCCGCGAGCAAGGCGGGATCGATTCCGGCACTTGCGCCGAGCGATGGGAGCGAGAGCAGAGTGGCGAGCGCGAAAAAACAGACGATCGTGCGGCGCATGGATCCTCCCGAGAAGATTTGCGAGCCAAGCGTAGCGGGGGAGGCGGCCAGGGGCAAGGTGTTGAGCGCGACGTTCGCAACGTGCCGGCCGCAACTTTTCCCCCCAAACCGGCGTATCCTCAAAAAGCGGCCACCAGAGCCGAAAGGTAGACCTCCGGCCGGGACCGGTAAGCTCGCCTGCCTACCGAGCCGCTTTAGAGGAGAGAACGAGCATGCTTCGCAAATCGCTGATGACTTTCGCCGTTGCCGCGGTCTTTGCCGCTTCGGCCTTCGCCCAGACCGCCGACGAGGTGATCGAGAAGAACATTCAGGCCCGCGGTGGGCGTGAAAAGGTCAAATCCGTCCAGGCGCTCCGCATGACCGGCAAACGCACGTTCGGTCCCGGAATCGAGGCGCCGTTCGTGGTCGAAATCGCACGCCCGAACAAAATGCACCTGGAGTTCGTGATCCAGGGAATGACCGCCGTAATCACGTCCGACGGCACCGCTGGCTGGCAGTTGATGCCGTTCCTCGGCAAGAAAGACGCCGAGCCGATGTCGGACGACGAACTCAAGTCGATGAAGGACGAAGCCGACATCGACGGCTCGTTCGTCGACTACAAGGACAAGGGACACACGGTGGAAATGCTCGGCAAGGTTGACCTCGAAGGCGCGCCCGCCTACAAACTCAAGGTGACCAAGAAGAGCGGCGACGTCGAGACCCTGTATTTCGACGCGGACTCTTCCCTGCTGGTCCAGAGCGAGGGCAAGTCCACCGTGCGTGGACAGGAGGTCGAGACGATCACCACTTTCGGCGACTACAAGGAAGTCGACGGCGGTCTCTACGCTTTCTCCTCGGAGAGCAAGCAGAAAGGCGCTCCGGGTCCGGGCGGATTTTCGATGACGATCGAAAAGATCGAGGTCAATCCGACCCTAGCGGCCGACCGGTTCGGCAAACCGGCGAGCCTCGCGGCAGCTGCGGCGCCGAAACCGAAGTAACCGATTCGACGAGCTTCGAGCCCGCGCCGCTTAAATCTCGGCGCGGGCCTTATTGCGCTCCATTGCGCTCGCGCCGCCCGCTCCGAGCGGCGCATGAATTTCAAGTCCCATCGCCCTAAAAGGGAGACCCCATGCCTTCGCTGAGCCCATCCATCGGGGGCCGTAAGTCGGCCACCGCTGCTCTGCTTCTTGTCGCGATCTTCGCCCTCGGTGCTCACCGCGCCGCGGCGCAGGAGATCGATTCCAACACCTTCGGCGGCCTCTCGGCGCGCTCGATCGGAACCGCCGCCACGGCGGGCCGGATCGCGGCGATCGACGCCGTGCCCACCTACCCGCTCACCCTCTACGTCGGCGCGGCTTCGGGCGGCGTCTGGAAATCGACCGATGGCGGCATCGCCTACAAGCCGATTTTCGACGAGCAGACGATGTCGATCGGCGCGATCCGCGTCGATCCGTCGAACCCGAAGACGATCTGGGTCGGCACGGGAGAGTCGTGGACCCGCAACAGCACCTCGTACGGCGACGGCATCTACAAATCGACCGACGGCGGCGACAACTGGCAAAAGATGGGGCTCGCCGACAGCGAAAGGATCGCCCGCATCCAGGTGAGTCCGAAAGATTCGAACACGGTCTGGGTGTGCGCCACGGGCCACCTCTGGAACGCCAACGAAGAACGCGGCGTGTTCAAGACCACCGACGGCGGCAAGACCTGGAAGAAGACGCTCTACGCCAACCCGGACACCGGTTGTTCCGATATCAGCGTCGATCCGCAAGATCCGCGGGTCGTCTATGCCGGAATGTGGAACTTCCGTCGCACCGCTTGGTCCTTCAGCTCGGGCGGTCCGGGCAGCGGGCTCTACAAGTCGACCGACGGCGGGGATACGTGGAAGCCGCTCGGCAACGGTCTGCCCCCGGGCCTCAAAGGTCGCGTCGCGGTGGCCCTCGCGCCGTCGAGGCCGAGCGTCGTCTACGCCTTGGTCGAATCCGAAAACTCGGCGCTCTATCGATCGGACGACTCCGGCGGCTCCTGGGCCGAGGTCAACTCGGCGTTCAACCTCCAGGTTCGGCCTTTCTACTTCGCCAATCTGTTCGTCGATCCGACCGACTTCAACACGGTGTACAAACCCGGCCTCTCCCTAACCTTGTCGCAGGATGGCGGCAAGACCTTCAGCAGCGGCGGCCTTGGCGCCGGCCCGCACTCGGACCACCACGCGCTCTGGATCGATCCGCGCGATCCGAAGTTCCTGATTCTCGGCACCGACGGCGGAATTTACATCTCCTACGATCAGGGTACCCGGTGGCGTTTCGTGGGAGCGCTTCCCGTTTCTCAGTTCTACCATGTCACCTACGACATGGAGCGGCCGTACAACGTCTACGGCGGACTTCAGGACAACGGTTCGTGGATGGGGCCGTCGGAGGCGCCGGGCGGGGTCCGCAACAAGCACTGGCAGAACATCGGGAGCGGTGACGGATTTTGGGCGATGCGCGACAGCGCCGACGCCGATTACGTCTACTCCGAGTCTCAAGGCGGCTCGATCATTCGTCTCAACACCAAGACCGGAGAATCGCGCGACATCAAGCCCTCGCCGGGAAGCGGCGATCCGGACTATCGCTTCAATTGGAACTCGCCGATCGCCCAATCGCCGACTCAGCCGGGCGTGCTCTACCTGGGCGGCCAGTTCCTGTTCAAGAGCCTCGACCATGGCGAGTCTTGGAGCAAGATCTCGCCCGACCTCACGACCAACGATCCGGCCAAGCAGAAGCAGCGCCAGTCGGGTGGCCTGTCGATCGACAATTCCAGCGCCGAAAACCACACCACGATCTTCACCGTCGCCGAGTCGCCCAAAGATCCGAACCAGATCTGGGTGGGCACGGACGACGGCAACGTGCAGCTCACGCGCGACGGCGGCAAGACCTGGACCAACCTGGTGAAGAACCTTACCGGGCTACCCAAGAACGCATGGGTTTCGACCCTTGAGCCGAGCCCGTTCGAGGCAGGGACGGCGTTTGCGACGTTCGACAACCACACGGTCGGCGACATGAAGAGCTACGTCTACGAGACGACCGATTTCGGCCAGACCTGGAAATCGCTCTCGACCGACGCCCTGGCCGGCTATGCCCATGTCGTGCGCCAGGATACGGTCAACCCCAACC
Source organism: Acidobacteriota bacterium (assembly GCA_040005235.1). GTDB lineage: Bacteria > Acidobacteriota > Thermoanaerobaculia > Multivoradales > UBA5704 > DASYKS01. The sequence continues at coordinate 58,676 of JBDTZG010000024.1, read as the reverse complement.
TGCTGTTCGTCGGCACCGAGCTTGGCCTCTACCTCTCGGTCGATCGCGGGGCGACCTGGGCGCGGTTCACCGGCAACTTACCGAAAGTCGCCGTGCGCGACATCGCGATCCACCCGCGCGAGGGCGACCTGATTCTCGCCACCCACGGCCGCGGCATTTACATCATCGACGACCTCACCCCGATCCGGCAGCTGACCCCGGAGATTCGCAACGCCGAAGTCGCCTTCCTGCCGGCCCGCAACGCGGTGCAGAAGATCGAAGCGGGCATTCAAGATTTCGCGGGCGACGACGAGTTTTCGGGCGACAACCCGGACGACTCCGCGCAGATCATCTACTACCTGAAAAAGCGCCACGTGGTGGGCGACCTCAAGATCGAAGTCTTCGACTCCGCGGGCAAGCTGCTCTCCACCTTGCCGGCGGGGAAGCGGAAAGGGATCAACCGCGTTCCTTGGTCGATGCGCCTCGCGCCGCCGAAACTTCCGGCTGCGACCTCGTTGGTGATCTCCGGCGGCAACTCTTTCGCCGGGCCGCGAGTGCCTCCCGGCACCTACACGGTCAAGCTCACCAAGGGCGGCCAAACCCTCACCGAGGAGATCCAGGTCGCTTCCGATCCGCGTTCGAAGCACACGCCCGAAGATCGGGCGGCGCAATACGCTACGGCGCTCGAAGCCTACAACTCGCTCGCGACGCTTACCTACGTCGCCGAGACCTTGGCCGACCTGCGCGCCCAGGTCGACGCGAAGGCGGCGGAATCCAAAGCCGGCGATCCGGCCAAGAAGCCGCTCGAAGCGCTGTCGAAACAGATCTGGGAGCTGTACAAGACGCTGGTCGCCACCGGCCCCGGCGGCTGGCTGTCGGGCGAGGAGCAGCTGAGAGAGAAGCTCACGGGCGCCTACGGCGGGATCAACGGCTACGACGGCCGGCCCACCCAGGCGCAGCTCGATGCCAAGGCGCAGCTCGAAAAGCAGCTCGCCGAAGCGGGAGCCAAGCTCGAAACGTTTCGCACCAAGGACGTACCCGCGGTGAATCGCGAGCTGGCGAAGTCCAAGCGGGAACCGCTCAAGGTCCAGACCCGCGAAGAGTGGGAGCAGAAGCAGAAGAAGTAGAGGCAGGCCGATCAGGTCTCTGCGCCCCTCAGGGTCTCCCGGCCCTGAGGGCTTTCCGGCCTTTGCCTTCTTATCCCAATCGACAGCTCGGCCGGCTTGCGGCCAGGTACCTTGCGACTTCGCGGACCATCTCGATCGTGGCGCTCCCCGTCTCGACCGCGCGGCGCAGCATCAGGACCGCCCCGATCGTCCCCCGTTCGAGGTCGCGCGTGCGATAGGGCAAGAAGATCTCCCCGAACAGGTCGAGCATCTCTCCGTGGCGTCCTTGGCTCCAATAAAGCTGGACCAGGTCGAGCAGGACGCCCGCGGCGTCCTGGCTGAGCCCGGCCGCAAGGAGATGGCCCCGCACCGAGAGAAGCGCGGCCTCTCCCTCCGCCACGCTGCCGACCGCGAGCGCCGCGCGCCCTTCGAGCCAGCGGACGCGGAGAACTTCGTCTTCCTCGCCGAGCCGCTCGAAGAGCGAGCGGGCGCGCCAAAGATGTCCCAGCGACTCGCGCGCCCGATCGGTTTCCAGGAGCAATGCACCGAGTCCCTTGAGACTGCAGGCGAGCCGCCGCGGTTCGCGCGCGGAATCGAACAGCCCGATCGCCTCGGCAAGCGCCTCGATCGCGAGGTCCGGCCGTTTCGCCCGCACCGCCATCGGCCCGACTTCGGTGAGGGTCGCGGCCAGTAGATCGCGCTCGCCGAGCTTTCTGTAGAGCGCCGCGGATTCGAGACCCAGGGCGGTGGCCGCCTCCGCCTGACCGCGAAAAAACTCGAAGCGTGCCTCGTACCGGGAAATCTCGGCCCATTCCCAGGGGTCCTGGGAGCTCAAGGCGTAGAGCGAGTGCGCCATGCGGAACGCCAGCTGCGCCTCCTCGCGAAGCCCCGCTTCGCGGGCGACGTCCCCGCGATGCGCCCAGGCTCTGGCTTCGAGGTCACGTACGATCGACAATCCCCACTCGGAGGCATCGAGACGCTCGGCGAGCGCGAGCGCAAGGTCCACCAGCTGGCGTTGCTCGATCGGAGGCTCTCCGGCTTTTTCATACCCTCGGGTGGGGCCGGGAGCGGTCCGTCCCACCTCGGCGCGCCGACGGAGGATCTCTTCGCACAGCGGCGGAATCGCGAACCGGGGCTCCTTGTGAGCCAGAGCGAGACGCTCCGAGGGGGGCGCCGCGAGCAACTCGGCGAGCAAATGAGGCGCTTTCTGCCGAGCGGCCGCCAGCACCGGCCGTCGCTCCCGCGCGATGCGAACCGCGCGGTCCATGCCCTCGCGGTATTCGCTTGAGTATCCGGCTAGGTATTCGGTGGGGCCTTGCTCGGACGAGACGCTGCCGGAGGTCGGCGCGGCCGGGAGATGAGGAGGTGCCTGCCAGAGATCGCCGGCCAACCTGCGGCAGGCTGCGCACCCTCCGATCAGGTGGCGAACGACACCTTTCCGCTCTTCAGCGTCCAACTCGCCCCGCAGAAAGCGCTCCAGAAGGGATGGATCAGGATGGCTCGCCGTCACTTTCGGACCTCCTCTGCCGGGCCGGCCTCTCTCCAGGAAGGAAACTCGACGCCCCGGAAAGATAAAAAAGCAGGTCGTCGGCAGCATTGCGGCAAAAAATTTTCTCGTTGCCAGCAACTCTAGGCCCTGCATCTTGTCTTTGTCAAGCAACAAGTTGCGGTCGCAAGCTACTACAGGCCAGGATGTAAGTTATTGAAAGAACTGAGCTTACGGTTGCCAAGGAAGATCGGTCGCGCTATCGTTGTCGCCATGCCAATCTTTCATGGTTTGGGGAGATCCTTGCGCTGGCTTCGCGACCGCCAGGGTAAGAGGCAGTACCAGGTGGCCGATACGGCCGGCATCACCAAGGCGATGCTTTCGGCGTACGAAACCGGCAAACAGAAGCCGTCCCTGGACACGCTCGAAAAGATCCTCGATTCGCTCGGTAGCGACTTGTCCGATCTTCACAGCGCGCTCCAGATCGTCAACGAGCGCCCTCTCACCGGGCGTCGCCCGGAACCGCAGAACCCGAGCGGTTGGGCCTCGGTCTGGCGCGGCGGGTTGGCGGCCGGTGGCGAGCCGGGACCGAAAGTCGACGTCTATCGCACGCTCGGGATCGACCGTCCGCTACCGGAAGAAGAGGAACAGGCGCTCGGCGAGATGCTCGCCGGCTTTCATCGCCTGCTGCGCTTCCTCCACCGCGCCGGCTCGCTCGCCGAAACCGCGGACGACGAACGCGTCGACGTCTTCTCGGGCTGAGCGCCGAGGGGCTGGGTCCCGTCGTCAAGACGTCCGGCTGCGTCCTACCGCTCGAGAGCGGTAGGAACGCATAGCGCAGCACGAGCAACAGGGCGAGCCCCCAGAGCACCGGGTGGACCTCGCGCCCTTTGCCCGCGGCCGCCTTGACCGTCGATCTCGCGCACGGCCCCCATCATCAGAATGCCGACCAGGACGCTCGCGGGCGTTCGAGGATTCCTTCGGGCACGCCTCATGAGGCTCTTCCGTTCACTCTTCGTCGAGGGCGGGCTCTTTCTCTTCGAAAACGTCGTTTCGCCGGCCGCTCCGCCCGCCTCGCGGCAGGGAGGGGTCGCGACGGAACAACGCCATCTCCGGATTCACGAACACCAGGCTCGAATAGGTGCCGCGAGTATCCAGAACATCCCAGCGCGAGCTCCACTCGAAGCGCTTGGCGAGAAAATAACCGACCTCCCCCGACATTAGCCGGTCGTAGGACGCGCGCTCCGCTGGGGTCCGCAGATCGATGACGTTGACCGCGACGATCCCCGGCGCGCGACGCGCGAGCACCGCCGGAAAGCTCCCCCAGCCGGCATGCGGCAGGCGCGGCGCGTGTTTCGCTCGGCCGAGCGCCAAAGAATCCGCCAAGCCGCCGTTGTCCCGGGCGAAGGCCTCGGCGTCGTAGCGCGCGTCATGCATCATCCGCCGATCAACCGACAGGGCGTAGAGAACGCCGTAGGCGAGTACGGAAGTAGCGGCCAGGATGCCGAAAGCCCGAAGCGCTGGCCGGCCGAGCAGCGTGATCGCCGCCAGAAAACGGCCGGCCGGTAGCGCTAGAAGCAAGGCGAGCGGCAGCACGTAGCGGTCGCGACTGAACAGGATCGGCAGCAAGAAGGTCAGGTAATAGGAGCCGCCCAAAACCGCGAGCGCGCCGTACATCTTCCTTTCCCGGCCGCAAGACCTCACCAGCACATGCACTACACCCAGCCCGGCCACCACGAAGGCCGGCCAGCCCATGCAGAACCGCAGGTGCGACAGATTTTCGATCAGGTTGCCGAAGTGGCCCGCAGGGGTGTTGGCGAACGCCTTGGCCTCTTCCGATTGCGGCCCGAGCAGGGTGTGAACGTGGGCGAGAAACCCGCCGAAGTTGAAGGCCCAGTTGTAGATCACCGCGGCCAGCCCGAGGCCGAGGCCGAGCACCGCGAGGATGCGCCGATCGAACAGCGCGCCGAAGAATCCCCCGGATCTCCCCTCTTGGGTCCGTGCCCGCATCAACGAAGGAACTACGGCCAGCGGCACGAGGGCGTACAGCCCGTACGCCTGGTCTTTGCTGGTGATCGCAAACACCGCGCATGCCCCGAAGAGCAGGTAATCGCGCATCCGGTGGCCGTCCAACAGGCGGACGAAGAAAACCAGCGACAGCGCGAACCAGAAGAAGAAAGGCATCTCCACGTTCGCCGTCTTCGCGAAGTAGACGAACGGCGCGCCGGTCGCTACCAGCACACCGGCGAACAGCCCGGCGCGCCGATTCGAAACCGACCGGCCCACCTCGGCGATCGCGGCCACCGCGCCGAGCGCCATGGCGACGCTCACCAGCCGCGACAGAACGAACAGCCAACTGTTGAGATCGAGCCCTTTTCCCGGAACGGGTCCGACTCCGGCGAGCGCCCGTATGGGTGCTTGAACCAGCGCCAAGACGTAGTAATGAAAAGGCGGATATTTCGTGTGCCAGCCGCCGGAAAACGCGCGATGGACCGCGAACGCCACCTGGTTCGGCCGGATCTCGTCCCCCGCCCAGCCGCGCCAGCTCGGCAAGCCCCAGGTGATCCCGAGCAGGAAGAGCACGGCGGCCCCGGCGAGAAGAGCGAGCCAAGGGATGAGCCCGAATCGCGGACTTTCTGCGGTTCCCGGCTCGGTGGGCGCCAAGCCTTCAGCCACACTCAAGAGCCTGGCCCCTCCGGGAACCGCCATTCGGCGGTGAGTCCCGTGGCCGACCGCTCGATTCGCGCGGGGATCGGCAGCAGCAGATCTTCCGAATGAAAGCTCTCCGCGCTCGCCACATGGCGCAGGTTCTGCCGCGGGCTCCGCTCCGCTACCGCTCCCGATGGAAAGGTCAGGCGATCGCGCACCGCGATGCCGCGCTCGTTGACCTCGATCTCCCGCTCGAAGCGTGGGGCGTTTGGATTTTCGCTCTGCGGCTTGAAGATCAACAGGCGCCGCAAGGGCTTGAGCAGCCGTGCGCCGAGCACTTTCGAAGCGATCCGCAGGGCGGCGTGCTTCCAAGGGGTCGGCACCAGAAAGCTCGCCTTCCTACAAGTGCCCGCGATCCGCAGGTGATCGTCTCCCGCTCCCGCGGCCTCGATGCGCGCCTCCGACCCTTGCCACCAGTTGCTGGTCCAGAGCGCGGAGCCGTTCCGAACCCGCCAACCATGATCGAGCAGCGGCGGCGCGTTGCGGCGATGAATGCGCACCAGCCCGCCCTTCCGTAGGCCGATCGCCGCGCTCCAGGTCCGATCCTCGCTCCAGACGACGCGGTAACCGGCGCCCTCAAACGTCACGCCGCCCCGCTCGGGTGGCGGCTCGCCCGCGAGCATGCGATCGAGATGAGGCAGCGCCCGCACGACGCTCGCGTAGACATAGTGGCTGTGGTACCGATCGTCGGTCGCCCAAAGAAAGTGTCCGGGATCGTCGGCATCCCGAAACAGCGTCTCGACCAGCCAGGCCGCACGGCGGTTGCGCGCTCCCGTTCGGGCCAAACCATAGGGGACCACGTAGTCGGTGTTCCGGCTGTTGAGAGTCGAAGGAAGCCGCCCGTCCGCGCCGACCAGAGAAGCGAGAAACTCGACCGCCCGATCGATCGCGGCGGGAGCGCGTGGATCGTCCGTCGCATCGTGGTAATCGACCAGCGCGTCGATCGTCACGGTCAGATAGCCGAAGTCCGGGCCGCCATACTCGGGAAACCATCCTTCAGCATGTTGACTCGCGAACAACCGCTCGGCGTGCTCCGCTATGCGCGCGGCCCGGGGAGAGATCTCCGGCAGCCGCGCCGCGAGCGCAAGCGCCGCAAGCCCCGCCGCCTGCTGGTTCGAGGCTTCCGTCTCCTGCCGGCGATCCAGATGCGCCGCGAGCCGCGACAGCCCGCGCCATTCGATCCCGGACGCAAGCGCCGGCCGCGAAGTCTGCCAATCGAGCGCCAACCGCGCCGCCGCGTAGAGCCCGAAGGCCGCGGCCGGGTAGCTTCGCTCGTAGGGAAAATACTCGTCGACCCCGCCGTCCCGCCGCACCTGGGCCGCGAGCGCGTTCACCGCACCAACCGCCCAAGACTCGATCTTCTCCGGATCGCCCGGCATTTCCAGGTCGCCGCAGAGGAGAGCGTCGAGCGTGAACGCCCCCTGCTGCAAAATCGCCGAGGAGAAATCGCGGATCTTGTAGTGCCAGTGGTTGCGGTCGAAATTGCCGAACCGGGGCGAATCCGGATCGCGATCCATCTGGGTGAGCACCCGCGGCAGTTGCCGGTCGGCGTACGCCCGGAGCGCGCGCGATAGATAGCTCATCGCTCGCAGTGCTCGCAGGGTTCGCCTTGCCGGCCCGCGAAATCGGCGATCTCCGCCCAGCGTGCCGGATTCGGCCGAAACGAGAAATCGACCGCGGCCAGCCCCTTCCGCTTGGTCGGCTTGGAGATCGACTTCCACCCCTTGCGCAGCGCGTTGAACGCCGGACCGACGAGCCCGAGCGGCAGGCGCGAAACGACCCAGCGCGCCCAACGTTGCCTTCCGAAGCGGAACGAGCCGCTGATCACGGCTTCGACCACCCGGCGCTCCCGCGCGATCGATGCCGGGCGGTAGCCGTAGTCGGGAACCGGCAGCCCGCGCCGTGCCTGCGCGTCGAGCCGCAGAAACGCCCCGCGCTTCTTGAAATCGATCATGTGGCCGTGCATCGTCGCGGCCCGCTGCCAGTCGATCGGATCGAGAGCGAGCCGGCCGGCGTTCTTCATCTCGGTCAGCAGCTCGACCGTCGCGGCGCTCCGCGCCACCACGACCGAATGGCCGCCGCCGGCGGTCTCCAGCTCCGGGCTCCACGCATCGCCCACCGACAGGTCGGTCGCCTCGTTCGTGAAGTCCGGAATGATCTGGCAATTGCGCGAGATGAAAAACGGAATCAGGTAGTTGTAATAGAACTTGTGGGCCGAAAACACTTGGCCCTCAGCGGTCTCGACCCGCAGGTACCCCGGCCATTCGCCCGCCCGCCATTCGAGCTTGGCGATCGCCACATCGTCCGCCACCCCATGGCCGCGCAGAAACGCCCGGACCGCGCCGCGATACATGTTGGTGCCGACGTACGGCCCGGCGACGAACACGACCTTCAAAGCCGCGGGATCACCCGCCGCCTGCAACATTCTCAAGGCTGCCACCTGCTCGGGCAGGCCGACGAATGCGAGCCGCCCCTCGAACTTCGCCATCTCGGGGAGGATAGAAAGCATCGGCGTCACCGCATAGACGCTCTGTGCCGCGGCGAGCACCTCGTCGCGCGTCCTGGCGATCACCGGGCTCGCGGTGTCGGGAACGGGCACCCCCTGCCGGCAGACGACCGCCCCGTCGATCCGGCCCGTTTCCAACAGGTGAATGAGCACCTGGGAAATCACACCTCCCGAAGCGCCCCGCCGCCGCACGGCCTCATCCGCCGAATGGCCGACGTAGATCTGCTCGAACGGCCCGATCAGCCAAGACTCCGGCGGCCGGCCGAGATGGGCGAACAGCTCCGGGTAAGGAATGCCGCGGCCGGGGCAAACGGCCCAGGCGAGCGCGAGGTTTTCGGAATCCTCCGTAGGGGCGGAGCTTGTCTCCGCCCGATTTGGCAGGCCTCGGACATCCCGGGCGGAGGCGAGCTCCGCCCCTACGTCCGGTTGCCCTGATTTGCCGATCCATCGCGGCAACGGCCCGCGCGGCGTCTCCTCGAACCGCAACAGCTCGGGTGCCAAGCCCACGCACGCGCCGCAGTGCAGGCAGTTGCCCGGCTCGATCACCTCCCGCTCGAACCGATTCCAGAGCGGCGGACCGCTCAAGGCCGGCGATCCTCGCCCGGCGGCACAGGAGCGGGCGTCCCAAGCTCCAGTCGCCGCAGGCGGAGCTGGTTCTCTTCGAGCAACCGGCGGTTGGCCGCGAGCAGATCGGCCACGAAGCCGAGAATCCAGGTCTGGAAGCCGATGATGATCAACACCGCGGCGAGGATCAACGACGGCGCGCGAACCCGGGTGGAGCCCTGAAGGAAGAACACCAGCCAGCGCACCATTAGAAAGAACCCCGGCGTGATGAACACCGTCCCAACCCAGAAGAACGACCGCAGCGGCCGATAGAGCAGGAAGATCCGCAGGATCGTGAACACCGACCGCCGCACGTAGTCCGCGATCCCCTTCACCAAGCGTGACGGGCGCAGATCCTCGTTGGTGCGGATCGGCACCCAGGTGATCGGAATCCCCTTTTGCCCCGCCTGGATGATCGTCTCCAGCGTGTAGGTGTAGCGCGAGAAGACATTCAGTTGCAGCGCGGCGTTCCTCGAAAACGCCCGGAATCCGCTCGGGCTGTCCGGAATCGTCGTCCCCGAGGCTTTCCGCACGACCCAGCTGCCGATCTTCTGGAGCAGCTTCTTGAACGGCGAGAAGTGGGTGATCTCGTCGATCGGCCGCGCGCCGATCACCATCTCGGCCCGTCCGGCGAGGATCGGCTCGATCAGCTTCGGGATGTCCGCCGCGTCGTACTGATTGTCGGCGTCCGTATTGACGATAATGTCCGCCCCCGCCCGGATCGCCCCCTCCAACCCCGCCATGAACGCCCGGGCGAGCCCCTGGTTGGTGCCGAAACGGACCACGTGGTCCACCCCATGCGCCCGGGCCACCTCGACCGTCCGATCGGTCGAGCCGTCGTCGATGATCAGCCACTCGACGCAATCGATTCCCGGCAACGAGCGCGGCAAGGCCGCGAGCGTGGTCGGCAGAGAGGCCTCCTCGTTGAGGCACGGAATCTGGATGATCAGCTTCATGAGTGTCCGGGGATTGCGATCGGCGACCTAGCCTATCGCGGGGCGGTCAGAAAACGCCGGGGGCAGAACCACTCCACCCCCGGCGCGGGGCGACACTGCCGGTCAAGCCTTTTCAAGGACGGATTTCAAGCTCGTCAAGGTCGCCCGCCTCATCCCTACGCCAAGGCCCACTCCGCCGCCTTCCGCGCGTGGATGCTCGTCGTATCGAACAGCGGAACGGTAGAGTCCTCCGCTCCCACCAGAAGCGAAATCTCCGTGCAGCCGAGAATGATCGCCTCCGCCCCCTCACTCACCAGGTCCGCCATGATCCGCCGGAACTCCACCCGGGAGCCGTCGACGATCTTGCCGAGACAAAGCTCCTCGTAGATCACCCGATGCACGATCTCGCGGTCCTCCACCGGAGGAACCAGAACCGCCAGGCCATGTCGATCGCTAAGCCGATCCTTGTAGAACTCCTGCTCCATCGTGAACCGGGTGCCGATCAAACCCACCGTCCTAAACCCCGCCGCCTTGATCTCCTCGGCCGTGGGATCGGCGATATGGAAAAGAGGGATACCCACCGCGCCTTCGATCGCTCCCGCGACTTTGTGCATCGTGTTCGTACAAAGCACCAGAAAATCCGCCCCAGCCGCCTCCACCGCCCGAGCCGCCCCGGCCAACAACGCCCCCGCGGCCTCCCAGTCGCCCGAATGCTGCAACCGCTCCACCTCGTGAAAGTCCACGCTGTAGAGCACCACCTTCGCCGAGTGAAGCCCGCCCAAACGCTCCTTCACCGTCTCGTTGATTTGGCGGTAGTAAGGGACCGTCGATTCCCAGCTCATGCCGCCGATCAGGCCGATGGTTTTCAACAGCGGTCTCCTCCTTGATGCTGAACGCGCCTGGTCAATCGACGATGAACAGCGCGAGACCGGAGATCCTACTGCTTGACGAATCCCTACAGCCTAAATAGCGAGGCGATCGTCTGCCTGGAAACGGTGTTGCCACCCAGCAAGATGACGCCCGGTGAGCGGCTGATGCGTGCGCGCGCATTGCCGAAAGACGCTAACTCTCCCTTGGATCTGATAGAAGATTGAGCAGCCTGTAGCGCGATCGATATGTCGCAAAGTCCACTAAGGCTTTCCAAGTCTCTTTGGGGATCTCTTCTTTTCTGCCCAGCCAAGTACGTGAGGCAGCGAAAGACGTCCCAAGTGTCGTTCTACCTTCCGAGTCTATGTACCAGGACAAATAATCGAGCTGATCTCCAAGGTAAGAAAGCAGAGATGGGTGAATCTGGCGCGTCGGGAGGGTTCTAAAAACATCAAGCAGAACACAGAGGAATCGATCATAGTGACTCCAGCCGCAGTCAGCGCGCGCCCTTTCCCAGATTGGATCCAATACAGCGCCGAGGTACCGGATTACCGCTGGCAAGTCGTAAAGCCTCGGAAGCCGGCTAAGAAGATCCAGAAAAGCAATCCTAAGGTCGTCGTCATCTGCCAGGTTTCCGGCCGGAATCACGTTAATCCAATCAGCAAGCATCCCTTTTTGATCCGTGTATTCAAGCCTTCGTGTCTCGATGGCCTTTGAAACTTCACCCAAAATCACCGAAAGGTCTCCGACTTCAATAATGACCTCTCCATTCAGGCCAAAATAGGGCTCGGTTTCACGAGTTGCTCCTGGTTTATATAGTGCCTGTACAACAAGTGACTGATGCGCCTCCGCCCGCAGTCCCCACTCAGCTCCAAAGGCACGGGACCACTCCAAGGCGGTCTTAACATTGATATCGCCAAGGCTGTATCCCAGCATAAGAGTGCTCGACTCTGCCATTAAGAGATTCAGCTTTAGCTGGCGGTACTCTGTCGGTGCGAGAAGGCGGATGTAGTCTGAATCCGTGACGACAATACTTGCGGCAGAACGAACGTGACCATGAAAATGGTAGATGGGTACGAAATCCACCCTGGGAATTAGTAGTTCATTAGGCAGCAGCGACACGGAATTAGGAATCAAGTCCTCTAAGATAAAATCATAATTGGTGGTAATTACCCACTGTACCCGAATCAGCTCCATTGCTTCTCGGTAACGCGTCGTTAGACTGGCGTCCGCCTGTAGGTCGCAAGCGCGGCAGATTGCGCGCTTAAGACCAAGAGTCGCCTCAGAATATGAGCAGTTCTTACTCTGCGAGAGAAGCTGGGCGATCTCCTCCGCCAGCTGTGGGTAGGATTTTCCGCAAACAATATCGACGTCCTCGAAGTCCAAGTCGACGCCGAGCTGACGGGAGACAGAAACCAGTAAGTCTTTGAAGGAAAGAGCCGTGCCTTTGGTGAGGGCACGTGAAAGCCCAGTACCTACAAATAATCCAAAGGAGCCGAACAGTGCCGCATCAGCCAAGTTACCAAGTAAAGCTTCGCGAGAGGGAGGATTAATGCTCATGACGCTGATCTCAGGCGAGCGAAGTCCGGCAGTTAACCAGCTATTGCTGACCGCTCTCCTTATCCTCTTCTTCCAACGAAGCACCTCCAGCGGGGTAGAGAGCCATGTCCCGAGGGTTCTGCAGAGTCCAACGCTTCCCGCCCTTGAGCAGATCTCCGGTGATCTCGATCGGTCGTTTTTCTGTGAACGCGACGATCGCCTTGCCGTAGTCCGGCTGCTGAAGGAATAGATAGATTTTCCGCGGCTTTCCCTCGATCACGGTGGCTACCGCCAACTCTCCCACCAGGACCTCTTGGGCGGATTGCTGTAGCACCTCGACGAAGCCAAAGATCCGTTCTCCCTCTTTGGGGGCGCGCGTCCGGAGACCCTCCACCGCGGCCCTGATGGGAAGAATGATCTCGGGTTCGAAGAGGACCGACTTCGGCGGGCTGCTCCCAAACAGCGGTCGGCTCGGCGCCCAGGTGCAGTTGACTTCCAAGGGTTGCCCGGGAACGATCGACTGCGCATCGACCAGCGTATTGTAGAGGTTGACCGTTGCGCCCTGGCCGAGAGCATCGACGAAGGGTTGGATATCGTTGGTTTGAGAGACCTCGAGCGCTGCGTCTCGGGTGAGGCTAAGAAGATTCATCAACCGAACGCCGGCGCGCCGCTCGAAAGGCTCCGGAGTCGAAGGGATCTCGTCAGGGAACAGCTCTTCGTTCAACCGCGCGGGAATGGGCACTTGCGCCGTGACGACAAAACTCGAGATTTCGGTCTGGCCCAGCAACGCCTGAGACATGAACGACGTGACGTCATCCGACCTTCGCCCCGCAATGCCGGCCCGCTCTGGATCGTGCTCGGCGGACGCGGCGAGAAGCAGCAGGTCGCGAGCATAGGAGACGAACCGAACGCCATCTTCGAGCTGGATGGCGCCCAAGAAACCGGAGCGCGGATCCTTCCTGAATCGAAAAACGTCACAGCTGCTGAGCTCAATGTCGCGGAGAATGTCGAGCTGCGACCGCTCCTCTTCCTTCTGAAGGTCGTGCAGCAGTTCCGCCATCCTCTCCGGAAAATCGTCGAACTTTGAATCGAGCGGCAGGAGTAGCTCGATGGGCTCACGGGCCGAAGGATTCACCCAGATCGAATAGCGCCCCGACTCCAGCGCCACCCGTTTCCAGTTCGTGGCTTGCAAGTAGGCCGCCACTCTGGCGGGCCGAATCGCCGCGAGCGTTGCTTTGTCCCGGATGGAGACGATCATTGAATGGCCCCCCACGCCATCAGTGCTTGAAGCGCTGCGGGCGTCAACAGGTTGCCGCGAGGAATCTGCACGGTCACGGAAGTCGAGTTAGGTCGTTGAGCGAAACCACGAAGCGAGAACCAATACCCACAGTGGCGCAGATGCATTCGACGTTCGTTTTGCTGTAGCCATGCTCCGGTATCTTTTGGAACGAGAACCACGAAGAGCACTCGGGGCGCAATCGTGTCGGCTCGCAGGTCGTCATAGTTTTTCCTGGGCAGCTCGAAGCTGATGCTCTCGCCGGAGGGAATGATCTGCGTAGTGCATTTCACCTGGAATTCCAACTGAGACCTCCTGCCCCTCCTGGATTTCACGATCAGGTCGACGCTGTCGTAGTCAGACTCGGGTACGGACACCGTATAGCCGGCAACCGCAGCGATCGCCCGGAGATGCACCACGCCCAAGGTACCCAGCCTCTCAGAGAGAGGAAGCTCGTCCTCGCGCTCGATAATAGCCGACATGCCTTTCCCGGTCCGAGCCGTGACCTGCGCTCCGGGCTCCCTCCCACAGATGATTAGCTTGAACGATAGATGAGGCGCCGGGCCGAGTCAACGCGCGGTGCTGCGCTGCGGCAATTACGAGAGTTGGGGAGACCGTTTCGCCTACCGGTCTGGGAGGACATACGCTCTGTCCAGATGACGCGACGGGCTTGGGGTCAAGCTGCACGCAGAGGCGGCGTAGCCCGCCGTCCGTCAGATGTCCGAGACGGCCGCATCATGGGCTTGCTGCCTCAAGTCTCGAACATCTCCTGGAGCGCCGCCAGGATCTGAGCCAGGGTTGGCGCCGACATGCGCCCAAGATGGCGTACGAGGCGTTCCTGGTCTACGGTTCGAAGCTGATCCAAGACGACCTGGCCGCGCTTGGCCATGAAACCGCAGGCGATGCGGAACGGGTACGGTCGGCCAGCCGAGGTGAGCGGCGCAACGATCACGGTTCGAAGGTGATGGTTCAGCTCGTCTGGCGAGACGATGACGCAAGGCCGAGTCTTTCGGATCTCGCTGCCGCGCGTGGGGTCGAGGTCAACGAGGAAAACCTCTCCGCGCCGAACCGGTCTCGCTCCTACCACTGCCACTCTTCGTCGTCGAACCGGGTGGGCGTAGGAGGATCGAGAAGCCGGTCACCGTCTTCCTCGCGCAGCCTCTGAGCCGCTTCCGCCCAGCCGGCCCGCAGGCCCTTTTGGGCAACGATGAGAATGGTATTTCCCCGCACCTCGAGTTCGACCTCGTCGGTCAAGCCCGCCTGCTGGATCAAGGGCTTCGGAAGTCGAACCCCGCGAGAGTTGCCCATAGGGACGAGGCGTGTTTTCATGGCGGACCTACAATGTAGCCACGGCGGCCTGCATGTCAAGGCTTCTCGGAGCCAGGCTTCCATTCCGAGATGTAGCCTGAAAGAGACCCGACCGGGAGAGGGCATACAATCTCCCGCGGCAGACCGCAGAGGAGCAAGATGACCTATCCGCCAGATCGAACATGGGAAGGCGCCGACGCCTACGAGGCCTTCATGGGCCGCTGGAGCCGTCCCTTGGCCCGAAAGTTCCTCGAATGGCTCCAACCGCCGCGATCGGCCCATTGGCTCGAAGTCGGGTGCGGCACCGGAGCGCTCACCTCCGCGATCTTCGACCGTTGCGAGCCGGCGTCGGTCGTTGCCTGCGATCCCTCTGCCCAGTTCCTGGAGCACGCTCGAAGCCAAGTTTCGGACGATCGCGCTTCGTTTGTTGTCGCGGGCGCCGAGAACCTTCCCCGAAGGGAGGGCGGATTCGACGCCGTGGTCTCGGGGCTGGTCCTGAACTTCCTGCCGGATCCCGCCCAGGTCGTGACATCGATCCGGCAGCGCCTCCGCACCGGCGGAACCTTTGCCGCCTACGTTTGGGACTACTCGGAAGGCATGGAATTCTTGAGGGCTTTCTGGGAAGAGGCGATCGCCGCGGATCCTCAGGCCGCGGCCCGCGCGGAACACCTCGGTTTCCCTATTTGTCGGCCGCCCGCGCTCGTCTCGCTTCTCGAAACCGCAGGGTTTGCCCAGGCGCAAGTAGGTTCGCTCGAGATCCCGACCGACTTCGCCGATTTCGACGACTATTGGGAGCCCTTTCTCCGCGGCACCGGCACGGGTCCAAGCTTCGTGACCAATCTCGATCCGCCAAGCCGTGAGCGGTTGAGGGACCGCCTCAAGCGTCGCCTGGAACCAGGAGCCGACGGGCGCATTCGACTCAAGGCGCGCGCCTGGGCCGTGCGGGGATCGGCGGTCTGAAGGGATCGAAACTCGCTTCACCCTCCGGGCGTATTACCCGCGGGACCTACCCTCTTTGCCTGCCTAAGGACTCCGGAGCCAACTATGCTGAAAGCCGTTTCGCCGAAGGAGATTGCTCTCGCCCTCACCGAGCACTGGTCGCCGAGGATCATCGGCGAGGTCGATGACGTGTACGTCAAGGTCGCGGCGGTCCAGGGCACCTTGGCGTGGCATAGCCACGAGAACGAAGACGAGTTGTTCTTGATCCTCAAGGGGCACCTTCGTATCGAGATGGAGGACGGGGCCGTAGAGCTGGACGAGGGCGACATGTTCGTGGTTCCCAAGGGTGTACGCCACAACCCGGTCGCGGACGAGGAGTGCCACCTCCTGCTCATCGAGAGAAAGAGCACGCAGCACACGGGCGACGTGAGAACCGAGAAAACCCGGTCGCTCGAAGAGCAGCTGCGGCCGGTCTAAACAACCCGTTCAAGCCTCCCGTTTTCGCCGTGGGCGCGCCCCGGTAGGGCAGGGCTTTGCCCATGATCCTGAAATCACCCCAGCAGGAGCACCCATGAAATCGACCGCCATCTACTCGCCCGAGCCCGCAAGAGGCTGGCTGCCCTGGGGCGCCTTCGCGCCCTTCCTTTGCATCTTGCTCGTCGCGGTGCCCTCCCTCTTGGTGTCCCTTGTTCTCGAGCATTTTCATCTGGAGAACGCGAAGGGTGACCCTTTGGGTCTGTCGGGTCTGTTCGCGCTGCTGATCGTTCACTTTGTCGCGATGGGCCTCGTCCTGTTCGCCTGGGTCCTTGGGATCGAGCGGCGCTCCCTCGCCACTCTCGGCTTGGCGGGACCCGGCAAGCCGCTGAAGTTCCTGAAGGGCTTGTCGATCGGCATGGCCACCATATCTGCGGTCGTCGCTGCAATCTGGATGGCGGGCGGCCTCGAAGCAAAGGGATTCGGCCCGGCGCTCAGCTCGTCGGGCGCGCTGTTGAACATCGGACTTCTGTTGATTTGTTTCGCCGTCCAATCGAGCGTCGAGGAAATCATCTTCCGCGGTTGGCTGCTCTCGGCGGTCGCCGTCAAATTCAACGTACCGATCGCCGTCGTGCTCAATTCGCTGGTCTTCGCCTTTCTGCACTACAGCCCACATCAACGCGTTCTGGTCACCGTGGGCACTCTCCTCTTCGGCGCGTTCACCTGCTGCTGGGCGCTCAAGAGCCGAAACATCTGGGGAGTGATGGGCTGGCATACGGGGTGGAACTGGCTCTTGGCGACGGGCTTCGAGCTACCTGTCACGGGCATCGATGCGAAGCAGCCCGCGCTGCTCGTCCGGATGATCGTCCGAGGCCCGGTTTATCTGACGGGCGGCGCGCAAGGACCGGAGGGGAGCTACCTGTGCAGCGTCTTTTTCCTCGGAGCCTCTGCGTTCCTGCTCTGGCGCATCCGGAGCCGTCGCGAGGCTGGGTGAAGCCTCCGGATCGAAATGGAGGACGGAGCCGTCGATTCCCCGGACCGCTCTTCGAGCACGCCGGATCGCTCCGCGGACGCCCGCGACCGGCGAGGCGACGCACCGACGCACCTCGCGGATGCAAAAACCCGGCTCGCGAAAGCGCCGACCCGCCTGGCGACCACACCGACCCGCCTGGCGACCGCACCGACCCGCCTGGCGAACGCACCGACCCGCCTGGCGACCGCACCGACCCGCCTGCCGACCGCACCGACCCGCCTGCCCAACGCTACGCACCGCCGCGTAGACAGAAAACCGAGGACTTCGAGCACACCGACCCGTGTAGCGAAGGCCACGGAGCGCTCCGCGCACACCAGCCATTGCCTCCGGCATCCCGCGAAGCGGTTCCCGGGGGCCGCGCAGCGGTTCTTGCGCTCGCCGCACCGGTTCCGGCACTCGGCGCGGCAGGTCTGGCGTTCGCCGCGGTGGGTCTTGTGCTCGACGGACCGGTGCGTAGCGTCTCCGCACCCCTTCCCAGCGTCTGCATACTCCTCTTCTGCGTTGCAAGAGAGGGTCTTGCGTCTCATGAAGCGCTTCTCGTGCTCGGAAAAGCCACCGGGAGCGCGAATAGACTGCGCATGAATGCGCGCCGCCCTCCCCGCCGGTTTCTTAGGCCTACTTTTGATCTTCGGATGCCGCGCACCGGAGAAGAGTTGGACCGAGCCGACGACCGAAATGCAGTTCGTCCTGCTTCCGGCCGGAAGCTTCGTAATGGGAAGCCCTGCCTCCGAACCGACCCGCGAGCCTCAAGAGGTCCAACACCCGGTCCGCATCTCCCGCCCGCTCTACGTCGGCCGCTACGAAGTCACCCAAAGCCAATGGCGGAAGGTGATGGGCTCGAATCCCAGTTGGTTTCAGAAGTGTGGTCCCGATTGTCCGGTGGAGCGTGTCGAGGCGGCAGCTGGTACTTCGGCGCGGACAGCGCCCGCTGCGCCCTTCGCTACACCCATCGACCCCAGGATCTCGGATTCAGCTTGGGGTTTCGGCTGGTGCGGGATGCGAGCTGACCGGCCAACGAACGGGTTGGTCCTATAGGCGGCCTGCGTGGCACAATCGACCCCTGGAGGCACCTCATGGCCCAGCCGATGAAACAACTCAAATCGGAGCTCGAGCATCTTTCCGCCCAGGCCAAGGCCGAGTTGGCTTGCTTTCTGCTCGGCTCTTTGGAGCCTGAGGAGGAGGGGGTGGCTGCCGCCTGGGACGTGGAGGTTGCTAGGCGCGTCGACGAGATTCGAGGCGGCCGAGCGTCCGGTACGTCGGCGGAAGAGGTTTTTGCTCAGTTGCGCCAAGAGTACCCGTGAAGCCGGTCTTCTTCCATTGGGAAGCGCTGAGAGAGACCCGTATGGGTGGGGGGCGCCGGCCCGAGTAACGAGCCTTCGGCTCGACCCGTCTGCTACCATCTTAAAAAGTCGCCGTCTGTTCGCTCTGGATCCTCAAATGCCTAAATCTGCCACCCCCGCACCCGTAGCCCGGGTCCGCGTCACCCAAGCCGAAGGGGTGCAGGCCGCAGTCAAGCGGGCGATGGAGCTAGCTTCTTGGCGCGACCACATCCAGGGCTCGCGGATCTTCCTCAAGATCAACACTTTGTCGTTCCCTCTGGTGCCCGGGACGAACACCTCCCCTTGGGTGCTGGAGGGAGTGCTGCAGACGATCCGCGAAGCGCTGCCGGACGTCCGGTTGCAGATGGGGGATTCGCAGATCGTCGGGGCCGACAACGTTCGGCGGGCGGAGAAGATCTGGGGGTACGACCGGCTGGCGGCGAAATACGGGGTTGAGTACGTCGATCTTTCGCGCGATCCGCTGGAGGAGATTGCGGTGGACGGCATGCACGTCCGCAAGTTGGTTTTTCCCCGGACGCTGCTCGAAGCGGATTGCCTGGTGACCCTGCCGGTCATGAAGTGCCACCACCTCTCGACGATCACCGCCTCGCTCAAGAATCAGTGGGGGTGTCTGCCCACTTTCCGGCACAACTTCCACCCGGTCCTCCACCAAGTGATCGTCGACATCAACCAGGCGCTCGCGCCGCGGTTCACGGTGATCGACGGCACGGTCTGCCAGGAGGGCAAGGGTCCCCGCACTGGGGACGTACGGATCGCCGATCTCGTCATCGCCTCGCCCGATTTGGTGGCGGCCGATGCGGCGGCGGCCCGGTATATGGGGTTCGATCCGCGGGCGATCGGCTTTCTCACCAACGCCGAGGCGCGGGGATTGGGATCCATCGAAGGGCGTATGGTGGGCGACGACGTCGGCTCCGAGCAGTTCGCGACGCCGAAATCGAACCTGCTCGGCGGCATCCACAAGCGGCTGCGGGCTTCGTTCTTGAAGCCGCTGTTGTTCGACACCCCCCTCGTGCAGGTGCTCGCCAAGGGGGCCTTGGTCTACAACTCGCTCCTTTGGTACCCGTTCGTCGCCCGGCCGAAAGCGCAGAAGCTGATCCGCGAGAGCTGGTACGGCCCGCAGTTCCCGTACAAGGGCTAAGGGCCGCGGTGGACCAACCGCCGGTCTCGGCCGAAACGCCGCAAGCTCTCGCGCGCCCTTCCGCCGCCGCGCGGCGCAATCGCTGGATCTCGATCGCGGTCAGCCTCGCGCTGCTCGCCCTGATCTATCGGAAGATCGATCTCCGCGCGATCGGCGGCGTGCTCGCCCGGTCGAACTGGGGCTGGATGCTCGTAGGTCAGCTCGCCCTCGTTTTGATCAAAGCGGTCCAAGGATGGCGTCTGCGCCGCTTGATGCCCGCCGGAACGACGCTCGGCGTGGCGGAATCAGTGCGCCTCATCCTGGTCGCCGACGTGATGAACATGGTGCTGCCGTCCAAAATGGGAGACATCGCCAAATCGTTCTTCTTGAAATCGCGCGGCCACCTCCCCGGCTCGCTCGCGCTGTCGCTCACCGTGTTCGAGAAGGCCTACGACGTCCTGGCGCTCTTCCTCTGGTGCGCCATCGGCCTCCTCTTCCTGCCGGGCAAAGGAGCGATCCTCTGGCTCGCCGCGGCGGGGATCTCGGTCGCGACCGTGGTCGGCTTCCTCACCCTCAATTCCGAAGTCTTCGCCCGCTTCGTCTTTGGGCTCGCGTTGCGAATCGCGCCGGGCAAGCTGAAGGGCAAGATCGAGAAACTCCGCGACGCCTGGGCCGAAACGCGGAGCACCTTTCGCCGCGAGCCAGCCCGCCACGCGCAGGTGGTGACCATTTCAATCGGCCTCTGGCTGCTCCACTTCGTCCAGCTCTGGATCTTCATCCTCGCCCTGCGGGCCTACGTACCTTTCCTCGCCCACATAGGACTCGCAGCACTCGCCATCCTCGCCGGCCTGACCCCCTTCACCTTCGCCGGCCTGGGCACCCGAGACGCGGCCCTAGTTGCGCTGTATGCCCCCTACTTGAACGCCCAAACCGCTGCGGCGCTCGGCCTGCTGTTCACCTCGCGCTACCTAGTGCCCGCGCTCGCGGGGTTGCCGTTCTTCCGGCGGTATTTGGAAGAGATGCGGCGGGGGTAAGGGGGCGTGAAAAGATGCTCCTACTCTTCGCCGATGCGAAGAACGAACGAGCCGATCTGACGAGCGCGTAGTGCCACGCTGAGAAAAACCGTCGAGGCAGAATATCTATGAGACCAGACCTTTTCGAGGAACTGCTCGAGAGCGTGAGGGAAGGAGGGGCCATCCTGCGAGGAGAAACTGCGCCTTCGCGGGTCTTCCAAAGCCCGGGTACCCGGCCTCAACCGCGCGCGACCGTTTCGAACCGATAGCGCCAACTTCCCCACGCGGTTCGTTCGCGCGAAAGGCGGCAGCGCAGCCTAAGGAGCGGCGAATCAATCCAGCCGTCGGTGTCGGGCTCCTGTCGCCGGTAGAGGGCTCCGGCGAGCAGGTCGATTGAGAACCGTACTTTCGGCCCGCGGGCGTCGATCGTCCAGAACTCCGGCACTCCCGCCTTGGCGTAGAGGCGCGGCAGGCGGGCGGTATCCTTCTTTTCGGAAGAGTCGCTGACGATCTCAACGATCAAATCCGGCGCGCCTTCGATCTCTGAGGAGCGGGTTGGATCTTTGGCCGCGGGCACGAAGCGAACCCGGCCGGCGGCGAGCGATTCGCCGAGGACGACCACGATGTCCGGCTCAACCGAAAGATCGGCTCTTGAGGAGACCACGCGAGCCCGATCGATGAACACCTCGCCGCGGCCCGGATCGGCGAGCAGAAGTTGAAGGCGTGTCGCGACCTCGGTCTTCGCCGTGCCGTGGGTGTGGAGGTCCTCCGGGCTCATGTCCACCTCCACGTTGCCGGCCAGAAAATCTATTCGACCCTCTTCGGGAAACTCGGTCCCGGCGCACCAAAGGCGGAACGGCGCGAGGCGATGAACTTCGCTCGGAATACGCAGGCGCTCTTCGAAGATGACGGCCGGTAAGCTCATAGTATCCTCACCGGAATCGTACTCGCCCGGCCTCCCACGCGCCAGTCGGGCGAGCTCTATACTGCCTCCTAGAGGCGCTCTTTGGGAGTACTCCAGGCCGACGGGCGAAAAATTCAGCAGAACAGGAGCACTTTCCGTCGTATGATGGTTGATCTTCCGCCCTCCGGGTGGGGAGCATAGAACCGTGAAAAGCCGCTGCAACCGGTCCTTTGAGGCAAGCCGGGTAATCGCGGATCGGTGCGCTTATGGCCTAGCGGAGAATTCTGCTTTCTCGTTCGGAGGACTGGAAAATTTCGATCCGCGACAAGGTCTGGCGGCTTACGGAATTCTGCCGAAGGTTGGACGAAGCTCCTGCCGCCTCTTCGTTCGAAGAAGCGCTCGATCTGATCGCGAACGTCCTCAATGCCGTCGAGAACGAGTTCTCGGGCGTTCCCTTCGATCCCGGTTATCGCGAGTGCGGAGAGCGTATGTGCCCGCCCCTGCGAGACGGGTTCCGGCCGTCTGCCGGGGACTCTCGAGTCCTTCGATATCGACACACTGGCCACCTGACGTTCATTGCGCCCAACGGCGCGTTTGAGCTGGTGACCGTAAAAATAGGTAGAGTCCAGCTCCTGAAGCGAGGGGCGGATGGCCAGGAGGTTTGGAAAGATGCATCCAATCGAGAATCTAGCATCCTCCCTCCATCGCGAATTCCCTAGCTCGCAGTGTCACCTCGAAGTTCCGGTCAATGGCGGCGCCGCCTCGGCGTGGCTCGATTTCCGCGACGGCGTGCGTCACATCGTCGTGGAGTATCGCAGGGACGGAAAGATTGGTGTCACCCTTCTCCCTGAAGCCTCGGAGAATCCCCTGGCGGACGCCTTCGTCGCAACGGGCGAGTTTCTCGCTTCGGAAGGCGATGCTCAGAAGCGAGTTGTCGAGCTTCTGACGACGGCGGGATCGCTGGCGGGATCTTCCTTGGATTTACCGGGAGCAGTGCTGACGCGCTGAGCAGACGAAGGGCAGGCACAGGGAGCGGAGTTTGCTCCACCCCCTGTTGGAAATTGTGGCCGGATCGGCAGACTCCTTCGCAGCCCCTCTACTTCTTCGCCGCCAAAGCCGCCCGTTCGGCCTCTTCGTCCTGGTCCTTCTTCTGGTCGACCGCGTGGCGCAGGCCCACCAAGTTTTGCAGGGCCTTGAACCAGAAGGGGGCGCCCAGGCCGAGCAGGAAAATCGTGAGGATCAGGCCGAGGAAGCTCCGTATGTTGTCGAAAGCCGAGAGGCGCCAGGGGTTCGGCACCAGCTGGAGCTGGGATTTTTCGATTTCGGCCTTGACCTCGGCGGCTCGGTCCGTGAGCTCCTTTAGACCCTGTTCCGTGTTGGGGACGGCTGGCGATTCCAGCACCTTCTTGCTCGTCTCGGATACGGAATCGCTCATCGAGACCAGCCGGGCGCGAAGGTCGGCGTTGGTCGCAATCTGGCGGAACAGGCTGATCGAGTCGAGCTGGAGGGCGAAGGCCAGGATGACCGCGAAAACCGTGGTCGCCCAGCGGGTGTTCATCTTGAACCGCTCGCCCGCGCGGTCCATCACCAACTCGAACCAGTCGTCGATCCTGCCGAAGACCGTCGCGCGGCGTTCGTCGAGCGCCTTCTTGAGCTGAGGATTCGCATCGGCGGCCTCGGCGAGCGATTGAAGCACCAGTTTGAGCTCATGGGACTGGAGCGCCGAAGCCAGCCGCTTCGTGTCTTCGGCGATCGCCGGGTGGCGTAGCACCTGATCCGCCAGAGCCTTGGCCTGGCTCTTGAGGTCCGGGTCGATCTCATGGAAGAGCAGCTCCACCCCCCGCAGCAGGCTCTTGCCGCGCAGCTGGAGCAGAACGCCCACCATCTGGACCAGGATCGTGATCACCAGGGAAAACATCAGGATGACGACGATGAAGCCGATGGCCGAATCGAGGTAGTTGAGGAGCATGGGGCTCTTCCTCCAGTTCGAGCGAAAAACGGGGTACCCGGGCTTTGGACGGACGCGAGGGCTCCATTCTGCGCCTTTTGATCCCCCTTTGATCCCTCTTTCCTCTCCCTTGAGGCGTTGTTTCGGAGCCGGGCGTAACATTCTCCCGGGAGGTGCGTTCCATGAGTGGAGACATCAGGAGGGACGACACCGTGCAGGCAACCGCTCCAATCGCCGTATCCACCGCCCCCCCGGGGGGAGCCCCGATCGCCCGGGCCGGCAGCCAACCCATCGGCCAGCCCGTTCCAGCGACGCTTGAACGACTGTTCGAGCTGCACCACCAGGGAGTCTACCGGGCCGCTTATCGCATCACCGGCAATGCTTCGGACGCCGAGGACGTGATGCAGACCGTGTTCTTTCGCCTCGCCCGCCGGGAGGAGCTGGACCTCACTGAGCAGGTGGGGAGCTATCTTCATCGGGCGGCGGTGAACGCGGCGCTCGATCTGGCGCGCAGCCGGAAACGCGCCAAGGCCGTGGCGCTCGACGACGTGGCCGAAAGCCTTGCCGACGAGCCCGGCAAGAGTCCCGAACGCCGCCGCGGCAACCGCGAGCTGGCCCTGGCACTACGCGCCGCGGTCGGCCAACTGTCACCGCGCCAGGCCGAAATCTTCACGCTTCGCTACTTTGAAGGGCAGAGCAATCTGGACATCGCCCGGATGCTCTCCTGCTCCCAGACCGCTGTAGCCGTCATCCTGCATCGTGCTCGCCATCGGCTGCAGAAAGAGCTTTCGTCGCATCAAGGAGGTCAGTCATGAGCCTGTTTATGAACCGCATCGATGAAGCCCGCCTCGACGAGGCGATCTCCGAGATCGCATCCACTCCAGTCGATGAGCATGAAATGGCTGCCGCCGCCTCCCGCGTGCGAAGCAAGTTGGCGCAATTCGCCGCGACCGGCGTCGCCCCCGAGGAGACTTTTACTCCCCAGGCTCCGACACCGACGATCCATGCGGTCCACTCGCCGCTGCGCGGCTGCGAGGATTTCCAGGCGGAGATCCCGGCGTACCTCGCAGGAGAGCTGCCCGCCGCCCGCGCCCTGTTGGTCGAAGACCACACGCGCAGCTGCGTTCCCTGCCGTCGCGCCCTGCGCACCGCCCGCGAGGGCAAACCGCTATCGGGAACCAACAACGCTCCGGTTGTCGTCCAGATCCCGCAGCGACGGGACCGCCGGACCCTGTACGCCCTGGCCGCGGTGCTGGTCGCCGCGCTCGGCACGGGCATCTTCCTGATGCAGGACTTCTTCATCTCGGGCGGCCAGATGGCGCGCGTCGAGGCGATCGAAGGGAGCCTGTATCGGATCGACGGCGAGCAGACCGCCCAGCTCGGCGCGGGAGCCGCGATCAAAGAAGGTGACGAGATCCGCACCGCAAAAGGCTCGCGCGCTTTCGTCCGGATGACCGACGGTTCGGTGATTGAAATGAGCGAGCGCGCCGGTCTGTCGCTCGACGCCGGCCGCAAGGGGAACACGATCGAGCTGGAGCGCGGCAAGATCATCGTCCAAGCCGCCAAGCAGCGCCCGCATCACCTGTACGTCGAGACCGAAGATTGCCTGGTCGCCGTCACCGGCACGATTTTCTCGGTCAACCATGGCACCAAGGGATCGCGCGTCGCGGTGGTCGAGGGGGAGGTCCACGTCAACCAGTCCGGTCGCGAGAACATCCTGCACCCGGGCGGCCAGGTGGTGACGGCGGCCAGCCTCTCGACCGTTCCGGTGACCCAAGAGATCGCCTGGAGCAAGAACGCCAAGCAGTACGACCAGCTCCTCGCCGAGCTGACCGCGGCGAGCGCCGACATCGACTCTCAGATCGAGCGTCCGGGCCTGCGCTATTCGACCCGCCTGCTCGATCTGTCTCCCGCGGACACGAAGGTGTTCATCGCGCTACCGAACCTCGCCAAGAACCTGGGCGAGACTCAAACGTTGCTCGACCAGAAGCTCGCGGAGAGCGAGACCTTGCGTCAGTGGTGGCAGGACAACTTCTCCTCCGACGCCGAGCGCCAGAAGGTCCACGACCTGATCGACCGGATCTCCGAGCTGGGTAGCCACCTCGGACCGGAGATCGCGATCGCAGTGGGGAAGAACAGCACCGGAGCGAGCTCCGACGCCGAGCCCGTGTTGACCGCAGAGATCGAGAATCAAGCGGCCTTCCGCGCGGCGCTCGCCGCCGAGATCGAACGGCTGAACGGTGAAGGCGGAGAGCATTCCCACAAGATCCGGATCGTCGAGAGCCTGCCGGCCGTGACGGCCCCCGGCGAAGACAAGGAGCTGCTGCTCTGGATCGGCTCTGATCTGTTCGTCGCAAGCCCGAGCGCCGCGCTGATCAACCAGGTGACGACCAATGCCGCGGGCGGAAATCCGTTCGTCGCCTCGGCCTTCCGCAATCGCGTCGCAGCCTCCTATCAGGACGGCGCAGGCTGGCTCTTCTCGGCCGACCTCGCCTCTTTGATCGGCCAGAGTGCCACGGTCACGAACGGCGAAAACACCGATGACCACCACATCGCCGAGACTCTCGGCATTCTCGACCTCGACCAGTTCATCGTCGAACGTCGCGACGTCGAAGGGCGGACCGAAACCCGGGCCGTCCTGACCTTCAAACAAGCGCGTCGCGGCGTCGCGGCCTGGCTCGCGGAGCCGGCTCCCATGCGGGCGCTCGACTTCGTCTCGCCGGACGCGAATGCCGCCGCGGCCTTCGTAGTCAAGAACCCGGCGATGCTGCTCGACGAGCTGCTCGCCGCCAACCCGAAATTCGCCGCGGAGCTGAGTGCGGCCGAAGCGAAAGAGGGATTCCGGCTGCGCGACGACGTGGTCGCTCCGCTCGGCGGCGAGTTCGCCCTGGCGCTCGACGGACCGGTGCTGCCGAAACCGTCCTGGAAGTTCGTGGCCGAGGTTTACGACCCGAACACTCTAGAGCACACGATCGAGCTGACGGTCGAACGGCTGAACCGGGAGCTGACGAAGAACGGTAAGGGAGGAGTGACCCTGACGACCGAGACGAGCGGCGGCCGCACCTGGCACGCGATCAACTCGGATGACCTGGGAATGTCGATTCACTACGCGTTCGAAGGGGGCTTCCTGGTCGCCGCGCCCTCCCGGACGTTGATCGAACGGGCCTTCGCCGGCCGCGACTCGGGCGCCACGCTCGGCCGCTCCGAGCGTCTGCGCAACCTGCTGGGCACGGACGGACAGGTGAACGTTTCGGCCCTGGTGTTCCAGGATCTAGGAGCGCTCGCCAAGCAGGGTGCGAAGTTCATTCCGCAGAAGGCGCTCGACAGCAATGAGGCCAATCCGCTCCGGTCGTTCCTCGGCCAGGGTCCGAGCGCGATTTACGCTTACGCCGAAGAGAATCGCATTCTGTTCGGCAGCAACGCGGTGAACGGTCCGCTGGGCGACAACCTGAAGCTGCTCACCGGGTTCTCGAGCATCCTTCGTTCGATGGGCGGCCACGACGGAGGCGACTCCTAAATCCCGAGTCGGGTAAGATCAGAAACACCCCAACGTAAATACCGTAGGTAGAGGCGCAGTAGCTTGCGCCTCTACCTGTTTCTCGGGGCTGATTTTTCGTTCGCCTTGTTCGTCTGTCGAGGAGATGCTTCCCATGACCGAAACCACACCCGTAATCGACCTCGAAGGTCTGGAGGTCACGCTCGGCAAACGCCGAATCCTCCACGGGCTTACCGCGAAATTGACCGGTCGCTCGATCGGCCTGCTTGGGCCGAACGGTGCCGGCAAAACCACTCTGCTGCACACCCTGCTCGGTTTCTACGCGCCGTCCGCCGGCACCGCCCGGCTGCTCGGCCACGACATCCGGAGCAAAGGGCGCGATATTCGCGCGTTGATGGGCTACATGCCGGAAAACGACGCGTTCGTCGCCGGACTCTCGGGCGTCCGGTTCGTCCGATTGATGGCCGAGCTGTCGGGCCTGCCGCCCGAGCAGGCGCTCGAACGGGCGCACGAGTCGCTGTTCTACGTCGGCCTCGGCGAGGCGCGATATCGCCCGGTCGACAGCTACTCGCTCGGCATGAAACAGCTCGCGAAGCTCGCCCAGGCTCTCGTCCACGGACCCAAGGTTTTGTTTCTGGACGAGCCGACCAACGGGCTCGATCCGCCAGCCCGCTCCCGCATGCTTCATTTGATCCGCGACATTCGCGACGCGGGGCAGGTCAGAGTAATCCTTTCGTCCCACCTGCTGCGCGACGTGGAAGAGTGCTGCGAAGAGGTCCTGGTGCTTAAAAACGGCCAGATCGCCACCTACTGCAACCTGGAGGCGGAACGTAGTGCGAACCGCAGTTTTCTGGAGTTGGAGCTGCGCGCCGACAACGACAACGAGCAGAAATTCCGCACGGCGCTCGACGGCCTCGGCTGCGAGGTTGCCGAAGGCAGCCGGCGGCGGATCAAGCTCGTCCTCCCCCCGGGTGTCGAGGTCCGCGCTCTCTACCAGGCGGCGGCCGATCATTCGGTCCAAATTCGTCATCTCGACTATCGCCGTGATTCGCTGGAAGACATTTTCTTGAAGGCGATGGAGGGGTAGCCCGATGGCCGTCTTCGAACGTAGTTATCGCCCATATTCCGGCACGCTCACGCCCGAGAAGCGCCGGTTTTTGATCCTGCCGCGCTATGCCTACTCGGACGTGTTCAAAAGCCGGCTGTTCGCAATCTTCTTCGCGCTCTGCTTCGCCGTGCCGTTTGCCGGGCTGCTGATCATCTACCTGCATCACAACCTGTCGGCGCTCAAGTTCGTCGGCCTCACGGCCGAGAAGCTGAACGAGATTCTGCCGATCGATGCCCAGTTCTTCTGGCGCGGGATGACGCTTCAAAGTGGTCTCTGCTTCATCATCACGCTGTTCGTCGGCCCTGCCCTCGTGGCGCCCGACTTGCGCAACAATGGGCTGCCGCTCTATCTCGCGCGGCCGTTTTCGCGCGCCGAATACGTGCTCGGCAAGCTCTGCGTGTTGGCGATCCTGATGTCGCTGGTCACCTGGGTGCCCGGCCTGCTGCTCTGGGGATTTCAGGCGTACCTCGAGCCCCACTGGGCGGGGCAGAATCTACAGATCGCCTCTGCCCTGTTCATCGGCAGCTGGATCTGGATTCTCTTCCTCTCGCTCTTCGCTCTCGCGATCTCCGCCTGGGTAAAGTGGAAGCCGGTCGCACGCATCGCCCTGTTCATGCTGTTCTTCATCGGCACGGCGTTCGGTCAAGCGGTCCGCGGGATTCTCGGCCTGTCGTTTGGAAAGCTGTTCGACGCCTCTGGCGCGAGCGCCACGGTCTGGGCATCGCTGTTCGGCGTCCGGCCGCCCGACGACCATCCGCTCTTCCTCGCCTGGATCACCATGATCGGCGGCTGCCTGATCTTCCTCTGGCTGCTCAAAACGCGCCTGCGCGCCTACGAGGTGGTGCGATGAGCGCGACGACGAAAGGCACGAACGATCAGATCGTTCTCGACAACGTCTCGAAGTTTTATGGCGAGGTGCTCGGCGTCAACCGGATCGACTTGACGATCCCGCCCGGCATCACCGGCTTGGTCGGTCCGAACGGTTCGGGCAAGACGACGCTGATGAACCTCCTGGTTGGCCTGCTGCGGCCGAGCGCGGGCACGGTCAGCGTTCGCGGCCTGTCGCCCGACCGGCCGGAGACCATGTTCCGCGAGATCGGCTTCGCCACCCAGGTGGACGCCTTCCCCACGGGGGTCACCGGCTTCGAGTTCGTCGAGCTACTACTCCGCGTCTACGGCTTCTCGGCATCGGACGCCAAAGACCGAGCGGTCAAGGCGCTCGACAGGGTGGGCCTTACGGAAGCCGGCGGCCGAAAAGTCGCGGGCTACAGCAAAGGCATGCGCCAGCGGGTCAAGCTCGCCCAGGCGATGGCGCACGATCCGTCCGTCCTGATTCTCGACGAGCCGTTGAATGGTCTCGACCCGATGGCCCGCGCCGAGGTGATCGCCCTGTTCCGCGAGCTTTCGATTGCCGGCAAGCATGTGTTGGTCTCCAGCCACATCCTGCACGAGGTGGATCTCATCTCGGACCAGGTGGTGCTGCTGAACGGCGGCTACGTGGTCGCCGAAGGCGAGATCGGCGGAGTGCGCGACGAGATGGAAGAGGAGCATCCGGTCCAGGTGATGATCCGCTGCGACAAACCGTCGCTGCTCGCCTCGCGGCTGTTCGAATATGACCATGTGGTGGAAGCACGAATCACCAACGACCGCCGCGGCCTGTTGGTCAGCACCAAAGACGCGGACGGATTCCACCTGCTGCTCAATCGCATCGTGCTCGAAAACAACCTCGCGGTCGAATCGATCGTGCCGGCCGACGCCGACGTCCATGCGGTTTACCAATATCTGATCGAACAAGGGGGCCGGTAATGAGCGCCGCGATTTCGAACCCAAACCCGGCGACTACCCCGGCGAGCCAGGCGTCCCCGGCGACCCCTATTGCGGTCGGTGAACCCGCCCCGGGCAGCGCGGCCCTACGCCGCCGGCAGCTCGCAGCGATCATTCGCATGGAGCTGAAAAAGGGCTTCTTCGGCAAGCGCGCCATCGGCCTCTGGCTGCTCGCGCTCGCTCCCCCCGCGGTCCTCTCGCTCCGCCTCTTCTTCACCCACGGCGACTCGATCCGCGAGCTGTTCGACCTTGCCCAAGCCCAGGCGATTTTTGCGGGCGGCATCTATCAGGCGTTCCTGCTCCGCGTCATCGTTTTCCTCGGCTGCGTCGGAATCTTCGGCAACTTGATCCGCCGTGAGGTCCTCGACCGCACGCTGCACTACTACTTCCTCGCACCGATCCGCCGCGAGGTTCTGGTGCTCGGCAAATACCTGACCGGCCTCATCGTCGCCGGCTTCCTCTTCGGCCTCTCGACCGCCGCGTCGTTCCTCCTGACCTTCGTACCCATTCCCGGCAGCTCGCGCTTCCTCCTCCAAGGCCCCGGCTTAAGCCACCTGTTCGCCTACGTCGCGACCACCCTGCTCGCCTGCGTCGGCTACGGAGCCATCTTCCTCACGTTAGGCTTCTTCTTCCGCAGTCCTGCCATCCCCGCCCTCCTGATTTTCGGCTGGGAAGGAATCCACTTCCTCCTCCCGCCCCTGCTCAAAAAAGCGAGCGTGATCCACTACCTGCAATCGCTGATGCCCGTCCCCGTCTCGGACGGTCCATTGGCCTTGCTCTCCGACGCCCCAAGCAAACCGGTCGCCGTAATCGGCCTGCTGATCTTCGCCGGCCTGCTGGTCGCGCTCTCGGCTTGGCGGGCGCGGGGTATGGAGATTAAGTACGAGGAGGATTAGGCGAGGGCGAAGGGATTGATGATCTGGATCCCGGTTTGCTCGAAGTCACTTCGGTTGCGTGTCGCCAGCGGAAGGTTGTGAGCGAAAGCCGTCGCCGCGATCAAACTGTCTTTGATCGGCATGGATCTGCCTCGCCGCCGCAAATCGGCGAGCAGCTGAGCCCAGCGAAGACCTGTGCTCGACTCCCAGGCGACGCAGTGGATTCGCCGGATCCCTTCTTCGAACCAACGCTCCAGGCGCTGGCGTCGCTTGCCGCTGGGGAGCACGAGGATCCCAAAATGGATCTCGCCGAGGATGACCGGATCGACGACGATCTCCCGTTCATGCTCGGCCAGCCACTCCAGGACCGACGGGTCAGGTTCCGGTCGGGTGGCTTCGCTCAGGACATTGGCGTCGACCAGGATGGTCACAACGTGTCCGTGGACTCGGACTCAATGGGTACGAAGAACCCCTTTTCCGGACAGGCGAGCAGCCAGTCTAAGAGACCCTCATTCCGAGAGGGAACCAGCCGAAGCCGGTACTCCCCCCGGTCGATCCGCTCGACTTCAAACTCGTCCCCGGCCTCGATGCGGTCCAGCCGACGGATCTCTGCAGGTAGGACGATCTGTCCCTTGGTGGAGACTGCGGTCTTCATGAGGGTAAGATAGCATCTTACGGCACGATGAGCGAGAGGGGCCGGCTTTTAGGCGAGGCCCCGAGCGCCCGAAATGGGTGTACACAGAGCCTCGCAACCAAGAGCGCTACAAATCACTTTCCTACCAAACCGCCAAATCCCCCGCCAAGCCCCCACCTTCGATTGGAACCGGGCTCAACCCCCACGGTCCGGACCATCAGCGCCTGCCATTCGGCACCTCCGGTTTTGACGTTGGCGGCTCAGGCAGTCGCCAGGTCGGCCCCGTCTCGGCCAGAGACACGACGAAGTCGAATCATGTTCTCAATCCTCCAAGTAGGGGAGAAGCTGTCGGGTTCAGAGGGTCTCTACGGCGGGTTTCGGAATTCGGATGAGAGGTGCCGATGAGAGGAGGCACCCCTGCCGGGAATGTGGCGTAAACCCGGCGGTGTTTTCACTCTCGAAGGGTCGCGGCCCCCTGCTATACTGCCCGGCTATCAGCCGGGTACAACCCGTGAGGGCCGCCCCGGGAACCCCTAGGAAGCCCCAAGGAAGTCAAAAATGCAGAACCCCGAGATCCAGCCGGAACGTTTTCCTTCGAGTCTCCGCCCGCTCGCCGAGAAGGTGCGCGATGGTGTGCGGCTGGACGACGAAGACGCCCTGCTCTGTTTTTCCACCCCCCACGTCGTGGCGCTCGGCCGTCTGGCCGACTCGGTGCGGCGGCGGATGCACGGCAACGTCACCTACTTCAACGTCAATCGGCACATCAACCCGACGAACGTCTGCGTCTATACCTACAACTGTAAGTTTTGCAGCTTCGCGGCGCTCAAGGGCGAGGCCCACGCTTGGGAGATGTCGCACGAGGACGTCTACAAACATGCCGCGGAGCAGGGCGGGCAGCGGGCGACCGAGTTCCATATCGTCGGCGGTCTGCACCCTGACCTGTCGCTCGAGTGGTATCTCGAAATGCTCCGGGGCCTGCGCGAGCGTTTCCCGAATGCGCACTTGAAGGCATTCACCGCGATCGAGATCGGCTGGTTCGCCAAGCGCGAGAAGCTGTCGATCGAGGAGGTCTTGCGCCAAATGCGCGACGCGGGGCTCGGATCGCTGCCGGGCGGCGGTGCAGAGATCTTCCATTCCGAAGTGCGCGAGATCATCTGCGACGGCAAGCTCGACGCGGACGAGTGGATCGAGGTTCACCGCATCGCCCACCGGATGGGGATCAAGAGCAACTGCACCATGCTCTACGGCCACGTCGAAAAGCCGATCCACAAAGTCGACCACCTGATGCGTCTGCGCGCGCTGCAGGACGAGTCGGGCGGCTTCAACGCGTTCATCCCGCTCGCCTATCACCCCGAGAACAACTACATGGGGTTGAAGTACCACACGACCGGAACCGACGACCTGCGCCACATCGCGACGTCGCGCCTGGTGCTCGACAACATCCCGCACATCAAGGCCTACTGGATCATGATCTCGCCGAAGCTCGCCCAGGTGGCGCTGCGCTTTGGGGCCGACGACCTCGACGGCACGGTGGTCGAGGAAACGATCTACCACATGGCCGGGGCCGGCACTCCGCAGCAGATGACCCGCGCCGAGCTCGAACGGATCGTCCGCCTGGCGGGATTCGAGCCGATCGAGCGCGACACGCTGTACAACCCGATCGCCGCTTCGGCTACTTCGGCCCCTCTGCCGCCGATTCCGCCGGCCCCAAACGCCGCTGAGTTGGCGGCTTCCGCGGCGCTCGCGAGCGGCGCCTAAAAAAGCCTTGAGCGGACCGAGCCTTCCGTACCACTACATCGCGGTCGACGGACCGATCGGGGTGGGGAAAACCACTCTGGTCGAGTTGCTCACGCGCCACTTCGAGGGGGTCAAAGTCCTCGAAGACGTGAACAATCCCTTCCTCGGCGATTTTTACCAGGATCGACCGGGCGCGGCGTTTCAGACCGAGCTTTACTTCCTGCTCTCGCGGTTCAAGCAGCAGCAGGGGATCGCCCAGCGCGAGCTGTTCGAACGGATGGTGGTTTCGGACTACACCTTCCAGAAGAACCGGATCTTCGCCTACCTGAACCTTTCGGACGACGAGCTGATGCTGTTCGACAAGCTCTACGCCCTGCTCGAACCGCAGATCCCGAAGCCCGATCTGATCCTCTACCTGGTGGCCGACGTTGACACCTGCATGGATCGGATCAAGAAGCGGGCACGAGCGGTCGAGAAGACTCTGGCGCGCGATTACGAAGCCGAGCTGATTGACGCCTATAACCACTACTACCACTACTACGAGGCCTCTCCGCTCCTGGTGGTCGACACGCGGCACCTGAACTTCCCCGACCGGCCGGAGGACTTCGGCGAGCTGCTCAACCGCCTCTCCCGGCCGATCAAGGGGACGGAGTACTTCGTGCCGATGGGCTCGCGCTAGGGCCTGAGTCTCATTTTGCCTCCTCGCTCCTTCGGGCGCCTTCGGCAGCGGCCAGTCGCTGCGGGACAAAATGAGACTCAGGCCAGGGCGATTTGATCTGGACGACCAAGGCGCATATCATCCGCGCCGTCGGAGCCCGCAAGGGGTCCGACAAACCGCTGGGATCCTGCGAGCGGCCTTGAGCCCCCCAATTGTGAGAGGGCCGGCCGCCGGGACCGAGACGGAAAGAACCGAAAGCGCCCCGACGAGGGTGTGACGGTCGCGGCGAGAGGGTCGTACCGAGAAGTTCCGGATCAGGATCAAGCCGGAGGACGACACCTCGATCCAACCGACGATCGACGCGCAAACCCTCGATTCAACGGGTAACGTGCGCTTACCGGCCCTTCCGCCTCCCTGGCGTGAAGGGCTTTTCGCTTTTCGGGGCTCCTCTTGAGGTAGACCCCGGGCGAGAAATCGGAGCGCGAACGAATGGCTGCGAAGCGCATCACGGTTCCCTCGATCGTCGAAGCCCCAAACCGCGGCGAACGTCTGGTCATGGTCACCGCTTACGACTTCCCCCAGGGCAAGACGGCGGATGCCGCGGGGGCCGACATCGTCCTGGTCGGCGACTCGCTCGCGATGGTCGTGCTCGGCCATCCGGACACGCTGTCGGTCACCCTGGACGAAATGATCCATCACACCCGCGCCGTGCGCCGGGGGGTCGAGCGCGCCCTGCTGGTCGCCGACATGCCCTACGGCTCGTTCCATCTGGGTCCCGACCAGGCGGTCGCCTCGGCGATCCGGTTCGTCAAAGAAGCGGGCGCGCAGGCGGTGAAGATCGAAGGCGGCCGGCCCGAAGTGGTCCGCGCGCTCGTTTCCGCCGAGGTGCCGGTGATGGCGCACCTCGGGCTCACCCCTCAGTCGGTCCATCGCCTCGGCGGATACAAAGTCCAAGGCCGCAGCCATGACGCGGCGCGGGAAATGGTCGATGCCGCGCTGGAATTGGAAGAGGCGGGCGCGTTCTCCCTCGTTCTCGAATGCGTGCCGAGCGATCTCGGGGAAGAGATCTCCGAACGCCTGGCGATCCCGACGATCGGCATCGGCGCGGGCGCCGCGTGCGACGGTCAGGTGCTGGTCTACCACGACCTGCTGGGCCTGGAAGAGCGGATCGCCCCCCGTTTCGTGCGGCGCTACGCGGAGTTGGGAGTGGCTTCGCGCGAGGCGATCGAGCGCTTTGCCAAAGACGTGCGCGAGGGGAGCTTTCCCTCGGCGGAAGAGACCTACGGCGCGCTCGAACCGAAACCCGAGCTGCGCAAGATCTACGGCTAAAGGGAACCGATGCTGCAGATTCGCGACAAGGCGGGGCTCCGCCAAGAGCTGGCGCTCTGGGCCGTTCGGGGCCGGACGGTGGGGTTCGTGCCGACCATGGGCGCGCTCCACGAGGGACACCTGTCGCTCGTCCGCGCGGCGCGCGAACGCTCGGACCGGGTGGTCGCTTCGGTGTTCGTCAATCCGACCCAGTTCAACCGGGCCGAGGATCTGTCGAGCTATCCGCGCCAGCCCGAGCGCGACGCCGAGATGTTGGAGGCCGCAGGCTGCGACCTGTTGTTCCTTCCCGACGTCCAGACGATCTACCCGGAAGGGCACACGGTCTTCATCGAGCCCGGCGGTCCGGCCGAAGGGCTCGAAGGGGAATTTCGGCCCGGCCATTTTCGTGGCGTCGCGACAGTCGTGGCCGCGCTGTTCAACCTGGTGCGGCCCGATCTCGCGGTGTTCGGCCGGAAGGACGCGCAACAGCTGGCGGTGATCTGCAAGCTGGTCCGCGACCTGCATTTTCCGGTCGAGATCGTTCCGGGCGAGACGATGCGCGAGCCGGACGGGCTCGCCATGTCGTCGCGCAACGTGTTCCTCAACGGCGAAGAGCGGAGCGCGGCGACCGTGCTCCATCGCTCGCTGGTCGCGGCGCGGGAAGCGATCGAAGCGGGGGAGCGGAGCGGGGACGAGGTGCGGAGGATTCTTCGCGCAGGGCTCGCGAGCGAACCGCTCGTGATTTTGGAGTATGCCGAGGCGGTCGATGCCGAGACGTTTCGTCCGGCGGCGACCCTCTCGGGAGAAATTGTGCTGCCGCTCGCGGTTCGCGTGGGCGGCACCCGATTGATCGACAACTTCCATCTCTCCATCGAGAGCTAGGGGGCTTTAGGACCATGAAGCGCACGATGCTCAAATCGAAGATCCACCGGGCGACGGTGACCGAAGCGAATCTCCATTACCAGGGTTCGGTGACGATCGACCCGCTGTTGCTCGAAGCGGCCGACATCCTGGAGCATGAGCGGATCGAGATCTACAACGTCACCAACGGCGAGCGCCTTGCGACCTACGCGATCCCCGGCAAACGGGGCCGGGGGGAGATCTGTCTGAATGGAGCGGCGGCGCACAAGGCGAAGGCGGGAGATCTGGTGATTCTCGCGACGTTTGCCGAGTACGAGGCCGAGGAGCTGCGCGATCATCATCCCAAGCTCGTTTTCGTCGACGAGAAGAACCGCAACGTCGCGGCGTTGGGAATCGAAACCGCCGAGCCGGTCGAGGTGTTGGCGGCGGCGTTTTGAGGAGGTCTGCGATGTCTAAAGCTACCGGACTCCTGGCTCTCGGCCTCGCCGCGCTAGCCTGCGCGGCCGGGCCGCAACCTGGCTCAGCCGCCCCGGCCACCGACCCGATCGCCCTCGAAACGCTCGACCAGCGCTCGATGCCGGGCCAAGCCGGCGAGCAGATGCGAGAGGTCTATCGCGACGCGACAGCCTTCCGCGCCGGCTGGGACAGCCTGAAAAAGGGGAGCGGCCCGGGCGAAGAACTGCCGCAGATCGATTTCGCCCGGAAGATGGTGATCGCCGTGGCACTTCCCACTCAAAGCTGCGTTTCGGGCATCACGGTGCGCGGGGTCGAAGAGCGCGCGGCCGAGCTGGTGGTCGATCTGCTCGAACAGCCGGCGAGCGGCCAATGCACCTGCATCGTCGCTGAACGGCCGCACCACGTAGTCGCCCTGGCGCGCTCCGACAAGCCGGTGAGATTCGTGTCTACGGTCGAGCCGCGCGCATGCGGGCCCCACTAAGTTTTGCCTGCTCCCTCTCCGACTAGAATCGCTCTATGGAAGCCACGGAAACGATGATCTCGCCCCCTGCCTCAACCTCGGAAGTCGCGCCGCTCACGATCGCCGACCGGACCTTCCGCTCCCGCCTGATCCTCGGCACCGGGAAATACCCGAGCTTCCCTTCGATGGTGGCAGCGCTCGACGCCTCGGGCACCGAGGTGGTCACCGTGGCGCTTCGCCGCGTGAACTTGGATGCCCTGGGCAAAGGCTCGCTGATCGACTACATCGATCCGGAGCGCTATCTCTTGCTGCCCAACACCGCCGGCTGCTACACGGCCGATGAGGCGGTGCGCACGGCGCGCCTGGCGCGCGAGCTAGGTGGCTGGAACTGGGTGAAGCTCGAAGTAATCGGCGACAAGAAGACGCTCTTTCCGGACACCGTCGAGCTGCTCAAGGCGACCGAGATTCTGGTCGCGGAAGGGTTCATCGTTTTGCCCTACACCAACGACGATCCGGTCGTCTGCCGTCGTCTGGAAGAGCTGGGCGCCGCGGCCGTTATGCCACTCGGCGCGCCGATCGGCTCCGGGATGGGCATCCGTAACCGGGCGAACCTGAAGATCATCGTCGAGCAGGCGAACGTTCCGGTGATCGTCGATGCGGGAGTGGGGACCGCAAGCGACGCGGCACTAGCGATGGAGTTGGGGGCGGACGGCGTCCTGATGAACACGGCGGTCGCCGAAGCGCAAGACCCGGTCCGGATGGCGCTCGCGATGAAACTCGGCGTCGAAGCCGGCTGGCTCGCCGCCAACGCCGGCCGAATCCCCAAGAAGCTCTACGCGAACGCCTCCTCTCCGCTCGAAGGGCTGATCGAGTAGGGTTTCGTCCGCCCCAGAATTGACAACCCTTCCGACCGCCCCTAGAATCCGCCCTCCGGCGCGCCCAGGTGCACCGCGTAGTTGCTTCGATATTCCTCGGTAGCTCAATGGTAGAGCGTTCGGCTGTTAACCGAAATGTTGGGGGTTCAAATCCCTCCCGAGGAGCCACCCCCTCCGAAGGTCGCCGCTCCCGCTGGTACCCCCGCCGGTTGATAGAGTCCCCCAAAACTTTGGGGAGAGCCTCATGAACCGCACCGCAGGTCGTCGCGTCTCGCTCGCCGTCTTGGGCTTAGTCCTCGCGCTTCCCGCGATTCCTGCAAACGCCGCAAAGTCATCCGCCGGCTCTTCGGCCGATCTCGCGGGCGCAAAGAAGGTGTTCGAGGCGAACCTCGAAGCGATCCGCAAGAAGGACAAAGACGCCTATCTGGCCTGCTATCTGCCGGAAGAGAGCTTCGCGCGCACCGGGCCGGACGGCATGTCGGTCGGTTTCGCTGAGTTCGCCAAGGGCGTGGGCACCGGATGGCCCGACCATATCGAAGCCGAGGACATGCACCTGACTCCGGTGCGGCCTGGCCTCGTCTACGGCACCTACCGCTACAGAGTGCGATATGGCGCGGTCGAGCAGTCGGGGATTTCCGAACGCTTCTTCCTGGCGACCCCGAAAGGCTGGAAGATCGGCGTCTCGACCGCGTTCGAGGCACTTCCCGGGGTACCGCCGGCCCCCAAGGCGCTGGTCGGGGCGACGTTGATCGACGGCACCGGGGCGGCTCCGATTCCCGATTCGGTGGTCGTCCTGCGCGAAGGGAAGATCGATTGCGCCGGGACCCGCGCGGCCTGCCCGGTGCCTTCTGGAGTCGACGTGCTCGACCTCAAAGGCCAGTGGCTCACGCCGGGATTGATCGACGCCCACGTCCATTTTTCCCAGACCGGCTGGGCGGACGCCCGGCCCGATGCGCTCGACGTGCGCGATCGCCATACCTATGCCGAGACGATCGCCGATCTCGCGGCCCACCCGGAGCGCTTTTATCGCTCGCAGCTCTGCGCCGGCGTGACATCCGTGTTCGATGTCGGCGGCTTCGCCTGGACGCTCGGCCTGCCGGCCAAAACGGAAGACGACACGCTCGCCCCCCGGGTGAGGGCCGCGGGACCGCTGCTCACCACGATCGACCACTGGCTAAATCTGCCGGGCGAGCGGCAGATGATCTATTTGAAGGACGCCGATGCCGCGCGCGAGGGGGTGCGCTATCTCGCCGCGCGCGGGAGCCACGCGGTGAAGGTTTGGTTCATCGTCGACGACAGCCGCCCGTTCGAAGAGCTGGCGGCGGTGGTCCGTGCCGCGGCCGAAGAGGCCGCCGCGAAAAAGCTCCCCCTGATCGCTCATGCGACCGGTCTCAAAGAAGCAAAGGAGTCGCTCCGCCTCGGAGTGGCGGTTCTCGTCCACAGCGTGACCGATCTGCCCGTGGATGACGAGTTCCTTCTCCTCGCGAAGGAGAAGAACGTGGTCTACGTCCCGACGCTTACCGTGGGCGCCGGCTACCAGCGGATGTTCGAAGGGGCGCTTGGCGGCAAGGCACCCGAGATCGACGATCCGAACGGCTGTGTCGATCCGGTCACCCGAGCCCGGGTTGCGGAGACGGCGAAGGTCGCCGCGGGCCGCACCGCCGAGCAGATCCAAGTCCGCGGCGAGCGCAATGCCGCGCGGGAAAAGATCGGCGCGGAGAATTTGAAAAAAGTGGTCGCCGCCGGAATCACGATCGCGATGGGCACCGATGCGGGCAACCCTCTCACCCTCCACGGTCCGTCGATTTACGCAGAGATGGAAGCGATGCAGGCGGCGGGAATGTCACCAAGCGACATTTTGATAAGCGCGACAAGAGGGGGAGCCCGCGCCTTGGGGCGCTCCGCCGAAATCGGCACGGTCGAAAAGGGCAAGCTCGCCGACCTGCTGATCGTCGGCGCCGACCCGACCGCCGCGATCCGCAATTTGCGTCAGGTGCGTTACGTCGTCCGCGGAGGGGTCGTTCGCTCGATTGCCGAGCTTTCGGCGCTGGCGACGACCCCTCCGGTCGTCCCTTAGGTTCTACGGGTAGCCGAGCGTCCCGGTGCAGCCGTTGTTCAACGCCACGGACTCGAAGCTCACCGGATATTTGCCGATCTGTTTGATCAAGGTGCCGACCCACGCCTGGGCGCGATTCGGGGCTTCGGGGGGATTGTTGCCGGCCGCCGCAGAGCTGAAGTTCAGATCGAGGCGGAGCCAGCCGCTGCCACCCAAGGCGCCGGTCAGGGGGAGGGCCGAGACCCGTTGCGCGGCGGCGGGAAAAGGCGTGCCGCCAAGGAGTGTCGCCGCGCCCGCGTCGGTGTATCGGATGATTGAAGTCTGCGACAGTGGAAACCAGGCCGGAACCGTGCCGCAGGTGAAGGGGTTCTGATCCACTTTCGGATCGCGCCAGACGATCAGGTCGGTCGAAC
The DNA here is from genome assembly GCA_040005235.1 of Acidobacteriota bacterium. GTDB lineage: Bacteria > Acidobacteriota > Thermoanaerobaculia > Multivoradales > UBA5704 > DASYKS01. The sequence continues at coordinate 18,833 of JBDTZG010000024.1, read as the reverse complement.
CGACGCGGGGCGCCGTGCTAAAGCGAGGTCCGTAGATCCCCGCGAGCGGCTCGCGGTTGTCCGCCGCGATCCAGCCGTCCTGAGTGCCGTAGAACGTGGCATTGCCCGCGGTCGCCGTCTCCGGATCGGCGACGCGGGCTTCGATCGAGACCAGCGGGGCGCTGAACGCGGGTCCAGTCGAGGTATCGGCGATCGCGAAATCGCCGGCCAGGACGTTCTGGTTCGAGGCGTCGCCGGTGCCGCCCGAGGACCAGAAACCGGGGTCGCCCTGAAATCGCGTCGTACACGTGTTCATCGTGTCGATCGTTAGGTAGCCCCGGGCGATCGAGTCGTTGAAGTTCCGTCCGCCGCAGTTTCCCCCGAGGAACGTCGAGGGCTTGCCGGTCAACGTCTTCTTCCAGTCGTACATGGCGCAGAAAGCGGCGCTCGGAGGGAGTGCGCCGGTGCAACTCGGGAAGGTGCCGGCCGGATTCACCGTCGCGGGCAGTGCGCAGTTGAGAACCCTCCGCAGATCGACGGTCCGGCGCTCCCGCGGCCTCAAATACATCATGAACCCGCCGGCCGGCACGGCGAGGTCGCTCCACAGCTCGACTTTCGTCAAAACGCCGTTCGGGCCGACGTTCTGGATCGAAAACGTCGTGTTGGCGCCCGCGGCGTTTCCGAGGTCGACTTGGAAATAGGGCAACAACAGGGTCGCGGCGGGGACGAGATCCGCGGTGCAGTTGTTCGCTTCGGCCGGCAAGGTGCCGAGCAGGAGCGAGAAGAGAACCAGGGCGGACGGCAGGTGCGAAGAGTTCATCGGAAGCTCCCTTAAGGGTAAGCAATCCAGATAATGGGCGCACCCGCCCGCCTTTCGTTACCCCCGCCCTGGGTGCGATCCGGGAACTGATAGCATTCTCAGGCCGACCGTCGGAAGACGACCCAATGTGCCCGGCAGCTTTTTCGGACTTTTTCTTAACTTGACCTTTTCGAGCTTCCCGTGATCCCCTTCGAGCCGTTCGGCAATTCCTGGCAGAGCTGGTCCGCGGCGCTTGGGTTGGCGCTCGGCGTCTTTGGGCTGGCCCTGTTGATTCGCCGCCTGATCGTGGTTCGTCTGGCGCCGCGCGCCGAGAGGACCGAGACGCCGTTCGACGATTTCGCGGTCGTGCTCGCCCGTCGCACCCGCCGCATCCTGCTGCTCGCCGTCACGCTCCGCCTCGGCGCGCTCGCCGTACATTTGCCGCTCCGTTTGGAGCGGGTGCTCGGCACCGTCGCGGTGATCGCGATCTTCCTTCAGGCGGCCCTCTGGGTTTCGGCGGCGATCGATTTCTGGATCGACCGGCGGCAGAAGCGGACGGGATTCGATCCGGCCTCCGCGACGACCCTTTCGGCGCTCAAGTTTCTCGGCAAGCTGATCCTCGGCGCAGTGTTGGCCTTGGCGGCGCTCGATGCGCTGGGCGTTCAGGTGACGGCCCTGATCGCCGGGCTCGGGGTCGGCGGCCTGGCGCTCGCTCTCGCAACCCAGAACATCCTCGCCGACCTGTTCGCCTCGCTCACCATCCTGATCGACAAACCGTTCGTTCTCGGCGATTTGATTCAAGTCGACGACCTGTCGGGCTCGGTCGAATCGATCGGTTTGAAGACCACCCGCATCCGCAGCACCTCAGGCGAGCAGCTGATCTTTTCGAACGGCGATCTGCTCAAGAGCCGGCTGCACAATTTCGGGCGGATGGCCGAGCGGCGGGTGGCGCTTACGTTATCCGTGGCGCTCGATACTCCTCCGGCCGAGTTGGGGGCGATTCCCGCTCGGTTCCAGGCGATCGTCGCGGGCCAGAGCGATCTGCGTTTCGATCGCGCGCACGTCACGGCGATCGGCCGGATCGGGATCGAGATCGAGCTGGTTTACTTCGTCATCGGCTCGAACATGAACCTGTACATGGATCGCCAGCAGGCCGTGCTGCTCGCCGTGCTCGAAGATTTCGCGGCGCACGGCATCGCCCTGCCGGCGCCGCCCGTGGTTCGGCCCGAGCCGCCCGAGTCGCCCGATCAGGCCCCCGGCTCGCACGGCGTCTGAACCATCGGCGGGGAGGGCGCAAGCCCTCTCTAAGGGGTGAAGCCCAGCCACCAGCCGACGGCGGTGTTTTCGGGGGCGACCGAGTCGGGTTCGAAGCGCCAGAGGCCGGGGTTCGCCTCAGGTTGCCAGAGGAGAGTGTTCGGCGAAAGCGCCAGCGGCTCGCCCTGATCGGGGACCCAGCGACCGGCCGCTCGGGCGAACAGGCCGCGTTGGGCGAAATTCTCCCCCCAGGGCTTGCCCGAATACGCCGTGGTCATAGTGCCTCGTCCGTCGCAGATCATCAGGTTCAAATCGAGAGTCGGCCCGTCGACCAGCTGACAGCCGGGAGACCAGGCCCCGTCGAACCGCAGAGGATCGCTGCCCATCGAGAGCCGACGCTCCTCGGAACCGAACCGGAGCACCACGCCTTTCCCGGCCACCACGGCAAACCAGCGGGTGACGCCGGAAAACGAAGAGAACGGCCCGTCGCTTCCGATCTCGGCGACGCTCACCCGCAAGCGCCACCGGTCGACCTCAGGCCAAGCCAGAAGCTCGCGGGTCTGTCCCCCGCCATTCTTCCAGGGGTTGGGGGTCACGTCCTGGAGCCGCACGATCTGAGGGGTCTGCATGAGGGCCATCCTACCTGGGGATGGCAACTTGCGCTCCGCCGCCCCGTAAAGACAGGATCAGCCGGTTCGCGTCACCCCTCCGGAAAGGAACGCCTTGTGAAGAAACGCCCGTCGCCGCTCCTCGGCCTGTTCGCATTGCTCGCCGCGTTTGCCTTCGTCGCCCCGCCCTCCGCGTTCGCTCAACTCGACGGCGGCACCCGCATGCTCCATACGCCGGACGTCTCGCGCGACCGGATCGTCTTCGTCTATGCCGGCGACGTTTGGATCGTCCCCCGCGCGGGCGGCGAAGCGCGGCGGTTGACCTCGCACCCCGGCCAGGAGCTGTTCCCCAAGCTCTCGCCCGACGGCAAATGGGTGGCATTTTCGGGTGAATACAGCGGCACCCGCCAGGTCTACGTGGTCTCGGCCGACGGCGGCGAGCCCAAGCAGCTGACGTTCCGAAACGACATCGGGGAGCTTCCGGCGCGCGGCGGATACGACAACGTGATCCTCGATTGGACCCCGGACGGCAAGAAGATCGTCTTCCGCGCCAACCGGACGGGCTACGACGAACGGGTCGGCCGGCCCTACACGGTGCCCGCCGCGGGCGGCATGGAAGAGCCGATGCGCATGCCGGAAGGGGGCGCGGGGTCGATGTCACCCGATGGAACGCGTTTCGCTTACACCCCGATCGGCCGCGAGTTCCGCAACTGGAAGCGCCATCGGGGCGGCCGGACGCCGGATGTCTGGATCTACGACTTCGCCAAGGACAGCGCCGAGCAGATCACCAAGACGCCGGAAAACGAGATGTGGCCGGTTTGGATCGGCGATCAAATCTTCTACGCCTCCGACAAAGACCACACGCTCAACCTGTTCTCCTACGACACGCGCTCCAAAGCGACCGCCAAAGTGACGAACGGCGACTGGGACGTGGAATGGCCGAGCGGCGGCCCCGACGCGGTCGTCTACGAGGCGGGAGGCTGGATCTGGCTGTTCGATCCGCAGCGGGGCGAGACGGCGAAGGTGCCGATCCACGTCTCGGGCGATTTCCCCGAGGCGATGCCGTCGATCGTCGATCTATCGAAGAGCGTGGAGGCCGCCGTGCCTTCCCCTTCGGGCAAGCGCGCCTTGCTCACCGCGCATGGCGATCTATTCACCGTGCCGGCCGAGAAAGGCGAGATCCGCAACCTGACCGCCACCCCCGGAATCCGCGAAATGTCGGCCAGTTGGTCGCCGGACGGCAAGTGGGTCTCCTATCTCTCTGACCGTACCGGCGAGTACGAAATTTGGGTCCGTCCGGGCGACGGCAACGGCCCCGAGCGGCGGGTGACGACCGACGGCGACGTCTGGCGCTTCGCGCCGGTCTGGTCGCCTGACTCGAAAAAGCTCGCGTTCGGCGACAAGAAGGCCCGGCTGCGGATCGCCGACGTCGAAACGGGCAAGGTGCGCGACGCCGATTCAAGCCGCTACGGCACGCTCGAAATCTATCGCTGGTCGCCCGACAGCCGGTTCCTCGCCTACCCGAAGCTCGGCGCGAATCACCTAAGCTCCCTCTGGGTTTACTCGCTCGAAGATGGCAAAGCCCGGCAGCTGACCGACAGCGGCGCCAACGACTTCGAACCGGTCTGGGACCCGCGCGGTCACTATCTCTACTTCCTGTCGAACCGCGACTTCACGCTCACCTTCAGCGGCTTTGAGACCCAGTACCTCTACATCGATCCGACCCGCGTCTACGTCGGCGCCCTGGACAAGGACGAGCCCGCGCTGTTCCCGCCGCAGAGCGATGAGGAGCCGACCGGTGCCGCGAAGGCGGCCGAAGCGGGGAAACCGGTCAAGGTGCAGGTCGATTTCGACGGTTTCGACGGCCGGGTTCGGGCGATCCCCGGCGATCCGGGCGCCTACCGCTCGCTCTCGGCGTCGAGCGACGCCCTCTACTACTTGAAGCAGATCAACCCGGGGACCACCCAGCTGTTCCGCTACTCGCTCGAAGCCCGCGGAGAAAAGAGCGTCCTGGCCCTGGTGAACGACTACACCCTGTCGGCCGACGGCAAGAAGATCCTGTTCGCCCAGAGCGGCGATTTCGGAATCGTCGACGCCGCGTCGGACCAAAAGCCGGACGCCAAGCTCGATCTCTCGCATCTGCAGGTCCGCAGCTCCCCGCGCGAGGAGTGGGCGCAGATCTACCGCGATGCCGCAAGGTTGGTCCGCGACTGGTTCTACGACCCGAACCTTCACGGCCGCGATTGGCCCGCCATCATCAAGCGCTACGGCGAGCTGCTGCCCTACGTTTCGAGCCGCAACGACCTCGACTGGATGTTGAACGAGATCATGGCCGAAATCGGCTCGGGTCACGCCTACGTCGAACGGCGGCCCGATTGGTCGCCGGTCGAGCGGAAGGATGGCGGCCTGATCGGAGCTGAGGTCACCGCCGATCCGTCCGGCTATTTCCGCATCGCCCAGATCTTCCCGGGTGAAAACTGGCACGAGGACTTCCGCTCGCCGCTCACCGAGCCGGGCGTCCACGCCGAAGAGGGCGAGCTGATCCTGAGCGTCGACGGAGTCTCGACCCAGGGGGTCGACAACTTCTACCGCCTGCTCGAGAACAAAGGCGGCCGGACCGTCACGCTGCTGCTCAACAAAAAGCCGACGCTCGACGGAGCGCATGGAGAAAAGATCTCGACGATCACCAGCGAGCAAAATCTCCGCTATCTCGTCTGGGTGGATGCCAGCCGCCGCCGGGTGGAAAAGGCATCAGGCGGCAGGATCGGCTATATCCACCTGCCGAACACCGCGGTCGAAGGAAATCGCGAGCTGTACAAGCACTTCTACCCGCAGGTCGATAAAGAGGCGCTGATCGTCGACGACCGCTACAACGGCGGAGGCTTTATCCCCGACTCGATGATCGCGCTGCTCTCTCGCCCGCTGCTCAACTACTGGGTGCGCCGCGGCGAAGAGCCGGGCACCACGCCCGATTTCGTCAATCCGGGTCCGAAAGCGTGCCTGATCAACTGGAGCGCCGGTTCGGGCGGCGACGCCTTCCCCTACTACTTCAAGAAGCTCGGCCTCGGCCCGCTGATCGGCACCCGCACCTGGGGCGGACTGATCGGCCTCTCGGGCAACCCGCCGCTCATGGACGGCGGATTCGTCCTCGTCCCCCAGTTCCGTTTCCTCGACACCGACGGCAAATGGGCGGTTGAAAACGAAGGGGTGAGCCCCGACATCGAAGTCATCGACCGGCCCGACCTGGTCGCCAAGGGCCAAGACCCCACGCTCGAAAAGGCGATCGAGGTCATGCTCGCCGAGCTGGCGAAGAACCCGCGGAAGAAGGTCGTAGTGCCGAGCATCCCGGCGCCTCGGGAGTAGGGGCGGCTGGCACAGGACAGCGATGCCGGGGAGCCGATTGTGCTCCTCGGCGCTGCCTTTCTCCGTTCCTCGGACTTAAAATACACTTACCGGACGCGCGCCGCAGTTGTCGGACGCATTTCGCCGAAATCGGACGCATTGCCGTAATCCGACGGCTGAAAAGCGCTATCCTCAGCGCACCGACCCAGAAATCGGACCGGCTGTCGACTCTTCGGACGCACTGCGCAGAATTCGGACGCATCACGCAAAATTCGGACGCGATGTTGGTCCGATCTCACCGCGGCGCGTAGGGGCTTGCGGGGAGCTACTTCGCCTTGCCGCGCGCCCTGGCGGGCAACGCGGCGGCGATCTCTTCGCGCACCACGCGGCGTAGGCGCTCGTCGTCGGCCTCCGCGTTGGCCTTCTCCTGTTCGGCGCGGCGCGCCGCGAATGGCGGCTCGACCGGGCCGATCCAGTCGGACAGGCGGCGCTCCGCCGCTTGGGCGTGGGGACATCCCGCCGCGAGAATCTCCGCCGGTGGAACCTCCAGAAGCTCCGCCAACCCCACGAGATGGCGCACCTTCAGCTCCAGGTTTCCGGACCAGAGATCCTCCATCCGGCCGTGGCTCACGCCCATCGCCGCTTCCAGATCGTGCTTGCGCGCCCGGGATGCCTGGGCCGCGCGCCGCATGACCGCCGTCAGCTCCCGCAGATCGCTCGCTCGCATGGTGGGGAATGGTAGGCAGGGTGGGGGGGGCGGGGGGGCTTCCTGGTTCGAGCGATCCGGCGCATGGCACCCATGGCGCCGCTGCCTAGCGATAATAGGGCCCGTCCGCGGATCCTGAGACCATCCACGCGTCGAGGAGGTGTGCCTCTTCGGTCGTGTAGGTGTAGAGCACTCGGACACGACAATCATTCGGTAACAAGGTCGACAGCCATGTACAAAACTCGGGCGGGTATCCCTTGCAGGCCATTCCCATTTCGGCGCGACGGCTAATGAACAATTCCAGACCACCCAGAACGTCATCTGCCCTCTGAACGGTTTCGAACACCTCTTCTATCGCCTTCAGATAGTCAGGTTCATGCACTAAGGTCCGGAGAAACTGCGGTTCGTGCGCGATATCGGTCAATGGCTTCTTTGGCACGAGATTCCTCTTTCTCGCTGAGAGGAATAATATTTAGGGGGTTTTCAACAAAGCAAAGCTCCGGCGAAATCGTCTCACCTTGGCGTAGAGCAAACCACGCGGCCGTGACATGCTCCTCGTCGGACATCTGTCCTCCAGTTAACATCCACGCCCTTGCGATCTCTTCGTCAATGAGGGCTCTCTCCTGAGGGGAAATAGCTTCCAGATCGGGCTCGGCCAGCGCTATCGGACGGTTCTCATTGACAGAACCTACGAACCGAGAGTTCCACGCAAGCACCCCCTGGGCGGTCATTTCCCGAGTGATTGGAAGGAAGGCCCGCAGAGTCGGCCCTTGATGGTTTTTCTGAAACTTGAAGTCGGTTAGGCTCTCGCCGAGATCCCTATAGCACGCCATATCTGCCCGAAACAGAACCTTGTTGAGTTTGGTTTCTCCGAAGGAATCAGCGTCTTTCATTTTAGCGGCGACATAGAGGATCAGCTGCTTTAGCTTATGCCGGCTATTTGGAATCGGCATGATGTTCTCCACCTTTACCCTGAGAGAAGGCCGGGGAAGTCATCCTATGCTCACCCAGCGCTTGAAACAACACCACCTAAGTTGGGATGGAACAATGACGTTTAGGAGGCTTGGTTTCTCATTTTACCATACCAGCGGCCCCTCTTCAGCGTCAAACTCCTCCTTGAAGGACTAACGCCCTCCAACCTTCGATTCAGAGATGTTACGCTCTATTAACGCCAATCGTCAAGCTTCCAGGCTGCGCTGGCTAGCCTGTCGGAAACCGACCTCGTGCGCCAGTCGCATCGAGTGCGGTTACCCTTTTCCATTCCTCGGTTTTCAGCGGCGATTGAAGGCTGCCGCACTCATTACTGAAGGCGCTCGATCTCCTCGGCGTGGCGCTTCAGGATCTCGGCGCCGATGGCATCTTGTGGGTCCTCGGAGAAGAGAACCCTGGGCAGGGCGAGCGCCGCCGTCGTAGCGGCCGTCGCCCCGAGAAGATCGCGGCGAGTGAAGGGGATCATGGCGTGAACGGTCTACCGCAGAGTGGAAGCCTGGATCACCTCTCGCGCCAGCTCTCGATCGTGTGTCCGTTGGAACGCAGCCAGGCGTATTGAATCTCTCCCGGCCGGTCTTTCAGTTGGGCGAACGCGGCGCGGTATTGGCGTTCCAACTCGGGGCGGCCATCGGGGCCGAATTTTTCGTTGATTTGGGCGCGGACCGCGGTGCCGTGCCAGAGGATGCCCTTATTTCCTTCCCAGAAACCGATCAGGTAGCGGGTCTGTGGCAGGCGCTTCTCGACGCGCTCCAAGAGCCGGATCAAGTCGCCCCAGCCCCAGCGGCGGCCGACCAGTTTTTCGCGCACGATGAGAGGGTTCTCGACGATCCGTTGCAGGCGATAGCCGTAGATCGATTCGAAGGTCGGCGCGTCGAGAAGGCCCTGTTCGAGCATTTTCTCGCAGTGCTCGAACAGGCCCATGTAGGCCTCCAACCGCGCCCAATCCTCCTCGGCGGGAAAGTGGGCGTCGTCGTTCGACCATTTCGCGTTGCGCAGCTGAAGGTGGATCTCGTGGTGCTTGTCCGCGAACATCTCGCGCAGATCGAGCCAGAACTGCGCCTGGCTGACCCGGGAGGAGATCCGGAGTTGCCTGGCCGAATAGAGGAGTGCCGCGCCTCCGATGATCACGCCGGCAATCGTCGAGGCGCTCGCCCACTGATCGAGATTCAGGCCCAAGAAAGTCATGCTCCGGGTTGGACGTACACGAAACTCAAGTTCCGCCCGCCGCCCTTGCCTTCGCGCCGGTAGCTGTGAAGGTTCGCTTCGTCGCAGCGGGTGCAGGTGCGGAGCATCGAGATGTTGCGGATTCCGAGCGCGCGAAGTTGGCGTTCGGCGGCGGCGAATAGATCGAGATGCGGCTTGCCCGAAGGGCCACGCCGGACGATCGCCACATTTCCCGCTCCCGCGCCGCGAACGACCTCGTCCGCCACCTCGGGGCTCACCTCGTAACAGCAGGGACCGATCGAAGGACCGATCCATGCGGATAGCGTTTCCGGCGGATCGGGCAGCCGGCCGACCGTTGCGGCGAGCACTCCATTCGCCAATCCGCGCCACCCGGCGTGGGCGGCGGCGAGGTAGGTCGGCCCGGCGAGCAGCACGGGAACGCAGTCGGCGGTCGAGAGGGTGAGCGCCAGGCCGGCGTCGCGCGGTGCGACCAGCGCATCCCCTTCTCCGGCGCAACCGGGGCTTGCGGCGAGGGCGCGGTCGGAATGGATCTGTTTCGCCCAAGAGACGGTAGTTCCCGCCGCCGCGGCCTCGGGGGCCACGCGGGCGAAGATCTCCTCGCGCTCGGGCCGTCCCGGCGTTGGGCCCGAGCCGACGAACAGGAGCCGCACGTCGCCCGAGGCGGCGCGCCAGAACGCGGTGTCGTCCTTGCGGAACGGTCCTTCGATCGTCGGCCAGCGGAGTGGCGTGGGGGTGAGGGTGTCGCGGCTCATCGAGCACCTCGTCGCTTCAAGATCGGCCTCAATTCCTCGGCGATCGCATCCGCGAGCTTGGCGTACCCGGCGGCGTTCGGATGGATCTCGTCGCTCTTCAAGGTCCGATCCGAAAGGATGTCGGGAAGGGCATCTTCGAGCACCGGCACGTGGTACTTCTTGCCCAGCCGCTCGAACAGATCGGAGTAGCGTCCGCCGCCGAACGGACCGTGGATTTCGATCAGGACCGGCACCGTGTGCGCCGCGAGCAGGCGCTCGACGATCGCCTGAAGGTTCGCTTCGGTCCGCTCGATCGGCACCTGTTGGAGCAGATCATTGCCGCCAAGCTCGACGATCACCAACCAGGGATCTTGAGACAGCACCGGTTCGATCCGCGCGAGCGCCTCGGCCGTCGTGTCGCCCGGCACCCCGGCGTTGATCACCGGCCGCCCGATCCGCTCGGCGAGCCGTTCCGGATAGGTGGTGCCCGGTCCGTCGGCGCCATATCCCGCGGTGATCGAATCGCCGAACGCAACGATCGTGGTCCCCGGCGAATCGAGATTCGGAATCTCGCGCCGGCACCCGGCAAGCAAGGCGAGCGCGAGAAGAACGATCGTTTGGACGCGGCGCACGGAGGGCATTCTAGCGCCCGGGCCGCCGGGGATGACGGGTACGTCAAGGCGCAGTAGCATGGATAAATGAGGCGCCTATCCGGACGAGCTCATGGGAGAAGACGATGATCGACGAACGACCTGGTGACGAGCGGTGGCGTGATCCGATTGTCGAAGAGGTCCGGGCTGCCCGGCAAGCGCTTTTTGCGGCCGCAGGGGAGGACATCTTCGAGTTTTGCCGCCGGCTCCGAGAGGAACAGGCGTCGTCGGGCCATCGCGTGGTCACACTCTCGCGGAGCTCGAACCGAGCCGAGCCCGGCGAACCCGAATAAATCCCTACTCTTCGCGAGCCGCTTCCAGCGTCTCCATCGCGGCGCGAATCTCCGCCGGAATCTCTTTCGACGCCCCAGTCGCGAGATTGACCACCACCTGGACCGTGCGCGCCTCGGCCCAGAGGGTGGCGCGGTCGGGGGATTCTAGGCGGTAGACCAGCTCCCAGCTTTTGGTGCCGATGCGCGAGCAGCCCACCCGGGCGTGAACGATGGTGTCGTAGGGGATGGGCTTGCGGAAATCGCACTCCACCCGGGCCAGCAGGAAACCGAACTCTGAGATGTCGACGAGCTCCCCGATCTTCCGCCGGTAGGTTTCGCGGGTGATTTCCAGGTAGGTGATGATCACCGCGTTGTTTACATGACCCAAGCCGTCGATGTCGCGGAACCGAACCGGGATCTCGGCCCGGACGGGATAGGTGGTTTCGGCGCTCTCACTCATCGGTTTCCCCGTCCTCGAAGTCCTCTTCGTCCTGTTCTTCCATTTGCCCACCGACCCCGCGCACCGCCGCGAGCAAGCCTCGCTCGCCGAGCGGATGAAGCCCGACATTGGCGCCCTCGGCGAACCAGGCTTCCAGGCGCACGATGGGCCGGCCTTCGGCGACGAACTTCGCTTCGTAGTGGGTGCGCGGTCCTTCCGGCCATTCGTCGACGCGGCGGATTTGTAGACCGGGCACGCCGGAAAGGATCTTGGTCACTTTTTCGCCGTACTCCAGAAAATCGGTCGCGAAAGACAGCTTGCCGCCCGGCGCGAGCAGGCGGAGCACGAGATCGACCGTTTCGGGGTCGAGCAGCCGCCGTTTCTTATGCCGGGTTTTGAACCAGGGGTCAGGAAAGTAGATGTGGACGACCTCGGCAAAGCCCCAGGGAAGCGAGGTCGCGAGCAGGGCGAGGGCGTCGCCGTGAAGCACGAGGAAGTTTTGAAGCCCCTCCTTGCGGCTTTTGCGGACCCATTCGCGCAGGTATTGCCCGGCGATTTCGATGCCCAGGAAGCGGCGGCCCGGTTCGGCGAGGCAGCGCTCGAACAGGTAGCGCCCCTTGCCGAATCCGATCTCGACCTCCCACGGGATACCGGCCGCGGTGGGCGGCACCAGCCGGTCGAGGGAGACCGGCGCGCCGCATTGGGCGAGGGTCGAGTCGCCCGCGGCGGTGAAGAGTCGGGCCGGTTGAATCGGCATCGCGGGGGAACAGGCCTTACAGCAGATCGCCGCGCTGGCGGGAGGCAAGCTCGGCCACCAGGCGGCGCACCTCCTGCGAGCGCGCCTTGGGAAGGACCACCACGGTGTCGCCGGTCCGGACGACGACCAGGTCGGAAACGCCGAGCACGGCGACCAGCCCCCCTTCGGAGACGATCAGGTTGCCGGAAGCATCGAGCGCCAGCACATCGCCGCGCAAAGCGTTGCCCGCCTCGTCCTTGGGCAGGATCTCGTGCAGAGCTTCCCAGGAGCCGAGGTCGCTCCAGCCGCAGTCGAGCGGCAGGGTTGCGATGTCGTCGAGCTTCTCCATGATCGCCACGTCGATCGATTCGGCCGGCAGCGACGCATAGATCTCGGCCGCGCGATGGGGTTCGGCGGCGATCGCAGCGAGACCTGAGGCCAGCTCCGGTTGGTGCAGGCTGAGCAGATCGAGAAACGTGGAGCCGCGGAAAACGAAAATCCCGGCGTTCCACAGGTGGCGCCCGCCGGCCAGATAGGCCTCGGCCGCAGCGAGATTGGGTTTCTCGACGAAGCGCAGAACGTGGCGCAGACCGGGGGCGAGCTCCGCCCCCAGCTCCAGATAGCCGTAGCCGGTCTCGGGCCAGCGGGGGGTGACGCCGAGCGTCATCACGTAATCGTGCTCTTCGACCGCCTGGGCGGCGCGGCCGAGGACGGCGCGAAACGCCGCGTCGTCGGCCATTCGATGATCGGAGGACAGGATCGCGATGGGCTCCGCTCCGGCATTCATCAGGCCGACGGCCCAGCCGATCGCCGGGCAGGTGTTGCGGCCCATCGGCTCGGCGAGCACCTGGTCGGCCGGCACCTCCGGCAACTGCTCGCGCACCGCTTCGGCGAGCGCCTCCGTGGTGCAGATCCAAACGTCGGTCGGAGCGACCAGCGGCTGCAGCCGGTCGACCGTCTCCTGGAGCAGGCTCCGCTCCCCTTCGAGGGCGAGCAACTGCTTCGGTCGGGCTTTGCGCGACAGAGGCCAGAATCGTGTGCCGCTGCCGCCGGCGAGGATGAGGGCTTTCACTTGAGGGTTGGTCTCCGAAGAATTTGGCGGGCGAGTATAGCCGGGGACTAGGTTAGGCTTCGAGGCATGCCGAGATTCCCGGAAGTTGCCCCCACCGTCGCCGCCATTCCCGGAGCGGTCTATTCCAAGCTCGCCCATCGGCTCGATGGGTACAAAGGCGAGATCTACACCTTGTCGGTCGGCGACACCTGGATGGAGCCGCCTGTCGGCTGCCGGATGGAGGATCAGCGGGTCGCCGACCACCCCGGGATGCATCGCTACGCTCCGGTGCAGGGCATTCCCGAGCTGGTCTCGCGTCTGGCGGAAAGGGTAGGCCGACGATCGCGTGCTCCGACCGGCCCGGAAAACGTGTTGATGGCGACGGGGGCCACGGGGGGCTTGAGCACTGTGGCCGGCGCGATCGTCGCTCCGGGGGATGAGGTCTTGATCCTTGCGCCCTACTGGCCGTTGATCTCGGGGATCGTCCGGTCGTTTCACGGCACACCCGTGCCGGTGCCATTCCTGGCCGCTCCCGATCCGTCGTATGCCTTGCCCGATTCGCCGGAGTCGGCGGTCGAGCAGGTCGCGCGGTTCAAATCCGACCGGACGATCGCGCTCTACCTGAGCACGCCGAACAACCCGAGCGGCTTGGCGATCCCGCGGGCATGGATCGAGGCGCTGGTCGCCTGGGCCTGCCGGGAGGACCTGTGGCTGATCGCCGACGAGGTCTATGAGGATTACCTGTACGAGGGGGAGCACGCCTATACCCGGCCGCTCGCCCCGGAGCGGACGTTTGCCGCCCATTCTTTTTCCAAGGCGTTCGGCATGGCGGGCAACCGCTGCGGCTACATCGTCGGACCGGCCGCGACCATGACGGAGCTGCGCAAGGTGAGCACTCACGGGTTTTACAGCACGCCGACCGCCTCGCAGCTCGCGGCTCTCGCGGCGCTCTCTCCGGCGGGCGACGCCTGGATCGCCAACTCCCGGGCGCTCTATACCGAGACCGGGGCGAAGGCTGCCGCCCGGCTGGGGGTTCCGGCGCCCAAGGGGAGCACGTTCCTGTTCCTGGACGTCGCCGAGCATCTTCGAGAGGACGGGCTCGAAGGGCTGCTCGGAGACTGCGCCGATCAGGGGCTGCTGGTTTCGCCCGGGCCGAGCTTCGGCCCCTATCCAACTCATGTCCGGGTCTGTTTCACCGCCGCCCCGCCTGACGTGGTCGAGCGAGGAATCGAGATCCTCGCCCGTCGTCTCGGCCGTTAAAAACCCATCGGGAGAGCGCCGTGCTCCAGAGCTGGAACGAGAAGAACCGCGACCTGTTGGTGAACATCAATGGCCGTCTGATCCATCGCGACCAGGCCGGGATCAGCCCGTTCGATTCCGCGGTCCAGGGGGGCGACGCCGTCTGGGAGGGGTTGCGGGTTTACGACGGCCGGGTGTTCAAGCTCGCCGAGCACCTCGAACGGCTGACCGGCTCGGCGCAGGCGCTCGCGTTTGCGGAGATCCCTTCCCACGAGGCGATCACCGCGGAGATCCGGAAGACTCTCGAAGCGAACGGCATGCGGGACGAGGTGCACATTCGCCTGACGCTCACCCGCGGGGTGAAGATCACCAGCGGGATGGACCCGCGCCTGAACCAGAGCGGGCCGACGCTGATCGTGCTCGCCGAGCACAAGGCGCCGGTCTACGGCCGGACGGGTCTTTCGCTGATCACCAGCGCGATCCGCCGCTTCCCGCCGGACGGGCTCGACCCGAAGATCCACCACTGCAACCTGATCCAGTCGATCCTGGCGAAGATCCAGGCGAACCAGGCGGGAGCCGACGACGCCGTGATGCTCGATCCGCGCGGTTTCATCGCCGAGACCAACGCGACCCACCTGTTCCTGGTACGTCGGGGCGAGGTGCTCACCCCTTTCTGCCACTCCTGCCCGGAGGGGATCACCCGCGCGACCGTGCTCGAGCTCTGTCGGAAGAACGGCATTCCGCACGCCGAGCGCGACCTGTCGCTCACCGAGGCGTACCGCGCCGAAGAGGTTTTCTGCACCGGCACCATGGGAGAGCTGGCCGCGGTGGCCGAGATCGATGGCCGGAAGATCGGGGCGCCGGGTTCGACCCTCCCCGGTCCGATGACCCTGCGGCTCTCCGCCCTTTTTCGCGACCTGACCGCGTCCGAGGGGACCCCGATCGTCTGAAATTCCGACTTTTTTTGCGGCTCCGACAAATTGTTGTCCCGAATTGCCCTTCTGCGGAAACTGATTCTCTTTGGCGACACTTTTTCTAAGGGAACAGATCGTTTCCGTTTAGGGGAGGGCAGCACCTTGGCCGAATCGCTTTCCGAGTCACATCCGGACATAGAGGCTCTGGCGCGCTGGCTGTCGGGCCGCATGGAGCACGACGAGGTGCTGCGCTCAATCGCGCCGCATCTCCTTTTCTCCTGCGCGGCCTGCCAACAGACCGCAACCCAGCTGGCACAGAAGCTCGATGAGCTAGGACATTGGGACGAGATGGTCGCGGCGGTCGAAGCCCCGGAGGCGGACGATCTCCTCGCGGAGCTCGACGGGATGCCCTTCGAGGAGCAGCATCGCGCCGTTGCCGAGCGGGACGACCTGCAAACCTGGGGTCTCTGTCACCTGCTGCTCCAGCGGAGCCGGCACGAGGCGCTCGACGATCCTGCCCGTGCGGTCGACGCCGCGGAGCTGGCGGTCCAGATCGCCCTCCAACTGGGGCCGGCGTACGACCCCGCCTGGGTGCTCGATCTCCAGGCCCGTGCCTATGCCTACCTGGGCAATGCCCGTCGAGTGCTAGGCGAGCTCCGAAGCGCCGAAGGCGCGTTCCGCCTGGCCGAGAATCAGATGGCCGCGAGCGGTACCGGCAACCTGGGCATCGAAGCCGAGCTGCTGAGCTTGAAGGCGACTCTCAGGAGAGACCAGCGCCGTTTCGGCGAGGCTCTCAGCATGATCGATCGGGCGATCGTGATCTATCGGGAAGAACCCTCGGCGCGCGACAGCCACCTCGCCGGACGCGCTCACCTCAACAAAGCACATACGCTGCTTGAAATGGGCAAACCGGCCCAAGCCATACCGCATTTGCGTCGCGCGGCCGCGATGATCACTCCGGAGCGCGAGCCGCGCCTCGACCTGGTTCTACATCACAACCTGCTCGAAAGTCTGGTGCAAAGCGACCTGCTCGACGAGGCGGAGGCTCTGCTGCCCACGGTCCATTCGCTCGCCCAAAGGCTGGGCAGCGACCTCGATCTCGTCCGGCTCTCCTGGCACGAGGCGAAGCTTCGCTTCCACCGAGGTCAGAACGATCGAGCCGAGCAACTTCTACGCGAAGTTCAGCTGGAATTCCTCACCCGCCGAATGGGCTACGACGCGGCATTGGTCTGTCTGGACCTCGCAATCCTCTATGCCCAGTCCGCCCGGCTGGGTGACTTGAAACGCCTGGCCGTCGAGGTCCTGCCGATACTCGAAGACCGCGCAATCCATCGCGAGGCGATCGCCTCCTTGATGCTGTTTCAGAAGGCCTGCGAGGAGGGGCGCCTGACGCTCAGCCTTGCGCTCCATCTGTCGAACCATCTTTTCCGCGAGAGAAGACAGCCGGGAATTTGATCCAGGCGGGATGCTGAAAGAGGCACAAAAGGACCCCCTGTGCCCATGATGTTACCGAAACAGGATACGATGCAGACATTAATTCCCCGAAAGGGGAACAACTTGTCTCCATCGCGAGATCGCCCTGTACCGGCCAATAGCGACCGGTTACGAGCCCCTCTCTACAAAGGAGCCGCACGATGATCCGCCGCAAGCTGCCTCTGGCCATAGTCTTCTCGAGCCTTGTTCTTCTCGTCGCTGCTGCGCAACCCGCGGCGGCCTTCCCCTTCGGTCCGGAACAACCGGGTAGAGGCCTTTGGGCCGAAGCGAGGGAGTGGGTCGACGGGTTTCTTCGTACGATCGGCTTGGGCGCCACGGAGCGTGATGACTCCAAGGCGATCTTTTCGAATGTAGGCAGCATTCTGGACCCGGATGGAACCCCCAGCGCGGCACACAACGGAGCGGGAAACGTCCCGGTTAACGAAACGCACTGAGGTTACTGATTAGCTGCCGAGTCTCGCGGAGGCGACGAGCGCGCGTCGCCCCTGCTGGCCTCTCGTCAGACGGCGGGCCGAACCAGGCCGAGCACCTTCATTTTCTTGCTCAAGCCCACCCGGCTGAGTCCCAGGCCGCGGGCGGCGGCCGAGACGTTCCAGCGCACCCCTTCCAGGGCCTCGAGGACCAGGGCGCGCTCTTTGCGTCTCCGGTATTCGCGCAGGTCTCCGGGGGTCTCTGCCGTCGGGACCTCCGGCCTCGGTTCGACTTGGGCCAAGACGTCGCGTCCGGTCTCTTCGGTGAGCTGGGAGAACAGGTGCGGCAGATCCTCCGGCCGCTCGGCGAAACCGGGGATGCGGAGCAACGCGCCCCGGATCCGATAGTACAGGTCGGCTCGAAAACGTCCGCGCGTCACCTCGGTGCGCAGCTCGCGCCGGCTAGTCGAGATCACCCGGAGGCGGCCCCCGTTCTCGGATGCCACGATCTCATCGAGGAGGTGCACCAGGGCGCGCTGGCGCTCCGGGCTAAGCATCTCGACCGATTCGAGGACCAGGGTTCCGCGGCTGCGCCGGGCGAGAGAGCGAATCTCGTGGATCCCCAAGTCGAACGGCGAGCCGGGACCGGCGAGATCGATTTCCAGGCGGGGAAAGCGCGCCCACAGGCCCAGCTCGCAGAGCGTGAGAGCCGCGAGAGTCTTGCCCGTTCCCGGGCCGCCCTCGATCAGGATCGGCAGGTCCGAGCTGGCCAGAGCGGCCATTTGAGACAGCACCTGGCGCATCGCTTGAGAAACCGCGATCAGGCGCCCCAACCGAACCGTTCCCGGAGCCGCCGCGCGCCAGGCCTCGCGGCCATCTTTCGCCTCGCCGATCTCGGGTCCCGGGCCGCCGCTGCGGATCGTCGTCGATTCCATAAGGTCCTCGCGTGTGGCGCAGAGCGTACGAAAACGCTTTGCGCCCTCGAAAATCGAGGTGCGCACCAGGGGGGGTAGCGGGACAAGGCCGGTCCGCGGGAAACTGGCGGGACCGAATCGCTCGACCGCCAGCTCGGAGCCACCAACAAATAAGCTTTCGCGCCGAGGCTCGAATTGCGCTACTCTACTTCCATCCTTGGGTTCGGAACGTGAGGTGAACGAATGGCTGCGGTCATCCTGGAGCCGGTCGGCTGGCACCATGAGCGCGAGATCCAGGCTCTGGCGGAAGATCCGGCGATCGGTGCGACGACCAACCTGCCGGTACCCTATCCGCCGGACGGGGCGGCGCAGTTCGTCCAGGCCGCGATCGAGAAGTGGATCTCCGGCGAGGAGCGCCTGTTTGCCGTGATCGCCGAGGATGCCGGCGCCGAGGACGCCCAAGGGCCGCGTCTGGTCGGAGTTTGCGGTCTGTTGGGGATCAAGAGCGGAGCGGAAGAGCCAGGCAAGTGCGCCCAGGCCGAGCTGGGTTACTGGATCGGCCGTCCTTATTGGGGGCGAGGCTACGCGACAGCTGCAGCGAAGATCGCGATCGACCTCGCCTTCCGCGATCTCGCCACCGAACGCCTGATCGCCATGTGCCTGGATTCCAACGCGGCCTCCTGGTGCATCCTCGAAAAAGTCGGGTTCCGCCTCACCGGCTACGGCTTGAATCCCCACCCCAAATGGCCGCCCGAGACCCGCTTCGCCCAATTCGAGCTGCCGCGGGGAGTCTGGCGGCGCGGCGCGGCGAGCTGAAGGCCGAGCGCTAAGCGTCGTTTTGGGGCGGCTTCTTCCGGACGTAGAGCAGCTTTTCCACCTCGGCGATCACCTGGCCTTCGTCGTCACGCACCTCGGCGAGGAACGTCGGCTCGACCTTGCCGTCGCGATCCGCAGCGGCGCGAATCTCGGCCACCCGCTCCGGACCGATCTCGAACCGTGCATGCACCGTTCCCCGCCCCGGGCGGCGGAAGCGGATCGTCGCCGCCTTGTCCCAGACGATGTAGTCGGGACCGAGCGCCTCGAACAGGATCAGCATGAAGAACGGATCGCACAGCGAGTA
>JBDTZG010000115.1:0-9808 GCA_040005235.1 Acidobacteriota bacterium | reverse complement strand
GGAGGGGGGGATTTTTAAGTGATCGGGAGGGGGGAAATTTGGATGATCGTTGACAGCACTTGCTGCCGGGCGGTTGGTTCGGAGCTTCTCGTCTGGCATAGAATCAAGAAACTAGCGAGGTTGAAGCCCGGAGGGGGCCCAAGCTTCGCAGGTGTCTGAGAGAATCGGACCACGGACTGGATTTTTGTGATGGTCGATACAGATTTTATGAGTTCACGCTTCTTTTCAACGGGGCGAAATATGAAAGTGCAATCCTCAATCGGTCAGCGCGGCCGCCTCTTCATACTTCTGCTATATCTCGTCGGTCTCCTTGTGGCCTCGCGGGCGGCCCTGGGATCTTGGATCCCGCCAACCAGCGAGAGGGGCATTTGGTTCTACGCAGCCTTGGCTGCCCTTTTGCTCGGAAGCCTTCTGGTTACTCCCTTTTTCACGAAACCTGCCGACGCCATCTCCTACGCGGTTGCGTCGCTCATCGCGCTGCTCTCAGTGAATTCGTGGAGCGCATCGACCACCAGCGGATTCGATCGCTTCACATGGTCCGCCGCGATGCTCTACGTCATCTTCGTACTGGTAGCGGCAATTCTGGCCATTACTCTCAAGGACTCACCTCGTCCCTTCGCTAAGAAGGCCGCACAGTCATCCTTGCTGGTGGCGGATGCTGTCGGCAGTCCGCGCGCGGTCTTCTCCGCGGTGTTCTTATTCGCGCTGATCACGTACCACCGGACCAATCCACGCGAGTATCTGGTCATCGGCCTCGCCTGGGCACTGTTCGTGGGTCTACGCCCACTTGAGGGCATTGCAAGCCTCTGGCGGCGCTGGCGCACCGTTTGGGTCAAGGAGCAGATCCTTTCCCGCGTGGGTGAAGTGGTTGGCCACGAAGCGCCGGGCCTCGTTCTGATTCGAGAGGATCCGGCCTCGGGCGCGCGGTTCGGGGACCTGGTCTTCGCGCGGACTGAGAGTGGAGAACCGGGTCTAGCCATCGCACTGGACCATGTGGGGTTTGCGAGCGGCCGCTGGCTTCGCGCTATTCACCTGAACGACACCACGATTGACTCGGCCATCCTCCACGAAGCTTCCGTCCTTCAAGCCATATCTGAGGGGTCGGCGTTTAGTGCCTCTCCGCAATCAGTTGCAAGCGAATCGTCGGACTTTGTGGAGGACATGATTGACCGCCTTGTCGGATTGGTCGTATCCGACACGAATGTCGGTCAGCTTCAGATAGAACTTGTGCGCGCTGATCTCGATATCCATGAAGGCAGTCTCGTGGAAGTTGAGATCCGAGGCCGTCCTGTCCTCTATCAGGTGATCAAGGGTTTGACGAAGGAAGAAGTTCTTCAGGAAAAGAACACCCGTGGCTTTGTCCGGGCGCAGGCGAAGAAGGTTGGATCCTGGAACAATACCCGGCGGAGCTTTGATCCGGTGCCGTGGTTGCCCCAGCCAAATCAGGCAGTGCTTCTTGTGCGTCCTGACCAAGTGGTGTCGGAAAAGGATGCCATTGGTCACTTTCCTGGGACTTCCTATCCCGTTTTTATTGATCCTCACTTTCTCGTGACACATAACACGGCAGTTCTCGGGATCTTGGGAGTAGGTAAGTCGTATCTTGCTCTCGAGCTTGTGGAGCGACTGATCAGTGCTGACATTAAGGTCGTGTGTCTCGATCTGACAGACCAGTATGCGGACGAACTCGGGCGATTTCTCTGTGAAAGCGTCGAGAATGCCGCGCGCGTTGAGTTGGAGGAGATCGGTCCGCCAGGGAAGACGAACGTGAAGAAGAATGTAGAAGAAGGCGGGAGCGTCCGCGAGTTTGCTGCCAGGGTGAAGGCGCAGCTCGAAGTATTCTTAGCCCCGACAAACACCCAAAAGCTTAGGATCCTGAATCCGTCACGGTTCGAAGTTTGGCGACAAGACAGTAAGCCGTACGGAAATGATGCATCAATGGCTACCCTGACGCCTGCTGAGATCACTCGCATTATCACGGAATCAATCCTTGAGGTGCTTCGGACTCTGGGCATGGCTGACCAGGCACGCTGCTGCGTGGTGTACGAGGAGGCGCATGCATTGATTCCGGAATGGAATTCCGTCGCGAGCGACGGAGACCGCACGGCCACGAACGGCACTGCCAAAGCAATCCTACAGGGACGCAAGTTCGGGCTCGGTTGCCTTGTAATCACGCAGAGGACGGCTAACGTCACCAAGAGCATCCTGAACCAGTGCAACACCGTATTCGGCCTCCGCGTCTTCGATGCCACGGGTATGGAGTTCCTGAAAAACTACATCGGGGACGATTATGCCGGCGTTCTCTCAACATTGGAGGATCGACACGCGGTGGTCTTCGGGCGCGCCTCTTCGTGCCGCGACCCTGTGTTGACTCGCCTGAATGACCGTGTTGACTTCATTCGAGAGTTTCGTGAGCCGGACTCGCCAACCAACGACCCGGAGTCCGAGGCATGATTTCTAAGTGATCGCGTCTTGCCGGGCAGGAGGCCGGTCGTTTGCAGGGTACTGTGAGCCGATTCGGGTCGGCCGAATATGGTCGGTTTCTCGTATCCGCTGGCCTTCGTTGGGCAGAATCGGTGTTCCGTTAAGAGGGAGGGACTGGTGCTACCCCACGGCGACTTCCTGGTCTTTGTCGACGAAAGCGGCGACCACGGACTCGACAGGATCGATCCCGCGTACCCGGTATTCGTCCTGGCCTTCTGCATCGTTCGAAAGGACCATTGCGCCCGTCACTTGCTCCCGGCGGTGACCGAGTTCAAATTCAGGCACTTTGGCCACGACCAAGTCGTTCTCCACGAGCGGGAGATTCGCAAGGACTTGGGGCCGTTCGCGATTCTGCGGGAACCAACGAGAAAGGCAGCGTTCCTGGACGAACTGACCGGCCTGATCGAGGTGGCGGATCTGACGATAATGGCATCCGTCATCCGCAAGGACGGTCTGGTCGGTAGATACGCTCGACCTTCGAATCCGTACGAGATCGCCCTCGGCTTCGGACTCGAGCGGATCCAAATGTGGCTTAACCGACGCGGTGCGACAGGTACGACTCCGGTAGTTATAGAGTGCCGCGGGCGGCGAGAGGACAACGAACTCGAGCTGGAGTTCAGGCGGATCTGCTCAGGTGGGAACTTTGACGGTTCACAGCTTTGTCTGGAGCCTAAGTTCGTTCCCAAGCAGGCCAATGTGCCGGGCCTGCAGGTCGCAGATCTGGTCGCGAGACCCATCGGGCGCGTCGTCCTCGATCCCGCTCAGCGCAACCGAGCGTATGAAGTCATCGAACGCAAGCTGGATCGGAACCCCGCCGGATCGATTCAGGGGTGGGGCCTCAAGGTTTTCCCCTGAAAAGCGAAAGGCCCCGACGTATCCGCCGAGGCCAGACACCGACCGGGAATCCCCAATCCGCAGTCCCATTATGCTTCGAAGCGCAGTGGGGTGCAAGTTTGTATTTCGGATCGAAGAAGTTCGTAGATGGTCGCGGGCACCTTACCTCAGTGCGGCGGCGTGTGTTCGGGATTCTGTTCGGGTCAGAAGGAGCTTCGCACGCCCTCACCACGGAACGCCGCGAGCACAGCTTCGGGAAGGTCATCGAAGTCGGCCCCAATGCGGATTCGACCTTTGAGTCGCCCGGGTTGGCGGGAAGCGGCAGACATTTCGAGGCTGCCGGAGATCAGAAGCTGGTGGAGACTCTTGAAGTAGCGCTGGTGTGTACGTTGTAACGCGGCCTTGCTAGAGGCCTCCAGCAGGACGACTTCGTGATCAACACCCTTGCGATTGAGATCCAGCTCGATCTCGAGTCGCGATTCTTCCGCCTCTCGACGGCGTGAGTCGTCGAAGTCTCGGAAGGTGACGATGAGACCTTCACTCCGGTTGTATTCGATCAAGAAAATCATTTGACCTCGGCGCTTGGCGTTTCCCTGAGAGCCCTTCAAATCCCCGTAACCCGCACCACTTCCTCAAACGAAGTCGTCCCCTCGGCCAGCTTCCGCAACGCGGATTGGCGGAGCGTGCGCATGCCGTTCTTCTGCGCTTCGCGCTTTATTTCCGGGGCGTCGGAACCTTGGACGATCAGGGATTTGACCGCTTCGTCGATCGGCAGGATCTCGAAGATCCCGGTGCGGCCGAGGTAGCCGGTGCTGCGGCATTCGTGGCAGCCGGCTCCTTCTTTCACCTTCACCCGCTTGCCGGCGGGGACGGTCAAGCGCAGCGTGGTCACTTCGTCGGGAGAGAGGTGGCGCTCGACGCCGCAGTGGGGGCAGATCCGGCGTAGCAGGCGCTGGGCCATGGTGCCGATCAGCGTCGAGCTGATCAGGAATCGTTCGACACCGAGGTCGATCAGCCGGCTGATCGAGGCGGCGGCGTCGTTGGTGTGGAGGGTCGAAAACACCAGATGCCCGGTGAGCGCGGCCTGGATCGCGTATTGGGCGGTTTCGGGATCGCGGATTTCGCCGACCATGATCACGTCCGGGTCCTGGCGGAGGATGTGGCGCAGCGCGGCGGCGAACGTGATGCCGACTTTCGTCTGGACGGCGGTCTGGTTGAAATCCTCGTAGACCATTTCGATCGGATCTTCGATCGTCGTGATGTTAATTTCGCGCGAGGCGATCGTGCGCAACGCCGAATAGAGGGTGGTCGTCTTGCCCGAGCCGGTCGGGCCGGTGACCAGGATGATGCCGTGCGGCCGGGTGATGAAGTCCTGGAACTGTTGCAGCTCTTCCGGGTAGAAGCCGAGCCCGGGGAGATCCTGCATCAGCACGTCGGGGTCGAAGATGCGCATCACCAGCTTCTCGCCGAACGCTACGGGTAGAGTCGAGACGCGCAGCTCGACGTCGCGCCCGGCGCGGGTGGTCTTGACGCGGCCGTCCTGGGGCCGGCGTTTCTCTGCGATGTCTAAGCGCGACATCGTCTTGATTCGCGACACCACCGCGTTGTGGACGATCTTTGGCATCACCTGAATGTCGTGCAACACGCCGTCGATACGGATGCGGATCAGGCTCTGGTCGCGCCGCGGCTCGATGTGGATGTCGCTCGCCCGGTTGTCGAACGCGTGCTGGAGCATGAACTCGACCGCGTTGACGACGTGCTGGTCGCTCGACTCGATCTCAGTCTCGGACTTCATCCGGACCAGCTGTTCGAGGTTGCCGAGGTCGATGCCGGAGCTCAGATCGCGCTCTGCGCGTTTGACCGAATGGCGCAGGCCGTAAAATTCGGTGATCGCTTTCAGGATGTCCGGCTCGGAGGCGACCACCAGGTCGATCTCCCTCCCGGCGATCCGGCGTAGCGTGTCGATCCCCTCCATGTCGTAGGGATTGGCGCAGGCGACTTTAAGCCGGCCGCCGACCATCGACAGCGGGATCATCCGGTGGCGGCGCGCGAACGGCCGCGAGACCTTCGACTCGATGAGATCGGCGTCGAGCGTCAGGGTGTCGATGCGGAAGTGGGGGAGCTTGGCGTCTTCGGCGATCGCCCGGGCGATTTCCAGCTCGCCGATCGGCCCGCCGCCGTTCTTCCGGTCCATGAGCTTGAGCCCCGTAATCAGGTCGTAGGCGACCGCCTTCTGCTCGAACGTGCGGTGCGACCGCATCCGGATCGGCAGCTGCTGGCGGGCGTCCTTCTTGATCTGCTCGCCGTCGTCGGCGAGTAGATGGCCCTGGCGGACCAGGATGTCGGCGATCAGCTCGGGGGTTAGATTCATGGAAACGAGGGCTCCCGCGTCCGGCGCCTCGACCTCGAAGCCGGCCGGCCGGTGGAAGTGTAGCAGCGGCAAGTCCCCGGGCGCGGCAGGGAGTCGCATACACTGCCTCGATGCTTTCGACCCGCATCGGCGAGCTCGCGGCGCTCGGCACCGCGTCGTGCTGGACGATCTCGGCGCTGGCGTTCGAAACGGCGGGGCGGCGGATCGGCTCCCTGTCGACGAATTTGATCCGGATGGCGCTCGCCGCCGTCTTTTTGACCGTTCTTCACGCGATCCGGCAAGGGGGGCTTTTGCCGCTCGACGCCGGGGCGCACGCGTGGAGCTGGCTCGCGGTTTCCGGCTTGGTGGGGTTCACGTTCGG
This sequence comes from Acidobacteriota bacterium, assembly GCA_040005235.1. Taxonomy (GTDB): domain Bacteria; phylum Acidobacteriota; class Thermoanaerobaculia; order Multivoradales; family UBA5704; genus DASYKS01. The sequence goes on along the minus strand of JBDTZG010000115.1, from coordinate 3,761 downwards.
CGATCTCTGCCTATTCAAGGCGTTCGTCTACATCGGTCCGCGGCTGGCCTCCGTCGTCATGTGCCTGGCGCCGCCCTTCGCCGCCCTGCTCGGCTGGCTGTTCTTGGGCGAGCGCCTTGGCGCGCTCGACCTCGGGGCGATGTCGCTGATCGGCTGCGGGGTGGCGGCGGCAATCGCCGCCCGCTCTCCCTCGGCCCCCGAACCCTTGCCGGATTCGGACATCGCCGATCCCGCGTCGGAGGCGCCCGCTCCCGGCTACCGCAGTCGTGGATTGCTGCTCGCGGCAGGTGGTGCCCTCGGCCAGGCGGGGGGGCTGGTCCTATCGAAGATCGGCATGGGGAAATTCGACCCTTTTGTCGCGACGCAGATTAGGGTGCTCGCCGGGCTCGGCGGGTTCCTGATCGTCGCGCTCGCGCTGCGCTGGGGCGGGCGGATGAGGGCTGCCCTCGCCGATCGCCCTGCCGTGCGCTGGGCCACGCTCGGGGCGATCTTCGGGCCTTTCTTGGGCGTCAGCCTGTCGCTGGTCGCGGTGCAGCGAACCTCCGCCGGGGTGGCCGCGAGCCTGATGGCGATCACGCCGGTGCTGATCCTGCCGATCGTCGTCCTGCTCGGCCGCGAAAAGTTCAGCCTCGCGAGCCTCGGCGGCGCGCTGCTGGCGGTGGCCGGCGTGGCGTTGCTGTTCGCTTGAGCACGGGTGTAACCGCCGGCCGTTTTCCGGCCAAGGAGTCTGTATGAGCGAGAGCGAGCCCGCCGAACCCTCGGCCGTTTCCGACCCTCCGGAGGTCGAGCCGGCGCCGGAGGCTGCCGCCCCTTCGCTCTCGGAGCCGCCCGCCGCCCCGGTACCCCCGGTGCCAGCCTCGGTGTTGCGCCACCGCTGGCCGGCGCGGGTGACCCATTGGGCGAACGCGCTGCTGCTGCTCGGCATGATCGGCAGCGGCTTGCAGATCTACGGCGCTTTCCCCCGCTTCGGCCTGCGCGGCGCGCCGCCGCCCGGTCCCAACCCGTTCGAGGGGGTTCGCCTTCCTGCGGCAGTCCGGCTCGGCGGCTGGCTCGCCGGAGGGCTCGATTGGCATTTCACGCTCGCCTGGCCGTTCGTCCTGACCGGGTTGTTCTACCTGGGCTTCCTGATCGTATCGGGCGAGTGGAAGAGCCTGCTGTTCCGCCCCAGCGACCTGTCGAAGGCGTGGGCGATGCAGCTCTACTACTTGCGCTTGAAGAAGGAGCACCCGCCGCAGGGCAAGCACAATGCGCTCCAAAAAGCCGCCTATTCGTTCATCTTCCTGCTCGGCGTGCTCTCCACCGCGACCGGTTTTGCGATCTACAAGCCGGTACAGCTCGCGTGGCTCACGACCCTGTTCGGCGGCTACGAGCGGGCGCGCTATTGGCATTTCCTGGCGGTCTGGCTGTTCGTCGGATTCACGCTGCTCCACGTTGCGCTGGTCTTTCTCGTCGATCCGGCGTCGCTCCGCGCCATGATCACCGGCCGCTACCGGGGGAGGTTCCCGAGCCATGACTGAGGAATCGAGGATCGAACGCGTCGAAGGCTTCGACCGCATCGAGCGTCTTTCGCGCCGCGACCTGCTCCGATTCGGTCTCGCGGGCGGTGCGGCGTCTCTCCTCTCGGCCTGCGGCTGGAAGGGGGGCAAGCTCGGCCGCTCGGCGTTCGCCGCGGCGGGCGACCTGAACGACTGGGTTGGGGAGAATCTGTGGCTCTCGCCCAACCGCCTCGCGCCGACCTACGAACTGGCGGAGCGGACGCCCGAAGCGGCATTTCCGGCCTATTTCATCTCCCGCCCGGCGCCGATCCTCGCCGACCCCTCCGCCTGGGCGCTGGAGATCGGCGGCCTGGTGAGCCGGCCAATGCGGCTTACCCTCGATCAGCTCCAGACCCTGCCGCGCATCACCTACACGGTCAAGCACCACTGCGTTGAAGGCTGGTCCGCGATCGGCACCTGGACGGGGGTGCCCCTGGCGGCCGTCGCGGCGCTGGTCGAACCGCTTCCCGCCGCGCGTTTCTTGCGCCTGGATTCGTTCGACGCCGGCTTTTACAACGGCTTCGACCTCAAAAGCGCAATGCACCCCCAGGCCATCCTCGCCTACGCCTTCAACTACCGGCCCCTTACCCCCCAACGCGGCGCCCCGCTGAGGCTCTACAGCCCGGTCAAGCTCGGCTACAAGATGACCAAGTACCTGACCCGCATCGAGTGGACCGCCGAACAGCCGGGCGGCTATTGGGAGGACCGGGGGTACCCCTGGTTTGGGGGGATCTGAAGCACCGGATTCCCTTGAAGCGGAAATATCCGTGCCACCCGCTGGGTTAGGATGCTCCGCCCTATGGAATCGATCTCCGTCCGCGGCGCCCGCGAGCACAACCTCAAGAACATCGACGTCGAGATCCCGAGAAACCGCCTGGTGGTGATCACCGGCGTTTCGGGGTCCGGCAAGTCGTCCCTGGCGTTCGACACCCTGTTTGCCGAGGGACAGCGGCGCTATGTCGAGTCGCTGTCGTCGTATGCCCGGCAGTTCCTCCAGCAGATGGAGAAGCCGGACGTCGATTCGATCGAGGGGCTGTCGCCCGCGATTTCGATCGAGCAGAAGTCGGTCTCCAAGAACCCGCGTTCGACGGTCGGTACGGTCACCGAGATCCACGATTACTTGCGGCTGATGTTCGCGTCGATCGGCATCCCGCACTGCCCAAACTGCGGCGCCACGATTCGACCCCAGACGGTGCAGCAGATGGTCGACCGGGCGCTCGAACAGCCGGCGGGAACGCGGCTGGTCCTTTATTCGCCGTTCATCCGCGGCAAGAAGGGGGAGTACAAGAAGCAACTAGCCCAGATGGCGCGCGAAGGCTTCCATCGCGTCCGGATCGACGGCGAGCTGGTCGAGCTGGCGGGGGAGCCGCCGACGCTCGACAAACAGAAGAAGCACTCGATCGACGTCGTGGTCGACCGGATCGTGGTCAAGCCCGGCATCGAGAAGCGCCTGGCGGACTCGATCGAGACGGCGCTCAAGGTCTCGGGCGGCCTGATCGTCCTCGCACCCGAAGGGCAGCCGGAAGAGACGCTGTCGCAGAACTACTCCTGCTCGGAGTGCGGCACCAGCCTTTCGGAGATCACGCCGCGGCTGTTCTCGTTCAACAGCCCGTACGGCGCGTGCCCGACCTGCTCCGGCCTCGGCACGCTGATGGGGGTCGATCCCTATAAGGTGATCCCCGATCCCGAACGCTCGATCGACGCCGGGGCGGTCGCCCCCTGGCCGGAAGGGTCGAAGTCTTGGCGGATGCGGATGATCCAGACGCTCGCCAAGGCGCTCGAATTCTCGATGTCGACCCCCTGGAGCCGGCTGCCGAAGATCGCCCAAGACGCGATCCTCTACGGCAACAGCGAGGAGCTGACCTTCAAGCTGGAAAGCAGCAAATCGAGCTACAAATGGAAAGGCTCGTGGGAAGGGGTGGTCCCCCTCCTCCAGCGGCGCTATAAGGAGACCGAATCGGCAGGAGTGAGGGCAGAGATCGAGCGCTTCATGTCGATCAACCCCTGCCCGGACTGCAAGGGCCGGCGCCTGCGCCCCGAGGCGCTCGCGGTCACCGTCGCCGGCCAGCCGATCGACACGCTCTCCTCCCGCTCGGTCGCCGATCTGCGCCGCTTCCTCTGGGGGCTTGCTCTCTCGGAGCGAGAACGGACGATCGTCGGCAAGGTGCTTCAGGAGATCTCGGACCGGCTCGCGTTCCTGGACGACGTGGGCGTCGGCTATCTCAC
>JBDTZG010000114.1:0-9829 GCA_040005235.1 Acidobacteriota bacterium | reverse complement strand
ACGTCAACTACGTGGTCGACGGCGGCGACAACACCGACGACACGATCGGCGGCGCGCTGCAAAACTTCCCGCTCGAGTCGGTCCAGGAATTCAAGATCCAGACCCAGCAGTACAAAGCGGAGTTCGGTCGCACCACCGGCGGCGTTCTCTCGGTCGTGACCAAGACCGGCACGAACGAATACCAGGGAAGCGTTTACGGCTTCTTCCGCGACAAGAGCCTGAACACCGAAACCGAAACCGAACAGTTGTCCGGCGCAGGCAAGCAGGCCTACAAGCGCAAGCAGTACGGCGCTTCGTTCGGCGGCCCGGTCGTCAAGGACAAAGCCCACTTCTTCGCCACCTACGAGAAGACCAAGCGCGACACCGCCTACTCGATCAACACCGGCGGCGTGTTGCCGACCCTCGACGGCCAGTCGGTCGTGGTGCCGTTCGAAGATCAGCTCGGCCAGGCCAAGCTCTCCTGGGACGTGACCCCGAAGCAGTTCCTTCAGGTCCGCTACGGCTACCAGAAGAACACCGACAAGTACGGCCAGAACCCGCTCGCGGCGCCCAGCTCGCTCGGCACCGTGTCTAACGACTACAAGTCGATCCTGGTCGGCCATACTTCCCAGCTCGGCTCGGACGCGTTGAACGAGGCGGTCTTCCAGTACACCAAGTTCACCAACTCGATCACCGCGGATTCAAACGACCCGTTCCTCTACTTCCCCTCGGGTGTCACCGTCGGCCAGAACATCAACACGCCGCAGACCACGAACCAGGCGAAGTACCAGTACAAGGACGACTTCAGCTTCTCGCGCACGCTCGGCGGCCGCCGCCACGATTTCAAGACCGGCGTCTCCTACGTCAACGAACCCACCCTCGGCGGCGACTTCTCGACCGGCTTGAACGGCCAGTTCTCGCTGCTCAACGACAATCTCAACTCGCCGGTTGGCGATATCACGTTCAACGGCGGCTTCTCGGGCAACAAGACCCCGATCAAGCAGTACGGCGCGTTCTTCCAGGACGACTGGTCGGTCAACGACAACCTGACCATCAACCTCGGCCTGCGCTACGACTACAACGACGGCTTCGACCTTGATCAACGGGCGAGCAGCCTGTGGCAGACCCTGTCCACCCAGACACGCTACAACGAGAGCTACCTGCGCGACTTCCAGGGCGGTCAGGGCGGCAAGCTCTCGAATGACGACAACAACTGGGCGCCCCGCCTCGGCTTCACTTGGGACATCAAGGCCGACGGCAAGCACCTGCTGCGCGGCGGTATCGGCCGTTACTACGACTTCCCGTATACCAACGCGACGATCCTCTTCCCCGCGTTGGCCGTGCAGTCGGCCGGTTTCGGCGTGGTCTACAACAACAACAACCAGGCCGGCATCCGCAACCCCGACGGCTCGCTCTACCGGGTCGGCCAGCCGCTGCCGCCAAACCAGCTGCCTGGAGCCGCGGTTCCGCCCGAAAACGACGTGGCCTCGCCGACCCTCGCTACGCCCTACTCCGACCAGATCTCGCTGGGATATTCGCTCCAGGCGAACGACTGGCTCGGCTTCAACTTCGAGGCGGTGTCGGTCGACTACGAGGACATTCCGTTCCGCTTCCGCGCCAACCCGCGCGATCCGGCGACCGGCGCGCGCCGTTTCCCGGCCTTCGGCAACTTCCGGATCTGGTCCGGTAACGGCTCCGCGACCTACCGCGGCGCCAACGTCGGCTTCCGCGCCCGCGATCCCAAGGGCAAGTTCGAATTCCAGGGCTTCTACACCTATTCGAAGGCCGAGGGCAACATCCTCGGCGGCGCCGACGAGTTCCGTCTCACGGTCGTCGACCACCAGCCCGACCTGACCGCCGGTCGCGACGTGTCTTTCAACCCGCTGAACCCGACCTGCAGTGGCGTCTGCGAAGGCCCCCTCAACACCGACGCGCGCCATCGCTTCACGATTGGCGGCATCTACCGCGCACCGTGGGGGATCAACGTCGCCGGCACGTTCCGCTATCGCTCGGCGTTGCCTTATTCCGACATCGCCGGCGTGGACCTGAACGGCGACGGCTTCCGGCTCGATCTCGCGCCGGGCGTCAGCAAGCCGAACAGCCTGCGTGGCAGCGCGTTCAAGCAGCTCGACATCCGTCTCGCCAAGGAGTTCACGTTCGGCGGCCACTACGGCTTCGAGCTGATCGCCGAGACGTTCAACGTCACCAACTCGAAGAACCCGGCCAAGTTCAACGGCACCCGGACGGCGAACAACTACCGGCAGGCGACGGCCTTCGCCGGCGATCCCGGCCAGGGCGAGCAGCGCTTGACTCAGATCGGCGTGCGGGTGAAGTTCTAACCCTCAGGCTCCGCACCTCGTTGGACCCAAGCGGGGCCGCTTCGGCGGCCCCGCTTTTTTCAGGTCTAAGGCGCGAGGAGGCGTCCGCCGACAAACGCATACTCGCCCGGTGCAAAGACCAGCCGCTCCGCTCCGACCTCCATCAACTCGATCTCCCGGCCGTTCACCCGCAGGCTCGCACGCGACGCGAAGCCCGATGCGAAGGTCGCGAAATCACCATCCTCCGCCCGGCGCCCAACGATCAGCGCGATCGATGCCGGCTGGACGTCGGGCACCGCGACCCAAGCATCGCGATAGGCCGGATCGCCGCCGAAGTAGTCGGGAAAACGCGTCGCGGCGCGCGCCACCTGCCAGCCGCCGGCCGTGACCAGCGCGACGTAGACCGGGCCGCGCCGGGCGACCACGACGGAGCCCGAGACGGCTACCGGCCGGCTCCAGCCGGGTGCGAGGTAGGCATGCCCGAGATCGCCGAGATTGGACTCCGGTACGCCCACGCGCCCGAGGCGGGCGAGCACCCGGTTGCGTTCGGCGATTGCGAAGTCTTGACCCACCCAACTCTTCCAGCGGTCCTCGTGAGGGTTGCGATTGCGGCTCCAGAGGTAGAGCGGCGCGAAACCTCCCCCCTCAGGGAAAAGCGCAGCCACGATCTCCTGACCGCCCGAGATGCCGATCGACAGGCCGGCGATCGACTGGGCCGCGCCAAGCACGTAATCCGGCGTCGCCCAGGAGGTCCGAGCGAGGTCGAGAGGCCGGCGTCGCCCGGTCTGCAAGGTTCGCCGGGAGCGAATCTCATAAGGCGGCTCGAAGCGTCGCCGGGCGAGCGCTTGGACCGCTTCGGCCGGCGGCCGATAGCCGCTCACCGCGAGCTGCGGCGCGTCGACGAAACGGATCTCGCGCGGGTCGCCGATCCCGGCGAGCAGCCAAGCCCAGGCCTGCCAGGGAGTGTTGGTGGCGCCGAGCGCCCAATGGACGTAGGTCCGGCTCTTGGCTCCGGCGGGAAAACCAGCCGCCTGTTCGCGCGCCCAAGCGAGGAACAGCCGGTCGAGCTCGCGCCGGGCGGCGGAGCGCAACTCCTCGCCGGGAGCGAAATCGACGATCTGGAGCAGCGCCGTCATCGAGATCGCGAGGTAACCCGGGCTTTCGGCCTCGTACCAACCCTCGCGTTCGTGGGCGGCAAAAAATGCCAGGAGGTAGTCGTTCCAACCGTCCAGGAATGCCGACTCGTTCCGGCCCGCGACGACCTCCGCCACCAGGCTGCGGGCCGCCTGGACCACCCGTTGATTCTCGGTCTCGGTAAAGCGCCACGGATCGGCGACCTGCTCGGGGCCGGGCGGCGGGGCGCCGGCGGAGGCCGCCTTTCGAACCCGGGCCATCAGCTCCGGTGGTAGGATGTCGGGGAACTGAAGCACCAGACGCTCCAAAGTGAGCTGGGTGTTCTGGCAACGAAACGAGCCTGCGTCGCAATCGGCGAGCGCCTCATCGGTCCACCGAGCGGTATCCGTGGCGGCACCGGGAAACCCCTTCCGCGCCAGGGCGGCGGCGGACAGCGCCCCCTTGGCCCAGCGCGAGCCGTCTTTGGGATCCGAATCGTCCAGCTCGTCGCGCAGGAAGCCCCGGTAGGCGTAGTACAGGTACAAGGAGGAGGCATCTCGATCCAAGCGCCCGGTAACCTCGGGGACCGCCAGCGGGCTCGGCGCCGAGGCTCGGCAAGCGGCGATCGCAACCATCGCGACCACTGCGACCAGTGCCATCGGAAGGGTCAACTTGCGAAACGACCTCCAAATCGACCTCCAATTTGGCTTTCGGACCTTCGGCAGGGTACCCTCCTTACCCACGCAACAGCGTAGGCGCGGTTTGTGCTTATTCCTTCGACCGGCCGGTGTTTCGACCGGCCTCCTTAAGGATCATACGGGGGAGGATTCCACGGTGTCGCTCAAGAGCTTCGCCTTCATACTCGGTGGGGTCATGCTGACCTCGCTGCTCTGCGGATTGCTGGTGCTCGGCCTGGCTTACCAGCGCCTGAAAAAGATTCGCGTGCCCAAAGACGCCGATTTCTTCACCACCATCCGGGCGGTTCCGCTCGCGCTGGTGGTCGGCCTCGACCTGCTCGATCTCGGTCTCGACAGTCTTTCGGCGCCGCTTGAATGGCTGATCCTCAATCGCCTCGGACTCACCGCGCTGCGTAACGTCGCGACGTTCGAGGCGTTGATTCCCTTCACCGGACCGATCCCGACCCTGACGCTCGCCTGGATTGGCGCGCGCCTGTTCAATCTCGGCGAAGCGATCGATCCTCATCTGATTCAAACCCGGCGGGTGGCGCCGGGGCGATACGAAGGGCAGCTGTCCTAACGGCGTGGGCGCCGCGGGACCGTTGCACCATCCACTGACTTTCTTTAGTATCGATGACTCGACTCGATGGATCGTTATTACGATCCGTACCTAAGGAGGATCCACTATGAAACGAGTTGCCTTGTGCCTCTCGCTCTGCCTGGCACCAGCCACGGCTTTTGCGGGGGTCGAAGCGAACGCCCCGACCATCACCGGCGAAACCGGGTTGTTCACCCTGTTTACCGGCGAGACCCTACCCCAAGGACAATGGTCCTTCGGGTCGTACTACAACAACTGGGACCGCCTGATCAACATCAAGGCTTTTCGGACTCGGCGCAATGACGAGCTCAGCTTTGACTGGAATCGGCTCTCCGCGAGCGTCGGCTACGGCCTCACCGACCGGTTCGAGCTGAGCTTGTCGCTCCCCTACGAAGACTTTGATTTCGACGAAGGGGATCTTCCGGGCTTCGATCTCGACGATTCCGGGGTCGGCAACCTCCGCATTGGCGGCAAATACCGGTTCTACGGCGAACCGGGCGAAGACACTTCCTTCGCGATCAACGCCTTCCTCGATGCGCCGACCGGGGACGACAAGATCGCGAGCGACCGGGTCGGCGGGGGAGTCGGCCTCGACTGGCGGGTCCGTAACTGGGTCTTGAACGCCGGCTATAGCGATTCGCGCAATCACGGCGCCGCGTTTCTGGCGAAGGAATTCACCGGCGGCATCGGCTATGCCGGCAGCGTGTCGGATCGGCTCGATTGGATCACCGAGGTGGTCGGCCATAGCTATTCGGGCGACGGGCTGCTGCCGGAAGACGCCTATGACCTGACTTCCGGCGGCCGTCTGTGGCTCGGTGAAAATCAGAACTGGGCCTTCAACTTCGCTCTGCGCACCGACCTCGCGCAGCTCGATTCGATCGACGAGCACTGCCCCCTGGGCGGCCTGGTCGGCCTGACCTACATGCCGGCTGCGTTCCGCGTGCGTCCCGAGCCTCCTGCGGCAGCGATCCCGCCGCCGCCCGCTCCGGAACCGCCCCCCGCGCCGGCCCCGCCGCCGCCGATGGTCGCTCCGCCTCCGCCGCCGCCGCCAGCTCCCGCGCCCCGGCCCGAGGAACGGGTGACGGTCAACTTCACCCCGGGCAGCGCCCGCCTGTCGAACATCGCCAAGGCGAAGCTCGACGAGGTCGCTCTCAAGATGAAGCAGGATCCCGAGCTGCGGGCTCAGGTGCTTGGCTACACCGATCCGAGCGGCTCGGCCGCCGCCAATCAGCGGATCAGCGAGCAGCGCGCCCAGGCGGTCAAGGACTACCTGGTGTCCCGCCACGGAATCGATCCGAGCCGGATCACGACCGAGGGTCGCGGCTCCTCCGACTCGACCGGCAACGCGTCCGAGGATCGGCGCGCGCTGGTGATCCTCTCCGTCCAGTAGCTCGTTCTTCGGGTAAAACCCTCTAGGCCCCGCTTCGGCGGGGCCTTTTTCATTTTAGGACGAGGAGCGCAGGGTCTCGCCGCGGAGGGAGGCGATCGCGCCGAGCAATCCCGCCGCGGTGCCCAGGAGTACCAGGGCGGCGAGCTGATCGGGGCTCAGGAAATCCGCCGCGAGCAGCGAAGGGACGAGTGCGTCGCCCGCCCGTTGCCGCACCAGCAGCCAGGCGCCATAGAGACCGCCGGCCGCGAACAGGCCGCCGAGCGTGCCCTGGAGCAGACCTTCGGCGTAAAACGGCCCGCGAATATAGAACTCGGTCGCCCCGACCAGGCGAAGGATCGAGATCTCCTCGCTGTGAAGAAACGCGGCGAGACGAATCACGCTGCCGATCGTGAACACCGCCGCCCCCAGCAAAACCAAGCCGAGCACCAGCCCGACGCCGCGGATCACCGCGACCAGCCCCTGAACCTGGGCGAGCCACTCGCGGTCGTCGTCGATCAACGTGACGCCCGCCGCATGGCGCCAAGACGCAAGCGCCAGGAGCTGTTCTTGGGAGCCGCTCGCAGCGGGCCGGACCTCGATTTCGAGCGACGCCGGCAGCGGCTCTTCCGAGCCCCCGGTCACCAGATCCGCGAGGCTCGGAAAGATCGACCGGAAACGCTCCTGGGCCTGGCGCTGATCGACCGGATGGACCGCCTGCACCCAACGCTCACCGGTCGCCCGCCGAGCCCAAACGGCAAGCTCCGCCGACGTGGTCTGCGGCGTCAGGTACACCACGACCCGAGCTTCGCGCTGCCAACGCTCGACGCTCCGAGCCAGGTTTCGGCTCGCGAGCAGGAAAACGCCCGAAAGAAACAGACTCACCGCGATCGTCAAAACCGCCACCAAACTGACCTTCCACCCGCGGACCAGATTGATCGCAGCGTCGCCTAAGAACGACCGAAGAGCCTGAAGAAAACTCAAAGCTCCGCCTCTTCGCCCGCTTCATCCGCCCCACCCGCCTCCGCCGCCTGCCCAACCTCTTCCTCCCCACCGCTTTCGTCCTCAATGCCCTTGATGTCCTTGCCGTCCTTCAAGTCCTCTGCCGATCCCAGCTCCCGGTGACCGTCCACCTCTAGATCCTCTTCATCCCCCAGCCGGAGCTCCGGCTTCTCCGTTCCCACGACCTCCCGGTCGAGCGCCACCTGCCCCCGGTCGAGTGTGAGCACCCGGCCGCCGACCCGCTGGATCATCTCTCGGTCGTGGGTCGCGAGCAGCACCGTCGTGCCGCGCTGGTTGACCGCCAGGAACAGGCGCAGGATTTCGCGCGCGAGATCGGGGTCGAGGTTGCCGGTCGGCTCGTCGGCGATCAGGATGTCCGGCTCGTTGATCAACGCCCGGGCGATCGCCACCCGCTGCTGCTCGCCGCCCGAAAGCTCGGGAGGAAACGAGCTCATCCGATGCGCGAGACCCACCCGGCGGAGCGCATGGTAGGCGAGCTTTTTCCGTCCCCGTAAATCGACGCCGAGGATCCGCGGCAAATAGCTCACGTTCTCGAACACGGTCTTCCTCGCGATCAGCCGGAAGTCCTGGAACACGACGCCCATCGTCCGCCGCAGGTAGGGAATCTTCCGCTGAGGGATCGACGCGACGTTCCGGCCGTTGACCAGGATCTGGCCGGAGGAGGGGATCTCCTCGCGGAAGATCAAACGCAGCAGCGTGGTCTTGCCGGCGCCGCTCGCCCCGGTTAGGAACACGAACTGGCCGCGCCCGATCTCGAAGGTCAGATCCGACAGAGCGGCCTGGCCTCCCGGGTAGTGCTTCGAGACGTGGAAGAGCTGGATCAGGGGCTTACCCCTCCGGAATCCCAAGCTCACTGCGCATCAGCCGCTGCACGGCCGGAGGCTGGGCGCGGCCCGCCGAGCGCTTCATCACCTGGCCGACCAGGAAGCCGAGCACCTGGAGCTTGCCCCCTTGAAGCTGCGCCACCTGAGCCGGAAACTCGGCGATCACCTCGCGCACCCAGGCTTCGATTTGCCCGGCGTCGGAAACCTGGCCCAGCCCCAGGCGGTCGATCGCCGCAGCCGGCTCCTCGTCCGTGTCCCAGATGGAGACGAAGACCTCTTTGGCCGCCGAGGCGGAGATCTTCCCCTGCTCGATCGCTGCGACCAGACCCGCGAGGCGAGCCGGCGCGAGCGCACCCTCCGGCCCCGCCTTCCGCTCCTTCAACTCGCGCAGCACCTCGCCCATCACCCAGTTGGCCGCCGGCTTTGCCCCCCGGCCGCGGATCTCTCCTTCGGGCAACGCCGCGACGGTCGCCTCGTAGTAGTCGGCCAGCTCGCGCGAGCCGGAAAGCACCGCGGCGTCCGCGGCCGACAGGCCGTATCGCTCGGCAAAGCGCGCCCGGCGCACCCAAGGCAGCTCCGGGAGCTCCGCCACCAACGCGGCCCGGCGCGCCTCGTCGATCACCAGCGGCGGCAGGTCGGGCTCGGGGAAGTACCGGTAGTCGTGCGCCTCTTCCTTGCTGCGCAGGGTTCGCGTCGTCCCCTTGTCGGCGTCGAAGCTGCGCGTCTCTTGGGTCACCCGCCCGCCGCCTTCGAGGATCTCGATCTGGCGCTCGATCTCGTATTCGATCGCCCGGCCGAGATTCTTGAACGAGTTGAGGTTCTTCACCTCCGCGCGAGTGCCGAGCACCGGATCGCCCGCCTTCCGCACCGAGACGTTGGCGTCGCAGCGCAGATTGCCCGCCTCCATGTTGCCGTCGCTGGTCCCCGTGTAGAGGAGCAGCTGGTGGAGCGTCTGGAGGTAATCCTGCGCCTCGGCCGCCGACGAGATCTCGGGGCGCGAGACGATCTCGACCAGCGGCGTGCCGCAGCGGTTGAAATCGACCAGCGATTGACCGAACAGCGGCCCGCCGCCGGGCGCCTCGTGCAGGAGCTTCCCGGCGTCCTCCTCCAGATGCAGCCGCTCGATCCTCACCACCTTGTCGTGAGCCGAAAGCAGCAACCGGCCGTTTTCGGCGAGCGGCTTGTCGTACTGGCTGATCTGGTACCCCTTCGGCAGATCGGGGTAGAAGTAGTTCTTCCGGGAAAACACCGACCGCGGATAGACCGTGGCTCCCAGAGCGGTCGCAAGCTGCACCGCGAGGTCGACCGCGTGGCGGTTCGCAACCGGCAGCGTCCCGGGATATCCCAGGCAGACCGGGCAGACGAGGGTATTCGGCTCGGCGCCGAAGCGGTTCGGACAGCGGCAAAACATCTTCGTGGCCGTGAGGAGCTGGACATGCACCTCAAGGCCGATGACCGCTTCGTATGCCATGGCGGCGGGAGTTTACCGCAGGCGTGCGATATCCTTCGGGCGCCGGAGCCCTGCCGTCCATGCGCGACAATCTCAAAGCCCTCTGGCCGTTCCTGCGGCCCTATCGCAACAAGCTCTGGAAGGGGCTTCTTACGATCGTCGCCTCGGTCGCGGTCGGCCTGCTCAATCCCCTCCTGATCGGCCGCGGCATCGACGCGGTGAGGGCCGGGGCAGGTATGGGTACGCTCGCCGTCTTCGCCGTCTCGATGATCGGCGTGACGATCGTCGCCGGCATATTCAACTACCTCCAGCGCATGATTCTGGTCGCGATGAGCCGCGACGTCGAATTCGATCTGCGCAATCGCTATTTCGAGCGGCTGGAGCGGCTGCCGCAGTCGTTTTTCCACGCCCATCCGACCGGCGATCTGATGGCGCGGGCGACCAACGACCTCCAGGCGGTCCGCATGCTCTGCGGCCCGGC
>JBDTZG010000059.1:0-31322 GCA_040005235.1 Acidobacteriota bacterium | reverse complement strand
CGCCGCCCGAGGCGCGGTTGATGCGCGACGAAACCCATTCGCCGCCGAGCGCCAAGGGAGCATAGATGTCGCCCGGAATCCGTTCCGGCAGGAGGCCCGCGGTGAACAGCTCGTGCTTGCTCGACGCGTAGACCTTGGCCACCCAATAGAGGTTGACCTCGTGATGGACCAGGCCGGCGATCCGGCTGAGCTGCGCGTCGTCGAGCGTCGTCTCGACCGAAAAGCCGGTCGCGAGCGAGCCGAGCACCTCCGCCAGCAGGCTCTGCGCCGAGGCGAGCGCCGCCTCGCCCGCCACCCGTTGCTGCTCGGCGAGCCGACGCTCGACGCCGCGGACCAGCACGGCGTTGAGCAGCGCGAGCGGCAGCAGCAGCAGGACGCCATAGACCAGCAGCAGACGACGCGAATAGGAACGCACCGTACGGGCGAGCAGCTCGCGCACCGCCGCGCGGGGCAGCACGACCACGAGAGCGAGCAGGGCGGCCCCGGCAAACAGCAGAACGACGCCGACCGCCGCGTTGCCCACCCGTTCGAGGGCGGCCGGCGCATCGAGCCGCGGCAGGTAGAGCACCGACCAGCCGGTCCCCACCCGGCGGACCGCGGCGAGCGCGATCCCGCCCGGCATCTGCACCCGCGGCTCGATCGTCGCCGGGGCGCGCCGCAGCGCGGCCGGCAGCGGCGGCGACGCATCCCAGGGCGCGAGAGCCCGACCTTCTCCGTCGTAGAGCGCAAACTGCACCTGAGCCGGGAGCTCCGCCACCGCCACCGCCGCCGGACCGCCGCGCAGCAGACCGGTATCGATCTCCTCCAACGGCCGCGCGTCGGCGAGATGGAATCCCGGCCGCGGCAAGAACCAGAAACGCGCGACCGCCCAAGGTTTGCCGGCCCACGAGAGCGGCACCTCTCCTTCGATCAAACCCTGCCGCCAGGGCGGCAGATCGAGCGCGCGCCAGCGTTCGCTCGTCCGATCGAGATGTCGGTCCGGAGACAGCGGCAAGCCGAAAGAGAAGACCGATCCCGCCGAGCGGTCGAGCGGCTGCACCGAGAGGGCCGAAAGCGCGCCGCGGCGGGCGAGCGGCGAGCGCCACCAAAGCGCGTACGCCAGGTCTTCCCCTTCGAGCCTCGAAGGGCCGGAAAGCGCCAACCGATCGAGGTCGGAGGTAAAACCGCTCTCGATCTGCTTGCGGAGCGCTACGATCTCGTCGGGCCGAGGCGGAGCGAGCCGCGCCGGCAGGCGGGTCGCGACGACACCTCGCAGGCAGGCGCGATAGGAGACCTCGACCACCCCTCCCGCGAGCAGGCACGAGAGGGCGACCAAGCCGGCGAGCGCCGCCGCCTGATGACGCCCTTCGCCGGGAGGCGCGTCCGGGCTCGGGCGCTCGCGCGCCCCCCGGGGACCGGCCCAACGGGCAGCCGCAGCGCCCGCCGCGGCAAGTCCGGGAATCGCCAGCGCGCCGAAATCGGCCGCCGCGCCGCTCGCAAGTGCCAGACCAAACGCGATCCAGCCCCAACGCTCCTGCTCGGGCGCTTCCGCGGCGAACCGGCCGGCCGCGAACAACAGGCCGAGCGTCGCGAGCGCGAAACCGACCCGCCAAGCGGTCGCATTGGCGCTGCCGAGCAGGCTGCCGCCGAGGTCCATGGGTCCGGAGAACCGCTGCGCGAGCAGGGCGACGACCACCAGCACCAGCAGGCTCGCCGCTCCGGCGAGCGGCCCCGCCAACCGCCGGGCCGAGGTCCCCATCGCGCCGCGCAGGCCGATGCGGCCGCCGATGTGTCCGAACGGCCTCGCCGCCAACCCCGGCGAACCCGAAGAAAGCCCCAGCGCGGCGATTCCCAACCCGCCGGCGAGGATGGAGAGAGCGGCACCGCCGGCCCCCGCCGCGGCGGCCAGGGCGAGCGCGCCTCCGAGGGCGAGCGGAATCACCGGTCTGCGGGCGATTTCGATCGCGGAGGTGGCGCTCGGCAGGGCGCGGCCCGAGCTGCGGAGCACGGCGAGCGCCAGAATCGACAGGCCGAGCGCCCCCCAGGCGACCCGCGCGCCGGCAGAGAAACCGAGGCGCGGCGTCCGGACCGCCTTCGGATCCCTCTTTCGGACCGCCAGCTCGGGAGTTCCCGGCGGCATGTCCAGCCGGTCTCCTTGCGAAGTGGAGAGGCTCGTCTCGGAACCGATAACCGCCCACCGGTGGCGCCGCCAGGCATAGTGGAACGGCAGCTGGTTGGTCGGATAGCTCGCGCCGACGACGATCCGCCAGCGGGGCCTGGCCTCGCTCCCGATCGGCCGGATCGCGAGCAGCGTCGCAGCGCCGAAGCTCGCCGCGGCGAGCCGCCCCTGGATCGGATACGCCTGCGGCGCCAGCTCGTGGAGCAACCCCTCCCCCGCCCAGGCGACCGCCTGGCCGTCCGGATCGAGCAATAGGATCGAGCGGCGCCCCTTGTCCCAACCGCCCCAGGCGCGCTCCAGCTCGCCGCGCCAGCCCGCCTCGCGGCGCGTCAAGGCGCCCAGGGCTTCGAAGCGCTGGAGATCGGTCTCTGCCGAAGCGAGAGAGAGCGTCGCCGCCGTGGCTTCCCGATCGAGATCGGTCCAGAGGGCGGAAAATGCCCGGGAGGCCTTGGCGCGGAGCTGCTCGGCAGACGGCTCCACCTGGCCATCGACCCAACCCTGCCGGGCGAGCGCCGCCACCGCGACCGCGGAGGCCGCCAGAGCGATCCACCGCTCGCGCCCCGGCGGCCGCAGGCCGAGCAAGCCGCCGAGGGCCAGGCCACCGAGCACCAGAGCGGCGAGGTACGGAGGAAGGAGAGGGGCCGCGAGGCCCCCGACGAGAAGGAGAAAACGGAGCGCGCGAGCCGGTGAACGCTTCACAGCATCGGCAGGTCGACGCCGCGCTCGCGGGCGACCCGGATCGCGTCCGGATATCCCGCGTCGGCGTGGCGGACGACCCCCATGCCGGGATCGCTGGTGAGCACGCGCTCGATCCGCCGCGCGGCGGCCTCTGTGCCGTCGGCGACGATCACCATCCCCGCGTGCTGCGAATAACCGATGCCGACGCCGCCCCCATGGTGGAGCGAGATCCAGGTGGCGCCGTTCACCGCGTTGATCAGCGCGTTCAGGATCGGCCAGTCGGCGATCGCGTCGGAGCCGTCGATCATCCCTTCGGTCTCCCGGTTGGGCGATGCGACCGAGCCGCAGTCGAGATGATCGCGGCCGATGACGATCGGCGCCTTGACCTTGCCCGACGCCACCAGCTCGTTGAACACCTTACCCGCCTTCGCCCGCTCGCCGTAGCCCAGCCAGCAGATCCGCGCCGGCAGCCCCTGGAACGCCACCCGCTCCCGCGCGAGCGTGATCCACCGCGCGAGCGCCGCATCCTCCGGGAAGGTCGCGAGAATCGCCTCGTCGGTCACCGCCAGGTCTTCCGGATCCCCCGACAGCACCGCCCAACGAAACGGGCCTTTCCCTTCGCAGAACAGCGGCCGAATGAACATCGGCACGAACCCGCCGATCTCGAAGGCCCGCGTCTCCCCCGCGGCGAGCGCCTGGCCGCGCAGGTTGTTGCCGTAGTCGAACGTGATGGCCCCCCGCTCCTGCAGCGCGAGCATCGCCCGCACGTGGGCCACCATGGTGGCGAGCGAACGGGCGACGTACGACTCAGGCTCGGCTCTACGCCGCTCGACCGCTTCGGCGAACGTCATTCCCTGCGGTACGTAGCCGAGCAGAGCGTCGTGCGCCGAGGTCTGGTCGGTGAGAGCGTCGGGGACGATGCCCAAGGCCAGCAGCCGTTCCAGCAGATCGACCGCATTCGCCTCGACCGCAATGGATACCGCCTCCCGCCGGTCTCGCGCTTCGAGAGCGCGGCGAATGCCGCTTTCGAGATCGGGCGCCACCTCATCCAGATAGCGGGTCTCCAACCGGCGCTCGATCCGCGTCCGATCGACCTCGGCCACCAGGCAGGTCCCCTCGTTCATCGTCACCGCAAGAGGCTGCGCACCGCCCATCCCGCCGAGCCCGGCCGTCACCGTCAACCGCCCGGCCAAACTACCGCCGAAATGCTGCCGCGCCGCCTCGGCGAGCGTCTCGAACGTCCCCTGCAAGATCCCTTGGGTGCCGATGTAGATCCACGAGCCGGCAGTCATCTGGCCGTACATCGTGAGCCCCAACCCTTCGAGCCGCCGGAACTCATCCGCGGTCGCCCAATGCGGCACCAGGTTCGAGTTCGCAATCAAAACCCGCGGCGCCTCCTCGTGCGACCGAAACACCGCGACCGGCTTGCCCGACTGCACAAGGAGGGTCTCGTCGTTCTTCAACCGCCGCAGCGTCGCCACGATCGCATCGAAACACTCCCAGTTCCGAGCGGCCTTGCCCGACCCGCCATAGACCACCAGCTCCTCCGGCCGCTCCGCCACCTCCGGATCCAGATTGTTCATCAGCATCCGCAGCGCCGCCTCCTGCTGCCAACCCAAACAGGAGATCTCCGTCCCCCGAGGGGCACGGACGGTGCGAGGGAGATGAAGCGAAGCGGCGGCTAAGTCGGCGGCGGGCGCGGTAGGGCTCATGGGGGCCTATTGTAATCGGGGTGCGGGCGGGTGGCGGATGTTCCGTGACGCTAGATCGCCAGCCGCTGTTCCAGTCCCGCCCGCACCGCCGGCCATTCCTCCGCGGTGATCGAGTACATCACGGTGTCGCGCGGACGGCCGTCGGCGCGGACCTGATAATTGCGGAGGGTGCCTTCGCGGACGGCGCCGAGCTTGGCGATCGCTCGTTGACTGTGGAGGTTCCGCGAGTCGGTCTTGAGCTGAACCCGCAGCGCGCCGAGCATCTCGAAGGCGTGAGTCAAGAGGAGGAGCTTGCTCTCCGGGTTGGCGACCTTTCCCTGGTGGGCCTTGCCGATCCAGGTGCGGCCGATTTCGATCGCGCGGTTGCTCGGGCGCGCGTCGAGAAAGGCGGTCGAGCCAATCGGCTCTCCGCTCTCCTTCACGACCATCGCGAACAGCTGCGAGTCGGGAATTTCAAGCCCCCGGCGTTCCCAGTCCAGATAGGCATCGAGACCTTCGTCAATCGGCCAATCGACCATCCACTCGAAGACTTCCGGGCTCGCGTAACGGAAGAGCCCCGCCGCATGTTCGAGCGTCAACGGCTCCAGCCGGATCGACGGCCCTTCGAGGACGATCGGCGTAAGAATCACGATGCCCCTTTTCGCTTATAAACCTCTGAGTCCGTCTTTTCCATCCATCCCCCCGGCCGCCCAAGCTCGCCGAACCCGAAACGACGGTACAGCGAATGGGCGTCGCGAGTCACCAGCGACCAGCGGCGCAGCCCTTGAAGCTCAGGGTGGGCGCTCACGCACTCCATCAGAAACGTCCCGAGCCCGCGGCCTCGCAACTCTTCGAGCACGTAGACGTCGGCCAGGTAGGCAAACGTCGCCCCGTCGGTGATCGCCCGCGCGAAACCGACCTGCCGGCCCTCCGGATCGAGCAGCGCAAACGCCAGCGATCCTAGGATCGAAGCCTCGACCGTCGCGAGCGGAATCCCCTCGGCCCAATAGGAGCCCGTAAGGAAGGCATGGATCTCGCCGAGCTGAAATCGGGATGGATCGGTCGTGACGATGAAACCGTCGTCGCGCCGCCAATCGAGGGTGGTTGCCTTCGGGAGCATGGCAGCGTTCGCGGCGGGCTTACGCCAGTCCCAGCTCTTCGAGCGAGCGGGCGGTCAGCAACCGCTCGGCGAGCGATCCGAGCTCGTCCGGGGAATGGATCGCCTCCACCCGCTCGATCGCCTGACCGTTAAGGGTCGGAAACCTACTACGGAGCAGTCGCAGAATCACCTCGCGCATTCCGGTCTCCTTGCCCCGCTCCTCGACCTTCTCTTCCCAGGTGACTGGCTTCATCTCTGCCTCCGGTTTTTTGTAGCGGGCGCGAAGCACGGCGAACTCCTCCGCAGCACCGCCTCCCAATTCTAGATACGTTGCCACGCAGTTGAATAGGAGAAATCGTTCGACCTCGGTTAAACCTTCTGCCGACGCGATCCGGTCAAGACAGGAACGACGAAGGGCTTGGCGATCTCTGCCCATGGGTCGCATCAGGGCAGCGAACGCCCAGGCCAGCGGCTCAGGGCGGGCGAGGAAGTGCCGTGAGCGCGACCCGGACAGCCCGAAGCTCAGGTAGGAGAACAGCCAAATCTCCCGTTCGCAGGAGATCTCGACGTACCGCGAGATTCCCGCTCCCGCCGGGCCGCCATGAAGGTACACCACGATCGTGTGGACCGGTCGCCGCTTCCGCAAGCTGAGCAAACGGTTGTACAGGCAGAGCCGCGGCGGCACCGGCGCCCGGTATTTCAGCTCGATCTCCACATGCACGATGACGTCGTTTCCTTCGAGAGTTTTGGCGCTGCCCACCAGATCCATCCGCCGTTCGGCGCCCGAGGGTTGGTCAAGGAATTCCTCCACCGGCCCGAGCGTCAGTGAAGACACCTCTAGCCTGCTCGCCAGGTCGTCGTCGACGAGCCTTAGGAAATCGACCGGAAATGTTCGAATCAGATCCTTCCAGAGTTGATCGTGACCGCCCGCCATCCAGGTGTCTCCTTCGGGCCCCAAGGTAGTGAGACAAGGGGTGAGGCCCATTCACCTGGATAAAAGACGTAAAACGGGTGGCTAATCTCGATGATCGGCGAAAATTTGTTCCTCAGGGGGCGCGGAGCCCCCACCCCCTACCCCTGAAACGTCCGAATCACGTGGTACGCAAACGCCGCCACCGCCGCGGCGATCGGGATGGTGAGGACCCAGGCCCAGACTATCCTGCCGGCGACTCCCCATTTGACGGCGGAGAGGCGGCGGGTGGAGCCGACTCCGATGATGGCTCCGGTGATGGTGTGGGTGGTCGAGACGGGGATGCCCGCGAGGGTGGCTCCGACGAGGGTGATGGCTCCGGCGGTTTCGGCGCAGAAGCCTCCGAAGGGTTGGAGCTTGGTGATCTTGGTGCCCATGGTTTTGACGATGCGCCAGCCGCCGAAGAGGGTGCCGAAGGCGATCGCGGCGTGGGAGAGCAGGATGACCCAGAGCGGCACTTCGAACTTCGAGAGCTGGCCCGAGGCGACCAGGAGGCCGGTGATGATGCCCATCGTCTTCTGCGCGTCGTTGCCGCCGTGGCCGAGGCTGTAGGCTGCCGCGGAGAGGAGCTGGAGGCGACGGAACACCCGGTCTAGGCGCGAGGGGGCGTAGCGCCGGAAGATCCAGGTGACGGCGATCGAGAGGATGAACGCCAACACCGCGCCGATGATCGGGGCGAGCACGATGAACAGCAGCGTCTTGGTCCAGCCGGAGAGCAGCAGCGCGCCGAAGCCGGCTTTGGCCACCGCCGCTCCCGCGTAGCCGCCGATCAGCGCGTGAGAGGAAGAGACCGGTAGGCCGTAGTACCAGGTGATCAGGTTCCAGAAAATCGCGCCCAACAGGCCGGCGAGGATTACGTCCGGCGAGACGATGTCGAGATTGATCATCCCCTTGCCGATCGTCTTCGCGACATGGGTGCCCAGGACGAACGCGGCGACGAAATTGAAGACCGCCGCCCAGACCACCGCCTGTTGCGGCGTCAAAACCCGGGTCGAAACGACCGTTGCGATCGAGTTGGCCGCGTCGTGGAAGCCGTTCAGGAAATCGAAGGCCAGCGCGACGAGGATGATGCCGGCGAGTGCGAGCTCGGAAGTGCCCACAATCGGCCTCAGGCGTTCTTGACCAGAACGTTGCCGATGATGTGCGTGTAGTCCTTGCAGGCGTCGCAACCGTCTTCGAGCACCTGGTAGACCTCTTTCCACTTGAGGATTTCGATCGCCCGCGAGCTGTCGCCGCGGAACAGCTCGGCGATCACCCGGTTGAACAGGTCGTCGGCGCGGTTTTCAAGGTCCGAGACGCGGACGATCGCTTCGTGGATGCGCGCCTGGTTCTTGGCGTCCCAGACCAGGTCGGTGATCTTGGCGACCTCGGTCACCATGTCGACCAGGATGTCGGCGAACTGGCGCAGCGGTTCGGGAGCCTCGGACAGCTCGAAGAGAACCAGCGAGTTCGCCCCCGCTTCGAGGAAATCGAGGATGTCATCCATGTCGATCGCGATCGAGCGGATGTCCTCGCGGTCGAACGGGGTGATGAACGTGGAGTTGAGCGCGTCGAAGATTTCGCGGGTGATGCCGTCGCCCGTCTTCTCTAACTCGCGCAGCCGCTGCGTGTGGCTCTTGCGGACCGCGAAGTCCTCGGAGTGGGCGAGCGCGGCGAAGACCCTGGCGGCCTCCCCCAGGTTGACCGCACCACGCCCGAGAAGCTCGTGAAAGCGCTCCTCTTTGGGCATGAACCACTTGATGATCGCATCGGCCTTACTCATAGGCGCCCTCCGCTCCAAGGCTCCAGTTCACGATGACGTGGGGTGACGAATCTGTGACGAATGCGGCGAGGCGGGATGCTAGCACAGGGTCTCGAAGGCTTCGGCGCCACACGGCCGCGATACAATCAGCGTCTTGCTCGCCCTCTGTTTCGGGTAGGGGTTCATTTGGTCTCCTCGCTCCTTCGGGCACCTTCGGCAGCAGCCAGTCGCTGCGGGACGAAATGAGCCCCTACCCTCTTCCGGAGACAAACCCTCGCGTGATCCTCGACGTCCGCTGCCGCCTGCCCTCCGCCTCCGACGGCGCCTATCTTGCCGGGCGTCCGGACGGTCACCGCTTCGCCTCTTGGACCGGCCTGTCGCCCGAGGGATTCTTCGCCGAGCTGGACCGGGCGGGGGTTCGAACGGCGGTGTCGGTCTCGGGCAACAACGACGGGCTGAAGCTCGGGGCGCGGGAGCTGCCGCCACGGCGGACGAACAACGACGATCTGGCCGCCCTCGAAGCGCGGTACCCCGGCCGTTTCCTGGGCGCCGCGGGGATCGACGTCTCCGGCGCGCGCCACGATCCGCTGGCGGAGCTGGAGCGGGTGGTGACCGCCCTCGGATTGAAGCGGATCGCGATCGAGCCGGGGCGCGCGCCGATGCTTTCCGAGCATGTGGCCGACCGGCGCCTCTATCCGTTCTACGAGAAGGCGCAGGAACTGGGAGTAGCCCTGTTCCTTCAGACCTCCGGGATCTGGGGCGGCGAGAGCCCCGATCATGCGCACCCTCGATGGATCGATCGGGTAGCGCACGACTTCCCCGGCCTGCATCTGATCTGCGGCCACGGCGCGTACCCTTTCGTGCGCGAAATGATTGCGGTTACGGTGCGGCGGGCCAACGTCTTCCCCTCCCCCGACCTGTACCTGTTCACCCCTAGCGGCCGGGAATGGGTCTACGCGGTCAACCGGGGCCAGATCGCGGACCAATTCCTGTTCGGCAGCGCGTTTCCGCTCTGCGGCAGCCTGCCTCGGACGGTCGATCGCTTCTTGCTTCAAGGGTGGCGGCCGGCGGTGCTCGATCGGATTCTGTACAAGAACGCGCTACACGCCCTGCACTTGGGCGACGATCCGCGCTTCGCGGCGGCGAACGGTGGCGGGCGGCGGTTCGGGGCGGGCAGCATCGCTCGGGCGGCGGTCCGGCTGCCGGCGCGGGAGATCTGGCGACGGGTGAGGGGCGACGGGGCCGCGCGCACCGGGACGACCGGGTGAACCGATGAGCATCGCGCGGGCGTTGGATCCAAAAGACGGCAACGACTCCAAGGACCCGAGAGACGAAGAAGCCGGAGGGTTGGCCGTGGCGTTCTCCGCGGCGGCGGCGCGGTGGCCGGACCGGCCTGCGGTGTGTGCCGCCGACGGCAGCGCCACGTACGCCGAGCTGGACCGGCTGGCGGCGGGGGTCGCGCGGCGCTTGATCGAGGCCGGGGCACCGGCCGATCGGCCGGTGCTGCTGATCGCCGAGCCGGGCTTGCGGCTCACCGCCGCGATGCTCGGGGCTTGGCGCGCCGGGCGTTTCTTCGTCGCGCTCGATCCGGTCGCTCCCGCGGAGCGCAACGCCCGGATCGTCGAGGACTCGGAGGCGCACGTGGCGATCGCGGCGCCGGGCCGCGAATGGGGGCAAGGCCATCCGGCGCCGCCGATCCGCCTCGACCTCGATCCCGCGGGGTGGCTCGAAGCGGCGAGCGACGGGCCGCTGCTGCCTCCGGCTTCGGTCGATCGCGCGACGATCGCCGCGCTCACCTACACCTCGGGCTCGACCGGCCGGCCGAAGGGGGTGGTCCAGACCCACGGCGCGGTGCTGCGCAACGCCGCGCTCAATCGCGAGGCGCTCGGAATCGAGCCGACCGACCGCTGCACCCTCCTCTATCCACCGAGCGTCAACCCGGCGTTGCGCGATTTGGCGAGCGCGCTCCTCTCCGGCGCGGAGCTGCTCCCCTACCTCGTCACCACCGAGGGAATCGACTCCCTCGGCGCCTGGCTCGCCGAACGGCGGATCACGGTCTATAGCTCGGGGGTGACGCTATTCCGCCAGCTTGCCGCGACGCTGCCGACGGGACAGGCGTTCGATTCGATCCGCCGCGTCCGGCTCGGCGGAGAGGCGGTCGGCCGGCGCGAGATCGAGCAGTTCCGGCGCGTCTTCCGGCCCGGCGCGCGGCTGGTCTTCGGGCTCGGCACGACCGAGACCGGCACGGTGACGATCTGCTCGTACGGCCACGACGAGCCGCTACCTTCCCTCGTGCCGCTCGGCCGGCCGGCGGCAGGCGTGGAGATCCAGCTGCTCGACGCCGCGGGGGCTCCCGTGGCGCCCGGCGAGGTGGGGGAGGTCGAGGTCTCCGGCACGGAGGTGGCCCAAGGCTATTGGCGCGATCCGAAGAGCACCGAGGGAGCGGCCGGAGGCCGACCGAGCTTCCGCACCGGCGACCTCGCGCGCCGCGCCGCAGACGGCACGTTCGAGCATTTGGGCCGCGTGGGCGCCCGAATCAAGATCCGCGGCCTGCGCATCGACCTCGCGGAGGTCGAGCGGGCGCTCGCCGATCTGCCGGGGGTGGCCGACGCCGCGGTCGCGGTGATCGACGACGCCGCGCAAAACGCCTCCGGCGAGAGCGCAGAACCGCAGTTGATCGCCTACCTGGTCACCGCGGGAGGCCTCCCGCTCTCCCGCGCCGATCTGCGGCGCGCGCTCGCCGAACGGTTGCCCCAGCCGATGGTGCCGACGCGCTTTCGGGTGGTCGAACGGCTGCCGATGACCGCCAACGGCAAGCTCGACCGACGCTCGCTCGCGACGCTTGCCGGCCGCGAGCTGATCGCCGAGCGGACCTTCGCCTACCCGCGCGATCCGGTGGAGACGCGTCTTGCGGCACTCTGGTGCGAGGTGCTCGGCCAAGAAACGGTGGGGATCGACGAGAGCTTCTTCGACCTCGGCGGCAACTCGCGCGCGGCGGTTTCCCTGTTTACCGCGATCGAGCGGCGCTTCGGGACGGCGCTGCCGCTTTCCCTTTTGTTTTCGGCCCAGACCGTGAGCGCCCTCGCGGAACATCTGCGCGAGGGAGTGCGACGCGATGCCCTTCTGCCCGTTCTGTCGTTGGGCCACCAGGGCACGGCCGAGCGGCCGCTGCTGTTCTGCATCCCGGCGGTCGATGGCTATGCTTTCGTCTATCGGCCGCTGGCGGCCGAGCTGCGCGAAGTCCTGCCGTTGCGGGTTCTCCAGTTTCCCGGACTCGACGGCAGCCGGGCACCGCTTGCGACCGTCGAAGATCTCGCCGAGGCGCTGATCGGGCGGATGCGCGCCGTGCAGCCGCGCGGTCCTTACTTTCTACTGGGACATTCGTACGGCGGCCTGGTCGCCTACGAGATGGCGCGGAGCCTGGCCGCCCGCGGCGAGCCGGTGGCGCTGCTCGCGATGTGCGATTCGCACACGCCGGACGCGGTGTCGATCGCCGCGCGCGCGGTCCGTGACGTCGAGCTGCTGGCGCTCGCCGCGCAGCGGATCTGGCGGAGCAGCGGCCGTCGGCTGCCGACCGCCGTGCGAGCGCTCGCCCACCTGATCCAGCGCGCCGCCCGGCGCCGGATCGGAAACACCCTGGTCGAACATCAAATCCACGAGGTGCGCCGGGTTTCGATGGCGGCACGGAGCCGCTTCCGCTTCGGTCCGCCCGCCTTCCTGCCGGGCACCCGTGTCGTGCTGCTGCGCGCGGCTTTGGGTGCCGGCACCGCCCGGCTCTGGTGCCGGCTGGTTCCCCGCGACAACGGCTGGGCGCGCCGCCTGGGCGGGGCGCTCGAAATCATCGACGTGCCCGGGGACCACATTCAAATGCTCAACCCGCCCCACGTGGCGAATCTGGCGGCGTTGCTGAGGGGGGCCTTGGTCGCGGGCCATCGAGATCCGGTCTAATACCTTCCGGATTCGCGATCGTCTCTCTTTCCAGAGACCGGGGCTCCCCCGGCGCTCATCTCGGAGAAAACGATCATGAAACGGAAGTTGAAGTTACACCGCGACACCCTACGCCACCTCGAAGTGATCGAAGGCGTAAACGGCGGAGCCGCCGGCCCCTTCCCGACGCAGCAGGTATCGGTTTGCGTCCGCTGCTCGATCTTCGGGTCCTGCCTGCCGCAGTGCACGGCTTCGCCCACGGCTTGCGTGCCGGCCGCCTGCACGTTCTAGCCTCGCCGCCGGTTTACTCGGCACTGCTTCCCGGGCGGTCTTCGGGCCGCCCGGCTCGCTCGCGGCGAGCGCCGGCGAAGAAGGAGCGAAGTGCTCTCGCCGCCAGCCTGGAAGCGGCGGCGAGCGCCGCGAGCACCACCCCGCCGAGCACCAGCCAGGCAGGCGAGGCGCCCGGCCAAGCCGCAAACCCGAGCGCCACCGCGAGCGCGGGCGCCGCGGCGCCGAAAAAGCGGAGGAAATCGACCGGCATCAGGGCGGCGCGGCGCAGCGGCGGGTCGAACAGGGCGACCCCCACCGCGCCGCGCAGCGCTTGGCCCGCCGCCACGGCCATCGCGGCGCCGAGGGCTCCCCAGACCGGCACCCAGGTGAAGAACAGGGCGGCGATCAGCAGCGTGCTGCCGAGCGTGATCGCGAACACCTGCGCCGCCCTCCCGCGCGCCACCAGAGCTTCTTCGGTATAGCCGGCGAGAGAGCGGGCGAGCCAGCCGGCGGCCAGCCATCGCAGCGCCGAGCCGGCCACTTCGTAGTGAGCGCCGAACGCGACGCGGACCAGCGCCTGCGGGCAGAGCAGACAAGGAGCGAGAGCCGGCCAGAGATAGGCGAAGGCGAGCTGCCGGGAGCGCCGATAGCCGGAGGCGAGCGTCACTTCGTCCCCCGCCGCGACGGCGGCCGAGGCGAGCGGCAGAAAGCGATGGGAGGCGCTGTCGCTCACCTGGCCGAGGACGCGGCTCAAGCCCTGCGCGGCGCCGTAGATCCCCACTGCGGCGAGCGGCGCGAGCGCGCCGAGCAGCACGATGTCGAGCCAGGTGGCGGCCTGGTTGATCACGGTCATGCCGATAAACGGCGGCAGTGAGCGGATGAGGCCGCGGTCGACCCGTGCCGAGGCAGGAGCGGAGCGGGAGAGCCAGCCACGGCGGGCGCCGTAACCGACGAAGGCCAGCTCGCCGATCAGCGAGCCCATCCCCCAGCCGAGCGCGAAGCAGGCCGGCCCGCCGGAGAGAAGCCCGGCGGCCACGACTCCCGCGAGGCGCAGCGCGCTGCCCCCCGCGTCGCGAAACAGCGCTCTGCCTCGGGTGTCGCCATGACCTTGGGAAATCCCCCACATCGCGACGCCGACGCTCAATCCCAGGGCGGCCGGCGCGGTCCCGGCGAGCACCGCGAGCGGCAGATCCGCGAGCCGTCCGAGGCCCAAGAGCGGCAGGAAGGGAATCAACAGGGCGGCCACCAGGCCGGTCGCCAGGCTGAGCCCGATCGCCGTGCGCGCGGCGGATTGGGCCTCCGGCCGCGCCCCGAGCGCCAGCCGGTCCGCGATCCGCCGGGCGGAGGCCGAGCGCAGACCAGAGGTCGCCACCATGCCGCCGACCGAGGTGACCGCGATCGCCAACAGCACGGCGCCGAGATCGTCCGGCGTGAGGAAGCGCACCATCGCCACCCGCACGCCGAGCGCGCTCGCGATGGTGATGCCGGAGCCGAGCAGCACCCCGGCAGCGGAGCCTTCCAGGCTCGCCACGGTCTGCGGGCCGCCCGACCCGATCCCCGTCCTTCGCGAGGTCAAGCGACGACCGCGTCGAGCTCGATCTCGATCAGCATCTGCGGATCGATCAGCGCCCGCACCTCGACCATCGAGGTTGCCGGAGGATGGTTCCGAAACACTTCTCCGTGGGCCCGGCCGTACTCCTCCCAGCGTGAGATGTCGGTGACGAACATCCGCGTCCGCACGACGTGCGAGGCGTCCGCGCCCAGCCGCGCGAGCGCGCCGAGGGCGATCTCCAGACATTTGGCGGCCTGGGCGTAGGCGTCGTCGGGCGCGAACGTCGAACCGTCCTCGGCGACCGGCGCGGTGCCCGAGACGAAGATCTGATTCCCGATCCGGATCGCCCGGCAATAGCCGACGATCGATTCCCACGGCGCTCCGGTCTGCACGCGTTCGATGCCCATCGGGGAACCTCCGGGTTCAGGCCGCGAGGCGCGGCGGAGGAGAGGAATGACGCTCGCGGAGCGCAGCGCGGCTCGCCGCCGGATGCGGCACCCCCTGCGGCACGACCAGGCGCGGAGTGAGCGCCAGCTCGAACGAGAAGCGGACCTCAGGCATCAGCCAGGATGAATGGAGCGGTGGCAGAGCGAAGTGCGCCAAGCCGAAACAGGCCGCGAGCAGATCGGTTTCGCGGATCTCGGCCCGCACCGGCAAAACCTCGATCGGCGGATGGTCGACTTCCATCCGCCGCAGGCCGTCGGGATAAAGCGTATAACCGCGCGGCCGATCGTGGACGTAGCGGACGGTGCGCTCCCAGGAACCGAGCGGCGATTGAGGCCCGGCGGCGGCGCTCTCGGGCCCCGCCGGCTTGGCGCTCACCGCGAACCGGAGGCCGCACGCCGCGCGCCAAAGCCACTCCCGGTCGTCCGGCCGGTTCGAAGGGCGGGGAAAAGCGAGCTGTGCCGCGGCGACCGGCGGTCCGGCGAATAGGCGGGCGCCGGGATAGACCCAGGCGGGCACGAAGATCCGGCGGATCAAGAGCGACGCAACGCCCTCCTCGTCGAGCACGCAGATCCGGACGTTCATCTGCGGCCACGAGAACCGAACCAGCGGCAGGGCCGGCCAGTGCAACCGCTCGTGATGGAACAGGACGGCCGAGACCATCACCCGCTCGCTCCCCTCGTCGGCGAGGATCTGATAGCGCAAGGCCGACGGCAGCGCCGGCAAGACCTCCTTGGGCACCGCCCAGTTGAGGACCAGGCCGTCGCGGAGCTGGGTTTCGATCTTCATCCTAGCGAGCGAGACCTTAGCTCGCAGCAGGGCGCGCGAGCAACCCGCAGCCGGGTGGTGGCTCCCCTAACTGCGATCGAACCCCGATTTGCTACAGTCCGCCCGACGTGCAATGCCCTCCGTACCCCCTCCGAGTTTCCGATCCGCCCCCCACCTCGCCGAGGAGATGACCATGCAGAGATTCCGCCGCCTAAGGCTCGCGACCGCTAGCCTCGCCTTCTTGCTTTCCGCCGTGGCCGCCAACGCCGCCAGCGCTGCCGACATCGCCGGCTTGAGCCTCCCCCAAGGCGCCGAGCAGGCCTCCCAGGCCATCCACGCCGGCAGCCTCGCCGCTCCGATCCGTTTCCTCGCCTCCGACGCGCTCGAAGGGCGCGGCCCGGCGAGCCGCGGGGATCAACTCGCCAGGGCCTACCTCGCGACCGAGCTCGAAGCGCTCGGCCTCACCCCCGGCGGGCCGGACGGCGGCTGGCAGCAGAGCTTCGACATCGTCGGCAACGACGCGGCGATGCCCGCGACTTGGACCTTCTCGCTGGGCGACAAGTCGGTCGCCTGGAAGCGGAGCGACGACTACATCGCGACCTCGGGCGTCCAGGCCGCGAGCGCCCAGCTCGAAGACGCCGAGCTGGTCTTCGTGGGCTACGGCATCCAGGCGCCCGAGTATCGCTGGGACGACTTCAAGGGGATGGACTTGAAGGGGAAAATCCTGGTCATGCTCAACAACGACCCGGAGGACGACGACAACCTATTCGCCGGCAAGCGCCGGCTCTATTACGGCCGCTGGGACTACAAATACGAGAGCGCCGCCCGACAGGGGGCGGCCGGGGCGATCATCATCCATACCAACCACTCGGCCGGCTATCCCTGGCAGGTGGTCCAGACCTCCTGGACGGGCGAGCAGTTCGAGCTGCCGGCGGGCGCCGAACCGCGCCTCCAGGTTGCGGCCTGGTCGACCGAGGATGCCGCCAAGCGGCTGTTCGCCGCCGCCGGGTTCGATCTCGCGAAGCTGATCGCCGACGCGCAGAGCCGCGACTTCCGGCCGATCCCGCTCAAAGCCAAGACCACGCTCACGCTCAAGAACAAGATCGAGAAAGCCACCACCGCCAACGTGCTCGGCCTGCTCCCCGGCAGCGATCCGAAGCTCGCGAGCGAGGTGGTGATCCTCTCCGCCCATCACGATCATCTAGGCATCGGCGAGCCGGACAAGACCGGAGACAAGATCTACAACGGCGCGGTCGACAACGCCTCCGGCTGCGCGCAGATCCTGGCGATCGCCAAGGCGTTCGCCGCCCTGCCGGAGCGCCCGCGGCGCTCGATCCTGTTCGCGTTCGTGGCGGCCGAAGAGCAGGGCCTGCTCGGCTCCCGCTACTACGCCGAGCACCCGACCTTCCCGGCGGGCAAGATCGCCGCGAACGTCAATTTCGACGGCGGCAACATTTGGGGACGGACGACCGACCTCACCTACATCGGCTTAGGCAAAAGCTCGCTCGACGGCATCGTCAAAGACCTCGCCGCGGAGCAGGGTCGCGAGGTCCTGCCCGATCAGGCGCCCGACCGCGGCTTCTTCTACCGGTCCGACCAGTTCAGCTTCGCGAAGATCGGGGTCCCGGCGATCTACCTGGACGCCGGGCGCAAGTTCCGCGGCAAGCCCGAAGGCTGGGGCAAAGAGACGCAGGAGAAATGGGAAGAGGTCCAGTACCACCAGCCGAGCGATGAAATCTCGCCCGACTGGAACTACGACGGCATGATCGAAGACGCGCGCCTCGGCTTCTTCGCCTCGCTTTGGATCGCCCAACAGGACGCAATGCCCACCTGGGCCCCCGGCGACGAATTCGAGGGCACGAGGAAACAGGCGCTCGCGGCGGTCGCGGGAAAATAACGAATCGGGGCGGCCGCCAATAGGCCGCCCCGGTCGTGTTCTACTGGAAGTATCCGTTCACATCCAGTACCAGGTGCGCGGGCTGGGTCGCGCCGTTTTGGAACAGCGCGGTGCCCGTGCCGTCGGTCGCGAGCAGGATGATCGCGTTGTTGGTCCGCGTCTGACCCGCCGCAAAGCTCATGATCGTCGTGCCCACCGGGAAACCGTTACCCGGGAACGCGCCGAAGAAGCCGGAGCCCCCGGCGGTGACCACCGAGACGTTCGCCGAGATCGCCTTGGCCGTGCTCGGCACGCTGCAGATGCCGGTCACCTGGACCCCCCGCGTCGAGGTACCGGCGAGTGCGCCGCCGGTATTCCGGGTATCGAGCACCCGGCAGGGCGAGACGGTAAAGAAGCTCCGCGCCGCGTCGACCGGCATGTAGAAGTACCCGTCGGTGAGCGTCATCGGCGCGCCGCCCGGATTGGTCACGGTGACGCTCACCTTGCCGGTCGCCTTCGCCGGGGCGAGAGCGGTGATCGTGGTCGAATTGACCACGACGACCGCCGTGGCCGCCGAACCGCCGAAGGTCACCGCGGCGCCGGCCGCGAAGCCGGATCCGCTGATCGTGACGGGCGTGCCGCCCACCACCGAGCCCGACCGCGGCAAAACTCCAGTGACGGCACCGCCCCCACCCCCGGTGCCGGGAAAGATGCAGACGTTGACTCGGGCTTGGATCAGAGGCGCGATCAGCGCCACCGAGCCCGGATGAAACACCGAGGAGGCCGAACAGCCGCCGAGCAGATGGCAATAGCTCATGATCGTGCCGCGCACGTTGGTGACGCCGTTGATCGTGGTCGGAGCGGGGCAGCTGGTACCGCCCGAAAAGCAGCCGCCCTCGCCGTTGAAGCAGTTGTCGAGCGGCGGGGAGTAGCAGTGCGTATGCGGCGACCCGAAATTGTGCCCCAGCTCGTGGCCGACCAGTTTGGCGTCGTTGGAGACCGCGAACGCCGGACCGAACACCTTGCTGAAGCTGTAGCCGACGCTGGTGCTGCATAGGCCGTTGATCCAGGCAATCCCGGAGGCGGCGTTGCTCTGCGGCTGCTTGCCCGAGATCATCATCGCGAGGCCCCGATTGACGCCGCCGAAGTTGGCGCCCCAATAGTTCGAGAACTCCGACAGCTCGGAGGGCGACGCGTTGCCGTTCGAGTTCTGCACGTAGGGGTCGGCCGTGGTGGACACCCGCAAGGTCGTGTTCCCTTGGAGCAGGCGGACCAGCAGGTCGCGCTCGTAGATCGCGCTCATCGCCGCCACCAGGCTCGCGAGATAGTTGCTCGCGACGGTCGTGTTGTCACAGACCGCCGGATTGCCGGAACAGGCTTTGTTCGCCATGAGCTCGTTGTCGGTGTCGATCGCGAGGGTCATCGAGTGGAGCGTAGTGATCGCGTTCGGCTCCGGCGCGTCGGCCGCCGCCGGGGGCGGAAACGAAAGGAAGCCCGGCCCCTCGTCCTCGCCGCAGGCCCACGTCGGCTCGGCGGCCTTCGATCCCGTTTGGAAGAACGCCGGCGGCGCGATCAGGCTCTGCCCTTTGCCAGCGTCGGCGTAGGGCTGGAAATCCCAGGTTCCTTTCGGACCGGACGCGAAGCCGCGGATCTCTCCGAGTTCGGGATCGACCGAGAGAAAAATCCGAGTCGCGGGATCGGCGGCCGAGCCGCCCCAGTAGAAGATCCAGCGCGAGCGCGGCACTTCCGTCGGCCGGCCCTGGTCGATCGCGATGATCTTGGCGTCGGGCGCGTAGATCTCGTGCCGGGCGAGGATGACGTCGGCCCGCTCTCCAGGGGCGATGGGGAACGCGCTGATCTCCACCTCCCGATCGAACGGCTCCCCGATCAGCGAAGCAGCGAGCCCCTCCTCGAACGAAAACAGCTCGGCGGAAACGCCCGAGCGGGATTCGATCTTCTCCCCGGTCTCCGGCGCGCCGGTGAGCGGCAGGAGAGTCTCCTCCGCTTGGGCAAGGGTGCCGATCGGCGCCAGGAGACCCGCCGCGAGAGCGCAGGCGGCGAGCAGGGCAGGAAACGCAGGCCGCCCGGTGGGCGAAAAGCGACGCCACGATGTGACAGAAATCGGCATGCGTGTCCTCCGGCGGAAGTCGTGTGTCCGCTTGCACCTTGGGGTCCGGATGTCCGGGAATCCCCGCTGAAAGTCTCTAGGGCCCGCTCACACCTCGCTCATCTCGATAACCGCATGACTACATTGATGCGAGGATCAGGCCACCTTGGGGTCTCGGCTTTTTCCAGCCGCGCCTCGCGCTCGTGGAGACATGTCAATATAGCATGACGTCTATTTTATTCCTGAGGAATGGCGGCGCTGCGCTCGGGATAGAATCCCCGCCTCGGCGGTACACCCAACGGAGGAAAGATGCGTCTATTTGCTTTCTCGGGGCTTCGCTACGGCGCTCCGGCCGGAGTTCCCGGCCCGCTCGCGGCTCTCCCCTACGACCAGATCAACCCGGCGCTTCGCGACCGCTACCAAGCGGACTCGCCGTTTCAGTTCGTCCACCTTACCTGCCCCGTCGCCCCCGAAGGCGAGAACCCGTACGTCCGCGCGGCGGCCCTCCACAAAGCCTGGATTGCCGACGGCGACATCGTCCGCGACGAAAAGCCCGCCATCTACCCCTATGTGATCGAGTTGGCCGGCGGCGGCCGGCGCCTGGGAATCGCCGGTCTGGTCGAGATCGCCGACGCCACGACCATCCGCCCGCACGAGCAGACGCTCGAAAAGGCGATCGCCGATCGAACGGCGCTGCTCGAGGCGACGCGCGTCGATCTGGAGCCCGCCCTGCTCCTCTCCGACGATGGCGGCCGGCTCGACGCCCTGGTGGCCGAGGACATCGAAGGCAAGACCCCGCTCGTCGATCACGTCGATCCCGACGGCCACCACCACCTACTGTTCCGGGTGGACGATCCGGCGCGCATCGCCCTCTACCAACAGGCGACCGCGGGCCCCTCGGCGATCGCCGACGGACACCACCGCTACAAAGTGGCGGGACACTTCGCCCGCGCCCACGGCGCCGCCTCCGGCACGGCAGCCTCCGCGAAACTCGCGATCATCACCAGCCTGTCGTCGCCCGCACTCACGATCGATCCGATCCACCGGGCGCTCGGAACCGCGATCGACCTCGACGGGATCGCCCAGGCTTCCGGCGTTTCGGGCGCCGACCGGAAGACCGTCGACGTATCGACCGGCACAGCGCTCGCCGAGGCCGTCGCCGCAGCCGGCGCCACGGCGATCGGCCTCAAGGTGAAAGGCCGCCCGGCGGAGATCTGGGTCCTCGACCCCGAGCGCGGCCCGGCCTCGCTCTCCCCAGGAGCGCGCAACGTCGCCGTCGTCCTCCTCCACGAGATCGTCTACCCGGCCCTCGGTCTAGCCCCAGCCGCGGCGATCGACGGCACCACCATCTACCGCTCCGATCCGGAAGTCCTCTACGGGATGATCGAAAACGGCGAAGCGGGCACCGGCATCTGGCTCCCCCCGATGACCCCGGCCGCCTTCGCCCTGGCGATCGAACACGGCGAAATGCTGCCGCCGAAATCGACGCGCTTCCTGCCCAAGGTGATGTCCGGCCTGGTGTGGGCGGATCACGACTCGCGGGTGGTGTAAGAAATAAAGTCAGCCGGGGAGCCTTCGGCCCCCCGGCGGCTGCCGTAACTGGGAATCACACGCCGAAGATCGCTCACCGAGCGAAGGTCGTCTAGGATTCCCCCACGTCTTTCAAAACTGCATCGATCAGGGTTCGATGAATGTAAATCCCGTTCGCCATGAGCGCCTCGATGCAAGGCTTGACCGCCTGAATCAAGCCAGCTTTCTTGGCTCGCCTCAAGAGACCGACCGTACCTATGCGGGGAATGGCCAATCGTTCGGCCACCCGACGCGCTCTGGCGTCGTCCAGGAGAAGCGTTGAACCTGGAAGCCTCTGAGCCAAGGCGATAGCTTCCGCTTCACCGCGATCGAGCAGGATGGCAAGGAGTTCCACTTCGGGAGGATCAGGAGTAGCGATTTCAATCCAAGCTGCTTGCCGGATCGCCGCAGCTCCCGGCGCTTCTCGCCGATGTTGGGTGATCTCCGCTTGCACCGCAGGCGGCATCAGGATCCGCGAGGCCAGCTTGCGGAGAATCTCGAGCTGGCCGATCCGAGCGAGGCCGATCAATGGGCTCGAATCCGCAACGACGACCCACTCAGTCATCACGAAGCTCGTCGGCGATCTGATCGTCTGCGAGGTTGATGACGGGAATCAATCGGCGGCCTAGCTCGTCCATAAACTGCAAACGGGGAAGGCCCGCCAGCTCGCTTGCTTTACCGAGAGACAAGCGGCGGAGCTCGAACAACTTAGACGCAAGCAAGAAGCGGAGCTCCAGCTCTAACTCCCGAGGTTCCTGGCCTGATGCGATCAAGAGGTCTTCACTGTAGGGGATCTCAAGAACAGGCACGACGCCTCCTCATTCGCCTCGCACGGATCTCACAGCCCGACTAGGCAGAGAACGGGAAGGCGTTCATGACAATATCTTAACGGCAACGGCGCTTCTCGCCGATTTGGTCGTTGGATCAAGAATCAGGACACTCCCCAATGCCCGCCCGCTTCCTCGACGATTCGACCCCGGTGATCCAGTTCGATCTCTCGCTCGAAATCTCGCCGTACCACGTGTTCCGTCGGCTCACCGACGGCGACCCGCCGCTCTTGATCGATGTCCGCGCGGAGCCGGGCGTCCGTTCGCTCGCGGGAGCAATCCCTTACCCGGGACCGGAGTGGGAGCCGCCACGCGATCGCGAGGTGGTCCTGTTCGACGACGACGGAGCGACGGCGATCGAAGGCGCCCGCCACATGCAGGCGGCGGGCTGGGGCAACGTCAAAGCGCTGTTCGGCGGCCTCGATTTGTGGGAGTTCGCCCTCGACCCGGCCGTGGTCGGCGTGGAGACGTTTCTGCGGATCGTTTCCCCGACACCGTTCCCATAGACGTAGGAGCCCAAGTGTAAGACAATTGGTCCGACCTGGTCGCCGCCTTGAGGCCTTCTTAATCGTTGGCTGATCCTGAGATGGGGTCGAGGGCGCGTAGGGCAGCGTGGTTCCGGAGGTAGAGCAGAACGCCCCGGCCGTAGGTAGGCGAGGCCGGAATACGGCATCAGCTCGGAGCGAAGCGCGGTGCCGAGCAACGCTTTACGCTCGAAGTCGTCCAGCCGAGCCATCGTGAGGCTCCAAGAAACAGAGGGCAACTTCGGCCTTCGATCCGCAACGCGGTAGGATCTGCGGCCTATGCCCCGGCTCCAACCTGCCCGTTCTCCCTACTTTCGCGGAGGTTCCGCTTGAACGCCCTACCGGGACTCACCGCGGCGCTCGGCTGGGGAGTGGGCGATTTCCTCTCGCGCTTCGTTACCCGCGAGATCGGCGCCTTTCGCAGCCTGTTCTACTTCCAGTTCCTGGGGCTCGCCGGGATCTCCGTCTATCTGATCGCGACCGGCAAGCTCGGCGCTCTCGCCCTGCTCGGCCCAACCGCCTGGGGTTGGATGGCGCTCGGCTGCGTGCTCAACATCTTCGCCTCCTTCGCCCTGTTCCGCTCGTTCGAGATCGGCCTGCTCACCCTCGTCTCGCCGATCGCCGCGAGCTATGGCGCGCTCACCGGGGCGCTGGCCTATCTCTCCGGCGAGCGGTTGGGAACCGGTAAGACGATCGCCCTCGCCGTCGTCCTGTTCGGCGTCGTCCTCGCTTCGACCGGCCCGGCACCGGAGGGAGAGAGCCGATCCTGGCGCCGCCTGCCGCCGGGGGTCGCCTGGGCGCTCGCCGGCTCGGCCACCTTCGGCATGCTGTTCTGGCTGCTCGGCTTCCGGATCACCCCCGCGTTCGGACCGATCGTGCCGGTCTGGATCTTCCGCTTGGTGGCGCCGTTCGTCCTCGCCCTGCTCGCCGCCCCGCTGGGCCGGCGCCTCGACCTGCCGCCCCGCCGGATCTGGGCGCTTCTCTCGGTGATCGGGCTGCTCGACACCGGAGCGTTTCTCGCCTCTACCTGGGGCCTCTCCCTGGGCGACGTGACGCTGACCACGGTGCTGACTTCGATGTTTTCCGCGATCACCGTCCTGCTGGCCGCGATCTTCCTGCGCGAGCGGGTCGCCCCCTGGCAGTGGGCAGGAGTTGCAATCCTAGTAGTGGGCATACCTCTCACTCAGGCGTTGTGAAGGCTTTGCCGGCGCCGAACCTTTCGCGCCCCGATCCGTATTCGTAGACTGGCTCTTTATGTCCAACGCCCTTCCTGCACCCTGGAGCTCCCGATGAAACATGCTTTCGCCGTTCTCCTGGCCGCGCTCCTCGCGAACACCGCGCTCTCCGCGGCCCGCGCCGAAACCGAGACGCCGCTCACCGCTCTACCTTACTCGCCCTCCTTGAGCCTCGCCGCGATGGATCGCTCGGTGGACCCGTGCGTCGATTTCTACGCTTTTTCGTGCGCCGGTTGGGAGAAGAGCAATCCGATCCCCTCGGACCAGGGGAGCTGGAGCGTCTACGCCAAGGTGACCCAGGAAAACCAGCGCTTCCTCTGGGGGCTGCTCGAAACCGCGGCAAAAGATACCCCCGGCCGCACCCCCACCGAGCGGCTGATCGGCGATTACTTTTCGGCCTGCATGGATCTTCCCGGCATCGAGAAGGCGGGACTTACTCCCGTGCGGCCCGATCTCGACGCGGTGGCCGCCCTCAAATCCAAAGGGGAGATCGCGGCGCTGCTCGGCAAGCTGCACCCGAACGGCTTCGCCCGCCGCATGCTGTTCTCCTTCGGCGCAACTCAGGACGCCGACAACGCGGATCGCGAGATGCCGGAAGTCGGGTCGGGCGGCCTGGGGCTCCCCGACCGGTCCTACTACCTGGATACCGACGAGCACACGAAGTCGATCCGCGAGGCCTACGAGAAGCACGTCGCCCGGATCTTCGGCCTCGCCGGGGATTCCCCGGCCGCCGCCGCGGCAAAAGCTAAAACCGTCCTTCGCTTCGAGACCGCCCTCGCCGAAGCCCAGCTTTCACGCGTCGAGCGCCGCGACCCGTACAAGACCTGGCACCGGACGCAGCTAGCCGACTTGAAGAAACTGACGCCTTCGTTTTCGTGGGACGCTTACTTGACCGGAGTCGGGGCGCCGAAGATCACCGATTTGAACGTCAGCGAGCCGAAGTTCTTCGAGCGGGTCGAGCGCCAGATCAAGGAGGCGAGCCTCGCCGACTGGCAGACCTATCTCTCCTGGCAGGTCCTGAACGTCCGGTCGCAATACCTGACCGACGCGTTCCGCGCCGCGAACTTCGAGTTCTACAGCAAGACGCTACGCGGAGTGCAGGCGATGCCGCCGCGCTGGAAGACCTGCGTCAACAACGTCGATCGCGACCTCGGCGAAGCGCTCGGCCAGGTGTTCGTCGCCAAGTCGTTCTCGCCCGAGATCAAGGCGAGCACGCTCGACATAACGCTGCGGATCGAAAAGGCTATGGCGGCGCGGATCGCGGCGCTCCCCTGGATGGGCGAGGAGACCAAGAAGCAAGCGCAGGCGAAGCTCGACGGCATGCGCAACAAAATCGGCTATCCGGACGTCTGGCGCGACTACTCAAGCCTGACCGTCGAGCGCGGCGACTACCTCGCCAACGTCGCCCGGGCCTACCGCTTCGAGCAGCAGCGCGATCTGGCGAAGATCGGCAAGCCGGTCGATCGCGGCGAGTGGGGCATGAGCGCGCCAACGGTCAACGCCTATTACGACGCGCAGATGAACGATATGAACTTCCCCGCGGGTGTGCTGCTGCCGCCGCTGTACGACGCCAAATCCGACGACGCGCCGAACTACGG
Organism: Acidobacteriota bacterium; assembly: GCA_040005235.1. GTDB lineage: Bacteria > Acidobacteriota > Thermoanaerobaculia > Multivoradales > UBA5704 > DASYKS01. The sequence continues at coordinate 6,288 of JBDTZG010000059.1, read as the reverse complement.
CGACACCGGCGGCACGATCGGCCATGAGCTGACCCACGGCTTCGACGACGAAGGGCGGCAATTCGACGCCAAGGGCAACCTGCGCGACTGGTGGACCGCCGACGACGCCAAAGAATTCGAAAAACGCGCCCAGTGCGTGGTCGATCAATACGCCCAATACCCGATCGTCGATGACCTGAAGATCAACAGCAAGCTCACCCTAGGCGAGGACGTCGCCGATCTCGGCGGCGAGATCATCGCCTACGCCGCCTGGAAGGACGCGACAAAAGACAAGAAGCTCGAACCGATCGAGGGCCTCACCCCCGACCAGCGCTTCTTCGTGGGCTTTGCCCAATGGGTCTGCAACAACGACCGGCCCGAGAATCTCCGCCTGCGCGCGAAGACCGATCCCCACTCCCCCGGCCGCTACCGGATCAACGGCGTGGTGGTCAACATGCCCGAGTTCGCCCAGGCCTTCGCCTGCAAGCCCGGCCAGCCGATGGTGAAGAAGCCCGAAGACTTATGCCGCATCTGGTAGAGCCGCTCCATCGGCAGCGCCAGGGCTGGGCCGCGGGTCTCGCCTGCGGCCTCGCCCTGTCGCTCGGCGCCGCATCGCCGGGCGGCCCGGCCGAGCCCGCGACACAGGTGGCATCGGCGGTCCCGCACGACCGAGCGTTCTGGCGCGCCGTCGTGGCCGCCGACTTCGCGGTGCCCAACGGCTCGTCGGCCGCGGCGCTGGTCGAAGAGCTGTCGGACTGTCGCCGCGGCGCGCGACCTGCGCAACAGCGGCACTCACATCGATCCCGCTCGCTACGCCGCCGTACGCAACCGCCAGGCGTTTCTTGTCCGTCTGCACCTGCGTCTGATCCTTAGCCAGAACCCTACCCCCGCGACCGAAGCCGCTCGCGCCCGCGTGCTGGCTACCCTCGCCGAGATGTGACGATCAGCGGGCCGAGGGGCCGGCTCGCCAGTCGAGCCCGATTCGTCCGTCCCAGTACCAGCCCTGAAACACGTCGGGCCGTCGTAATCTGGATCAGCAATCCGGGGTCTTTCCAGGGGTCGAATACCTATCGGCTTGGCTGACGACACGACACCCCTCTACAGCGAGACAGGCGAGCCGTAACGCGACAAAATCGATCGGGTGAGCACCCTCCCCTCAGGAGGAAGGACGTAGTACAAGAACCTGTACAGCGCATCTCACCGCCGATCTCGAGACTGCGCTGTGCAGGCCCTTTCTGCGCGATCATCCGCAGCGCCAGAATTCAGGCATGCAGCCCCGGCGTCTAAGTCGAGATCTTAGCGCGGCCGGAAGTTGAACAGCCGGAGAGGGCCGGGAGGGAGGAACGACGAGGGAGCGTCGGAGGTGGGAAAAGAACCCGGCCCTCTCCGTCCATTAATGACCCGCTCGGCAAGGACAGGTGTGAGTCCCGGAAGGGCGCCCCACCTGTCGGGACCCCTGCCCGCGCCGCCGGGGAGGGATCCCGAATGCCTCAGGCGGGCGCCCGAACGCCTGGGGGAGCATCCCGAGCGGCTCGGGCAGCCTCCCGAGGCGTTGGGGAATGTGCCCGAGGCGTTGGGGAGGGCACCCGAGGCGCTCGGGAAGCCTCCCCAGGCGCAGGGGCAGCTTTCCGAGCCGTTGGGGAGGGCGCCCAAGGCGTCGGGGCAGCCTCCCGGAAGCGTTGGGGCAGCCTCCCGAAGCGTCGGGGCAGCCCCCCGAGGCTCTGGGGCAGCCTCCCGAAGCGTCGGGGCAGCCTTCCGAGGCGCTCGGGCAGCTTCCCGAGGAGTTTAGGCAGCCTCCCGAGGCGCCGGCCACGTGCCCGAAGCGTTCGGACATCCCGGCCCGATCTACCGATCGGTCGATATACTTCGTTTCGTTCGAAAGCCGGAACGTGTCGTTCCGGCCGGAATCCGGAGATTCCCCCGATGAGACGATCGACGGTCCTCCTCCTGCTTGCGCTCTCCTGTCTATTCGTCGATGCGGCCTCCAGCTTCGCCGCTCCGCCCATCGCCGCCCCCGCCGCGTTCGAGCAGGCCGCCCGAATCGCCGGCGCGGACGCTTTCGTCGTGCCGGGCTCCTTCTCTCGCCGCGCGCTCGATGGCAACGTCGCCGAGTACTCGCTGCGCCTGCGGGTCGGCGTCGGCGCGCGCGAGGTGATCGGTCTCCACCGGGTGGTCAAGGAGACCTCTCCAGGCCACCCGGTGCGCGCGGCGCAGGCGATCTTCCTCGCCCATGGCGACGCCTGGGGCTTCGACGCCGCTTTCCTGTCGGCGGTCGCCTCCCCCGCGGTGCCGGATTCGCGCGCGCTGCCGATTTATCTCGCCCAGAACGGGATCGACGTCTGGGGCATCGACTTCCGTTGGACGCTGCTGCCGGCCGACGCGCCGAACCTCGCCGAGCTGGCGAACTGGGGAATCGCGACCGACGCGCGAGACCTGGGGATCGGCCTGGCCGTCGCCCGGGGCGTGCGCCTCGGGACCGGCCAGGGGAATCGGAAGATCCACCTGCTCGGCTGGAGCCGCGGCGCCCAGACCGCCCTGGTCTACCTCGGCGCCGAGAGCCAGCTGCCGCCGGGCCTGCGCCAGACGCGCGGCGCGGTGGTGGTCGATTCCTTTCTGAAAACGAACGACCCAGAGGTCAAAGCCGCGGCCTGCGCGCGCCTGAAGGCGACCGAAGCGCTCCTCGCCGCCGGCCAGACCGCCGCCACCAGCGGCCAGCTGTTCGCGGCGATCGGTTCGCTCGCCGAAACCAACCCCTCCGGGGCCTCCCCTATCGCGCCAGGCTTTACCAATCGCCAGACCGGCCTGCTCGCGGGCTCGGCAACCTACATCTTCCTGCCACCCGGGCAATCTTTCGTGCCGCTCTACCATTTCCTCGGCGGCACGTTCGACAGCGCGGGCCTTCCCACCGGCCTCACCTACACGAGCGAAGCCCACTGGTACGACTTCCTCGAAGGCGCCTCGCCGCTCGAACCGAACCGCCTGCTCGCCGACGGCGACGCGCCGATCTGCGAAGCGACCGACGTACCGTTCGACGATCAACTCGGCGACATCCACGTTCCTGTGCTCTACCTGGGCGCGGGCGGCGGGGTCGGCGACTACGGGATCTACACGACGACGCTTCTCGGGAGCACGGACGTGACGGTGCGGGTCGTTCGCTTGGGGCCTCCCGTGGCGCGCGCCCTGGAGATCGGCCACGTCGACATCTTCACCGCGAACGACGCGCCGACGCTCTTCTGGCGTCCGCTGCTCGATTGGATCGGGGCGCATTGAACGTGACCGAAGTGACGATCCGAGCTCGATCCGCGGCGACACTCGTCACGGTGCTCGCGCTGGCGCTCGCCACTCCCGCGAGCGCTGCGCCGCCTTCTCCTTCGCCCCGTTCCGTAGAGGTCGCGGCGTACGCCAAGGCCACGTACGGCGAGGCATCGATCGCGACACTCGGGGAGCTGGTCGGGTTTCGAACGGTCGAGACCGAGGGGCTGGCGAATGCGCAGAACCCAGAATTCCACAAGCTGACCGCCTATCTTCAGGCCAAGGCTAAGGAGCTGGGGTTCGCCTTCGAGGACCACGGCGCGGTGGTGGTGATCTCGGCCGGCAAGGCCGACGCCAAGCCGGAGGACCGCCTCGGCCTCATCGTCCACGGCGACGTGCAACCGGTCGATCCGAGCAAGTGGAAGAAAGACCCGTTCCATCTCGACGCCGAGAGCGAGCCGGGCAAACTGCTCGGCCGCGGCTCGGAAGACGACAAAGGGCCGATCGCGACCGCACTCTTTGCGATGAAGGCGCTGGCGGACAAGGGGCTCGGTCCCAACAAGCGGATCGACCTCGTCATCTCCTATACGGAAGAGTCCGACTGGGTGCCGTTCCAGACGTTCCTCGCCGGTTGGACCGCGCCGGCATTGAACGTCGGCCTCGACGCCGACTATCCGGTGGTAGTCGCCGAGAAGGGCTGGTGCTCGATTGAACTGGGGCTAGATCCGGTGCGCGAAGAGGCGGCCAAGGGTCCTCGACTTGCGAGCTTCTCTGGCGGCTTCTTCCTCTCCCAGGTGCCGGAGGACGCCGAGGCGACGATCTCCGGCGCTGTCCACGACTCGACCGCCCGCTTGATGGACGCCGCGCGCCGCGACGGCGATGTCCGCTTCACCTTCGAGCCGCGGCCGAACGGCGATCTCGTCGTGCGCGCCAGCGGCGTCTCGGCTCACTCCTCCACTCCCTGGGACGGCAAGAACGCAATCGCCCACCTCGCCGCCCTGCTTGGAACCGAAACCTGGCCGGATGGCCAGGCCGCGCGGATGGTCCGCCTGCTCAACGACCTGGTGGGCTTAGGGATCTACGCCGAGAAATTCGGCCATCTCGCCTACGAGCACACGTTCATGGGCAAAACGACGCTCTCGCTCGGAACGCTGAAACAGGAAAACGGCCGGCTAACCGCCGGGCTTAACCTCCGCCGGCCGGTCGGGCGGAGCAAGCAAGAAGTCGAGACGTCGATCCTCGAAGCCGTCGAAGCCTGGTCCAAGAAGGCGCACGTCCCCGTGGCGCTCAAGACCGACGTCAACGAGCCCCACTTCGTCGATGGAGCGCCGCACATTCCGGTGCTGCTCGGAATCTTCGCCCACTACACCGGCCAAGCCGACCCGAAGCCGATTTCGGTCGGTGGCGGCACCCACGCCCGCCTGCTCCCGAACGGCGTGAACTTCGGCCCCGGAATGCCCGGCGAGGTCTACACCGGCCACAGCGAGCACGAATGGATCGGCCGCGACCGGATGCTGTTGAATCTGGAGATGTACACCGCGATGCTGGCCGAGCTGGCGGGAAAGTAGAATGACCCACCCCACCTCCGACCCCACCGGCGAATCGGGCGTCGCCGTCGAAAAGCGGAAGAAGACGACCCGGCCGAAGCGTTACAGGGTGCTGCTGCACAACGACGACTTCACCAGCATGGAGTTCGTCGTCCACGTTTTAGTCACCCATTTTCGCCGGCCGCCGGGCGAGGCTACGCAAATCATGCTCGAAGTTCATCATCAGGGAATCGGCGTCGCGGGCGTCTATCCGAAAGAGGTCGCCGAGACCAAGGTCGCCGAGGGGACCGCCGAGGCGCGCGCGGAGGGGATGCCGCTGCTGTTGACCTTGGAACCCGCCGCGGAGGGGGACGCTTGAACCTCTCGCAGCCGCTCCAGATCAGCCTTTCCGTGGCGCTTTCCGAAGCGGCCCGGCTGGGCCACGAATACGCCGGGGTAGAGCATCTCCTCTACGCCCTCACCCTCGACCGCGGCACGGCCGACGTGCTGCGCCACGCAGGCGCGAACCTCGAAGAGCTCAAGCGCCAGCTCGCGAAGTTTTTGACCGAGGAGATCGACCGGTTCGACGACGAGGACCTGGAGCCCCGGCTCGGACTCGGCGTCCGCCACGCTCTGGCGCGGGCGAGCGCCCAGGTAGCGGGCTCGGGCCGCGACGAGGTTCGCGGTTCGGACGTGCTGGTGGCTCTATTCGCCGAACCCGACACCTTCGCGATCTCGCTGCTCGACGAGATGGGGGTGTCGCGTCTCGACGTGATCTCCTACCTCTCGCACGGCGTCTCGCGCCTTTCCGGCACCGGCCCCGGCGGGCTGGACCGGCCCTCCGACTCGGACGACGGAGCGATCGGCGAGCGCGAGGGGGGCGAGGACGACGACGAGGAAGGGGCCTCCTCTCCCGCGGGCAATCCTCTCCAAGCATTCTGCCAGGAGCTGACCGCGTTCGCCAAGAGTGGGGCGATCGATCCGCTGATCGGCCGCGACCGCGAGATCGAAAGGACGCTCCACATCCTCCAGCGGCGGCGGAAGAACAACCCGATCTATGTGGGCGACCCGGGCGTCGGCAAGACCGCGCTGGTCGAAGGGCTCGCTCTCCGGATCGCCAAAGGCGACGTCCCGCCGCGATTCGCCGAGACGCGAATCTTCCGCCTCGACCTCGGCGCGCTGCTCGCGGGCACGCGATTTCGCGGCGACTTCGAGAACCGCTTGAAAGCGGTGATCGCGGCGTTGGCGGCGCTCTCGACCCAGGATGCGAAAAGTAGTGCCGAGGGTGCCGAGGCGCCGACGCCCACCCCGCCGACTCCAGCCAGCGCCGCGGCGGGCAAGACCGGCGGCGGCGCGCGCGACCGCCGGCCGATCCTGTTCATCGACGAGATCCACACGCTGATCGGCGCCGGGGCTGCCGGCCGCGGCTCGATGGACGCCTCGAACCTACTCAAGCCCGCCCTTCAGGACGGTACGCTGCGCTGCATCGGCGCCACCACCTGGGAGGAATACCGTCAAAACTTCCAACGCG
>JBDTZG010000113.1:0-10006 GCA_040005235.1 Acidobacteriota bacterium | reverse complement strand
GCGGGCCTACAGCCCGCAAAGACATTCGGCGCCTCGGATAAACTCCCCCACCATGCGCCCCTCGTTCCGCGTCGTTCCGTTCGCCCTCCTCCTCGCCCTCGCCGTTCCCTCGCATCTCTTCGCCCACGAAGACGGAGCGGTGTCGCCGATCCTTGGCGGTCCGATGGTCGGCCTGTCCGACGTGGGCGAAGTCGAGCTTTGGCTTCAAACCAAGCAGCCCGCGCGGGCGCAGCTGCGATTTTGGCTCGCCGGGGCGGAGGTCTCTTCCCGGCTGTCGCACGAGATCGCGACCACCGACGAGGGCGACCGGATCGCGCGGTTCCGTTTGGTCAACCTGGTTCCGGGGGTCAAGTACGAATACGAGGTCTATGTCGACGGCCGGCGGGTGGGGCTGCCCTACGCCACCGCGTTCAAGACCCAGGAGATCTGGCGCTGGCGCACCCCGGCGCCCGACCTGCGGGCGGCGTTCGGCTCGTGCGCCTACATCAACGATCCCGCGGCGGATCGACCGGGGCCTGAGTACGGCGGGGGCTACGAGATCTTCAACGCGATCCTGGCCCAGAAGCCCGACCTGATGCTCTGGCTGGGCGACGACATCTACTACCGCGAATCCGACGTGGGCACCGAAGAAGGAATGCGCCGCCGCTGGGCGCGCGACCGGTCGATTCCGGAGCTTCAGCCGCTGTTCGGCTCGGTCCACCAGTACGCGATCTGGGACGACCACGACTTTGGCCCGAACGATTCGGACCGCTCGTTTTCCGGCCGCGAAACCTCGTTGCGCGTGTTTCGCGACTATTGGGCGAACCCCCAGTACGGCACCGCCGAGATCCCCGGCGTGTTCGGCCGATTCATGTGGGGCGACGTCGAATTCTTCCTGCTCGACGACCGTTACTACCGGACGCCGGACAACTTCCCCGACGACGCCTCGAAGCGGATGTTCGGAAAAGAACAGCTGCGCTGGCTCGAAGAGGCATTGGTCTCCTCCGACGCCACGTTCAAGATCGTTGCCTCCGGCAACCAGATGTGGAATCCGCTCGCGTTCTACGAGGCGCTCGGCCGCTATCCGGCGGAACAGAACGAGCTGCGCGATTTCCTGGTCAAGGCGAAGATCCCCGGGCTGGTCTTTTTAACCGGCGACCGCCACGAATCCGAGCTGCTCAAGATCGACGTGCCGGGTCTGTATCCTTTCTATGAATTCACTTCGAGCCCGCTCACTTCGAGCATGGTTTCCTCGACCGACAAAGAGACGAGCAATCCATCGCGCGTGCCCGGTACCTGGGTCACCGACCGTCGCAGCTTCGGCCTGCTCGACGTCACCGGCCCGCCCGAGGACCGGGTGCTAACGCTGCGCGCGATCGACGCCCAGGGCAGCGAGCTGTGGAAGCGGGAGATTCGGGCGAACGAACTCAAGGCGCCGGCCGGCGCAATGTAGCGATCCGTACGGACCGACCGGCGCCAATCCTGGTGCCGATTTCCTCTGCGCGGCGCCTCAGGCGTGATTCTTGACCGTCGTGCTCGAACCGTTCGTCTTGACCGAGGCGATGCCGTTCTCGCAAGCTCCGGGCGAGGAATACATCTCGCTCGTGCCGATCACCTGATGGTTGCCGGCCCGGAGGTTGAAATAGGGCTTGCCGTTGCTGGAGGTCTTCTGGACGAAGCGCTTGTCGTTGCCGCTGTTTTTTTGCACCGACGCGATGCCCTTGGCCGCCGAGGAGCGCGACCGGTACAGCTCGCTGGTAAGGATGATCTCTCCGTTGCCCGCCTTCAACACGAAACGAAACTGACCGTCTTTGCTCTTGCTGAGCTCGAACCAACCGGACATCGCGGTCTCCTCCTCGGAAAGAAGTGGAGCTCGACGCTAAAGCGCATCGAGCGGCCTTGTCAATGCGGCTTCTCGAACCGCGCCTCGAAGATCTTGGGCCAGAGCTTGCCGGTGACGTAGAAGAACTTCTCCTCGGGGTTCCAGGCGATGCCGTTCAAGACCTCGGCGCCCGCCAGGCTCTCCTGGGGGGTGATCAGACCCGAGGCATCGATCGAGGCGGTCACCTCGCCGGTCGCGGCATCGATGCGCACGATCTCGTCGGTTTGGTAGACGTTGGCGTAGACCTCCGATCCGACGCATTCCAGCTCGTTCAAATAGAACACCGGCTGGCCGGCCCGGCGCACGGAGAGCCGGCCGGTCTCGGAAAACGTCGTGGGGTCGTGGAAGGTCAGCACGTCCGTGCCGTCGCTCCGGACCAGGCGTTTACCGTCGTAGCAGAGGCCCCACCCTTCGCCCGCGTAGTGAAACTCCGGCCCTTTGGCGAAAGTCGCCAGATCCCACGAGAACGCGACGCCCTCGCGCCAGGAGAGCTGGAGCAGCCGCGTTCCGGCGAGGGCGAGCCCCTCGCCGAAGATGTTGCCCGGCAGCGCCACTTTGCGGCGCACCTTGCCGGTCGTAGGGTCGACCTCGCGCAGGTCCGAACGGCCGTACTGGCCGGCGCTTTCGTAGAGCTTCCCCTGGTACCAGAGCAGCCCCTGGGTGTAGGAGGCCGCATCGTGCGGGTGCGTTGCGAGCACGTGGACCCCGAGGTGCTCGATCGGCCGGGGAGCGGGTACCGCAGCAGGGGCCGGAGGGGCCGCCGCTACGGGCTGGGGCTCAGCGCTCGCGGGCGCTGTCTTACCGGGAGCGCTCGGCGCGCAGGTTCCCGAGAGCATCAGCAGCGGCAGAGCCCGGACGAGCGAGAGGGCCAACGGGCTTGCCATGGGGGATCAGCGCTTCCCTTCGAGCGAGCAGCCGTCGAGATCGTCCGGCATTCCAAGTCCGGGCTGGCCGCCGCCGATCGGCTGACCGGGCGGAATCTCCGGCGCCGATTCGACCGGCCGGTCGAGCGCCTCGGCGCGGTGGAAGAACCGTTCGATCTCACGCACCAGATGCCCGAAATACGCGCGCTCCTCGGCCGGCTCGCCTCCCGAGATCGGCCGGCGCGCCAGGGTGGAAAGGGCGGCCTCGACCCGCGCCCTCACCCCGGAGGTGGCCGCGGGATTTCCCGCGAGGCCGATCAGGCGCGCCACGGCCACCGATTCGACCGTGCGCCGGATCTCGGCGAGGCGCGGCGAGCCACCCCCGGAAAAACTCGCGGCGATGATCTTGTCCATCACCTCTTCGAGACCCGGCAACGACGGATCGCGGCGGTGCTGATCGACCAGGCGCGCGGCCCGTTCGGGCGCGAGCAGGTCGCCGAGGGCGAAATCCGCCGCGGTGGCCGCGGCGCCGAGCGGATCGAAGATCGGAGAGGAGTCGCCGCGGAAGGTCTCGACCGACGCCCTCACTTCCGGCGGGCGCGGCGGCAGCAGGGCGAGGATCGAATCCGGCAGATCGAGCTCGGCGGGCGAGATCGCCGAGAGCACCGCGGCGAGCGCCCGCCGTTGATCGACGGCCGGCACCGGCCGAACGGGAGCCTGGCCGTCGCCCGGCATCACGTATTCGTAGGTGGCGCCGCCGACGCTTTTCGCCGCCGCTTCGAGCTGATAGCGGGGGTGGAAGTAGACGGGGGCGAGGACGTCGTTGAGCAGGGCGAGCGGCCGGTCGGCGCCGAGGTTGCCGAGGCCGAAATGCGCGAGAGCGATCCGCCGCACCTTCACCGCATTTTCCAGGCCGGCGATCGGATCGGCGCCGTTGTCCCAGAGGTTCGCGAGCGGGTGGGACGAGCTTAAGGGTCGCGCGTCCTGGTCCGACAGATAGAGCATGCCGCGCGAGAGCGTCTCGGCGACGATTTGCCCAAGCCCCGCGTCCTCCTGCTCGGACGTAAACTCCGAGTAGAGGTACTTGATCGCCTGAATGTCCCAGGCGCCAATCCCCTTCGCGTAGGCTTCGGAAAGATCGATATCGCCTCCGGAGGTCACCTTCACCAGCGGCGCCGGGTAGTCCATCACCGAAGCCCGGCCGTAGGTCGAGGCGGCGAAGTTGTGCGACAACCCCAAGGAGTGGCCGACCTCGTGCGCCGCGAGCTGGCGGATGCGGGCGAGCGACAGCTGGATCGGATCGGCGGCCCCGCCGCTTCCGGTGCCCGAGGCGCCGATCAGACCCTCGAACAGCAGCCGGTCCTGACGCACCCGCTGCGAGCCGAGCAGGACGTGGCCGTTGATCATCTCTCCCGTGCGCGGGTCGATCGCGCCGCCGCCATACGACCAGCCGCGGGTCGAGCGGTGGACCCACTGGACCACGTTGTAGCGCGCGTCGAGCGGATCGATGCCCTCGGGCAGCACTTCGACCCGGAACCCGTCGATGAATCCCGCCGCCTCAAACGCCTCCTTCCACCAGCTCGCTCCTTCGACCAGAGCACTCCGCACGGGTTCCGGCGCGCCGTTGTCGACGTAGTAGACGAGCGGCTCTTTCACCTTCGAGCGCGCCGCGGCCGGGTCGATCTTCTGCAGCCGGTGGCGGGCGGCGAAGTTGCCTTCAAGCGGGCTCCCAAGCGGCACGGCGAAGTCGAAGAAGCCGACCGCGAAATGGCCCATCCGGGGATCGAATTTGCGCGGCCGAAACCCCGCATCCGGAAGGGCGACCAGAGACTGGTGGGCGGTGAGAGTGACGGCGCGATCCCCCGGCGAGCCGGGGGCCACCTCGCGCACGAGCTGGCCCGCCGCACTCGATTGGAAGGTCAGCAGCGCGGTCAGCTCGACGTTCTTGGGAAACGCCTTGCAGCCGTCGAGATCGACCGCGCTGCGCCCCGCATCGAGCGACCAGGAGCCTTGCCGTGCCGCCGCCATCGAGGCTGCCGCGCCGTGCGAGTCGCGCACCAGGAAGCCGGTGAGGTCGATCAACACCCGGCCGTCGGGATCTTCCGCTTCGATCGGCGCGGCCCAGAGCACCGAAGTGGCGAATGACTCGGCGACCGCCCGCCGTTCCGCCGCGTTGTCGGAAGGGACGCGAGCCCCGGCGCGGAACTGATAGTTCGGCAGCTCGAACAGGATCCGCCCGCCGACGCGCCGGATGTCCAAAATCTGGGCGTCCGAGACCTGGCCGCGATCGAGGCCGACCGGATTCGAGCCGAGCCCCGAGCCGAGCGATTCGACATAGAGATAGCTGCCGACCCGGCCTCCCGGACCGCTGGGAGCGGGCAGCACGAGCCAGACCTTGCCCGTCTTCTTGTCGAGATAGAGGTCGAGCAGGCCCGCGCGAGGATCAAGGCCGGCGATCTTGGCGGCGACGGGCGAGGCAGGAGGAACTGCCGCGGGGGTCGCGGGAGGAGCTGGCCGGGTCGAAGGCGCCGCGGTGGCGCAGGCGCCGCCCCACAGCACGGAGAGAAGAACGGCGGCGGGAGCGAGGGACGGAAAAAGGCGTCGGACCAAGCGGTGTACCTCCGAGAAAACGGGCCGGGCGACTCTATCAGCGGCGCGTTTGACAGTGCGGCGGCCTGGGGTGCGTCGACCGCCGGCTATTCGGGCGCCTGAAGCACGGCCGACGGTTCGAAGGCGGCCGTCGGTTTATCGCGTAAAGCGTCGCGCAAAGCCTCGCGTAAAGCGTCGAGCAGGGCGTCGAGCGCCGCGGGGGCGTGCTCCCCCATCCAGCAGATCTGGAGCCAGTTGCGCCGCACCAGGTAGCCACTGCGGTAGGAGAGCAGGAACCCCTCCGCCTCCAGTCGCTCGCCGAGAGCGAAGGCGCTCGTCCCGTCGGGGGGGATCAGCGTGAGAACCCAGGGCGCCGCGGTTTCCACCGGCGCCAGGCAAGAAAATCCCATCCGCTCGATCCGCGGTCGAAGATCGGCGGCCAGCCGCGCGCGCCGTCCGTCCTCCCTGCCGCCGATCTCCAGCGCAGACCCAAGCGCCGCAAGCAGATTGGACGACGCGGTAAACGGCACCCCGTCCTCGCGCGCCCAGAGCCCCAGATCGAGATAGCGCGGCAGCCGTGAAGACGGCGCGATCTCCTCTCGATGGAACACCAAACCTAAACCCGGATACGCGGCGAGGCCCTTTCCCGACGTGGCGGTCGCGAGCCAGGCATTGGAGAGGTCGACGGAGGTGTTTCCCACCGAGCTGATCGCATCGACGCAGAGTTTCGCCCCCCGCTCGCGAGCGAGATCCGCCAATCGGGAAAGGTCGTTCAATACGCCGGTCGAAGTTTCGCAATGGACCGCCCAGATCCATTCGATCGGCTCCACGGTCCGCGACGCCTCGTCGAGCGGCAACGGCTCGCCCCACTCGGAGCGCAAGGGGGTGAAGGCGAGACCGAACCGGCCGGCCTGCTCGATCAGCCGCTCGCCGAATTCGCCGTTCGAAAGCACCAGGCCGCGCCCGGTCAGGAGCGACAACTGGGCGCCGACGGCATCGTTGGCAAGCGTGCCGGAACCCACCAGCAGCTGCACGTTCGGCAGGCCGACGAGATCGCAAAGGCGCCTCTTCACCTCGGCCATCTGCGCGTGGAACGCGGCGGAACGATGGGAGATCGCCGGACCGGCGAACGCCCGCGAAACCTCCGGGTGCATCGGCACGGGACCTGGAAGAAACGAGACGCGGTCGTCCAAGACGTCGCTCACGGCGCCCCTTCTCCGAGCTTCTTGGCCGAAGGCGTCAGGTCATCCCAAGTGACGTACATGGCCCGATAGGGAGCCTCGGGCGTGCCGATCGGCGGCCCGAACGCCTGGAACCCGAGATGACGGTACAGCTTCGCCTGCCGCTCGGTGCCGGAGATCACCGCCAGATCGACCCCCTCGGACCGGCCGTACTCGATCACGCAGCCCAGCAGCCCGCCGAACACCGCGCCTTGCCGCCGTTCTGGCTCGACGCAGAGCAGCCGGACTTCGCAAGCCCGGACGTGGTGTGGCAGGTACGAGTCGAGATCCGGCACCTTACTATCGAGCGAAAACGGCCGCTTCGAGCAGACCGCCACCATCCCCACCACCCGCTCTTCCGCCAAAGCGACGAACGCGATGCTGTCGGCCAAGCGGGCATCGACCAGGCGGCGGTCGGGCCGTTCGGCATGTTGCGGGATCTCTTCGGCGAAGGTTCGGTGGTTGAGCCGATACACCTGATCGAGCTCCCAAGGCTCGGTCAGGCGCTTCCAGATCACACCGGGCGGAGCGGCGATCAGGCTCATGGCAGGCATTGAGTATAGCCCTGGGGACGGTAGAGACGCTCCGGTACCGAACCCAAAACAGGACCGGGGGCTGGCTGTCGGAGCGTCTGCCGGTTCCTTGTCGGATCGACCGATTTGTTCTATAAATGGCCTCGAATGCAGAGTTTCGCCATACCCCAACATCCCGTAGCCACCACCGACAAGCCATTTTCGTCCCTGGGGCTCTCCCCTCCGATCCTCAAGATCATCGAGCAGATCGGATTCCAGTATCCGACCCCGATTCAGTCCGAAGTGATCCCGCTCGCGCTCGCCGGACGCGACCTGATCGGCCTCGCCGCCACCGGCTCGGGCAAGACCGCCGCGTTCAGCCTACCGCTCGCGGAAAGGCTCTCGCACGGCAAGGGCTTGCGCGGTCTGATCCTCTCGCCCACGCGGGAGCTGGCGCTCCAGACCAAGGCGTTCATGGACCTGTTCGGCCAGGACCGGCACCTCGACACCGCCTGCCTGATCGGCGGCGTCCGCATGGGACCGCAGTTCGAAGCGCTGAAACGCGGTCCCGACGTGGTGGTCGCGACCCCGGGCCGCCTGCTCGACCACATCGAGCGCCGAACGCTCAAGCTCGACGCGATCGAAGAGCTGGTGCTCGACGAAGCCGACCACATGCTCGATCTCGGCTTTCTGCCGCAGGTGCAGGAGATCCTCTCCCTGCTGCCGAAGGAGCGTCACACGATGCTCTTCTCGGCCACCATGCCGCCGCCGATCGAGCGCCTGACCAAGATGTTCCTCTCCGATCCGCTGCGGGTGGACATCCTGCCCGAAGGCGGCGCGGCCACGGGCCTCACCCACCGGCTCTACATGGTGGCGGACGAGGACAAGAAAGCCTGCCTCCACGCGCTGCTCCACGTGAACCTCGGTCGGACGCTGATCTTCATCCGCCGAAAGAGCGACGCCGAATGGCTGACCTCGGTCCTGGAACGCGAAGGCTTCAGCGTCGGAAGAATCCACGCCGACCTGACCCAAGGCCAGCGCGTCCTCGAGCTGAAGAGCTTCCGCGAAGGCAAGACCCGCATCCTTGTCGCCACCGGAGTGGCAGGCCGCGGCATCGACATCCCGGAAATCGAGCACGTCATCCACTTCGACCTGCCCGAGAAAGTCGACGACTACATCCACCGAGCCGGCCGAACCGGCCGCGGAGCGATGCTTGGCCTGGTCTCTTCGATCGTCACCTGGCAAGACAAGCCGACGATCAAAGAGGTAGAAGGCGTACTGGGCTTTGAGATCCCCCGCTGCACCCTGCCCGGGGTGGAACCGTGGGTGGAGCTCAAGCCGAAAACGACGATCCGACGGCGGATGTTGCGGTAAGTCGTTTCCCCCCTCCAGCGTCGGCAAGCCCCACACACACACAAACCGAGCCGTCCTCCCCCCTCGTCATCCCGAGCGAGAGCGAGATGGGATGAGAAGGCCAATCTCCCTACGCAGTCCCGTAAATTACGGGCTGCAACCGTTGGTTTCCGGGCTCGGGGCCCAAAGGGAGATTGACCATGGCGAAGATTACCAAAACTCCGGTGGTGGTGGGCCTGGATCTGGGGGATCGATGGATTCATCTCTGTGGTCTCGATGCCAAGGGCGAGGAGGTCGAAAGCGGCAAGATCCTGACGGGTCGCGCCGGGTTGGAGCATCGCTTCTCCGGGACGGGTCCCGTGCGCATCGCGCTGGAGGCCGGGCCGCAGTCGAGCTGGATCGCTCGCCAGCTCTCCGCCTGGGGTCACGAAGTGATCGTTGCCAATCCCCGGCAGGTGCGTCTGATCTCGCACGGTCACAAGAAGAGCGACCGGGTCGACGCTCAGCTGTTGGCGCGCCTGGCTTTGGCGGATCCCAAGCTGCTGTCGCCGGTGACGCTGCGCGGCGAAGGGGCCGAGCTGCAGCGGGCGCTGTTGCAAACGCGCGGGTTGCTGGTCCAGATACGCACCAAGATCGTCAATCACGTGCGCAGCACGATGAAGAAACGAGGACAGCCCGTGACCCGGGGCACGAGCGCCGGTTGGGCGCGTCGCTGCCAGGACGAGGTTCCCGAGGACTTCAAGGCGATCCTGCAGCCGCTCTTGGAGCTCATCGAGACTTTGGCCACCGAGGTGACTCGGTACGATCGGCAGGTCGAGCAGGTGGGCCGCAGGGAGCCTGCGGCGACGCTGCTGCGGCAGGTCAACGGAGTGGGTCCTGTCACCTCCCTGGCCTTCGTGGCGACGATCGAGAATCCGCAGCGCTTTGCGCGCTCCCGGCTGGTGGGAGGCTACGTGGGGCTGGCGCCGAGCAGCGATCGGTCGGGAGCGACCTCGAAGGAAAAAGGCATCACGCACCGCGGCGACGAGATGCTGCGCTGTCTGTTGGTGCAATCGGCGCAGTACATCCTGGGTCCGTTCGGGAAGGACTGCGACCTGCGGCGCTACGGTCTGGCGCTGGTGCAACGCGGCGGGCGGGCGGCGAAGAAACGGGCGGTGATCGCGGTGGCCCGCAGGCTTGCGGTTCTGTTGCACCGCCTGTGGTCCGGCCAGGCCGAGTACGACCCGTTCTACCAAGCGAAACGAACGGAGCAGGTAAGGAAAACGGCGCACGCGAGGCCCCTGGCGCAGGCAGCATAAGCCCGCTCCGAAGGATCGAAGAAAGGCTTTCAGGCAGAGAGCGAAATCCCCCCGTCCGGGCCACGACGACAGATCCCCTGGCCTTCAAGGTCGAGAGCGAGATTGTCGGGCCCAGCGGGGTGGACCCCATCGTGCACGGGACCCAGAACCGGTCCACTGACAGTGCGAATGGAAGCTTGGGGAGCCGCTCTCAGCCGAGAACAGATTGTAGGGAAAGCCGCCGCGGCGGCTTGACACAAGTTGGCCTTCTCATGGAAGGCTTTCAGGCAGAGAGCGAAATCCCCCCGTCCGGGCCACGACGACAGATCCC
>JBDTZG010000112.1:0-10468 GCA_040005235.1 Acidobacteriota bacterium | reverse complement strand
GGGATTCACACCTCGATTCCGCTCCATCGCCGGATCATGCGCGATCCGGAGTTCCAGGCCGGACGGCTCTCCACCCGGTTCATGGAACGTTTCCTCTCCCGCCAGTCGGCGACGGAACCGGGCTCGAAATGATCCGGGAGCGGCCCGTGCCGCCCCGGATCTACGCCATCGCCGACGCCCAGGCGCTCGCACCGCTCCCCCTCGCCGAGGGGGTCGCGGCGATCGCCGAGGCCGGAGTCCGCTGGATTCAGCTGCGCGCCAAGCCCTCCGGACCCCTCTCGGACCTCTTTCTCTACCGCGAAATCGAATCCGCCTGCCGCCGGGTGGAAGGCACCCCGGCCCACCTCTGGATCGACGATCGCGCCGATCTCGCGGCCCTCTTTCCGCTCTCGCCGATTGTGGGGCTCCATCTTGGGCAGACCGATCTGCCACCCCAAGCGGCGCGTCGGACGATCGGCGATCGGCTCGCGATCGGTCTTTCGACCCATGATGTCGCCCAGGTCGCCGCCGCGGATCGGGACCCGGATGTCGATCTCATCGCGGTCGGTCCGGTCTTCGAAACCGCGAGCAAGGAACGCGCCGGCCCCACGGTCGGCCTGGCGCTGGTGGCGGAGGGTCGCCGTCTGACCGCCAAACCTTGGGTCGCGATCGGTGGCATTACGACAGAAAATGTCACTCGGGTTCTCGCCGCGGGTGCGGATTCTGCCGTCGTGCTCGGAGCAATTTGCCGCGGCGGAGACTCCCGGGCCGTCGGCCGCAACGCCGCCGCGCTGCTCGCCGCCGCGGAGGCCGCTTGAACGTTTTCCTGGTCGGCTTCATGGGGGCAGGCAAGACCACCGTCGGCCGGCTGCTCGCCGAACGCCTGGCCGTTCCCTTTCTCGATCTCGACCTGGCGATCGAAGAAGGGGCGGGTCAGTCGGTGCGCGAAATCTTCCTACAACGAGGAGAGGCCGCATTTCGCCAATGGGAAAGGGAGGCGCTGGAGCGTGCAGCGTCGGCAAACTCCGCGGTGATCGCCACCGGAGGCGGCACGATAGCCTCGCCGGGCAACGCCGATCTGATGAAAAAGAACGGCCTTACGGTCTGGCTCCATCCGAGCTTCGCGACGCTCGCCGCGCGGATCGGCTTTGAAGGCAAGGTCGATCGGCCCCTGTTCCGCGACGAAACGCAGGCCCTCGCGCTCTATCGAGAGCGCCTGCCGGCCTATCAATCCGCCGACGTCATCGTCGAAGTGGGCCCCGAGGAGACCCCGGAAGAAATCGCGGCGCGTATCTTGCTGCGCTTACCCCACTGATCTTATTGCCTCGCTCAAATATTTCCGAGTCCGGCGCAAAAGCTGACCCTCGCGCGCCAAACGTCGAACCAAAGCCTTAGGATGTGGCATCGCAAAAATGAAAGGCCGGACGTGCGCTACCTGATTCTGTCCGACATGCACGGCAACTGGGAGGCCTTCGAGGCCGTCCTGCGCCGCGCTCGCCGTAAACGTGCAGACGTGATCTTGGTCCTGGGCGATCTGGTGGGGTATGGCGCCGCGCCGAACCAGGTCGTGGAGGCTGTGCGCGATCTCGGCAAGATCCGGATCGTGCGGGGCAACCACGACAAAGTGGTGGCCGGCATCGACTCCGGCGGTCAGTTCAACGCCAACGCGCTCCAGGCGGCGATGTGGACCAACCGCCGCCTCACCCCGGCCAACCTGCGCTACATCCGCGATCTGCCCCAGGGGCCGATCGAAGTCGCCGAAGGGGTTTCGATCTGCCACGGCTCGCCGCTCGACGAGGATACCTACGTCTTTTCCGACCTCGACGCCTGGGAGATCTTCACCAGCTTTCCCTCGCCGATCACTTTCTTCGGCCACACCCACATCCCCTCGATCTTCACCTACGACCGTTCAGGAATCGGGGTGAGGGCGCTCAAAGGCACCGGTCGCTTAGAGCTCGATCCGACGACACGGTACCTAATCAACCCCGGCTCGATCGGCCAGCCCCGAGACCGCGACCCCCGGGCGTCCTTCATGACCTACGACAGCGAACGCCGCGTCCTCCGCTGGCACCGGGTGACCTACCCGATCGCCCGAGCCCAGGAACGCATCCGCGAAGCGGGGTTACCGAGCAGCCTGGCCGACCGGTTGGCCTACGGGGCTTGAGGTAGACCGCTTCGATTAGATGGAGCTGGGTGGCTCTGTTCGCCCAGAAGCTTAGGGGGTTGGGCTACGCCCAGGACTCCCCGTTTGTCGCTATTGTCTGTCACTGTATGCTTGCGGCCTTGTTCGCCAGGGTATAGGATACTGTCATATCTAATTTCTTCGCAGGCGGCGAGGGCTATGAGTGCATTATACGCCTATTCCTTGATCAAGTCGTTTCATGACGAGCAGAAAGACTACATCGATGCATTTATCCCGTTGGTGGTTCGCTCTATTCCTGCTGAGGGAGTTTTGTCACTGCAGGTCCTCCAGGAGAAGATCCAATCGCACTACTCCTTCTCAGTACCTGTCCACTCGTTGGTAATTATTTTGCGCCGTGCATCTCAGCGCGGCCTGTGCGAACTCACTAAAGGCGCCACGGTTGTCACTCTAAATCCGGCAGGTAAGATCTACAGTTCCAATTTGGAGCCGGAGCGAGCTACTGAACGGCGCTTGCACGAATTGATAGCCGATGCCGCCACATTCCTGTCTACTAGCACCCGAAGCGAAGTCTCGAGCGGAACAGCTCAAGCCTATCTAACTGAATTTATAGAAAGAAACCTGACAGGCCTCGAAGCCTTTCTTTTAGTTGGCGCCGAATACGATCCGGGTAAGATCGAGCGACCCGGCACTTCACATATTGTTGATTCAGCACTCTTCGACTACTGTCTCCACGTAGAGAGAGAAAAGCCGGCAATTTTCCAAACGCTACACGACGTGATCTGCGGGAGTGTCCTCTCCCTTGTGGTGCACAGCAATCTCCTGGAAGAATCAAACAAGATGTTTGGAAAGACACTTGTCTTCCTGGACTCCAATTTCCTGCTCGGCGTACTGGGACTGCGCCATGACGAAGAGAACCGTCCCGCGCTCGAGCTTTTTTCCCTCATGCAAGACGAAGGAGTCTTTGATTTCCAGGTATTCGACTTCACAATCGCGGAGATCACCAATCTCCTGCGCAACTACCAACGAGAGCAGCATCAATATTTAAAATATTTTCGGGTAGGCTCTATCTTTTCAAGCCTCAAGGCGAAGGGCTGGACGCCTGCCAATGTTCTCGATTTCATCGCCAACATCGAGAAGCGCCTCGCAGAGATAAACGTCTCCACATTCCTCACGGATATCTCCTTGAGAAACTTTGAGCCTACGGACAAGAAGCTCGGCGAGTCATTGCGACGGTATAAGCCTGATCAGGGCGCGAAGGAGCGGAGTCACGACCTAGCCGCCATCGAGACTGTCAGAAAATTGAGAGGGAAGAGGCCTCGCCGAATTGAAGCGTGCGAAGCCATGCTCCTAACCTCAGACCTAAAGCTCTCATCCTTCAATTACATTGAACAGGACCATAAGGACCTCGGCACTATCGCTGAGGTAATCCCTGATCGCCTTCTAACTACGCTGCTGTGGCTGAAAAATCCAACGCTATCTGCCAGGATTTCGCTTGTGTCATTAATTTCGCTTCATTCGCGTAGTGACATAATAGATCAGCAGCTCTGGGTCCGTTTTCGTGAAACTCTAGACCAGTTGAGGAGAGAAGGTTCAATTAAAGAAAAAGAGGTATCGATACTCCTTCTCGATCGCCATCTTCAAGATATTTTTAAGTCGGTTGATCCGGAGGACGGCAATGAACTTAGCGAAAAGATTCTCGATAACCTCGAGACTTTTCGGCGAGAGGTGCCAGCCTCGGAGGCACTCGCAGTAATTCCGGCTGACATTAGCCAGGTTCATGTCCTTGAAGATCGACTCGGTAGGCTTAACGAGGCCATAAATGCAATGGCCATATCACGAATTGAATCATCCAAGGCTCGAGTTGAGCGGGAAGCGAACCGGATGTCGGGCTGGCTAATGGGCTCCTTTCTGGCTCTTATCCTATTGTTAGAAGGTCTAGCACTGCCAAGCTGTGTTCGATTTGTTACTGAGAAATGGTCCCTGCTGGAGCCGGAAGTTTGGGTGATCGGTATCGCACTGACCTTCACTTTTACTCTGCTAGGTTTTCGGTTCGATCCAGGGAAGCTGAGACAGAACCTGAAACAGCGAATTAAGGACAGCATTTACCGGCGGAAAATTCAAGCGGTAAATCTTTCTGCGGAAATCTTAACTGAGCTTCGTGCCGCCCTTGACGAACAGTCCCCTGTGTCAATATTGGAATAAACCTCAGGGATAAAATGGTATGCCCCGCCGCGACTCATTTCTGAGAAATAGACAGGTTTCTTCGTCTGCAAATCTGGGCGAGTGGATTGCCACGGTCCACCCTCATGCCGCGGAATTCGAGATGCGGTCGGATCTCCGTGTTCGGTCGCCAGTTGGGGTCGCGCCCGTATCTCCTTCATGACCTACGACAGCGAACGCCGCGTCCTCCGCTGGCACCGGGTGACCTACCCGATCGCCCGAGCCCAGGAACGCATCCGCGAAGCGGGGTTACCGAGCAGCCTGGCCGATCGGCTGGCTTACGGGGCCTAGAGGGACGGGCTACAACGGGTTGGCCTTTGGTGGGCGCGGAGGAAGTTCACGCTCGATTCTAAATGGTCTCTACCTCCGCTAAGATCTCACCAGGAGGTGCGCCTTGTCCCTAACTCTCAAGAGTGTCGAGGTTGAGCGCTTGGCCGACGAAGTTGCCGAGATGACCGGCGAGACCAGAACCGAAGCCGTTCGCATGGCGCTCCAAGAGCGCAAGGAACGGCTGGCGCTTCGCGTCGTACCGGGAGACACGAAAGAAGACCTACTTCGATTCCTCCGGGAAGAGATCTGGCCGAAAATTCCACCAGACCTGCTTGGGCGCGGCATCAGCCAAGAAGAGCAGGATGAAATCCTCGGATACGGCCCGGGGGGCGTGTGATCGTAGACACTTCCGCGGTGATGGCGGTTCTTTTCAAAGAGCCCGGGCATGAGGTTCTGGTCGAAAAGCTCAGCGCGAATCGGGCGAAGAAAATTGGTACTCCTTCACTTCTCGAAGCGCATCTCGTCCTTTCCGGAAGGCTCGGGATCCGTTCAACCGAGGTTCTCGACGAGTTCCTCGACCGCTTCGGCTTAACGTCCACACCTTTCGGAGAAGAACATTGGCGCGCCGCCACGGAGGCCGCCTTGCGCTTCGGAAAAGGCCGCCACCCTGCTGCCCTCAACTTTGGAGACTGCATGACCTATGCGATCGCCAAGGTCGCTGACCAGCCTCTCCTTTTTGTCGGCAACGACTTCGGTCAGACGGATCTGCGATTGGCGTGATGTTCAGCAGATCTCTCCGCGGTTCTTTCGATCGTCCCCCCAGCTCACGCCGCCCGAGCCGCCACCCGCTCCAGCACCCGCGCGTCCCTAAAGCGCAGCGCCATCGCGAGACCGCCGCCGCCGAGCATGAGGTAGAGGCCGAACCAGACCATTTCGATCAGCGGCTTGGTGGTCACGTCGACCGCCAGGGTCGGGGGGTTCGAGACTCCGGCGAGCTCGATCTCCACGTTGCCGCCGGAGGCGTTGATCTTCTCCACCCGCATCGCCCCGCCGCCGGGTAGGTCGACGGCTGGCGTCTCGACCTGGCCGTTGGCGGGATTGAGCTTATAGACCGGCCGGACCTGGCTCGTCTGGCCGTTGCGGGTCACCGAGAAAATGGTGCCGATCGTGATCTCTTTGCCGCTCGCCATTTGGGCGAGCGCGTTGCCGTTGGCGTTCAGGTCGAACCCTTCGAACTTGACCTTCACGTTGCCGACCTCGCCCTCTTGCCCTTTGGTCAACGCGAGCTTCGGCTGGCCTGGATCGTATTGGATCGGCGAGACGTAAAGATCCGCGCTCAGGCTCTTCCGGATATCCGGGTTGACCATCAGCTGCTGGGTGCGCTGGTTCAAAAACATTCGCGGGTAGAGCGCAAAGGTCTTGCCGTTCGCCTCGACGACCTGGATCTCCATCCGGTCGCGCCGCTCTTCCTCGGTGGGCGGCAAGTAGCGAGTGAAAGTGTAGGTCCGGCCGTGGCTGGTCACCGGCTTACCCTGCACCAACGTCAGCTTGGTGCTCTCGTCGTAGGCAGACGAGGCGAGAATGCCGAGCAGCATCATCCCCACTCCGGCGTGCGCGAGATAGCCGCCCGCCGCCCGCAAGCCCCCGGCCCGCCATTTCGCGATCGTCTTGTGCAGGTTCGTGGCGAGCGCCGTCGCGGCGAATAGGACCAGCACGATGTCGAGCGCGTCGTGGACTCTCCAGGCAACGAACGCCACCGCGATCAAGATTCCGGCGATCAGCGGCACGATCATCTTTTTGATCAGGTCGCCGAATTTGTCCCCCTTCCAGGTGAGATAGGGGAGGAAGGTGAGCAGGATTCCGATCACGATCGCGATCGGTTTGTTCACCAGGTTGTACCACTCGGGTCCAACCTGGGCCACGTCCGCCTGAAGGCGGGTGAGCAAAGGCGCCGAGGTGCCGTAGGTGATGACGAACGCAGAAGCCGAGATCGCGATCGTCGCGAGCACCAGGAACGTGCCGCGCGAGAGGATCGGGTCTTCGTTCGTTTCGGTGGGAACCTGGCGCAGCCTCGTCGCGATCAGCCAGATCGACAGCCCCACGAAGGTCGCCATCAGCGCGATCAGCCAGCCCGAGATGCCGAGATCGACGAAGCTGTGGACCGAAAAGTCCGCCAGCACGCCCGACCGGGTGAGGAACGTGCCGTAGAGCACCGCCAGATAGGCCATGGAGGCGATGATGTAATTGGCCTTTCGGTAGCGTTTCTTGGTCCGCTCCATGTGCAGGCCGTGAACCAGAACCGTCAGGCAGAGCCAAGGGATCAGCGAAGCGTTTTCGACCGGATCCCAGCCCCAGAATCCGCCCCAGCCGAGCGTCTTGTACGCCCAATACCCACCCATCAAGATCGCGCAGCCGAGCACCAGGAAGCCGAACAGCGCCCAAGGGAACGCCCGCGCGGCCCAGCCGTCGTAGTCGCGCCGCCAGAGCGAGGCCATGGCGAACGCGAACGGGATTGCGGTCGAGGCGTAGCCGATGAACATGATCGGCGGATGGATCACCATCCAGTCGTCCTGGAGCAGCGGGTTCAACCCCTGCCCGTCGAGCGGCGACTGCGACAGCATGACGAACGGGTTTTCCCGCACCAGGATGAAGATCAGGCCGAGCAGGGTGGCGAGGTAGATCACCATCACCGACGCCTCGCTCTTGCCCGCCGTCCGCTGGACGGCCAGGCCGAGCATCGTTCCCCAGAACAGCCAGATCAGGAAGCTCCCTTTCTGGCCCGCCCAGAACGATGCGAACTGGTAATGGCCGGGCAGGTCGAGCCCCGAGTACTGGAAGACGTACTCGATGCGGAAGTCCCGCATCAGCAGCACCAGGATCAGCATCAAGGCCGTAAGCCCGATCGCCGCGGCGAAGCAGGCATACGCCCGGCGGCCGAACGCGATCGCCGTCACGTCGCCCCGGAGCGCCTGGGAGTACCCCCAAACGGCGGCCAGGGCGAAAATCAAAGCGCTCCAAATCGCGACCGCGCCGGGTAGGTAGAGATGCGTGAGAGCGTTCACCGTCGATCCTCCCGATTAGCTGTACGTCTTGACCTCTGCGCCCTGATACTTGCTCGGGCACTTGACCAAGAGCTTACTCGCCTCGAACTCCTTGGTCCCTTCGTCGTAGCGGCCGATCGCGACGATGCTGATCGCGTCGTCGAAATTGCCCGGCCGGACGCCGTGGTAGCGCACCCGCAGCTCCTTGGAAGTTTTCGGCTCGAGGATCGTGAACGACAGGGCCTTGTCGTCGTACGAGTAGTCCGCGCTGCCTTTTCGCAGGCCGCCCATCACCTGCACCATCCGCTGCGAGGAGGTCGCCTTCTCGAAGCTGACGTACGGGGTGAGATTCTGCTGGAACGACATCAGCGAGAACCCCGCGAACGCGAGCAGCATCAGGCCGCCCACGACGTACCAGAGATTTCTTTTCATGACAGCCTCCTTTTACCGACCCTTCCCGCCCGCTTCGAGCCCGGCGATGCGCCGCTCGATGCGCAGCAGGAAGACGAACAATCCCGTCCAGATGATCAAGTTGACCGCGAAGATCCAACCGAGTCCGCCGAGCTCCATGGTGTCCCCTTCTTGCCTTAAAGCGCCCAGAGGTCAACCCGCCTTACGACGGGTCGTCCTCTCGCGCGTCGACGAGGCTTTGAGTCCGCGTCCGGAGATTGTGGATCCAGATGAACAGCACGGTGTAGGTGAGCGCCGAGGCGATCAGCACGTGGAACATCCGCGGGTCCACGTCGATCTTCCGATCCGCGTTGATCACCGGCTGCGGATGGAGCGAGTCGGTGATCCGCGGCACGATGAAGTAGAAGAACGGCGTCACCACCAGGGCGATCAGCGCGTAGACCGATGAGATCCGCGCGCGGATTTCCGCGTCGGCCATGGCGCTCCGCAAGGCGAGATACGCGCCGTAGAACAGCAGCACGACGACGATCGAGGTCTGGCGCGGGTCCCAGTTCCAGAACGCGCCCCATTCGATCCGCGCCCAGAGCGAGCCGGTGATCGTCGCGAGCACCCCGAACAGGACGCCGCATTCGACGGCGGCCGCCGCCGCGCGGTCGTGGCGCATCTGGCGCCCGCCCCACAGGTAGCGCGCGCTCCAGATCGCCGCCGCGAAATACGCGACGAACGAGGTCCACGCCATCGGCACGTGGAAGAACAGGATGCGGCTCGATTGGCCGATGAAGGCCGGGTCCGACCAGGCGTAGAAGAACGCGCCCCAGATGCAGAGCGACATCACCAACCAAAGCGCAGCGCGAAGTCCGAGTGAGATCGTGCGTGTCATGGGTTCCATACCGCCGGAAAGAGCATGAGTCCTGCGATGGTTACGGAGCCATCATATAGAAGGAGCTGGGGTAGCGCCGGACCGGCCACGTCGCCCGCCACGGCGTTGCGCGTCAGCTCGATCGCGAGCAGCAAAAGCGGCATCAGCACCGGAAAGGCGAGCACCGAAAACAGGGTGCTCTTGCCGCGCGCCTGGCTCGCGAGCGCCGCGATCAGCACGCTCCCGGCCGCCAGGCCATAGCCGCCCGAAACGAGGGCCACCACCAGCAGCCCGGGCGAGCTCACCTCCAGGCTCATCACCGCCAGATAGAGCGGGGCGATCAAAGCCTCGATCGCGAGCAGCAGGGTCACGCCGAAAACGAGCTTGCCCACGAACAGGGCGGACGGGGGAGAGGCCAACCGAAGCGCGATCGCCGTGTGGCTCTCTTCCTCGTGAACGAACGCCCGCGGCAGGCCGGCCGCCGCGGCGAACAGCAGGATCAGCCAGAGCATCGCGGGCAGCACGTTGATCGCGAGCGACTTGTTGGTCCCCGCGGGTCCCAGCGCCGCGCTGGTCACCACCAGGGTGGTCACCGCGAACAGGCCGATGGCATTCAGGGCATAGCGGCTGCGCAGCTCGCAGCGCCAGTCCTTCATGAAGACGGCCTGCGCGCTACCGACCCAGGCAGAGGTGGGAGACGGCACCCGAGACCTCCAGGGTAATGGGCGAGGCGAGGATCGCAAGACCGCCGGATTCCAGATGCTCGCCGAGCAGAGAACGCACGGTGTCCTCCCCCTCCACGTCCAGGTTCTGGAATGGCTCATCCAATAGTAGTGCGCGCGGCCGGGCCAAAAGCGCCCAAGCCCACCGAAGTCGTTGCCGCATCCCGGAAGACAAAGCCCCGGCCGCCCGATCCGCCGGTAGCCCCACCCGCTCCAACAGCTCCTCGGCCCGGGCCACAGGAAGCCCCCGCAGCTTGGCGAAGAACTCCAGGTTCTCCCCCGCCGACAGCTCGTCGTAGAACGCCAAATCCGGAGCCACGAACCCAACCCGCGCCCGCCGCTCCGCCGTGGAGAGCACGGAGCCCTCCTCCAAATGGTCGATCGTCCCGGCATCCGGAGCCAGCAACCCGGCCAGGCAGCGCAGCAAAGTGCTCTTGCCCGACCCGTTCGCTCCCGTAATGACGAGAACCTCCCCCGCCGAAGCCCGCCCCGAAGCCGGCTCCAAAGCACGCACCCGCCCAAATCGGCGCCGAAGGCCGTCAAAGGCCAGAGAGACGGAGCTCATCGTCGGGAGTATATGGGGGCGGGGCGAGGAAACACCCCGCCCCCCAGGGCGGGAGAAGGGGATCTCTCTGGAGGGGCCGACCGGCGTATTTCATGGAGTGCGAGCCGCGCGAGGAGCGAGAGCGAGTGATTGAAATCACTCGCTCGAATACGACGTCCCTGCCGGGACGTGTTGTCCGGAGCGATACTTGAAGGTGCGGTGTATTGAGCGCCAAGGGCGCGCCCAAAAATAGCCTGGGGCGCAGCCCCAGGACACGTA
>JBDTZG010000023.1:0-82647 GCA_040005235.1 Acidobacteriota bacterium | reverse complement strand
CGCGCACCAGCTCCAGCATGCGGGCGGTGCGGCGAAAGTATTCGTCGAGCCGGCCAAGCCGCACGGGAGGATAAAGCGGCACGGGCACCGCCCCGGCGAGCAGGGTGCCGAACAGGGCGGCGAAGAATTCGATGCCGGTCGGATAGACCAGCGCGATGCGATCTCCCGGCACGACGCCCGCGGCGGCAAGGCTCGCCGCCACGACCTGGGCGCGATTTCTCACGTCGCCCCAACCGTGCTCCGTCGCGCTCTCGTCGCGGGCGACGAAACGGAGCCCGCCTTCCGAGGGGTCCTTCGCTCGCGCGAGCACATCGAGCAGGGTTAGGACGGTTTCGGTCATTTCGCCCTTTCAAACTTCGAGCTTCCGCCGCACGATGTCGACCAGATTGCCGACGGTTTCGAGCGCGGCCTCGTCCCGCTCGTCGAGCATCACGCGAAAGCGGTTTTCAACCTCGGCGGCCAGAGTCAGCAGGCGCACCGAATCGAGCGCCAGATCTTCGACCAGACGCATGTCGAGCGCGAGCGGGCCTTGCCACCCCAGGTGGCGCTGCGCGATGTCGGTCACGCCGAAGAGGATCGCATCCGCGGAAATCGTGGTCATTGAGGGGAGGTCTCCGAGGCGCCGGAAGGAATCAGCCGCGGCCGGCCGGCGAACGCGCGTTCATAGCCCGAGGCCTCCGAGAGAGCGTGTTCCTCCGCCGCGATCCGTACGCGCAACAGGGCGGCGTTCGCGATCGTGAAGAGGAGCGCGGTCGCCCAAGCGCAGTGCAGGAGCGGCAGGAACGCGATCTCCAGGATCACCGCCAGATAGTTCGGGTGGCGCAGGAAACGAAACGGTCCGCCCACGACCGGCGGTGCGCCCGGCAGGACCACGATCCGCGTGTTCCAGCGGGCACCCAGGGTGCCGATCGCCCAATAGCGCAGGGCGGTGGCGAGCGCGAGAACGATGCCGCAAAGGATGCCGAGAGCTGGAACGAACGGCCGGTCGAGCAGATACACCTCGACCGGACAGGCGATCAGGAACGCGGTGTGAAGCGCCACCATCACCGGATAGTGGCCGGGCGCCACTTCGCGGCCCCCCGCGGCGAGCGCCCGCGCCAGATTCCGCTTCGAGATCGCCAGCTCGGCGAGCCGCTGGATCGCGACGAGCACGATCAGCGACAGGTAGAGCGAACGGGAGTCGAGAGGGTGGGCGCCCATGGGAGTCATCCTAACAGGCGAGGTCAACGAGGCACGCGTGAGTGCCACGCATGCCCCGCCAATACCTCGCCGTACCTGCAAGGGCAGAGCCAGCCGGCGCTACGGCTTGATGCCGATCAGCTCGACGTCGAAGATCAGCGTGGCATTCGGCGGGATCACGCCGGCCGCTCCGGCCGCGCCGTACCCGAGGGTCGAGGGAATGACGAGCTTGCGCTTGCCGCCGACCTTCATGCCGACGATCCCTTCGTCCCAGCCTTTGATCACCTGGCCGACGCCAACCTGGAACACGAACGGAATACCCCTGTCTCGGCTCGAATCGAACTTCTTGCCGTTCTCGAGCGTTCCCGTGTAATGGACCTGGACCTTGTCGCCGGCCTTGGCTTCCGCGCCGTCGCCCACTGTGAGGTCGGTGTACTTGAGGCCCGAGGCGGTGGTCACTTCCTTCGCTTCTGAGGTCATCGGTTTCTCCTTGCCGTCGGCGAGCGCGGGGCCGACGCAGGCGAGGGCGAGCAGAGCCGCTGCGGCGAAGGCTGGGGCGATTGGAATTCTCTTTCGGAACATGGGTGTCTCTCCTGGAATCGAGCTTCTCGGGCGGGATCGACGCGGGCTTCGCGGGATCAGACGATACGACCACCGGCCCGATATACCAAGCGCCCCTCCCGGACGACCGCTGCGATCGGGTTCACGCCGTAGTGATAGGCGAGATGGAGCAGGTTTGGCGCATCGAGCAGCGCGAAGTCCGCGCGCTTACCTACCTCGATCGTGCCCACCTCGTTGCCCACTCCCAGGCAGCAGGCGGCGTTGAGCGTCGCGGCGGTCAAACTCTCCTCGACCGACAAGCCGAGCTGGAACACGGCGAGGGTCACGATCATCGGCATCGACTCGGTAAAGGACGATCCGGGATTGCAGTCGGTCGCGAGCGCCACGGGAATGCCCGCTTCGATCATCCGCCGGGCCGGAGCGTAGCGCTCCTTCTTCAAGAAGAAGCTGGTGCCGGGCAGCAGAACCGCGGTGACGCCGCTCCCCGCAAGCGCCTCGATCCCGCGGTCGGAGACCGCCATCAGGTGGTCGGCCGACAGCGCGCCCAGCTCGGCCGCAAGCTCCGCGCCGCCCGAATCGGCAAACTCGTCAGCGTGCAGGCGCGGCGCGAGCCCATGGCGGATGCCCGCTTCGAGCACCCGGCGCGATTCCGCGGCGGAAAACACCCCCGCCTCGCAAAAGACATCGCAAAATCGGGCGAGGCCGCGGGCCGCGACCGCCGGAACGATCTCGTCGCAGATCAGGTCGACGTAGCGCGCGCGGCCGCCTAAGTCGGCTCGATGCTCGGGCGGCACCTCGTGGGCGGCGAGCAGGGTCGGCAGAATCCGCACCGGGTGCTCGGCCGCCGCGCGGTTCAACGCCACCAGCTGCTTCAGCTCGTCGGCAAGGTTGAGCCCGTAGCCGCTCTTCGCTTCGATCGTCGTCGTGCCTCCCGCGAGCATCCAATCGAGGTGGCGAAGGACATTGCCGGTAATCTCGTCTTCGGAGGCCCTGCGGGTCGAGGCGACGGTTCTTAGGATTCCGCCCCCTTCGGCCGCGATCGCCTGGTAGGTCTTGCCGGCCAATCGCTCGAACAGCTCGGTCTCGCGCGTGCCGGCCCAGGGAATGTGGGTATGCGGATCGACGAAGCCGGGGATCAGCGTGCCGCGTTTGCCGTCGAGACGAGGAACGCCGGGCAGCTCGCCGAACCGCTCGCGGCGCAGCTCGGGGACGCCGACGAACTCGATCCGGCCGGCCCTGCAGAGCACCTCGACGCCTTCCTCGCTGCCGGCCCCCTCCGAACACCGGGTGCGCAGCACGCGCCCCTGCTCGGCGCCTCGGAGCGGAGCGGAGCCTTCGGGAGTCGCCACCTCGGCGAGGTTTGCGATCAGCAGATCGCCGGTCATTTCGCCTCTCCTTTTGGCTCTCCCAGGCCGGCATGCTCCCTGCCGAGGGTGCGCACCTGCTCGCCGAACCAGCTCTCGACCGCGCTCCAATCCAAAGGCTCCGACAGCTTCGGCAGCGGTTCGTCCACCGCAGCGGAGAAGTCGGCGAGCCCTTTGAGCGCCTGGAGCGGAAAGTCGCGCACGTGGCCGAACTTGTCCTCAGCGCGGGCAAGGAGGGCGGGGAGCGGCAGGCGGCGGCAGAGCAGATAGAGATCGACGAAATCGCGCCGCGTGCCCCGGCTGATGATCGCGCCGAGCTTCATGAGACCCAGATCGACCGCGGAGGCGACTGACAAACCGTCGATCTCCTCGAACGCATCGGCGAGCGGATAGGGGTAGTAGAAAAACCGGACGCCCACTCCGGCAGCTCCGGATGAAGCCCCGGGCATGCGGACGAACAAATATCCGTCCCGCGCGGTCTCGACCTCCGCGCCGGGCTCGATTTCGAGCAGAGCGCCCAGCAGGTCGCGGCGATCCGGAGGTGTCAGCCGGTTCGCGTTGCTCATCAGGTCGAGATCGCGCACCGGCCGGTGGCCGAGATAGAGCGCGAGCGCCGCTGATCCGGCAAGGTAGAAGTCCGGCCCCCACTCCGCCGCGCCGAACCGGGCGGCGAGGGCGGCGCTCGCCGGTGCTAGAGACTCCCGGAAATCGAGAGCGAGGAGACCGGCTTCGGCCGGGGTGGCAGAGATCGATGTCATTACGGAGGGAAGGATTTCACAGCGGCCAAAGATCCGCGCGCCCCGCGGCCGGCTTGCCCGCGGCGACTCCCAAAACGGTCTGCCAATAAGCGGCGCTCCGGCGCGAAAGCTTGCGCCCGCCGAGGGCACCGAGCCAAGCCGCGATTTCGCTTTCCGGCAGAACGCCGAATAGCCAGGCGAGATCATTGCGGTCGCCGTCTTCGAGCAGCCGGGCGATCACGAGAGAGCGGGAGCCGGCCGGGAACGAGTCGAGATTCAAATCTTCGCGCGCCACGTCGGGAAACAGCCGCTCGCTAAGCGTGGTCGGAATTTCGGGGAGCACGCCTGCCGGGCTCGGCCCGGACATCGCGCCTACGCCTCGCGCTTCTTGCGCGGCAATTGGATGACCGTGCCGCCGGGGACGCGCTCCTCTTCCATCTCGGCTTCGAGGATGCGCTGGAACAGATCGATCGTGTTGCGGAACTTGTGCTGCAGCTCCTTCCTCATCGTGCGCAGCTCTTGAATGCGCGCCTCGATTCGGGTCGTCTGCTCGACCGCCTGATGGACTACGCGATCGGCAACACCCTCGGCCTCGCGTACCATCAGCTCCGCCTCGCGCCGGGCGTTCGCGGTGATCTCGTCGGCCACCTTCTGCGCCCGCAGCAGCGTCTGCTGCAGCTGATGCTCGCGCTCCCCAGCCTCTTCGATCCGCTGGCGGTAATACTTATTCTCCCGCTCCAGCTTCTCGACCTGGCCGACCCGCTGCGCCAGCTCCTCGGCCACCAAAGCCAGGAAGTCCTCGACCTCCCGAGGGTCGTACCCCCGCATCTTGGTCGCAAACTTCATCCGCTGCACATCCAGCGGGGTGAGAGGGGAAATGGCCATGGCGTCCTCCGCTCGAAAACTTAAGGGCGGCGGATCTTAGCATGGGAATTGACTTTTTTCGCTCTCACCGCCGGCCAAAAATCGCCGTGCCAATCCTCACGTGCGTTGCCCCCTCCTCGATCGCGACCTCGAAGTCGTCGGTCATGCCCATTGAGAGCCAGCCGGAAAAGTTCGTGGCGTCGGGGTGTTGGGCGAGCTGATCGCGGAACTCGCGGAGGCGGCGGAAGTGGGGGCGGGATTCCTCGGCGGCTCGGCCGAAGGGGGGGATGGCCATCAGGCCGCGGATGCGGAGGTTTTTGAGGCGGAGAAATTGTGGGGCTTCGGCCAGGAAGGTTTCAGGGGGGAAGCCGTGCTTGGTGACTTCGTTGCCGGAGTTCACTTCGAGGAAGGCGTCGAGGACGATGCCGCGACGGGCGGCTTCGGCGTCCACGGCCAAGGCGATCTTTTCCCGGTCGATCGAGTGGATGGTGCGGAAGAGATCGAGCGCCTGCCGGACTTTGTTGGACTGAAGGGGGCCGATCAGGTGCCACTCGATCTCGGCGGGCAGGACGGGGATTTTGGTCGCCGCCTCTTGGACCCGGTTTTCGCCGAATAGGCGGAGGCCCAGATCCCATGCCGCCCGCAGGGTCTCGGGCGGATGGGTTTTGGTCACCGCGACCAGCGTGACCGAGGAGCGCTCGCGGCCGGCGCGTTGACAGGCCGCCGCGATGCGTTCTTCGACCGCGGTGATCGCGGCGGACAGCTCGGTGGCTTCGACGGCACCGATGGCTCCGGTGGCTCCGGTGGCTCCGGTGGCTCCGATGGCTCCGACGGCTCCGGTCGTCGCGGGGAGCCTCGGAGTCTCAGCGGGGCCGGTCAACGCAACCTCAGGCGGCAGTTTCCTGAACCACCAGGATCCGCTTGCAGGAGTCGCATTGGACGAGGGTTCCCTGGGTGCGGATCTCGACCACGACCTGCGGGCGGACGCGGAAGTTGCAGGCGCTGCAATGCCATTCGAATTGGCTGCTGCCGATTCGCTCGAACTTGAGGACCTCGGTGATGCCGGAGCCCGCGTAGCGCTCGCGGATGCGCTCGAACAG
Organism: Acidobacteriota bacterium; assembly: GCA_040005235.1. GTDB lineage: Bacteria > Acidobacteriota > Thermoanaerobaculia > Multivoradales > UBA5704 > DASYKS01. Next base: position 76,842 of record JBDTZG010000023.1, on the reverse strand, counting down.
GGCGAGCACGCCCTTGGGCAGTTGACCGCGCAGCTCGACGATCCGCTTGCGAATTTCCGTGGCTTCGCGGGCGACACCCGGCTTTTCGCGTTCCCACTTCGCGGCTTCGGCGGCGTACTGCGCGTCGATCTCGCGAAAACTTTCGCGTAGCTCGGCGAGCGCCTTGTTCGCGTCCTCAATCCGTTCGATCGCGGCCAGTCCCTGCTCTTCCAGGCTGGTGATCTCGCGTTTTACGGTATCGATCTCTTGCAGGAGGGCGCCGTATTCGCGCTGATTGGTGACCCGGTTGATCTGCTGCTGGTACCGTTTCAACTTCTCTTGCGCTTCTTGGATCGCCTCGTCCGCGGCGGTTCGTTCGCGGCTTGCTTCTTCGGCAGCGGTTTCGGAAGCGAGAATCTCGGCGGAGCGCACGCCGTGCTGCTCGTGCAACTCGCGCATCCATTCTGGAACTTCGTTGATTCGGCGTTCGGCGTCCTGGAGCTGATCCAGGGCGCGCTGGAGCTCGACGATGGTCGTCAGTTGGGGCGTCATGAGTGGCGGATGCGCTCTCCTCGATAGCCCCGCTGCTCGCGGTGTGGGTCCACCTGGATTTGAACCAGGGACCTGCCGGTTATGAGCCGGTTGCTCTAACCGCTGAGCTATGGACCCGGGAGACCCCGGCGGGGCGGAGATTGAGTATAGCACCTGGCTCCGGGTCGCGGCTCGGTTTACCGATTCGCGCGCTCGGGTGCCGTCGGCGCCCCGCCTCGCGTTCGGACCTCCGCCGAGGGCGAGAGCTCCTCGGGTACGAACCGCATCCACGCTCGTTCGAGCGCCAAGGCGAGCGCTTTTTCTCGTGCCGGATCGGCGATCGGTCGGCTTCCGCCCGGCCCCCAGCGCAGCAGGTGGAGGACCGGCGTGCTGCCCGGACCCCCGTCACCGTGGAGCGGCGGGGTGGCTAAAAACGCCGCTTCCCGCGCGGTATCGGGAGGGGCGGGAGCGCCGGGAGGGCCGGGATCACCGGGAGGGGCGAACGCGACCTGCCAGAGCAGCTGATCCGACCCGGCGAGCAGCGAGAAGTGGTTGCTTCCGTCCGGCCCGCCATAGAGGTCGGAGAGAATCGGCGCGGACGTTTGGCGAAACAGGCTCGGCGCCACGGCGGGCGGCACCGGCAACCCGGTCGCTTCGGCGACCGTCGCCCAGAGGCGGGTGAGGGCGACCGGACTTTTAAGAGCCGTCGCGATCCGCCTTGGGCTCTGGCTCGGCAACTCCACGACCAGCGGCACTTCGAGGACCTGGCGTCCGAGACCGCGGTCTCGGCCTTCGAGGCGCCCCGGACCGAAATCTTCGCCGATCACCGAGGTGACCAGCAGCAGGGTCCGGTCGCGCATGCCGCTCGCATCGAGCGCGTCGAGCAGGCGGCCGAGCCGCTCGTCGGCCCAGGCGACGTTCGATCGGTACATCGCGCCGAGCTTCCGCAGCACCTCAGGATCGCCCGAACCTTGGGCGAGCAGCTGGTCCACCTGTGCAGCGCTCAAGCGGCGGGGCAGGTGGGTCGGCGCGTCGGCCAGCCGGGCGAGCAGCCAATCGCGGCGCACGAACGGCGGCCGCGGCTCGGAGAGGTGGATCCAGACCAGCTCGCGCCCGCCGGAAAGGCGGGAGAGCCGGGCCATCGCCGCGTGCCCTTTGCCGAGATCGCCGAACTCGTCGAATCCGCGCGAAAGGCCAAGCCGCACTTCGCGGGCGGAACCGAAGCCGTAGGTCCGGTACCCCGCACTGTGGAGCGCCTCGGCGAGAGGAAGAACCCCGGCCGCCAGCTCGCCCGTCCCGGGGGTGAGGACTTGGTGCTGCCAGGGCGACAGGCCGGTGACGACGCTCGCGATCGAAGCTTCGGCCCAGCCGGAGGCGGCGATTCCCCGGCCGCTCCAGGAGCGGGCAAGCAAGGCGGAAAATCGCGGCGTGAGCCCCGGCTCGCCACCCAGCCCGGTCACCGCGTCGTCGCGCAGCCCTTCGAAGGTGATCAAGACGATCGGGCCGGTGTGCTTTTTCGGCCGGGCGGGGCCCTGGGCCCGGCAGCCCAAAGTCTGAAGGCAAAAGAGCCCCAGAACGCCGAAAAGCCATCCGGCCGTGGCCACCGGGGACCGACTTCGGAACATCGAGACGTCGGGATCAGCCTGCGTTCGCGCTCGAATAGAGCCGCCGGTAGCTGTCCGAGAGGATCAAGATTCGCTTGACGTAGATCCTCGGCTCGGAGAGAGCGAGCCCCTCGACGAATGCGTCCGTCTCCTGGGCGGGCGAGTTTTGCCAGAGCCGGCGGATGCGGTTCGGCCCGGCGTTGTAGCCGGCGAGCGCAAGCTCCAGATTGCCGCCGAAGGTGTCGAGCATCTGGCGGAAATAGGCCGTGCCCAAGCGGACGTTCAGGTCCGGCTCGTCGAGCCCCGCGGCCGAGAAGGGAATGCCGAACCGGCGCGAGATCTCGCGCGCCGTCGCCGGCATCAGCTGCATCAGGCCCCGGGCGCCGACGTGGCTTTGCGCCGAAAGATCGAACGAGCTTTCCTGCCGGATCATGCCGTAGACCACGGCGACCGGCAGGCGATGGGTGAGAGCCCAGGCTTCGATCTGCGGCTGGAACGCAACCGGGTAATAGAGCTGCTGCGCCTCCAGCGGGACCGAGGCCTGGAACGGTCCGCCGAGCGCTGGAAAAGCGTCGCGGATCGCGAGCACGCTCTTTCGCCGGTCGCCTTGCCGGGCGAGGATGACCGCCCGAAGTGCTGAGACCGGGCGCTTCGGGGCGCGATCGCCCACCAGGTCGAGCTCGATCGAAGCCAGGTCGTCGAGTCCATAGTCCGAGAGCAGGCGGGCGCGAGAGAGGGCGGGATCGGTGGGCCAAAGGCTCGCGGCATCGCTCGCCCCGGGCGCGGCGGCCTGCTCTTTCGGCGGGCCCTTTTCTCCCAGGCGGGAAAGCGCGTTCCGGCGGTAGAAATCGGCGGTATCCGCGGCGGCCACCTCGCGGTAGATCTGGCGGCTGCGCTCGGTTTCTCCGAGCCGTTCGAACGAGCGGGCGGTCCAATAACGGGCGGAGCGGGCCGAAGTTTCGTTCGGATAGATCGAAACCAGCTCGGTCCACCAGCCGATCGCTCCGGTGTAGTTGGCGCGGGCGTACTCCAACCAGCCGCGGCCCCAAAGAAGCGTCGCGCCGGTCGTGTCGCTCGGATCGAGCAGGCGCAGCTCGCGCAGGCAGGCGAGCGCCCTGTCCGAAGCCTCTTCGCCGACGAACTGCTCGAACAAGATCTTGAGCGCCCTTTGCGACAGGACCTTGTCGGCCTTCAGCTGAACCACGCGCAGAAGATCACGGCGCTGGTTCTGGCGCAGCTCGGTCCGTTCGACGGAGGTCGGTCCAGATCGTCCGCGCCGCGCCGTCGCCGCCTCGTCCGCCGCCTGGGCGCGCGCCCAGGCGAGGGCGGCTTCTTCGGCCGGGGTATGGAACGTGAGCGGCGCGAGCTCGGCGTAAGCTTCCGCTCCGTGCAGGGCGCGGGTGGCCGCCTCGGCGTCGAGCAGGCTCCAGGCGAAATCGCGCTCCCCGGCGGGCACCGCGGCGAGCGCGGTTGCCGCACCTTCGAGCAAGCCGAGGCCGAGGAGCGTCCGCGCCCGTCGGGTCAGCTCGGCGCCGGTCAAAATGCCCGCCCAATCGACCTGCCCGTCGGGTGCGCGGAAGCTCTCGATGACCGAAAGTTCGGCCGCTTTGAGCGGAAACTCGACCAACAGCCGGCGTGCCGAACGCGCCTTCTCTGCGGCATCTCCTGCGGTTGTCGCAGCCTGCCACGCGAGCGCTTCGAGATCGGCGGTCGCCACGGCATCTGCCTTGATGGGGCCGTTCGAGGGGGCCGTGCCGACGGGTGATCCGCTGGCTCCGCTGGCTCCGTTGGCTCCGCTGGCTCCAATCACCGGGCGCCGACCAAGATCCGCGAGCGCGAGAGCGCTTCGGACATCGCCTCGATCGCGGGCGAGCTGCGCCGCCGCGAGCAGCGCGCGCGGGCGCAGGGGAGAGGCGGGATAATCGCCGATCAGATGGGCGAGCGAAACCTCGGCGGCGGCAGGGTGGCCGACTTGGGTGGCCGCTTGCGCAAGCTCCCAGAGACGCCAGTCCTCCAGCAGGCCCCCCGGCGTTGCGATCGACCGCAAGCGCGTTTCCGCGAGATCTGCCCGGCCGCAGGCCCGGGCGTAGAACCCACCGGCCAGGCGCGCGAGCACCGCGTCCTGCCCGGCGGCCTCCGCGGCGAGCGCATCCACGGCCGAGAGAGCCCCGGGGCAATTGCGGTTCCGGAGCAGGCCGGCGGCTTTTTCCCAGGCGCGGGGCCGGGAGACGATCGTTCCGGAATCCGACAGGCGCCAGGCGGCACCGAGCAAAAGAGGCAGGATGACGACCAGGAGGCTCCCGAGGGCCAATCTCGAGCGGCGGGCTCTGGCAGGCGGTCTCATGGGGTCATTCGCTCCTTCGGATCTTGTCCCACACCCTTCGCCGGTACCGGGAAGGGCGCCTCGGGCGGTGGTCAAATCCCCAGCGCGCGCGAGTCGCCGGCCGCGAGGATTCGCACCAGCTCCTGGTAGAAGTAATCGGTCGTCGCGACCACCTTGGGGTCAACCCGGTCCTCGTACATTTGCCGGGACCGGTCGATGTCTTCCTTCAGGCGCTCGTAGATGTCGCGGTTCCGGCGCCCTTCTTCGACCTGCTCTTCGTTATAGAGCTTGATCTCGCTGACCAGTAGCCGGGCCAGGCGGCGCGCTTCTTCATGCACGGGTTCGTCATCCAAAGAGATCGCCGGCATGCGCCCGGTCGAGAACGCCCAGCCGGGTCCCTGGACGCCGCTCGGCGGCCGAACCTCCGCCGTGCGCGGTGCGTCGGGGACGGCGCGCAGCGGTTCGGCGTGGGTCGAATCGTCCTGCGGTTCGGGAAGCGCCGGCTCGTCGGGCAGATCGGCCGGAAGATCGGCGAACGCGGAGGTGCCTGCGCCGCTCGGAGGCGCGGACGAAGGCAGGGTCCGCAGCAGGACCGTCTCGTGGGCGTCGCTCGCGGCGGGCCGGTCGATGTACGGATCGGCGGGCAGCTCTGGCACGTTCTCAATCGCGACCGGAGCCGGCGGGGCGGCCTGCCAGGCGACCGGCTCGGGTTCCAGCAGCTCGGGGATTGATGTCGCATCGAGGTCGATCGGCGGCAGCACCGGTTCGAGGTCGATTTCCAGGGCTCCGGTGCTGAGCGCTTCGACTCCTACCGCTTCGACCTCGTGGACCTCGTGGACCTCATTGACCTCAGGGGTGCTCTCCGGCTCGATCGCGTCGGGTTCGACCGCCCAGGAGGCCTCGACGGTCGGCGGCTCGGGCTCGGGCTCGGGTTCCGGAACCCACAGGGCCTGGGTCGCGCCCGGCTCCGGTTCCACGGCTTCCGCCGGAGGGGCCGGAGGCGGAGGCGTCAGGGCCGTCGGCGGGGTCTCCCGAGGCAGGGAATCGGCGGAGCGAAGCGTTGCCGTCGCCTGCCGCTCCCGGAACGGCAGCGTTTCGATCGAGAGTGCGACGAGATGCGCGAGCGTCTGGAGTGCCGCCGTTTCGAGCGCCTGGCCGTCGAGCGCGTCGGCGTAGAGCGCCGCCGTCACCCGGTCGCGCAGGACGATCGGAATCAAAACCCCCTCGCGCGCCGCAGGACCATCGAGCTGCGAGGCCAGCTCGGCGCAATCTGCCGAAGTGAGGGAGACGGTCCCCGAGCCGTCGATCATTTTCGCCGTCAAGGCATGGTGGCGGGGCAGGTGGAGGGCGATGATCCGTTCCCGGGGGAATCCCTGAGCGCCCCAGCCGGAGAGGCCGTCGGGCCGGACCAGAAGGAGCGCCGCCCGCGAAGCGAACCGCGGGGTCTCGGAGAGTAGGGCGGAGAGGACGTCGCCCTGGCTCCGCGCCCGATCGATCGCGACCGCCGCCGCATGGAAATCCGAATGGCCCGCCCCTCTCCCCTCGGCGGCGAGCGCGCTCTCGTCGATCGGCTCGACCGCGGGTGGCGCCGGCCGTTCCCGTTCGGCGATCTCGGCGATCTCGGCGATCTCCGCCCCCGAAACGTAGGCGCCGGGCAATTCGGCATGCAGCTCGCGCACTTGGCGCAGCGTCTCGTCGTGGCCCGCTTGAAGTCGCCCTTCGATCTCGGTGCGCAGCTTGGCAAGGCCGGCTTCGACGGCGACGGCGATCTCCCGATCCAGCTTCTCGAGTCGTTCAACGAAAGACATGCTCTTGGAGCCCCCGAATTCGGTCGAAGAAAGATTATGGAAATCGGCCTCGGTCGTGTCAAGCCGAGGAAACCCCGAAACTCTAGCATTCATGAGGCTTTGGCGGGAGAACCGATTCGCCCGGTGCCTTGCCGGCCGCTTCCGGCCCGTGCTACCTTGCCTGCAGGCGAGGTTCGACCTTGCCGCACTCCCGTTACATGACGACTTTCGCCCCCTTTTTCCCCTCCCGCTCGCTCGCACGAACCCTGGCGGGTCTGATCGTCCTCTCCTGCGTGCAGTCTTGTTCTCCTTCGGCGGAAGGGCCGGAGCCGTCCCGTCTGGTCGCCGAATCCGATTGGCGGCGCATCGAGAAGGAACGCGGCGACCTCCTGGACCGGAGGAAGAGACTTGCCACGGGCGTCATCCAGGCGCCCGAGGCGCCGGCAACGGCCGTCCTGAAGCGCGAGGTCGATCGAGGCGCCGACGATCTTTCGCGCCGCCTGGTGGCGTTCCTGAACGACGATCCGCCGCGCGAGCGAGAAGCGCTCTCCTCCCGCCAGGCTCAAGCGATCCGCTGGAAAAGCGAAGAGGACGTCTACCTCGCCCGCGGCTACGTCGAGCGGGCGGGCGATTTTCGCCGGGCGATCGACATCCTGGAAGCCGCCCTCGCGCTCGATCCCGGTTATGCCGAGCTGCGTGCAGAGTTGGTTCGGACCCGCGCGGCCCGTTTCGTGGCGCCCGAGCGCTTCGCGAAGGTGAAGAGCGGCATGATCCCTGACGAGGTGCGCTCGGTCCTCGGAGCGCCGAATCCGCACAACGTCCGCGAATACCTGGAGCGCGGCCCCGGTCGCGGGGTGATCGGCTGGTTCTACCCGAAAGACGAACGGGGCGCCGCCGCGGGGGTCTGGTTCACCAAGGAACGCGGCACCCCGAGCGTCTATCGCACCGATTTCTCGGCCATTCAGCCCGAAGGCGAGCCCCGCCCTGGCGAACCGGTGGGCGCCCCAGCCGTGCCGCCTCCGTCCGCACCGGCCCCGGAGTCCCCCTCGAACTGAGCGGAGCGGGGACCGTTTCGGTCTCCTTGCGGCGCCCGGAAAGCGCGCCCGGTGCTTACTTACCTCCCGCCGCTTCCCCCTCCGACGAAGAACGCCGGGGCCAGGTGCCTCGCGACCAGGCCTTCGAGAATCCGGTCGGCGGGGATTCCCCGGAGGCGCCAAGCCGGCGCTTCGAGCAGCGCCTCGGCGAGGGCGAGGAGGGGACGGCAGGGGAGGTTTTCGACCTCGAGGCTCGCGAGGATTGCGCCGGCTGCGGCGGCCCAAGGCGCGTTCGACCGCGGGTCGTCGAAATCGCCGGCTCCACCCAGAATGCTCGCCGCTGCTAGTAGGTGGATCGGTGCGCGGCTGCTCTCCCAAGCGGCTACCGCGGACGCGAAAGACGCCGCCGTGCGGGCCAACGCCTCGCGATCGGGCGCCGCGGCGGGGCCGAGGTAGACCGAGAGCGAACGGCTGCGCAGGGTGGCGAGCAGGTCGAGGCGCGACGGCGCCAGCAGGAAGAAATGGCGCGGCGAAGTCGCGTGCGGTTCTTCGAGCGCTTTGAGCAGGGCGTTGGCCGCCTCGCCGGTGAGGCTCTCCGCGCTCGCGATGGCGAACACCTGGCCGCGCGCCTCGAACGGCGAGAATTGGGCGGCCTTCAAAAGCTCGCGGGTGGCGTCGACCGAGGTCGAAGTCTTGGTGTCGCGTTCCAGGAGCTGAAAATCGGGATGGAACGCCGCGTTGTCCCCGGGCAGGCCGGCATCGCCTGGGACGATCCGCCGGCAATGACGGCACACTCCGCACGGACGGGCGGCGGGGTCGGCGTCGCACAGGAGGGTGCGGGCGAGCTGGTAGGCGATTTCGCGGCGCCCTTCCGCGGTCGAGCCGTGAAGGATGACCGCCGGATAGAGCTGGCCGGAACGAGCGGCGGCGAGCAACGCTTCGGGGGTCATGGCGCAAGCCTCAGGGTGGCGGCGAGCGCCGCGCGCACGGCGGCTTCGGTCTCCGGCTGAGGCCCGGCGGCGTCGATCACTCGGAATCGTTCGGGCTCCGCGGCGGCGAGAGCTCGGTATCCGTCCCGGACGCGGGTCGCGAACGCGCGGGTTTCGCCGTCCAGCCGATCGTGGCCCCCCCGTTCGGCGGCGCCCATCCGCCGCGCCGCCTCATCGAGCGGCAGGTCGAAATAGAGCGTCAGATCGGGACGCCGGCCCGCGGTCGCGATCTGGTCGATCTCGTCGATGCGCCCGCGCGGAACGCCGCGCCCGGCCCCTTGGTAGGCAAGGGTCGAATCGGTAAATCGGTCACAGAGCACGACTTCGCCCGCGGCGAGCGCCGGCTCGATCACTTCTTGGAGGTGTTGGCGGCGGCTGGCAAAGACCAGCAGAAGCTCGACCGTGCCGTCCACATGGCCCCACCGGGGGTCGAGGAAAATGCCCCGGATCGCGTCGCCCAGCGGCGTGCCGCCCGGCTCGTGGGTGGTCCGCACGGGGAGACCCCGGGCCGCGAGCCATTCGCCCGCCCGACGCAATGCGGTCGATTTGCCGCTGCCGTCGATGCCCTCGAAGGTGACGAACAAACCGCGGGAAGTCTTGCCGGAGAGGAGGTCGGACATACGGCGCGGCACGTTACCATGTGCCGCGCGCGTCGTCCGCGTTCGGGGCCTGGACGGTGGTTCGATGTCTCTACTTCTTCAGCTGGAGACGATCCCCGAGAAAGATCGAGCCGCGCGACTCGACGATCTTGCAGAGCGAGGTCCGCCGCTGGACCGAAAGCACCGCGAGCTCGCCGATCACGAGCGGCGGAATGCCCGGCCGGTTCAGGCGGTAGATGGTGTAGACGTCGCCCGGCGTGACGTTTTCTTCCGCGCCGCGATCGATGAACACCACGTGATCCTGCCCCAGCGTGACGATGCCGTCTTTGGCGAACACGATCGACGGCGCGCCTTCCAACTCCTTGGTCGAGGCGGGGAAGTTTACCGGACGCAATCCGGAGCGCCGGCCGAGCGGAACGGGCTCCTCCTCGAACGGCTTCAAGGTCGTACCGACCTCGATCGGGTCGCACGATTGAACCACCTCGCCGATCGCCGAGTCGTCCTGCACCGAGAGGACCCGAATCCGGCCGAGATAGCGATAGTAGCGGCCGAGCACATCGCCGAACAGCGGATGCCGCACGCGATCGCCCGGCTGGACCGCCATGAACAGCGCGCCTGGGGCGAGCCCTTTCGCGCGCCCGCCGTCCAGGTAGATGATGTCCCCGGCCGCGAGACCGTATTTCGCCGTTTCGCCCGGGACGATGCCGAACGAGGTGACGACCGGGGCGCGGACTTCCTCGGGCTCTCTGGCCCGTCCGGTGCTATGCGGCGTGAGATTTTCGAATTCCGAGCCGACGACCTGGAACGGGAACGTCTCTTCCATCTCGCCGATGTAACCGGTGCAGTAGATGTCGCTTTCGGAGCCGAGCGCCTGCGGCGGGCTCGACGCGGCAGCGGAGGTTTGCACCCCTTCGACCGGCGTCGTGTCCTGGGGCTCGCCGTCTTCTCCCGGTGCTCCGGAGTCCGCGGTGATATCGCCCTCGGGCCCCACGTAAGCACTCGTCCCGGCGGTCGCCGAAGGACCAATCAGCAGCGGGTCGCCCGGGTAGATCCAATGGGCATCCAGGATGTACTGATTGAGCTCCCAAATCTGCGGCCAAAGGTAAGGATTGCCCAGGAAGCGATTCGCGAGATCCCAAAGGGTGTCGCCGCGGACGATCGTATAGACCTGCACCCCTTCGGCCGGCACCGGCGGATTCCACGCCGTCCAGTGATCGCCGACCAGATGCAGATCGCGCGGCGGCCGATCGGCCGCGAAAGCACCGGAAAGCGCACAAAGCCCGAGCGCGAATCCGATTCGATAGACAGAAAACCGCTTCATGTGGGGGCCTCCTGCGACCAGGGAGAGCCGGCGTATAGTGAAATCTCTATGGCTTAGGCTACACCGATCCGCTTTCCAAGGTCAAGATTTAGCTGCCTTCCCCTCAAGCGATGGTTGAGAGCCATTCAAGACCCGATGCGACCGCCCGCCGAGCGAAACGGCGCACGCCGGAAGCCCCCTACTTGAGCTTGGCCAAGCGCTCCTCGGCGACCGCACCTGCCGCGCTGCCGGGGAAGCGTCGAAGGACCTCCCGGTAGGTCGACCGAGCGTCATCCCTCTGGCCGAGCCCTTCGAGGCATTGGCCGGCTTTGAGCAGCGCATCGGCCACCTTGTTGCCCTGGGGAAAGCTCTCCACCGTCCGCCGGAACGCTTCGAGCGCGCCGCGCAGGTCGTCCCGCGCATAGCGGCACTCGCCGATCCAGTATTGGGCGTTGTCGGCCAGCTCGCTCGCCGGGTTCGCTTCCAAAAACCGCTGGAAGCTCGCTTCGGCGTCGGCGTAATGACCCTGGTGATAAAGGGTATAGCCGCGGTCGTAGAGCGCCTGGGTCGCCGGCTGGGGCACGGAGGTGCCGGGCAGGGGAGTGGGTTTCGCGGGCTGCGGAGTCGGCGCGGCGGGAGCCGGTTTGGGAGCTGCCGGGGCGGTAGGTGCGATCGAAGTCGGGACGGGGGGCGTGGCGTTCGCGGGTCTGAACGGCGGCGGAGAAGCTTGCGCCGGAGTCGGTTTGGCGGCGATCGGCGGCGCATCGATATCGACCTCTTCGATCTCCTGGCCGCGAGGGAGCGCCGGCTTGGGCGCCGCCGTTCGGGGTGCCGTGGAAGGTGGTGCGGCGGACGGTGGCGAAGTGCTCGGCGCGATCGCCGGACGGGAAGGCGGGGCGGGAGGGGCCACTTGCCCGCTCGCCGAACGAACCCCGAGCCGGGCTTCGAGATCGGTCACCTGCTGCCGGAGCCTGCCGACCTCCACCTCGGAAACCGCCGCCTTCCGCTGCAACTCGACCATCCGCGCCTTCAGCTCGGCGAGATCGTCGGGCTGGGCATCCGGGGTGCGGGAGGGCGCCGAGGCGCAACCGGCGAGACTGACCAGGGAGGCGGCGAGCAGGGCGAGGAGGAGAGGGTTATTCCGGGTCATGAGGCCGCCTTCTGTTTGGGGGTCTCGCGGATCCACCGGCTGTCGGGATACTCGGTGCGCAGCCGGGCGAAGGCTTTCTGCGACTCCTCCGCCTTGGCGTTTTCCGAGTACGCGATTCCTAGGTAGTAAAGCACCTTGTCCTTGGTCGGATATTCCGGGTATTCCTTGAGCAGGTACTCGAAGCGACCGGCCGCTGCCGACGGAATTCCGTAGCGCTGGTAAAACCGGCCGACCACGAACTCGTGTTCCGCCAGATTGGCGCGAACCAAGACGATTTTCTCGGCGCACTGACCGGCGTACTCGCTGCTCGGATACAGCCGCACCAGATCCTTGTAGGCCTCCAGAGACTTACGGGTCACGGACTGATCGCGGTCCGGCCGCTCCATCCGCTCCGAAAGTGAATTGGCGACCTGGAATTGCGCGTAAGCGGCCTGATCGCTGGTCGGGAAGCGGTTCAGGAAGTCGCGGTATTTGGCCTCCGACTGGATGTAGTTGGTGTTGGCCCCTTCGAGAAAATAGGTGTCGGCGGCGAGCAGCAGAGCCTCCCGGCCTTGCGCCGAATTGGGCTCGACCTCGTAGGCGTGGGTGAAATAAGGCCGCGCCTTGGCGTATTTCTTCGCCGCGAGAAGCTCTTTGCCCGCGGCGAGCGATTCGGTCGCCGCGAGCTTGAGGATGGGATCCTGCGACGCGCCGGAATGACACCCGGCAAGCCCGAGCGGAGCCAGGGCGGCGAAAAGAACGAGGGCGAGCGCAAACGGTCGATTCATGGTGTCTTCCCGAAGGTCGTACGTTGATTTCGCGGCGGGCATCATCATGGCGCTGTTTCAGATCGCGGCGGGACCGCGGCGAGACGCCGCAGGTCGCCGATCGTTCCGGCGGGGTCCGGGGCTCCGAACACCGCGGAACCGACCACCGCAAAGTCGATGCCCGCTTCGGCGGCGGCCCGAATGTTATCGCGGCCGATGCCGCCGTCGATCCCGATTTCGATCTGCGCGCCGCCCGATGAGCCGGCCGACCCGGCGGCCGCGCCGGAAACCAGCAGACGTCGCAGCCGGCGCGCCTTGTCCAGCACATGGGGCAAAAACGCTTGGCCGGAGAAACCCGGATTGACCGACATCAAGAGAACGTAGTCGAGGCGCGGCAGGCTGTCGATCAGCAACTCGACCGGAGTTGCCGGGTTGATCGCGACGCCCGCCCGGGCTCCCCCGCGGCGGATGCGGTCGAGCAGGCGGTCGAGATGCGGCACGACCTCCCAATGCACCGCGATGCTCGTGGCTCCCGCGGCGAGGTAGTCGTCCAACAGCTCGCCCGGATTGGTCACCATCAAGTGGAGATCGAGCGGCAGGGCGGTCCGCCGCCGGAGGGCCGCGAGCACCGGGATGCCGAACGACAGGTTAGGTACGAAGTGGCCGTCCATCACGTCGACGTGGACGAAGTCGGCGCCGCCGCTTTCGCAGACCTTGAGCGCACCGGAAAGATCGGCGAGATCGGCGGCGAGGATCGAAGGAGCTATGCGCATCGGGGAGGTCTCGGCTCGAAAGGTCTTTTTAAGTCAGAGTGGCGGCTCTGGCAGCCGATCGGCCGTGGCGACGACCAGGGAGATCGCGTCCAGATGGCTCACCGGGTGCCCGGCGAGCGGAAACTGGCGCAGGATGACACCTGACGCCACACCCTCGTAGGGCTCGAATTTTACGCTGCCCAGGCGGAAGCCCTGGCGCTCGAACGCGGGGCGGACGTCATCATAGTGGCGGTAGATCAGATCCGGCATCACATAGCGCTCGCCCGCGCTCGGCAAGGCGACCAGCAGGTCGACCGGTGTGGCGGGCGGTACGGCGGCTCCTGCGGGCGGATCCTGCTCGATCACCACGCCCGGATTTCCCGCCCCGAAGACGGCGAGCGCCCTGCCTACGCCCAACCCCACGGCAGCGAGCGTGAACTGCGCGGCGGACAGGGCGCGGCCGGTGAGGCCGGGAACGTCGATCTGCTGCGGCCCGCGCGACGCCGCCAGCTCGACCGCACTGCCGCGTTTGACCCAAGATCCGGCGTCCGGAGACTGGCCGGCGATCCGGCCGGCGGGAACTTGGGGGTCGTAGCGGTCGGAGGCGCCGCGCACCGGGCGAAGCCCTTTTTCGCGCAGGAGATTTTCCGCTTCGAGGATCGTCAGGCCCGCCACCTTGGGCACCGTGGTGGTACCGCTGCGAACGAAGCCGCTAAATGCGAGGTAGCCGCAGACGACGAACACCAGCCCCACCAGGAGGGCATAGGCGACCAGGCCCGCCGAGCGGAGGATTCTGCGCCACATGACGCGTCACTCTACCAGCCCGCGTACAATTCCCCTCTATGGCCAACCTACCTCCTCTGGGCGCCCACGTCTCGACCGCGGGAGGCATGCCGCGATCGATCGAAAACGGCTGCGCCCTCGCCTGCACCGCGATCCAAGTCTTCGTCAAGAACGCCAACCAGTGGCGCGGCCGATCGATTCTGGCCGAGGAGATCGCGGCGTTCCGCACCGCCCGCACCGGGAGCGTGATCGGCTCGGTGATCGCCCATGCGAGCTATTTGATCAACCTCGCCGCGACCGACGCCGAGATCCTGGAAAAATCGAAGGCCGCCCTCGCCGACGAGATCACCCGCTGCGCCGACCTGGGGATCGAGGGTCTCGTGCTCCACCCCGGCGCCCATCTCGGCACGAGCGACGAGGAGGGTGTCGCTCGTGCCGCAGCGTCGCTCAATGAGATCTTCGCCGGCCTGCCGGACCGCGGCACCCGCGTCCTGCTCGAAAACACCGCGGGGCAGGGCTCGACGATCGGCTGGCGCCTGGAACAGCTGGAGGCGATCCGTGTCCGCCTCACTTTCCCCGAACGTACGGGGGTCTGCCTGGATACCTGTCACGCGTTCGCGGCCGGCTACGCGATTCACGAACCGGCGGGCTACGAGGAGTTCGCGGCAGAGGCGGCGGAACGTTTCGGCCCCGCCCTCGGCGCCTTTCACCTGAACGACTCGGCCAAGCCGTTCGCCTCCCGCCGCGACCGCCACGAACACATTGGCGAGGGCGAGATCGGCTGCTCCGCGTTCGCCCGCCTGCTCGCCGATCCTCGTTTCGCCCTGGTACCGATGGTGCTCGAAACCGAACCGGGCGACGGCCAGGCGGGGCACGTGAAGAACCTCGCCGTGCTGCGCGGTTTGATTGCGTAAAGCGGTCACGTAACTCGTATCGAGCAAAGGGCCTCAGCGTCCGGGGATCGCTTCCCTGTAGAAGCGCACCAGATCCTCGTGGAGCTTTCGGTGCTCCGTGCGTTTGACGTACATCATGTGCCCGGACTCGTAGTTTTCAATCCTCACCCGATCGCGCAGCTCCGGCGGCAGCCCCATGTGGGCCGCGGTAAAGAAGGCGTCGAAATAGGGCGTCGCGAAGTCGTAGAAGCCGCTCGCGATCAGCACGTGGAGTCCCGGATTCTGTGTGATCGCCTCGCGCAGGCTCTCGGCCACGTCCAGGTAGCGGTTCTGGTCGCCCCAGCTCCACGGATTGACCTTCCGCGTCAGGTGTTCGTAGATCGCATCCTCTGAGTAGCCTAGATCCCGGCGCAGATAGTCGTTGATCGCCACCACGTACGGACCGCCGAAGCCGACGATCGACGGATCGAACTCAGGCTCCTCGCCCGCTGAATCGAGATCGCGGCCGGTGAGCCGTGCGTCGATCCGGCCGACGGTCTTTCCCTCGCTCCGGAGCAGTTCCTTCAAGAACCGTTGAAGCTCAATCCGCAGGTTCGCCCGCTCGACGAACTCGACCGATAGACCGGTGAACCGGGAGAGCTGCGTCGCGATCTCGTGCCGCCGGGCCTCGCTCAGACGGTCGCCTTGAAGCAGCGCGCTCGCATAGTCGCCGAGCACGAAGGCTTCGGATTCCTTGAGCGCCGCGCGCAGGTCTTTCTGCAGGTCGGGCGCCAGCCGGTGGTGATACCAAGCCGCGGCCGTGTAGCTCGGCACGTGGATCAGATAGGGGATGTCGTTACCGGTCGCGAACTCCTGGTTCTGCCAGTTGAGCACCGCGGAGAGCAACACCACCCCGTTCAGCTGAATCCCGTAGCGATCCAGCAGGTAGAACGCTAGCCCGGCCGCGCGGGTGGTGCCATAGCTTTCGCCGGCGACCACTTTGGGCGAGGCCCAACGCTGATTACGGGCGAGCCAAAGCCGGATGAATTCGCCGACCGAGGCGACGTCCTCTTCGTAGCCGTGGAACTCCTTGGCGTCGACGCCCGGGGCCGGTCGGCTCCAGCCGGTGGTGACCGGATCGATGAACACCAGGTCGGTCGCATCGAGGATCGAAAACTCGTTGTCGACCAGGCGCGCCGGATTGGCATAAGTCAACCCCTCGGCGTCTCCTTCGACCCGCCGCGGGCCGAACGCTCCCAGATGGACCCAAAGCGACGCGGCTCCCGGCCCGCCGTTGAAGCAGAACGTGACCGGCCGGGTGCCGGGGTCCGAGACGCCGTCCTTTACGTACGACACGGAGAAAATCGACGCCTTCGCCTTACCCTCTTCGTCGCGCAGCACGACCGTGCCGGCGGTCGCGGTATAGGCCAGGCGCTGGCCGCCGAGCAGGACCGAATGGGTGGTCACCGACTTCTTCTCGACCGGCGCCGGTTGCTCTGGAGCCGCCGGTTTGGGCTTTTCTTCCATGGGACCCGATTGGGCCGCGGCACCGAAGGTCGAGAACGCGAGCAGTAGGACGAACGGGGGCAGGGGACGGATGCACATCATGGCGGGTTCTCCTCGGGCGGGCGGCGCGCCGGGCAGTGGCGATCCGGAAGGGCGAATCGCAAGGTTTTGAGGCGTAGACGGTAGAACTCTACGTGCGATCCGAACCCGGGTTGCGCCGACTTGACTTTCGGTCTAGGCAGGTGCAAGGTCTGCATCTGGGACCTGCGTCCGTCCATGTATGAGTCGAACAAACTAAGATTTGACTTGTGCCGGAATAACGCAATGTCCTTCGCGGTTCCAAGCTCCACGCGGCGCACAGAAGGTTGCGCGCCACCTTGGCAGACCTCGAACAGGGGTCAGGGAGTACCCTAAGATGTCCGAACGCCTGAATCTCCCCGTCTTGCCGATGCGAGATTTCGTGCTTTTTCCCGGAGTGAGCGCGCCGATCAACGCCGGCAAGCCCGCCACCCTGCGGGCGATCGAAGCCGCGATGAATACGAAGGAGCGGTTGGTTTTCGCGGTCGCCCAGCGCGAAGACTCGGCCGAGGTCTCGGCCGAGAACCTCTACACGATTGGCACCGTGGCCCGGATCGGCCAGATCCAACGCGGCCTGGCCGGGATGCAGCTGCTGGTCCACGGCGAGCACCGCGGGATCGCGATGCGCATCTACGAGCGCGACGGCCATCTCCAGGCGGTCGTTCGCGAAGCGGACGAGATGGCGCCGATCGATTCGAACGATCCTGCGTTCGTCGCCCTGTTCCGCGAAGCGCGAGAGCGCGCCGCCGAGCTGGGCATGAAGTCCGGCCTGCCCGAAGAGGTCGTCCAGCAGGTCCTCGCCGGAGCGAGCGATCCGAGCCGGCTTTCCGACTTGGTCGCCGCCTACACCGAGCTGACGCCGCAGCTGCGCCAGAGCCTGCTCGAAACCCTGTCGGTCGAAGAGCGCCTGCGCCGCGTGCTGGTCCACGTCCAGCGCCAGCTTTCGGTGCTCGAAATGCAAGAAGACATCAAGTCGAAGGTGCAGGAAGAGCTGGGCGACCGCCAGCGCGAGATCATCCTGCGCGAGCAGCTGAAAGCGATCCAGAAGGAGCTGGGCGAAGGCGAGAACGGCGGTGACGCCGACGAGCTGCGCGAGAAACTCGCGGCGCTTGAGCTGCCCGAGACCGTGAGGAAGGAAGTCGACCGCGAGCTCGGCCGTCTCGGCCGAATGGGTCGCGAGGGGATGGAATCGCAGGTGATCCGCACCTACCTCGAGACCATCGCCGAGCTGCCCTGGAACGTCCGTAGCGATGAGCATCTGGACATCCAACACGCGGCCGACCTGCTCGATGAGGACCATTACGCGCTCGGCGAAGTCAAGGACCGGGTGCTCGAATTCCTCGCCGTCCGCCAGCTGCGCGAGACCGCGCGCCTGGAAGCTCTCGAAGCGGAGGAGGCGGCGAAGGCTGCCGCGGCATCCGAGGATAACGAGGGTGCCCCTCAAGGGGCGGACGCCGCACAGTCAGCTCCGGAAGCCGTTCCGAGCCTCGACGAGAAAGAGGCCAAGCGCCGGGCGAAAGGGCCGATCCTCCTGTTCGTCGGCCCGCCGGGCGTCGGCAAGACTTCGGTCGCCAAATCGATCGCCCGCGCGATGGGTAGGAAATACGTGCGCATCGCTTTGGGCGGCGTACGCGACGAGGCCGACATTCGGGGCCACCGGCGTACTTACGTCGGCGCGATGCCCGGCCGGATCATCCAGGGGATGAAGCAGGTCGGGGTCACGAACCCGGTGTTCTTGCTCGACGAGGTCGACAAGCTCGGCGCCTCGTTCCAGGGTGATCCCTCCTCCGCTCTGCTCGAAGTGCTCGATCCGGCGCAGAACGACTCGTTCACCGATCACTACCTCGGCGTGCCTTTCGATCTCTCCGAGGTCCTGTTCATCGCCACCGCGAACTTCATCCAGAACATCCCCGGACCGCTGCTCGACCGGATGGAAGTGGTCGACTTCTCCGGCTACACCGAAGCGGAGAAGAAGGCGATCGCAGAGCGGTTCTTGATGCCCCGGCAGCTCGAAGCCAACGGCCTCCGGGCCGATCAGTTCGAGCTTTCGCCCGAGGCGCTCGCGATGTTGGTCAGCGGCTACACCCGCGAGGCCGGCGTGCGCCAGTTGGAGCGGGAGATCGGCCGCCTGGCGCGCAAGGTGGCGCGAAAGATCGCGAGCGGCGAGGTCCTGCGAACGACGGTCGGCGCCCAGGAGGTGCGCGACCTTCTCGGCCGGCCGAAGGTTCACCCGGAGCGCGCGTTCCGCGCCGACCAGGTGGGGGTGGCGACCGGCATGTATTACACGCCCGTGGGCGGCGACATCATGTTCGTCGAAGCCTCGACCATGAAAGGGAAGGGCGAGCTGGTGCTCACCGGCCAGCTCGGCGACGTGATGAAGGAATCGGCGCGCGCCGCCTGGACCTACGCCCGCTCGCACGCCGCGAGCTTGGGGATCGACGAGGAGGCGTTCGCCACGCGGGACGTTCACGTCCACGTTCCGGCGGGCGCGATCCCGAAAGACGGCCCGTCGGCCGGCGTGACCATGGCGACCGCCCTGGTTTCGGCGCTCTCCAACCGGCCGGCGCGGTTCGACCTGGCGATGACCGGCGAGATCACTCTCGCCGGACGGGTCCTGCCGATCGGCGGCGTCAAAGAAAAAGTGCTCGGCGCGGTCCGCTCGGGCATTCGCACCATCCTGCTGCCCAAGGACAACGAGGCCGATCTGGACGATCTGCCGCAGGAGGTCCGTGACACGCTCACGATTCACCCCGTGGCCGAGCTGGGTGACGTCCTCGCCCTTACTCTGCGCGGCGCCTCGTACCGCGAAGGGCGGCTGTCGTTCGCCCCTCCGGTCGGAATCGGCGAGCCCGAAGTCGTCGCGGCCGCCGACAGCCTCCACTAGGCCGAGAAGCGGTTTCATGCCACGCGGCCGGCTCGGGTTCTCCCGTGCCGGCCGTTTCTTTTTCCGTTTCCTTCGTTGACAGTGCCCGGCGACGGCGGCTAGGGTTCCGTAAGCTCACCCGGAGGACTCCCGTGAAATTTCGTGCCCTGTTCGCCCTGCCCCTCGCCTTGCTCACCGCACTCCCCGCTTTCGCGGTTAAGACCCCAGACACAGCGACCGAAATGGCGAAGATCCTCGCGGCCGACAAGGCCTCGTGCGCCGCCGCGCAGGCGACCGGCGCGGCCGGATGGAGCGCGTTTTTCGACGCCGATGGAATCATGTTTTCAGGTCCCCCGGGAACCGTCCGCGGGCGCGAAGCGATCCAAAAGGCACTCGCCCTGTCGTTTGCCGCCCCCGGGTTCAAACTCAACTGGACCCCCATTCGCGCCGAGGTCTCGACCGACGGACGGCTCGGCTATTCCTACGGCCAATACGAGCGCAGGATCAACAGCCCGGACGGTCAGCCGGTCAACCGGGGCGGAACCTACGTGACGGTCTGGAAGAAGCAGGACGACGGCAGCTGGAAGGTGCTTTCAAATTTCGGCACCGGCGCCGAAATGGCCACCGAACGCAAGCCGTCTTCGTAGCGCGGGCGCTCCCGACGCCCTGCTAAACTACCGGGCTTGGCGCCCGTCCGGATCGATCCGGTCCCGGGCTTCGACCTTGTCGTCAGGGAGTCTCCCCGCAATGAATCGATCCTTCTTCGCCTCGCGGCTCGGCCGGCTCGCGCCCGCCGCCCTCGTAGCGCTCGCCGTGCTTCTCCCCGGCCAGGCTGCCGCCCAGCCCCCTTCGTCCATTTCGCCGCTCGAATCCGCCTCGACCGGCGGCTACGCCGCGCTCGACCGGGCGCTCGCGAGGCTTTCCGTCCATGAGCGGGTGCTGGTGATCGCCGCCCATCCGGACGACGAGGACACCTCCCTTCTCACCCTGATCGCCCGCGGCTTCGGCGGCGAGTCCGCCTACCTCGCGCTGTCGCGCGGCGAGGGGGGGCAGAACCTGATCGGGCCGGAGCTGGGGATCGGCCTCGGGTTGATCCGTTCGCGGGAGTTGCTCGCCGCCCGCCGGGTGGATGGAGCGCGGCAGTTCTTCACCCGGGCGTTCGACTTCGGCTACACACGCTCGATCGACGAGACGTTCCGCTTCTGGCCCAAAGACGCCATGCTCGAAGACGCGGTGCGCGTCATCCGCCGCTTCCGGCCGCAGGTGATCGTCTCGATCTTCCCCGGCGTACCGCACCCGAACCACGGCCAGCATCAGGTCGCCGGCTGGACCGCCTACCAGGCGTACCAAGCCGCGGGGGATCCCTCGTTCGCCGGCCTCGCGGGTGAGGATCTGGCCCCCTGGAAGCCCACGACGCTCTACCGCTCCACCTGGTTCGAGGACAAGGACGCGACGGTCAAGCTGTCGATCGCGCCGATCGATCCGGTGACCGGCAAGTCGATCCTCCAGCTCGCCGCGGCGAGCCGCAGCCAGCATCGCTCGCAGGACATGGGGCGTACGCAGGACCTGGGGCCGCGCGAAACTTCGGTCTCCTGGGTGGACGGGGGGGCCGGAAAAGAAGGACCCGGTCTGTTTGCCGGGGTCGACACCCGTCTCGCCGCGATCGCGTCCGGGTTGCCGCAAGCCGAAGCCCGGAGGATCGAAGAAAAGCTGGCCGCCGTCCAAGCGACCGCCGAGCAACTGCGGCGGACGCTCAGCCCGTCGCGGATGGGCGACGCGGTCGCTCCGCTTGCCCGCTCGCTCGCCGATCTTTCCGCGGCGCGCGGCCTGCTTGGGAGTAGTCCGGGCTCGGGGCCTGAGCAGGCGGCGGCAGATTTTCTCGATGAGAAGATCGGGATTGCGAACGAGGCGCTCGCCGCCGCCGCCGGGGTCGCGTTCGACGCCTGGACCGAGCGGGAGACCTACACCCCCGGCACCCCGGTCGCGGTCACCGCTAACCTTTGGCCGGCCGGGAGCTCGAGCTTGGACGGTGCCCGCGTGACGCTCGTTTCTTCCGCCGCCTGGGGAGCGCCCGAGGTCGCGGGCGAATTCAAGAATCTGGCGGCCGGGATGCTCGGCGAATGGAAGCTCGCAACCGCCGTTCCGGCGTTCGCCGCCCCCACGAGCCCCTACTTCCTCAAGAAGCCAATGCGCGGTGCGCTCTACGACTGGAGCGATGCGCCTGCCGTGGTGCGCGGCGAGCCGTTCGATCCCGCGCCGCTGGTCGCCCGCGCAACGTTCCGGATCGCCGGGGTCGATGTGTCGTTGACGCGCGAGGTCGTCTTGCGCGTCCGCGACCAGGCGCTCGGCGAGATCCGCCGGCCCCTTCGGGTGGTGCCGCCGGTCGAAGTCGCGATCGATCAGGAACGCCTGGTCTGGCCGCTGCCGAAAGCTGAAACCGGCAAATCCAAGGCTCCGGCCGCCGGTCGCACCGTCCGGGTGGAGCTGATCTCCCGATCCGACAAGCCGATCGCGGGCGCATTGGAAGCCACCCTCCCCTCGCCCTGGAAACCGCTCGCGCCGATTCCGTTCTCGCTCGCCCAGGAGGGAGAAAAGAAGGTGGTCGAGCTCCAGCTCGAATTGCCGAACGGCCTGCCGGCCGGCGTCTATCCTTTGGCGCTCGCGGCGCAGATCGAAGGGGGCGCGCGGGTCGATCTCGCCGTGCCGACGATCGAATATCCGCACATCCGGCCGACGCCGATGCCGCGCCGCGCCCAGATCGAGATCCGCGCGCTCGACCTCGCGCTGCCGCACCTCGACCGCATCGGTTATATCCGCGGCGCCTCCGACCGGGTCCCCGAGGCCCTCCGCCAGGTGGGTTTGCCGATCGAGCTGCTCGGCCCCGCCGAGCTGGCCGAGGGGGATCTGTCCCGCTACGACGCGATCGTGGTCGGGAGCCGCGCCTATGAGTCCGAGCCGGCTCTGGGTCCGGCCAACCCGCGCCTGCTCGACTACGCCCGGGCAGGAGGGCTGCTGATCGTCCAGTACCAGCAGTACCCGTTCGTCGACGGTAAGTTCGCGCCGTTTCCTTTCGACATCGCGCGCCCGCACGATCGGATCACCGACGAGACCGCGCCGGTTCGAATCCTCGATCCGGCGAGCCCCGTCTTCACCACCCCGAACGCGATCGGCCCCGCCGATTGGGAAGGGTGGATTCAAGAGCGCGGCCTCTATTTCGCCCACACTTGGGACCCGGCCTACACGCCGCTGCTCGCGATGACCGACCCGGACCAGCCCGAACAGCAGGGCGGCCTGCTGATCGCGAAGCTCGGCAAGGGTACCTATGTCTACTCCGGCATCGCATTCTTCCGCGAGCTGCCGGCCGGCGTCCCCGGAGGCTACCGGCTGTTCGCGAACCTGCTCGGCCTCGCGCGGCCGAACTCCGAAAAGTGAACCCTGGGTTGTTCTCCCCTCTCCCTTTGGGGGAGGGGCCGGGAGCGAGGGCTGCCCGCGCTCTTGCCGCCGCGGTTTTGATCGCGATCGGTTTCACCGGCTGCTCACCCAACGAGACCGTTCGCGAGGGGGCTC
The DNA here is from genome assembly GCA_040005235.1 of Acidobacteriota bacterium. GTDB lineage: Bacteria > Acidobacteriota > Thermoanaerobaculia > Multivoradales > UBA5704 > DASYKS01. Next base: position 54,379 of record JBDTZG010000023.1, on the reverse strand, counting down.
TCTCCGTGCATTTCGCCCCGGGCGCGCCGCGCGAAATCGAAATCTGGACGGCCGCGGCGCCCCGGAAAGTCCAGCTCGCAGAACACCACCGCATCCGCCTCGCGACCAGCGACCGGGCGGCCGTCTTGACCCGTTCGGGCGTCACCTGGGAGCTGCCGCTCGGTGCCGCGGCGCGCCACTTGTCCATCTCGCTCGGCGCGGTCGCCGATCCGCACGACCCTCAGCCGAGCGCGGCGCGCCTCGATCTGGTGGACGGAGAAACGTCCATTCCGCTCTTCGCCGCCTCTCTCCATCCCGGCGACGGCTGGACGGGCCGCCGAATTTCGATTCCGGCCGGGGGCGGATCGCGCCGGCTGATCTTTGCGAGCGACGGCCCGGCGCCGATTGCCTGGGCCGAGTTGTTCGACAACCTGCCGCCCCGGGTCTCGGTATCGAAGCGGCCGAACCTGGTGTTCATGATCATCGACACCGTGCGAGCCGATCACCTTTCGGCCTACGGCTATCGGCGTCCTACCAGTCCAAACCTGGCTCAGCTGGCGTCGCGAGCACTGCTGTTCCGCAACTCGTATTCGGCCTCGACCTGGACGCTTCCTTCCACCGCGAGCCTGATGACTGGGCTCTATCCCGACCAGCACGGGGTACGGCGGCTGCCGGACGTGCTGCCGCCCGACGCGGACACCCTTGCCGAAAGGCTCCACGCGCTCGGCTACCGGACCGCGGCGTTCACCGACGGCGGCTTCGTCGATCCGCAGTGGGGTTTCGCCCAAGGCTTCGATCGCTACGATTCGACCCGCGGCCAGGCCTGGAGCCCGAAGGACGTGCGCCGGGTGGTCGATCCGGCCGCTCGATGGCTGGAGGAGAGAGCCAAAGAATCCAAAGCGGGGGACACCGCACCGTTCTTTCTGTTCGTCCATACCTACGAGGCGCACCAGCCCTACCTGAACCGGGAGGGGCTCGCCGACGCGTTCCTCCCGCCGGGACCGAAGCCGAGGAACGAGGCGTACTGGATCCACTTTCCCGCACGCCTCGAAGGTCCGAAGCTCGCCCGGGTGATCGCGCTGTACGACGGCGAGATTCGCCGCGCCGACCGCTACCTCGCGACCCTCTGGCGCGTGCTCGGGCGCAAGGAATTCGCCAACCGGACGGCGATCCTGGTGACCTCGGACCATGGCGAGGAGCTGATGGACCACGGCAACATGGAGCACGGGATGGGCAAGCTCTACGATGAAAACATCAAGGTGCCGCTGATCTTGAAGCTGCCGGACGGCACCCGTGGCAACGTCACGAGCTCGGTCTCCGGGGTCGACGTCGTGCCCACGTTCCTCGATCTCGCGGGAGCGCCGAAAGTCGAACTCGAAGCCCTTCCCGGCCGCTCGCTCCTCCCCCTCGCCGCCGATCCCCAAGCCCGAACCGCCCCGCGCGAAATCGTGGCCGAAGGCCTCAATTCGTTCCACCAGACCCACGAGCAGCGCTATCGCCTCGACCAGGGCGAGACCACCCTGCTATTCGATGCCGTACGCCGCCGCGCGCAGGTTTTCGATCGAAGGCAAGATGCGGCGATGCGCAAGCCGCGTACCGCCACAGGAGCCGACTTCGAGCAAGTCGAGCGGCTGCAAACCGCGCTCGCCTGGTTTGGAGGCCCGCGTTCCATCCGCCTGCCGGAGAACCTCTCCAGCCTCGCGATCCCGCGCGCCTCGCGCGTGGCGCCGCTCGCCGTCTGGGACGGACTGGACGAGCGCAAGCCCCCGCGCCCCGGCCAACCCGCAGCTCTTACCCCCGGCCGGCCCCACGCCCTCTCCTTCGCGCTCCTGCCTGGAACCGGCGAAATCTCGCTCCGCCTCTTCTATCCCGGCGACCCGCGCCCCGAGCTGGTCCGCTTAGAAGATTCGGGAGCAACGCAAGGCGCCCCGCCGTTCCTCGGGCCACTTCCCGCGCTCGCCAAGATCCTGATCGGCTTCCACTTGGGGCCGGCCGGAGACACCCGGCTCGAAGAGCTCGACGAAGAAGGCCGCGCCGAGCTGCGGGCGTTGGGGTATTTGCGGTAGGAGGCGAAGGGGCACACATGGTCAGGGATGCGGCCTGAATGGCCGCGTTACCTAAGCCCAGGCCAACGGCCTGGGTAACGGGAGGGTGAACGGCCACCCACCCCGGGGAATCCGGATAAACTCCGGCGCGTTTCGTTGGGTTGGTCCAGCCCTGAGGAGCCTCCCTTGATCCACAAGCTGTCTTTCGCCCTGTTTGGCGCCGCGTGCGCGTTTTCGGTCGCGTGTTCGAGCGACGGTCGCACTCCGCTCGTGCTGTATTCGCCCCATGGCCGCGATTTGCTCTCTTTGATCGAGAAGCGGTACGAACAGCTGCATCCGAAGATCGACGTGCGCTGGCTGGACATGGGGGCGCAGGAGGTCTACGACCGGATTCGCTCGGAGAAGGCGAATCCGCAGGCGGACGTTTGGTACGGCGGGCCGCAGTCGACGTTCGCCCAGGGGGCGACGGACGGGTTGCTCGCACCGTTTCATCCGACCTGGGTGAGCGCGATCACTCCGGAGAGCCGCCGGGCGGACGATCTCTATTTCGGCCTGTACCGGACCGCGCCGGTTCTGGTCTACAACGATCAGGCGGTTGCGGCGGCGGATGCGCCCAAGGATTGGGACGATCTGCTCGCGCCGCGCTTCGCGGGCAAGGTCCTGATCCGCGATCCGCTCGCGAGCGGCACGATGCGCACCCTGTTCGGCTCGATCCTCGCCCGCTCGATCGCCGAGACCGGCTCGGAGGTGCGTGGCTGGCAGTGGCTGCGCCGCCTGGACGTTCAGACCAAGGAGTACACCTCGACTCCGGCGCTCCTGATGGAGAAGCTCAACCGGCGCGAGGGCCTGGTCACCGTCTGGGAGCTGACCGACATGCTCTGGCAGAAAAAGCGGGGCGCTCCGCTCGGTTATGCGTTTCCGACCAGCGGTACTCCCGTGATCGACGACTCGATCGGCCTGGTGGTGGGAGCCCGGCACCCCGAAGAGGCGAAGGCGTTCATCGAGTGGGTGGGCAGCCCCGAGGCGCAGAAGCTGGCGGCCGATCAGGCGTTCCGGCTTCCGGCGCGCACCGATCTGCCGCCTGAGGCGCTGCCCGAATGGGCGCGCGACGTGCTTGCCCGGCTGGTGCCGGCGAAGGTCGATTGGAACTTAATGTCGGCCAAGAGCAAAGAATGGATGGCGACCTGGGACCGCACGGTGAGGAGCCGCGGCGGAGAAGGAGCCCACCCCGGATGAGTTACCTCGAAATCGAGAACCTGGCCAAGGCGTTCGGCGGTAAACCGGTTCTCGAAGGGCTGACGCTCGGGATCGAGAAAGGGGAGATCCTCGCCCTGCTCGGCCCCAGCGGCAGCGGCAAGACCACTGCGCTCCGCCTGCTGGCGGGATTCGAGACGCCCGACCGCGGGCGGATTTCGGTCGAGGGCGAGGACGTGACGGCTCTGCCCCCCGCCCGGCGCAACTTCGGCATGGTGTTCCAGCACTACGCGCTGTTTCCTCATCTGACCGCGGGGGAAAACGTCGCGTTCGGCCTCGAGTCCCGGAAGGTCACGAAGCCCGAGATCGCCCGCCGGGTCGCCGAGGCGCTGGCGCTCGTCGAGCTGCCGCAGCTGGTGGGAAGAAAGCCGGGCGAGATGTCAGGCGGACAACAGCAAAGGGTGGCGGTCGCCCGCGCGCTCGCCCCCGAGCCGCGCGTGTTGCTGCTCGACGAGCCGCTGTCGAACCTCGATCCCTCCCTCCGTGAACGGACCCGACGCGAGTTGCGAAGCGCGATCCGTCGGGTCGGCATCACGACCGTCTTGGTCACCCACGAGCAGGAGGAGGCGTTCCACCTCGGCGACCGGATCGCCGTGATCGCGGACGGCCATCTTCACCAGGTCGGACGGGCCGAGGATCTCTACGAACGCCCGGCGACCCGCTTCGTCGCCGGGTTCATCGGCCGGTCGAGCGCTCTTGCCGGCACGGTTGAGGCGATTGAAGGCGAGAAGGTCCATGTCCGCCTGGACGCCGGACCGCTCTGGCCGGGGCTTGCCCTTGAAGCTCTCGCCCCCGGCACCCGCGTCGAGCTGATCGCGCGGCCGGAGGGACTGGTGATCGCCACACCCGACGCTCCGAACGCGGTCGTCGGCCGGGTCGCCGAGCGGCGCTACGGCGCCCCCTCCGCCACGTTCACGATCGAGATCGAGGGTCACCCGGGTACGGAGATCGAGGTGCTGGCCGCGGCGGACGCCGCAGAAGAGGATGAGTGCGTGGGGGTCCTGCCGCTGGCCCACGCTCCGCTCCCGCGGGTGTTTCCGGCGTCTAGGGTCGAATCTTGACCACGGCCTCGATCGCGGCGCCGTTGAGTCGGGGCAACCGTTGGAGCCCCGCCTGGGGCACCCTCGCGCTCGCCGCACTGCTCGGCTGGCTGGTCGGCTACCCGTTGCTCGCGACGTTGATCGAGGCGCTGCGCGAGCCGAAGGCGTTTCTCGATGTCCTCGCGCGCCCTGACGAGTGGCTCGCGCTCTGGCGCAGCGTCTGGACCTCGCTCGCCTCGGTCGGGCTCGCCGCCTTGGTGGGGGTGCCGCTGGCGTTCGCGTTCGAGCGCTCGGAGTTTCCCGGTCGCCGCCTGTTGTCGGCCGCCGCGGCGCTTCCCGTGGCGCTGCCGCCGTTGGTCGGGGTGATCGCGTTCCTGTTTCTCTACGGCGAAAGCGGTTTTGCCACCCGGGCGGTGCAGGCGCTGCTCGGCCTGGAGCAACCGCCCTGGCGCCTGCTCGGACCGGGCGCGATCCTGCTGGTCCATACCTACTCGATGTACGTCTATTTCTACCTGTTCACCCGCGCGGGTCTCGCCCGGCTGGACGGCGCGGTGCTCGAAGCGGCGGCGAGCCTCGGCGCCTCGCCCGCGCGCACCTTGTGGCGGGTGACGCTGCCGCTTCTGCGCCCTTCTTTGCTCGGCGCTTCGCTTTTGACCTTCATGACCGCGCTAGCCTCGTTTTCCGCCCCGTACCTGTTCGGCGGCAACTTCCGGGTCATGACGACCCAGATCGTCGCCTCTAAATTGAACGGCGAGCTGGCTGCGGCGCAGGTGGAGACTCTATTGCTCGCGGCCGTTGCGCTCGTCGCCCTCTGGGTGCTTCGGCGGCTGGAACGAACGGCGGCGATTCCCGGCTCGTCCGGCGTACGGGGTACGGCTCCGGCACGCAAGCGCCCGGCGCGGCGCGGCGTTCGGATCGCCCTAGCGCTCTCCGCCGCGGGCCTCGCGATCCTCTTTCTGCTGCCCCACGCGGTCCTGTTCCTGATCTCGTTTGTGCCGCCCTTCACTTGGACCAACGAGCCCTTCCCGCCGGCCCTGTCGATCGGCAACTACCGCGGCCTGCTCGACCCGGAGCGCGTGCGGCCGATCGTCAATTCGCTCTGGATGGCGGTGGTTTCGACTGCCGCGGCACTTGCACTGGGATTCGCCGCGGCGCGAATCGCGACCCGCCGGAAAGGACCCGCCGCCCGCGCGGTCGAGGCGCTTGTGGCGCTCCCCTGGGCGATTCCCGGCACCGTGTTCGCGGTGGCAATGGCAACGGCCTGGAGCGTCCATTCCCCCTGGACGCTCCGATTCGTGCTGATCGGCACGCCGTGGATTCTGCCGCTCGCCTATCTGGTGCGCAGTCTGCCGGTGGCCGGCCGGGCGGCACTTTCGGGCATGCGCCAGCTCGATCCCGCCCTGGAGGACGCCTCCGCCTCGTTGGGCGCGGGACCGTCCCGGACGCTCCGCCGGGTGGTGCTGCCGCTCCTGCGGCCGGCGCTTGCCGCGGGTGCGGGTCTCGCGTTTTTGGCCGCGTTCGGCGACTTCGTCGTCTCGATCGTCCTCTATACCTACGACACCCGGCCGATCTCGATCGAGATCCTTTCCGCCTTGCGCCTTCAGGATCTCGGGCTCGCCGCAGCGTACGGCGTGCTGCTCGCGATCGGCAGCACGGCGGTTTTCTTCCTTTGGGGCCGGAGCGACACGTTGTGACGAACCCCGCAACCCGCAACCCCAGTTTTGCGTTCTCTATTGCGGGCCGGAGCCACCGGTCCTTCCTCGCCTGAGGCTCCTGCATGGAAAAAAGCGCGCTGCGCCAGCTCTCGGTCCTCATGGCCACGGTGTTCGTGGACATGGTGGGTTTCTTGATCGTCCACCCGCTGCTGCCGTTTTACGCCGAGAGTCTGGGGGCGACGGCGACCATGGTCGGCCTGCTGGTGGCGATCTTCGCCGCGGCGCAATTGCTCTCTTCGCCGTTTTGGGGGCGACTCTCCGACCGCTACGGCCGACGGCCGCTGCTGATCGTCGGACTTCTCATCTCGGCGGTGTCTTTCGCGTTGTTCGGCTTTGCCACCTCGATCTGGATGCTGTTCGCCTTCCGCTTCGTCCAAGGGGTGGGCGGCGGAACGGTCGGCGTCGTCCAGGCCTACGTGAGCGACGCGGTTGCGCCGGAAGAGCGGGCAAAGGCTCTGGGCTGGATCACCGCGGCCACCAGCGCCGGGGTCATGATCGGGCCTCTGATCGGCTCGTACGCCACCCGGCTGGGTGCTTCGGGTCCCGGCTTCGTCGCCGCCGCGCTGTGCATTGCCAACGCGATTTCTGCCTATTTGTGGCTGCCCGAACCGAGGCGGCGGAGCACCGTGCCCAAGAGCACGGCGCCGCGCCGCTCGCTGCGCAAATCAATCGCGGAAGTGCTGCGCGAGCCGACCTCGCCGGTCGCCTCGCTGATCTGGGTCTACGCCGTGGGCATGATGGCCTTCATGGCGATGAACGGCATCCTCGCTCTCTACCTGGCGAAGAAATTCGGGGTCACCAAGGAGTCGATCGGCTGGTTCTACACCTATGTGGGCAGCATCTCCCTGGTCATGCGCGCCCTGCTGCTGGGGCCGATGGTGCGCCGCTTCGGCGAGGTGGGCGTAATGAAACTGGGTGCGATCGCGCTCGCGGTCGGCCTTGCCGCGATCCCGTTTGCGCCGAGCATTCCGGTGCTCGCCGTGGCGGTTCTGTTCGTGCCGGTCGGCACGGCGCTGCTTTTCCCCGCGACCACCGCGCTCGTTTCGCGCACCGCGCCTGACGGAGAGACGGGCCAGGTGATGGGCGTCCAGCAGGCGTTCGGCGGAGTTGCCCGCATGCTCGGCCCGATCTGGGCCGGCAAGGCGTTCGACGTCCTCGGCCCCCAAGCGCCGTTCTGGATGGCCGCGGCCTTGATGCTCGGCGTGGGCGGTCTGACCCGACGGGTGACCGAGCCGGAAAAGGCGCCTCCCAAGCCGGTTGCTGTGGAACCCGCGACTCCGGTTCCTGCCGATCCGCTCGACCCGGTCGCAATCCAGCCGATCCCGAGCGTCAATCCGAGGTAAAGGGGCTCACCCGCCGCCGCAGCTCGGCGGCGAGCCCGGCGACGTGGGGGGGTTCGAGCATGCTCAGGTGGTCGCCCGGCACACGCACCCGTTCAAGATCGCAGCCGCAGACTCGGACCAGCTCGTCGTACAGTCCTTGGGGGCGGGGAGTGGCCTCGAAAAAGATCACCCGCCCCGCGTAGCGACCGACCTGGTAGCGCCCAAGGGCTTCTTCGTTCGCGCGGAGAACCGCCGTGAAGTTGCGATATTCGTTCGCCCGTTCGACCTCATCGACGCCGTTCCTTCCGAAAACGTGCCGCAATCGCCTACGGGCGCGGCCGAGGCGATCGCCGAGGAAACGTCGAAGAGCGGCCTTGATCCGTACCGACGGGCCGGGCCGCGCGGGGCGAAAGGCGGGCAGGATCTCGGAGACGTCGGTGTCGAGAAGCGCCAACATCGCCACGCTCTCTCCGACCGCCACCGCCTGGCGCGCCATTTCGAGCGCCACGACACCGCCGAACGACATCCCCACCAAACGATGCGGCCCCGGCCCCTGCGCTTCGCGCAGCGCCGCGAGATAGACAGCGGCCAGCTCCTCGATCGTGCGCGGAATCGGCCGGTCGTCGTCCAGTCCTGGGCTCTGCAGACCGAGAACCGGCTGGTCGGGAGCGAACGCGCGGGCGAGCGGGACCAAGCGCAGCAGGTGGCCACCGAGCCCGTGGACGAAAGCCAATCCGGGTGCTTTTCCTTCCGGCTGCAGGTCGACCCGGCAAGAGCTCTCGGCGGTGCGTTTGCGGTCGGAACGATTTGCCCCGAGCTCGCCGGCGAGGGCCGAGAGCGTGGGCGCCTTCAAGAGCTGCGCGATCCGCAGCCGCCGGTCGAACTGTTCTTCGATCGCCGCAAGCAGCCGTGCGGCGGCAAGCGAATCGCCTCCGAGGTTGAAGAAATCGTCATTCCGACGAATCGCATCGAGCCCCAAGACTCGCCGCCAGATTTCGCCGAGCGTGCGCTCCGATCCCTCACGGGGAGGGTCTGACGGAGGAACCCTTGGACGGCCGCTCCCGACCTTCAGGTTCGCGCGGAGAGCCTCGAAGTCCACTTTGCCCGCGGGGCTCAGCGGCAGCGAGGTCGCGGGAAAAATGCCCGCGAGGTGAACGAACGCGGGCAAGCGGCGGGCTGCTTCCGCTTCGATCTCCGCGAGTGCAGCCCCCTTCTGGAGCACCACCCAGGCCGCGAGGCGAACGGGGGCGCCATCGAGGTCGGGAAGTTCAAGGGAAGCGACCGCGGCAACTGCAGCCATGGCCACCCCCGGAATCTCGTCGAGCGTCGCCTCGATCTCCCCCGGCTCGATGCGCCGTCCCGCGATCTTCAGCTGCCGGTCGAGACGGCCGAGGAATTCAAGATGGCCGTCCTCTCTGCGCCGGACCTGATCGCCCGTCCGATAGAGGCGGGCGCCCTTCGCGGCGGCGACCGACACGAAGCGCTCCGCGGTTCGATCGGGGCGGCGGTGGTAACCGCGAGCGAGCCCCGTTCCGCCGATCCACAGCTCGCCCGGATCGCCCTCGGGCACCGTCTGTTGATCTTCGTCGAGCACCCAAGCGGTCGTGCCCGGAATCGGCCGACCGATCGGCAAGCCGGTTTCGGGCACCTCTTCGCAATCCCCGCCTCCCGCTTCCCACCAAGTGGCGACGATCGTCGCCTCGGTCGGACCGTAGGTGTTGATCAGGCGGATCGATCCCCCTCCTGTCGCCTTCCAGGCGCGGGCGGCCGAGGCGGTCGCCCGTTCGCCGCCGAGGATGACCAGACGGAGCTTGCGCGGCCAGGCGAGCCCTGTGCGTGCCGCGTCGCGGCTCAGCTGTTCCCAGACCGCGGTCGGCAGATCGAGTACCGTGATGGCCAACCGATCGAGCTGCGCGAACAGCTCCGGAGTACCCGGCCAGGCGGGGTCCGCCCGTCCGATCAGGCTCGCACCGTTGCAGAGTGCGCCGAAGATCTGTTCGTAGGCCAGGTCGAATGCCGCCGACCCGAGCTGCAACACGCGGTCGCCCGGCGCGAAGGCGAAAAACCGTCCGGCCTCTCCGATGTATTTGGAGATCGCCCGCCGCTCGACCGCAACACCTTTCGGCCCGCCTCCCGATCCGGAGGTGAACGCGACGTAAGCGAGAGTGCCTCCCGCTCCGTCGCTTTCCTCATCGCACGCGACCGCCGGCCCCTCCGCCGCCTCGGCGAGCCCGATCGAGTGGACCGGCGCGTAGCGGGCCAGCCAAGCCTCCGACCGGTCGCTAAGAATCAAGTCGGGATGGCACTGCGCCAGAACCCGTTCGAGGCGGCCGGGTGGATCGGCGCTCTCCAAGACGACGAACGCGCCGCCCGCGGCGAGAACGGCGAAGATCGCGGTGACCTGATCGGCCAGCCGTTGGAGGCGCAGCGCAACCAGCCGCTCGGGAAAGACGCCGCGCCGCACGAGCGCCGCGGCCAGCCGATCGATTCGGGCGGCAAGCGCACCGTAGCTCCATGCCTCCTCTCCCGCCGCGAGCGCAAGCGCCTCGGGCGCTCGTGCCGCGTGGGACCGGAATCGGGCGACGAGAGAGCCCGCTTCGGCGTCCTCATGCGCTGAGAGGATCTGTCGACGCGCCGTTTCACAACACGGCTCCGCCGCAAGTCCCGGCCCGAACCCCAGAAGGAAACGTCCGGCGAGCGCCCTCAACTCGCTCTCGGACCGGCGGGCGCGCCAGAGCATCCGGCCGGAGGGATCGATTCCGATCGCGAGAACCGCACCGGCCCACGGCAACATTCGCGGGTCCTCACCTTCCGCCATCAGGTCGAGCGCCACCGCGGGCTCGATCCGTTCCCCCCGTTCGGCGCGGAGCCGCAAACGACGAATCCGGAGCGGCAGATCGATCGCGTAGGCGCCGCGTGCCCGCCGCCGACGCCACTCTCGAACGAGGATCCACGCGAACGCCGAAAGACCAAACTCCTCCGGATCGAGCTTTCCAACTCTGAGCGGCAGCCGCGGCGCAAGCAGGCCGTTTCCGGCGATTTCATCGATCGAGCGGCGCTGCCCGGGCTCGGAAACCGCCAGGTCGAAAGGCTGGTCGATCTCGGCGGCAAACCCGGCGCAAACTGCCACGAGCAAGGCTTCCTCGCAGGTAAGGCTTTTCTCGGCAAATGAGCCGAGCAGCTCGGGCGCCAGGGAAGTCTCTAATTCGGCCGCCTCGGAGCTCTCGCTTTCGAAGCCCGGCGGCGCCAGCGGCGATAGCCCGGAAAGGATTTCGCTCCAGAACCGCTCATGCCGACGGTTGGAGCGCTCCCATCGTTCGAGGTCCGCTTCGCGCGGCGCGGCAGAAGGTAAAACCGTACCCTTTGCGAGGCCGACCTCCGTTGGGCGCACCGAGCGGCCGGAGAGGTCGACTAGCGAGGTCACCCGCACCCGTGAGGTCGCGGTGGTCACGTCGATCCCCTCGGCCGTGACTGCCGTCACCCTGCCCGGCTCCCCCGCTGCGGCACCCAAAGGGGCAAGGACCTCCAGGCTCCCCACCAGAAACGTCCCGTCCGGGGCGAGCAGCTTCGGAAAGCCTAGAGGATTGTCGGCAATACCAAAATCGAGTCCGCGAACGAACGCGCAAGCCTGCTCTGCCGCTTGATCCCAGGGGATCACGCAACCGGGTCGCGGCGTGCGCCAGCCGGGAAAGAACGTGCGGTGCGCCAGATCTTGAGGGCGTGGAGCGAGACTACCGTCGAGCAGAGCATCGAGCAACGCTCCAAACGATTCCGCGGCCGCCTCGCTGCACCGATTGTTGAGCGTCCAGGCGGTTTCGTGCGGACCGATTTCGATCGTTCGCTGGATCAGGACGTCGCCTGCGTCGATCTCCGCGTCGGCTCGGTGCCAGGTGATGCCGTGGCTCCTCTCTCGATTGGCGATCGCCCAACTCGTGGCGTGGAGTCCCGCGTAGCGCGGGAGAGGTGCGTCGTGGTAGTTGATCGCCAGCCGCCGGGGAAGGGCGAGAACGTCCGGAAGCAGCCTGCGCAGGTTGTGGATGCTCCAGAGCAGATCGATCGGAGTGCCCGCCGCCAGATCCGTCACGTGCTCGGCAGTGAGAGGCGCCGAGAGGGCCAGATGGCAGGTCGGTAGGCCGTTTTCTACCGCCCAACCGCCCACACGGGGGTCCGCGGTCACTACTCCGACAAGCGGCAAGCCGCGCGCCCGGAGGATCTCCAGGCACGAAACGGTGACCGCGGAATCGCCGACGACCAGACAGGAGAGCGGGGGCATAAGCAGGCGCCGCGAGGATACCCGCTGTCAGCTCCCTTCAAAGGGTACGACCCAAAAGAAACAAGGCAGGCCGTAAGGCCTGCCTTGAGAATTTCTTGGTTGCGGGGGCAGGATTTGAACCTGCGACCTTTGGGTTATGAGCCCAACGAGCTACCTGGCTGCTCCACCCCGCGTCAGTGCCCCCTGTCTCCAGGGGAGCGGCAGTGTCTCACAACCGGCGGTCGGTGTCAAAGATTCCCTTCGCGCCGCTCATAGCCTCGATTTCGAGCCCTCCGGGTGAGGTCTTTCTTTGGTGCTTCGGTTCCGGATCGTTCGTACCGTGACCCGCCTCAAGGCTCGGCGAGCACCTTAAAATCGAGGACTACCAGGCGCGGCGTGTGCCAGAACGGGTTGGCCCAAGTCTTGCCTGTTGGCGTGTGCTACATTCGTGGGCCCTGTCGCGCGGAATCCTCCGGAAGCGTCCTCGGGCTCTTCCGAAACTTTGACCAAGGAGTCAAGAACGATGAACGGAACGGATCGCAAGCTCGTGCGCCGCGCCTGGGTGGCAGCCCTCGTCCTCGCGGGCGTGTGGATGCCGGCGTGCTCGGCCCAGAAAACGGATGCCAAAATGGCGTCCAAGGAAATTCCGGACAGTGAAGTCGTGGCCAAGTACGGCGACAAGTCGGTGACCGCCGGCGATGTCCGCAAGAACTCGGCGACCGATTTCGACCAGCTTGAGAACCGCCTCAAGCAGTGCCAGTCCGAGTACGAAAAGGGCAAGCACGACGTGATGGACGCGCAGGTTCACAAGCTCGTCCAGGATTCTCTGGTTGAGAAGGAAGCCGCCGCGAAGAACATGACCAAAGAGGCGTTCCTTGCGAGCGCGGTCACGGTCACAGATCCCTCGGACGCCGAAGTCGACTCGTTCTACGAAGAGAATAAGGCGCGCATCCCCCCGGGTACCACCAAAGAGCAGATCGCGCCGCAGATCAAGAACTACCTCAACCAGCAGCGCCAGACCGAGGCGAAAGAGAAGTTCACGACCGAGCTGGAGACCAAATACGCGGTCAAATACACCCTGGAGCCGATGCGGGTCGAGGTCGCTGCGACCGGTCCGGAGCGCGGTCCCAAGAACGCACCGGTCACGATCGTCGAGTTCTCCGATTTCCAGTGCCCGTTCTGCTCGCGCCTGTACCCGACCGTCGAGCAGGTCAAGTCGACCTACGGAGACAAGGTGCACCTCGTCTTTCGTCAGTTCCCCTTGAACTTCCACCAGTTCGCCCAGAAGGCCGCCGAGGCCTCACTCTGCGCCGACGAACAGGGCAAGTTCTGGGAAATGCACAACGCGATGTTCAGCAAGCAGGACGAGCTTGCCGTCGACAAGCTGAAGGAAAAGGCAGCCGGTATGGGGCTCAAGGCCGACCAATTCAACGCCTGCCTCGACGGTGGCAAGTACGCGCCGAAGGTGGCTGAGGACGTCAAGGCGGGTTCCGAAGCCGGTGTTTCGGGCACGCCCGCTTTGTTCATCAACGGCCGCTTCATCTCGGGGGCGGTTCCCTATGCGGACATCGCCAAGGTGATCGACGACGAGCTGCAGCGCAAGGGTGCCAAGTAAGATTTAGCCAAGGCGCGAGCCGCTTAGCGCTCTTTTGAACGCAAGTCCGAACGCCCGGCGAGAGATCGCCGGGCGTTCTTGGTTTGCGGCCGGTATGCGGCCGGTTCCACGAGGGGGAGGCATCGAGTGACGACCGAATACCGGCATGTTCCCTACTTCGCCGAGCCTCTGCCGGAATCCGAATCGCTGGAGCGTGGGCGCGACTTTTTCGCCGAAATGGATCGGCGGCGGAGCGTCCGATTCTTTTCCGACCAGCCCGTGCCGCGCGAAGCGATCGAGCTGGCGATCCGCACCGCTTCGACCGCCCCTTCCGGAGCGCACCGCCAGCCGTGGACCTTCGTCGCGATCTCAGACCCCGAGATCAAGCGTGAGATCCGCGCTGCCGCCGAGGCCGAGGAGTACGAAAGCTACGTCGGAGGCCGAATGCCACCGGAATGGCTCGAAGCGCTGGCGCCGATCGGCACATCCTGGGAAAAATCGTTCCTCGAAACCGCGCCCTGGCTCGTCGTGGTCTTCGAAGAGCTTTTCGGCCGCCTTCCCGACGGCACCAAACGGAAGAACTACTACCCGAAAGAGAGCGTCGGCATCGCCTGCGGCCTGTTCGTCGCTGCCCTCCAACGCATGGGGCTTTCGACCCTCACTCACACCCCGAGCCCGATGGCGTTCCTCTCCCGCATCCTCGACCGGCCGAGCAACGAGAAGCCATTCATCCTCTTCCCCGTGGGCTACCCCGCCGCCGACGCGACCGTGCCGGACTTGAAGCGGAAGGGGCTGGACGAGGTGGCGGTCTGGCGGGAGTAGCCCGGTGTCGACCGCCATGAACTTCCGAGCGCCACATCCCGGGAACGAACTCGCGGCGGCGCTAATAGTAGTCGGCGCAGGAGAGGAAGTAACCGCAGCGCGGGTCGGGGCAGTAAAGTTTGCACTTGCGCTCGGCCAGCTCGCGCCCGCAGTTCGGGCAGGTGCGCATCAGGACTTCGGCCGCCGTGCGCTGCTGGGGTGCGGGAGAAGGCGCGGAAGAGGATGGAGAGGGCCGGTCGGAGGATTCGCGAAGGGGCGGCATGGCGAATGTCTGCGCGCCGCCTGAGGGACTATCCGCGTCCGACGCGGGCTTGCGTTTCGGTCCGATGGACGGCCCTGCCGGGCACCAGGCGCAGATCCAGGCGCCCGGTGCTCGGTAGGCCGGGATTGTAGTAAACGGAGCCCGGCGAGGGCGGGGGGGGCGGGGTCAGGTCGTCTCCCTCGGCCGGGATCTCTTCACTGCCATCGTCGTAGACCTGCGGCTCGACCGGCTCCGGGCGGGTCCAGGTCTGGAGGCCCGGGTTTCCCCCTCGCGGATAGACCCGGCTGGTGCCGGCCCGGCCCGCGGCGCCCGCGGGCTGTACCTGGCCGGCCTTTCCGGTGTTCTGCAGACTCTGCGGTTTGAGGACAGTCGGGGGCGTGGTCTTGGAGGTTTTTCCGGCGAGCGCGGCGGCGGCGGCCGCATCCGGATCGACGGCCGTTTCATCGGCCGGGGTTGCGGGGGGCGTCGGCACCAGCAGGCCGCGGATGTGCAGTGGGTCGTCGTATCGCGCCGCGGTGAGGGTCGGCGCCTCCTGTGTCCGGTAGGCGCGCAGCATCGCCGAGGTGGTCAGCTGGCTGTCGAGCAGGCTCGGATTGACCTCGGGGAAACCGAGTTGCGGATCGAGGGCGAAGGCCCGGGCGTAGGAACGGATCGCCGGTTCCTTGCGGCCTGCCTTTTCGAGCAGGGCGCCAATTTGGTAATGCGCCCAGGCATGTTTCGGTTCCAGCTCGACCGCCGTTTTGTACTCCTTCATGGCGGCACGGTTGTCGCCGCGCTTTTCGAGCACCAGACCGAGGTTGAAATGGAACGAGGCGTGCTTGGCGTCGAGCTCGATCGCGCGGCGGTAGGCCGCTTCCGCCTCGTCCGAGTGCTTGGCGAGTTGCAGGAGGTTTCCGAGGTCGTTCTGCACCGTCGGGTCGTCCGGCCGCTCGGCCGCGAGCTTGCGCTGCGCGTCGATCGCGGTGGCGAGGTTGGGCGGCCCCGCGGCGACCGTGGCAATCGCGGCGAGGATGAGGGCGAGACCGGTCCAAAGGGTTTTGCGCAACTTGAATCTCCTTAACCTGAGGCGACGAAAACGGAATCTATGCTCTTCGGTAGTTCGGGGGAAGGCCATCCGGAGGCTTCCGGGCGGTCTAGTCGCCCACCGGCCGCGCTTTGAGCTTCAGCTTGCCATCCTCTTCGGCGAGCCGGAACTGGACCGCAGCGCAGCCGGTCTTGCCGCGCAACGCCGCGGTCTGTCGTTCGAGATAGGTCTGGAAAGTCGCAAGATCGAAATTTGGGCCGCCGCCTGAACCGGCGGCGAGCGCCGTGTAGAGCGCCTCGGCCGCCTGCCGGTCGACCTTGCCGTCGACCACGATCCCGCGCCGGGGATCGAATTGCGGGGCCGACGGCGCGGCCGCGACGCGCGCGACGCGACGTCCCTCTTCGCGCTCCCGGACCCGCCGGTTGAACAGCTCGTTGTAGCTGTTGAAGCGCGCTTCGAGGACGCCCAGCCGGAAACCCTCGACGGCGGAGCGCATCGTGGCATTGCGCAGTCCTTTGAGCTGGTTCTGAATTCGCGTGCGTTGTTCCTCGGGCGGGAACGGCAGTGCGCCCGAGAGGAATCGCTCGAAATCGATCCGCAGTTGTTGAATCTCCTGCTCGATCAGGTCGAGGACCTCCAGGTGCGAGGCCGGGCCGGATTTCGGACTTGCGTTTGCCCCTCGCACCCGCTCGGGGCCTGGGCCGGCGTGCGGTGCCACGCCGGGTCCAGTGGAAGGAGCGCTTCGCTTGGGGTTCACGCTTCTCCTAGAATGCCCGGCGGGATGGAAGATTCCACGTCCGCAACCAACCTTGAGATCAGATCGACGGCCCCGTTCGAAGACGATCTTCGCCGTCGGCTCCCTTCGATCGACCGCCTGCTCGCGCATCCGCGCGTTGCAGGGCTCGTCGCATTATACGGGCGTGATCCCGTGGCGGTCCAAGCCCGCCGCGCGGTCGAGGCGCTTCGGTCGGGTCTCCCGGCGGAGGGATCGGGGCCGGGCACTCCCCTCGCGGCCGAGATCGAGCGCCTGCCTGGGGCCATCGAAGCCGCTCTCGCGGAAGAAGAGGGACCCCGGCTGGTCCGGGTGATCAACGCCACCGGCATCTTCCTGCATACCAATCTGGGCCGCGCCCCCTTGCCCAAGCCGGTCGCCGCCGCGCTCCCCGCGCTGCTCGACGCTGCCTGCGATCTCGAGTTCGATCTTGCGACCGGCCGGCGTGGACAGCGCAACGGCCGGGTCGAGCGCTTGTTGATGCGCGCGACCGGGGCGGAGGCGGCGGTCGCCGTCAACAACAACGCGGCCTCCCTGGTGCTCGCCCTGATCAGCCTCGCCGCGGGCCGCGAGGTGGTGGTCTCGCGCGGTGAGTTGGTGGAGATCGGCGGATCGTTCCGGCTGCCCGAGATCATGGCTGCAGCGGGCGCTCGGCTGGTCGAAGTCGGGAGCACCAACCGCACCCGCCTCGCCGACTACGAAGCGGCAGTCGGACCGGATACCGCCCTTCTGCTCAAAGTCTTTCCGAGCAACTTCAAGCAGTCGGGTTTCGTCGCCGCGGTCGAGCCGACCGCTCTTGCGGCGCTGGGCCGGAGGCTCGGCGTGCCGATTTTGGTCGACGAGGGCAGCGGGCTCCTCCGCCCGCGTTCCGAGCCGCAGCTTCGCGATCACCCGAGCCTCGCCCAGCTGATCGCCGCTAGGTGCGACCTCTGTTGCGGCAGCGGCGACAAATTGATGGGCGGGCCGCAGGCGGGCCTCCTGGTCGGGCGGCGGGAGCTGATCGAGCGCTGCCGCAAGCATCCGTTCTATCGGGCGTTGCGCCCCGATCGGGCGGCGCTCGCGGCGCTCGAAGGGGTTCTTCGCCTCCACCTGGCGGGGGCACCCTTGCCCGTCGATCGCCTGTGGCCCGACCCGACGCTTCATCGCGCCCGGTTGGCGGCGCTCGCCGCCAGGCTGGCCGCCGCGGGGGTGACGTCCGAGATCGTGCCCGCCGAAGCGTTCCTGGGCGGTGGCTCCGCGCCCGAGGCGCCGATTCCGGGCGAGGCGCTCGCCCTGCCCGACGAGCCCGAAATCTCGCGCCGCCTGCGCGCCGGCCCGGTCGCGGTGGTCGGCTACCTGCGCGAAGGGCGCCTCCTGCTCGATCTGCGCACCGTCGATCCCGAAGACGACGCCGCGCTCGGCGAGGCGGCGGCACTGGCGTATCGCGGGGCGCCGTGAGCCAGCGCCCGGCACGGCGGCGAGCCCGGCTCCTGGTGGTTGAGGATAAGGACTCGCTTCGCCGCCTGCTGGTCACCGCGCTTTCGGAAGAAGGGTACGAGGTGGCGAGCGCCGCGGACGTTGCGGAGGCCAAGGCGAAGCTCACGGCAGGGGCGTTCGCCGCGATCCTTACCGATCTCAAGCTGCCGGACGGCTCGGGGCTCGACGTGCTCGCCGCCGCCCGGCAGGCGGCGCCCACGGCTCCGGTGATCGTGCTTACCGGTTTCGGCTCCGTGGCGACCGCCGTCGAGGCGATGAAGCAGGGCGCCTACGATTTTCTCGAAAAGCCGGTCGAGATCGACGATCTGGCTCGCCTGCTCGAACGCGCCTTGGGCACCGAGGGAGAAGAGGCGGCCGCGCCGCCCGTTTTCGCGCCGCCCGGAGCGCCGCCGATCGTCGGCCGTCATCCGCGCCTCCGCGCCGCCCTGCGCCTGCTCGAACGCGTGGCTCCGACCGAGAGCACGGTATTGCTCACGGGAGAAAGCGGCACCGGTAAAGAGCTGTTCGCCCGGGCGCTTCACGCGCTCTCGCCGCGGCGCTCTGGACCCTTCGTCGCAGTGAACTGCGCGGCGATCCCCGAGACCTTGATCGAAAACGAGCTGTTCGGTCACGAGCGCGGTGCGTTCACCGGCGCTGACCGGCGCCAGGTCGGCCGTTTCGAGCTCGCCGCCTCCGGCACCCTGTTTCTCGACGAGATCGGCGAGCTTCGCCCGGAGGTGCAGGGCAAAGTACTGCGCGTGCTGGAGGAGCGGTCGTTCGAGCGGGTAGGAGGCGGCGCCACGTTGCACGCCGACGTCCGAATGGTCGCCGCGACCAACCGCGATCTGGAGGCGATGGCGGCAGCCGGCTCGTTCCGCTCCGATCTTTTCTTCCGCCTGGCTGTCTTTCCGCTCGAGCTGCCCGCTCTGCGCGAACGGACGAGCGATATTCCGCTTCTGGCCCGACACCTTCTGAATCGACTCGCGGAGCGGCACCGTAGCGCACCGCTTACGCTGGCGGCGGATGCGGTGGATCTCCTCTCGTCGGAATCCTGGCCGGGCAACGTCCGCGAGCTCGGGAACGTTCTCGAACGGGCGGCGATCCTCGCCTCGGGTTCCACCCTACGGGCGGCCGACCTGCGAGCCGTGGTCCGCCCGCCGCGCTCGGAGCGCGAGCGCATCGAGAGCGCTTTGATCGCCGCGGAAGGGGACAAGCTGCGGGCGGCCGAGGCGCTCGGGATGAGCTATCGCACCCTCCAGCGAAAGATTCAGGAGCTGGATCTCCAAGGGGTGCCGAAGTACCGCAACTGAGGCAAAATCGTTACCGTCGGTAGCGCGCAGGCTTGAGGTCGGGGCAAGGGATCTCTTGGAAACCATTGAAAACAAACGACGTGATTCAGTGGCCCCGGCTTTGCTTTCATCGATACCGCAAGAGGACCGCAGCCGCAAAAGGGAGGATCCGCCGTGCCAGAGACCTGGAGCTTCCGAGGGAAGCGACCGCAGAAGGAGCGTGGCTTTTCCGTTATCGAGGTGCTGATCGCCTCCGCGATCCTGCTGTTCATCCTGCTCGGCCTGCTGCCGATCTTCACCCGGTCCGCGATGAGCAATTCCTCAGGCAACCAATATACCCAGTTGACCAACGCGGCCAAATCGGAGTTGGAGCGTTTGAACGACCTGCCGATCGACAACGTGGATGTCGCGGTGCCGAACGGCGCCACCGAGCTCGTGACCACGACCTATTACTCGGGGGCGTCGAGGTCATGGGTCGACTCGACGACGCTCGGCTCGCAGGATCCGGTCTGGAACCGGAAAGTATCGATCCGCCAATGCGACCTTGCCGATTTTGCCAACGGCCGCTGCACCACGCTGCAACCGGGCGGGGTCATTCCGCCCGCCCAGCTGCGCCAGATCGATATTGAGGTTTCACCGGGCCGAACCGGGGCGAGTACCGCTTTGGCGCTCCTCGGCTTGACCAAGAAGGTCACGCTTTCTTCGATCAAGGTTTTTTAAAGGATCCGGGCCGATGAAAAGTAGCCGCTCCTTGCGCAGCACGCCGTCGGGCTTCACGGTTATAGAGCTATTGATCGTGCTCGGCGTGACGTTGATCCTGACCCTGATCATGCTCCAGCTGTTCAATCTGAGCGACCGTCTCGCCCGGGTCCAGACCCGGATCTCGGAAATGCAGCAGTCGTTGCGCATCGGTCAGTACGACATGGTGCGACTCGCCCGGATGGCCGGCCGCGGCGGGTTGCCCTCCGTCCAACCGGGTACGCCTTTGCCGACGGGAATCGCCATTTCCGTGCGCAGCAACGTCACGGGTTCGGCTGCGCGCCTGATTCCGGGCGACGCCGCTACACCCAAGCTGCTCGACGGCACGGACCTGATCACGCTGCGCGGCGTCTTTTCAACCCAGATCTTTCAGCTCAACACGCTCGACAAGCTGGGGTACCGGCGCTGGGACGATGGTCCGAACCCTCCGGGCAGCGCGGGGGATGCCGATCCCGCGACCACCACCAATGGCGAGTTTCAGCTCTGCGCCCTATCGCCAGCCGGGATCGACCAGCCGCTCGCGCCGTTCAAGGATTTGATCGACGCGGCCGCCGACCCTTCGCGGGGACCGAGCTACGAAGCGCTGATCTTGACCTCGCCGCTCGATCATACTTTTTACACCGTGATCGTGATGGATCCGGTCAACTCGACGAAGACCGCCACCGAATGCGGGGCCTTGGAAGGCGTAACGATCAAATATCTGACCAACGACGAGCCGTTGTCGGTTGCGTATCGCGCCTTGCAGCCTCCGGGCGCTTTCCACATGCCGCCCCAGCTGAACAGCGCGATCTACGTTGGGATCCTCGAAGAGTACCGTTATTACGTGCGGGAAGACCGGGCCGACCCGACCGATCCCGCGAGCGATCTGGTACCGGTCCTTACCCGCGCGCGATTTTATCCCGGGACCGAAATCCCCTATGGAAACAATCCCGCGAACCTGACCGTCGACATCGCGTCCGGCATCGTCGATCTCCAGGCGACCTATGGCATCGACACCAACAATGACGGCCTGGTGGTCGAGGCCCCCGACATCGCCCAGCAGCCGACGGATGAGTGGCTGGGAAACGTCCGGATCGCCGAGGCCGCGAACGCCGCACCCGAAAACCCAATCGCAGGCAAGCTCGCCTACCTTCGGATCAGCACGCTCGCGCGCACGGAACGGCGAGATTCCGACTACATTGCGCCGATCCTGGATCGCTCGGAAGACCACGCCTACGCCTTCGACGTGCCCGACCGCACCAACGGTCGCACCGACCGGATGTATCGGCGCCGACTGCTGCAAACGGTGGTCGACTTGAGGAATCTGTCATGAAGATCCATCGCGGCATCCGTCGTGGAAACGTCCTCTGGGCCGAGCAGGGGAGCGCCTACATCGTGGCTCTGCTGCTGCTTCTCCTGCTCACGGTGATCGGCCTCTCCTTGTCTCTCGTCACCCAAAACGAGCTGCAGATCGGCGCGAACGAAAAAATGATCAACCGTGTCTTCTACGCCGCCGACGCAGGGATGATGGAGGCGACGGCCCGCGCGCTGATCCTGGGCGAATTCCAGGCGGGGAGCTCGTTCACGCCGGATGACGGCTCGCCCGCGAGCCTCGGAATCAAGATCCAGCGCAACTCGTATACCCGGCTCAATTCCCCCTACTGCGCGCTGTGCGAGGTCAATCAGCAACCGGGAGAAGAGCCCTATCGGGCGATCACCTACTTCGTCGATATCACCGCGAGCCGCAAGGGCACCACGAGCGACGGCACGGACGTGCCCCTCGCCGAGAAGCGGCTGAACGCGATGCTCGACATTCAACCTTTCAAACCGCAGCTTCCGGTAGTGCCTGCACCCTGACTTGACGATTGAGAAATTTGTCGATTGAGGCGCAGGCGGCTGGGTTCGTGGCGCCAGGAGGAGTTATGAAACACCGAAGGCAGGGATTCTCCGGACGGTCGCGAACGGTCGCGGCGGCGCTGTTGGTTCAAGGATTGTGCCTCGGCCTGGGTTCCGGTCGCGCCGACGATCGTTTGCTTCTGCGGCAGTCGCCGGCGCCCCCCTACATGTTCATCCTCTTGGATACCTCGGGCTCGATGAACGAGAAGCCGGCCGACTCGAGTTCGCCGATCGGTTCGGGCGACGACCCCGAATCGAAGTTCTACCAGGCCAAGAGCGCGCTCTACACGGCGCTGGGCAACAACCCCGACGTCCAGTACGGTTTCGCGACCTTCAACCAGGATCAGACGTTGGTGCGCCGGAAACATTGGATCTATACCCCGGCGGCCAACCCAGGATGGTCGTCATCCCCATCGGCATTGGGCTATCCGGTCAGGGGGGTGCCTTACGTGTTCGGCGGCGAGGACACCCCAGGTGCGAATACCACCGTGGGGGGATGCACGAGCATGGTCGCAATCGCCAACGGCGGCTTTGATGCACGAACCCAATTCACCCCGCGTCTTGGGGATCTCGGCACCAACACCTGGACGATCTGGCTGCGTCCAACCACCGCGCCCTCCTCTCTTAAGGGGTTCAAAGTCACGACTCAGAAGATCGCCGGGAACCTGGGCGACCCGACGATCACGGTGCGCGTCGTCCGGTCGGTGGTAGGGTCATGTCCGGCAACGTTTACAGTCACGGAAACCAAAGACGTCACGTTCAACCTGGTCCGCCAGACCTACGCGCGCACCTCTTACGCGGCGGACATTCCGCTCGGACCGGCGTCGGGCCCCGGCACCGGCGTTTTGGAGAGCTGTTCCGGCATGGACGCCAATAGCGACTCGATGGTCGACAGGTACAAACTGGCAACCACGATCAATCCTTTGTACCCCACGAACACGAAATTTGACCGCGGCGATTTCTTGCCGTTCGATTGGGGTGCGTCGAACCGCGACGAGATCCTGCGTCGATTGGCGCCGAACCTGAGGGGCAGCGAGACGGTTCCCGATTTCGGGCAGGCGCGTTACATTCAGTACCTCACCCAGACGGCCACCGCTCCTTTCGGCTCGGTCGCCAATCCGCCGCTCGTAGATCCCCTGCAGGTGCCGCTGCTGGCCCAGGGCAATACACCGCTCGGTAACTCGATGAGCCAGTTTCGGGACTGGTATGCGGGATGCCATGACGACGACGCGATGAATGCTACCTGCTCGACCCCCGGCTGGGCGGGCGTTGCCAAGGCGGACGACCAGTTCTTCGATTGTCGCGGAAAATATTTGCTCATTCTCACCGACGGACTCGATACCTGTGGCGGCGATGGCGAGCTCGGGCCGGCCTGTCAGGGTGCGAAGGTCTTGTACGAGAAGTACGGCATCACGACGATCGTCCTGGCGTTCGGTCAGGTCTCGATCGGCGGCAGCGTGCTCTCGTGCCTGGCGGACAAGGGATCGGGTGGAACCATCAGACCGTTCAACCCCACGGACCAGGTGGGCCTTGCCAAAGCTCTTCAAACCATCTTTGAGCGGGTCACCCAAACGAGCCGTTCCTTCTCGTCCGCCGCGGTGCCGACCGTGCAGGCGAACTTCGAGGACACCGTCTACGTTCCAAACTTTACGTCGCTCAATCCTACCTCGTTCGTCGAGCCTCACCTTGAGGATGGGTTAGGGAACCGCCTTCCCACGCCGGCTCCGGGCGCCGGCGCTACGTGGGACGGGCATCTGTCCGCGTTCTTGAAACCGGTCCCGCTCGACGCCGCGGGCAAGCCAAGCACCCAGACGCTCTGCTCGGCGACGCCGGGAGTCGGCGTTCGAAGCCAGTGCTTCCTTTGGGACGCCGGGGTGAAGATCCTCGAACAGGCGCCCTCGTTCGTCCAGCTGCAAGGCGGATCACCGACTTGGATGATCGGTGCCGGCGATAATGAGCGGCGGCTGTTTTATGCGAAAGCCGCCTCTACTGCGGCGGTTCCCGCGGGGCGCAGGCTCCTGCTGCCACAGACAACTCTTGCCGACCAGCAGGACCTTTGGGAAGGAATGGGACTGTTGGGCGTGAACACTTCTGACTCGTTCGCCGTGGACACCGCCAATTCGCTGGTCGAAGGGGCGATCAAGTACACGCTGGGGGAGAAACAGGCCGTTGTAGACGCATCCAGAACGGCGACGTTCGTGCTCGGCGATATCTTCCACTCGAATCCGGTACTGCTGAGCGCACCTAATCGAATCGCGTATTACGACAACGACGTGCCGAATCCGCCGGGCATCTCGACGCCATGCACCTCGAACAAGGGCTACCGGTGTTTCCGGCAGAAGCATCAATATCGTCGCCGCGTCGCCGCGGTCGGCAGCAACGACGGCGAGATGCACCTTTTCGATGCCGGCATCTATCGCACGAGCCTGACGCCCAAGTCTTTCGACAACGGCACGGGCAAGGAAGTGATGGCGTTCGTGCCGCGCCCGATGCTCAAGCATCTCTACGGTCAAGCGAGTACCTACTCTCAGAATTGGGGCGTCGACGGCACAATTCAAGTCGATGACGTGTTCATGGATCCGAGCCACACCGGCACCCCGACCGCCACGGATCGCGAATGGCGCACCGTGTTGATAGGCAGCCTGCGCGAAGGCGGAAATGGTTACTTCACTCTCGACGTGACCCAGCCCGACGTGCTCAACACAAGCAGCGTTCCCCAGCCGCTCGGCGGGGGCTACGTACCATCCTGCTGGAACGGCGGCTCGAACTGCGGTCCGGTGCCGTTCGGTTCGGTGCTCTGGAGCTTCAGCGACGCCTCGGACGAGGACAACAACGAGGACAACGACAGCGATGAGACCGGCGACCTCGGCGATACCTGGTCGACGCCGAACACCGGCCGCATCCGGATTCTCGTCGACGGTACGGCAACCCCCAAAGTGTACGAGGATCATTACGTCGCGATCTTCGGCGGCGGGATGGATCCCTCGCGGCAGAACAAGCGCGGAAATTGGCTTTACATGGTCGATATCGAAACCGGCTTGGTCATCTACAAGCGCCAGCTTGACGGCTCGGCGCCGAGCGATCCCGCGGCGATCGACACCGATCTCGACGGCTATTTGGATCGCGTCTACATCGGCACCACCAAGGGTTGGGTTTACAAAGTCGACATGTCGAAAGACGTCCAGCTGGTCGTCGACGGATCCGGTAGGAAGCGCATTACTTCGGCGGCCTGGGCGCCGGTGAAGGTCTTCGACACCGCGACCGACCGGGGCACCGCGACCGAAAAGATCCGTCCGGTCTTCTTCCCGCCTTCGGTGGTCTTCGATGCGAAGAGCGGTCAGTTTGCGCTTGGGTTCGGTACCGGTAACCGCGAGGACCTGTGGAGCGACCCAAACAAGATGGGTGAAGCGCTCATCGAAGGCCGGTTCTACTTCGTGCTGGATACCGGTTGGCACGCGCAGGGCGCCACCGAATTGCCGAGCGTCAATACGACGCTGCCCAAGACCGGCGCCGACTTCGTGCAAATCTCCCTGGACACCGCGGTTGCAAGCGCGGGGACGAACTTCTTGAGCTTGCCGCCGATCGGCAGCCAAGCGGGCTGGACGATGTTGCTGAGCGCAAACGAGCGTTTGATCTCCAAAGCGCTCACCCTGTCGGGGATCTCGGTGTTCACCGGGTTCGTGCCGTCCCTTCAATCGATCGGCGGCGGTCGTTGCGAGCGAAACGGAACCAGCAACATCTATACCGTTCTCGCGACAAACGCCAATCCTGTGCTCGGCACCGACCCCGAAAACCGTCGACGGGTCATCAAGTCGTTCGTGACCAACCCCTTCGTAGAGACCAACATCAGCAAGAACAAACGTCCCCCCACCTCCGATCCGCCGCAGACCGGAGCGGTCTGTCAGCCCTCAGCCGAGGCAAAGAACGTCCTTCGCTCGCTGTTTCCGGGAGACTGTAAGTTCACGGAATACACCCAGGACATCAAGACGTTCCAGGTCAACACCGAGCTGGTATGCATCGCCGCGATCCCGGTTTGCGTACGCGAGCAGAACTGGAGGGACCAGTGAGACTCATGAGAAGAGCTCAGAAGTGGTTGCCGATTCTGGCCCTGACGTTGCTGGCGGGCGGCACGATGTCTCGCGCCGACTGGCTGGTGCTGCACGACAGCTCGCGGCTTGAGGTGAAAGGGCCGTGGAAGGTTTCGGGCCGGCAGGTCGTATTCACCGCGATCGACGGCAAGCTCTCGTCCCTACGCGCCGACCTGGTCGATTTGGACGCGAGTGTTGCCGCGACTGCGAAGGCCGCCCACGACCGGGAGACCAAGGCCGTGGAAGCTGCGGAGACCCCAAAGCAGCCGAAGTCTAAGGCAAAATGGTCGTTGACCGACAAGGACTTTGCGCGCCCCGAAGCCGAGGAGCCGAAAGCGGACGCGGGGAGCGACAAGGCGGGAGCGCCAGCCGCGGCGCCGCCGAAACCGGACCTCGACGTCGTGGTCTGGAGCCAGTCGGTCGATCCGTCGCGCAACCGGATCAGGGTTTCGGGAACGCTCCAAAACGGCGGCAAGGACATGGCCGCGTCGGTCGCGCTGGAGGTCCAACTGGTCGACAGGCAGGGGGTCGTGGTGGGGGCGCAACAGGCGCTGCTCCAAAAGTTGAGCCTGGCGCCGGGCGAGTCGACCGACTTCGATACCACCTTCCCCCAGATCATCAACTACGAGAAGGTCAAGTTCGCTCCCACGGCCTCGATGCTCAAGGTCGAGCCGAAGGAAGACAAGGAAAAACCGGCCGCCCCCGCCGCTCCTTGAAACGGCGGACACAGGCATCCGATCCAGTCTTCGAACCGGGCGGCGCTACCCAAGGCGCCGTCCGGTTTCGCGTTTCAGGCCGCGGGTAGGACGAGGGTGGCAACCGTACCGCCCCCTTCGCGGTCGGCGAGATCGAGCGTTCCACCGTGCAGGCTGACGATCCGGTAGGCGAGGGAGAGGCCCAGCCCCACGCCGCCCGGCCGGCCGGTCACGAACGGTTGAAAGAGCCGTTCGCGAATCTCGGGAGACACCCCCGGTCCTCGATCGCGGATCTCGACGTTTAGACACCCTTCCGGTCCTTTGTGGGCCTCGATCTCCAGCGGTCCTTCGCCTCCTGCCCGACGCTCGGCTTCGGCGGCGTTCAAGAGCAGATTTCGCAGGGCACGGGAGAGGAGAGGCTCGTCTCCCGAGGCGATCAGCCCAGGCTCGCCCGTCACCGTCACGCCGAACCCTCCGAGGGCAGGATCGTGGGCGGCGCGCGCCAAGAGCTCATCCAGCGCCACGGCCTCCCGGCGCGCCGAGCCGGGTCGGGCGAATTCGAGAAAATCGTTTGCCACCCGCTCCAGGTGATCGGCTTCCCGTCGCATCTCCGCGAGATAGTCGCCCACCGCGTCCCCGTCCGGCCGGCGATCGATCAAGGTCAGGTACCCGCGCAGCGTGGCGAGTCCGTTGCGCAGCTCATGGGCAACCCCCGCCGCCATCTCGCCGAGTTGGGAAAGCCCTTCGGCGACCCGCGCCTGCTCGCCGCGCAGGCGGACCTCGGTCAGATCGGTGAACAGGATCAGGTGACCGCGGACGCCGCCATCGACCCGTCGCAGCGGGTGGACGGAGAGCCCCAGGATCGTGCGCCGACTCCCCGCTCCCGCGCCTCCGGGTCCTTCGATGCTCAATTCTTCGCGCTGCACGGCGCTCTCCGAGGCGATCGCCGGGACGATCAGGGCGAGTACCTCGGGCCGACCGGCCAGCAGGTCGCGCACGTCAGGTCCGGCCGCCGAGCCCGGACGCAATGCCGGCAGGCCGAGCAGGGCGGCGCCGAGGTCATTCAAGGCCAAGACCTCGCCGTGCCGGCCGAGGAGCAGCAGGCCGCTTTGCAGGCTGGGCGAAAGAGTTCGTTCGAGCGCCGCCAGGTCGTCCTCTCCGGCCGCCGGATCGGCCGATCCCGGAGCGTCGGCGAGCGCCCGCTCAAACGTCGCGAGGAGGAAGTCGACCTCGTCTTCGTCGCTCGAACGCGCGCCGCCCGCCTGCTCGGCCCGAGCGAGCAGGCGTTCCCAGGGGCCGAGGATCTGTTGTAGCGAAAAAAGGGCGAGCAGCAGGAGGGCGGCGTTGACCGGAAGAACGATCAGGGTGAGCCAGCGAACGGCGCGAAGCTGGCTCGCGAGCGCCGCGGCAGGGAGCTCGACGACGAGGCTTCGTCCGGCCCCACGCAGCGGCACGCGGGCCGCCACGGAATCGCCCCCGACGAGGGTCGGTCCCCAGGCGAGGCTTGAGTCTCCGGCTCGGCCGGTCGCGCCGAGCCCGGAGTAGGGTCCGATCTGGGCGATCGTCGCCCCCCGCGCGTCGGTCATCGCGAGGGCGCCCCCCAGGGCCCGGACGGGCTCGGCCAGCCGGGGGAGATCGGCCTCGGTAGGCAGGGGGGCGGCCTCGCCGAGCTGGCGCACCAGGCGCCCGGCGATTGCGGCGGCTTCGTCCTGCCGCTCCCCCTGCCAGCGGGCGAGCGCGCTACGCAGGGAGAAGAGGGTAAACGTCGAGATCAGCACCAGCAGGAGAAGAGTCGCCGGCAGCAGGATCAAAATCTCCCGTCGCGCGCCGAGCTTCTGGGGTCGCCTCATCTCCCTCTTTTACAACACGCCGAGGTAGGCGGTCGAGATCGCGTCGCCGAAGAACAACCCGACCAGCGCTCCGAGTGCCAGGAAAAGCCCAAACGGCAGCTTCGAGCGAAACCCGAATTTGCCGGCGGCGAGGAGCGCCAGGCCGCAAAGGGCGCCCGCAAGGACCGCCAAGAACAGCGCCACTCCCATCGAGCGGAGCCCGAGGAAGGCGCCGATCATCGCGAGCATTTTGACGTCGCCGAAGCCCATGCCGTGCTCGCGCCGGATCAGATACCAGACTCCCCAGACGAGGATCAGGATACCCGCTCCGGCCGCCGCGCCGATCGCCGCCGAGAGCAGGCCCGGCCCGCGCAGCCAGGGCTGCACGGCCAGCCCGATCGCGATCCCGGGCAGGGTGATCCGGTCCGGCAAGAGGAAATGCTCGACGTCGATCGCCGCGAGGACCACCATAGCGGCGCAGAAGAGGGCGGCGACCAGCGCATCGACACTTAGGCCGAAGCGCAGCGCGCAGAGCATGAACAGCGCTCCGGTGAGAGCCTCGATCGCAGGATAGCGCCAGCCGATCCGAACGCCGCAGGTTCGGCAGCGACCGCGTAGCCAGAGGAAAGCGAGAACCGGGATGTTGTCGTAGGGGCGGATTGCCGTACCGCAGGCAGGACAGCGCGAGCGCGGCAGTACGGTCGAAAGCCGACGCGGCAGGCGGTAGATGACGACGTTCAGATAACTGCCGACCAGTAGGCCGACCAGTCCGAAGTAAACGATCCAGTAAAGGAGAAAGAGGGGCACGGCGGAGCGGATCTTACGTCAACAAGCTCCGCTCCCGTCTCGCCGCCGATCCTACGGTTTTTGCGGCCAGCGAATGAAGAAACCGTCGGTCCAGACGATGTCCTGAGCGTAATCGGTCGGGTCGAAGGAACCGAAGGCGTAGGTATCTCCGGAGGGGTTACCGTCGAATCCCGAGCTGCGGATCGCCATCACGTGCTTGTTGGTCGGGTCCGTTACGTTGAGGTAATAGTCGTAGGGATGTTTCCAGCCGTCGAGCGGCGGCAGCTGACCGACGTAGTTCGGTTCGAGGACAGTTTGCAGAACGGCCGCCGAGATGGGCAGGTAGTCGCCGATCTTGGTGCTATTGGTGGTTGTCGTAGAACCCGCGGCCGCGGCGCCGGTCTGGTCGGTCAACCAGGACATCATGCCGGTGCCGATGATCTTGATCTCGGCGACGGTCCGCTTCTGCTTCGCCTTTTGCATCGCATCGAGCAGGTTGGGAATCAACATCGCGGCGATGATGCCAATGATCGCAATAACGATCAAAAGTTCGATCAAAGTGAAACCTTTGGCCCTGTCTCGTCGCTGAGAGAACATTCCCAAACCCTCCTCTAACTCCTGATGCTCTATGGGATCGCAAGCCGCGTGCCAGCGGCCGTGCCTCTGTAAAAACCTTTAGAGTCAGTGCTTTGAGAGGCAAAAAAGGTAGCTGAGGTCAAAATACGTCACCGCCTCGGCAGAAACTGTCAGGGCGAGGCCAGGGCGCGGAGGAAGTCTTTGGTTCGCTCGATCCCGCGGTCGAGCTCGACGAGGGGGATGCGCTCGTCGGCCGCATGAATACCAGCCAAGTCCGGTCCCTCCAGGGCGAAAGGGGAGAACCCATAGGCTGGAATGCCCCGTTCGCGAAAGTAGCGGGAGTCGGTAAAGCCGGCGATGAAGGCCGGAACGACCGGTCCGGCGAGCGTCTTTTGAAAGGCGGCGAAGGCCGGGGTGGTGGTCGGCGAGGCCGCGGCGGGAGGTGAGGTGAGCAGGACCTTCACCTCCAGATCGGGGCCGAGCGCGGTCTTGATCTCCCGCAGATATGCCGCGGCGTCGGTATCCGGGAGCAGGCGGATGTCGATCTGAGCGCTCGCCTTCGCGGGAATGACATTGATTCGATCGCCGCCGGAAAGCACGGTGATCTGGGCGGTGTCGAGAAAAAGATTCGCCAAGCCGGGCATCAGCATTTCCCGCGGCCCGTCGGGCGCCACGACCCGGTCGATGTCGAGGAAACGTTTCCGCCAGTAAGGGTTGTGGAGCGGGGCGAGAGCGTGCAAATAGGTGCGGACCGGAGCGGAGACCCGCCAACGGGAAGAAACTTCCAGCAGGCGATCGAGGCCGCGGACCAAGTCATGGTTCGCACTCCAGGGGTTCAGTCCGGAGCCGTGGCCGCCCCGCCCTTCCGCCGTGACCTCAATCCAGAGCGGGCGCTTCTGCGCGACCTCAATGCCCCACCAGAGCAAGCGGCCCTGCGCCACCCGGTTCGCTCCCCCCTCGCCGATCACGGCGGTGACGCCGGCAAACAGCTCGAGATGTTTGGTGAGCAGCCAGGCCGTGCCGCTTCCGCCGCCGCTCTCTTCGTCGGCTACGCCAAGCCAGATCACGTCGCGCGTTCGCTTGACGCCGCTGCGCTTCAAGTCGATCATCGCCGCCAGGAATGCGATACCAAGGCTCTTGTCGTCGATCGCGCCCCGCCCCCAAAGCCGGCCTTCGCGGATCTCGCCGGAAAACGCGGGCGTCTGCCAGCCGGGACCGGCGGGAACGACGTCGAGGTGATGGAGCAGGAGGATGGCGCCCCCCGCGCCCGGCGCCCCCGAATTTGCGGGCAACCGGGCCCATAAATTGTCGCGGCCGGGCTGATCCGCAAACCGTTGGGTGGGGATTCCTTCCCGAGCGAGGATTCCGGCGAGAAAGTCCACGGCTCGGCTCTCGTGGCCCGGGGGATTCGTGGTGTCGATCTTCAGGTAGTCGCGCAGCCACGCGGCTCCCTCAGAGACGTGGGGGGCGCCGCCGATCGGGGAGCAGGCCAGCAGGAGGAGCGGCAGCAGTGCCAGGCGGCGACTCATGAATTCAATTCTCGCTCCAAAAGACAACCGCCGCGACTTGGAGGTCGCGGCGGCTGGGCTACAAAGGCTCGAAAAAAGCGGAGGGTATCGCCTAAGACGACACCCCCCTCTGACCGAGCCTCCAACAGACAGGGGGAAGATTTAGTTGGTCTTCTGCGGCCACCGGACGAAGAAGCCGTCGGCCCAGACGATGTCCTGCGCGTAGTCGGTCGGGTCGAACGAGGTGATGGTGTAGGTGGAGGTGCTGTCCGCCACGCCGCCGCGGCCCTTGCTGCGGATCATCATGACCTGCTGCTCGAGCACCCGCGAACCGGTCTTCAGGAAGAAGTCATAGTCGCCCTTCCAGCCGTCGACCTTCGGGACGTCCTGCATGTAGACCGGGACCAGCAGCGTGCTCAAATCGGCCTGGGTGATCGAGACGTACGAACCGAGATCCGCCGTGCCCTGACCGGCGGCGGCGGCGCCGACCTGGTCGGTCAGCCACGAGAACATCGCGGTGCCGGTGTTGCGGATGTCGGCGACGGTCCGCTTCTGCTTGGCCTTCTGGAGAGCATCCAGGAAGTTCGGAATCAGCAGAGCCGCGATGATGCCGATGATCGCGACGACGATGAGAAGCTCGATGAGCGTGAAGCCCTTCTGACGTTTGCGAAGACGATTGAGCATTGGCTCCTCCCTATTCTTTCTACCAGACTGCTCCCACGGCCAATTCCATGGGTTTTGTCTGGAGAGAAAGCAGGCATCGTGCCAAGCATTTAGATCGCGCAAACCCTTGAGGAATCAGGGGCTTCTTCTTCGCGCCAGACAATCTTTGACCAGAGGCGTTGTCAAAAAGTGTCAAAGGGCGAGACGGCGTAAGACCGTTTCGTACAACTCGACCCCGTCAACGAAGCCCGGCAGGGCCATCCGCTCGTTGGCGTTGTCCACTTGGAGGGTATCGGTGCTCAAGATCAAGAATGGCGAGAAGCCGTAGGCGGGAATTCCGGCGGCGCGGAAGAAGCGCGCGTCGGTCGCGGTCCACGGCAGCAGCGCGGGGCCGATCCTCGCCTTGGGATAGCTGTCCGCCAAGGTCTGTTGAATCGTGAGGAAGTCCGCGCTGTCAGCAGAGCTCGGCTCGGACGGACCCGACGAGTCGGAGATTCTGTAGTCCAAACCGTGGAGCAGGCCGGCGGGGACGAGACGGGGAAATGCTTCGTCGACGGACGTGTCCCGGAGCAGATGGAGAATCACCCGCATTCGGTAGCCGCCGCCCGGATCGGCCTTTACTTCGAACGGCAGCGCCTCGTCGCGGAAAAATCCTTTGAGGTAGCGCGGGAGCTTCGAGAAGATCGATGAGTCGCTGACGATCGCGTCGGGATCGGCGAGCGCTCCGCGGAGCCAAGGGTGGTCGCGGGACGGAGCGTAGCGTTTCATGTAGTCGCGCACCTCAGGCAGAAGTCGCAGCCCGATCGCTTCGCCCTGCGCCGCGGCGAGAAAAGCATGGAGCTGGTCCAAGGGCTGGCGATCCGGGCCGCAGACGTCCAGATCGACGTAATGTTTCTGGCCGACCTCGATACCCCAGTACTTGATGTCGTCGCGCGTCCGCGCCTCCAGAAAACCGCCTTCCGTGAGCACCAGCCCGAAGCGGGCCGCCAGATCAGGGCGCTGGGCAAGCAGCCAGCGCACGCCCAGGTCGCTGCCGGTCTCTTCGCTGCTGGTGCCGAGAAAGATCACCGAGCGCTTGAGCGATTTGCCGCTCTTCTTGAGCGCGATCAGGGCGCGCAGTTGAGCGATCGCGACGCTCTTCATGTCGAACGCGCCCCGGCCGTAGAGCCAAGGCATGACGACCTCCGCGCCAAACGGCGGCGCGAACCATTTCTCTTCCGGGTGAATGTCCTCTACATCCATGTGATGGTGGAGCACGATGGCGCGCGGGTCTTCGCCTTCGAGCACCGCCCACAGGTTCGCCTTCTTCGGCCCCATCCGCTCGATGTGAGAGGGAATGCCCGCCGCAGCCAGCTCCCCAGCCAGGAAACGCGCCCCCGCGACTTCGTCGCCGGTCGCGTCGGTCGTGTCGATCCGGACGTAGCTGCGCAGTTCCTCGACCGCGGGCAGCCTCAGATAGTCACGCGAGTCGAGCCGCTCTGAGGCGAGCCGTCGCAATGGGCGTTCGAGCAACGAAACGAACGCGAAGGCAATTCCGGCGACGGCCAAGGCGCTGGCATAGAGCGCGATCCGCGAAACGGTCCGGCGCTTGCGCTCAAAAGGGGAATAGCGGTTCGGGCGGTCGGACATTCGACGGATCATAGTCGCCGCCGGGACCTTGTGTATGCTTCCCGCCTTCGATGAAAGCCGATCGTTGATGCCGAACCCAGAGACGTCCCCTTCGCCGCCGCAGGGTCTTAAGGCCGCTCCGCGCCCAACGAAAATGCCCTTGTGGCTGCTCGTCGTCGGCTTTCTGATCTGCCTGTTCTATTTCGGCGTCGAGGCGTCCGTCCTCTCGGGAGACTTCGGATTTCCGCTCGACGACAGCTGGATCCATCTGCAGTTCGCGAAAAACCTGGCGCACGGCAACGGCCTTTCCTACAACGCCGCCGAGCGGGTGACCGGTTCGACGGCGCCGCTTTGGACGGCGCTCCTGTCCCTTCTGCTTTATCTTCCCGGCAACGTCGTCCTGTGGACCCAGGCGCTAGGGGTCGCGATCCATCTGGCGGGATTGCGTGCCATCTGGAGTCTCGGGCGGGAGCTCGACCTGTCGGAGGCCGGCGCCTCTGTTGCGACCGGCTTTGCCGCGGCGACCTCTTGGTTGGTCTGGTCGGCGCTCTCCGGGATGGAGGTGCCGCTGTTCATTCTCTTGAGCGTCGGCGGCATGGTTCTCCACCTGCGCGAGCGCTGCGATCCGGGGCGTCCGCCGCTCTCGCTGGGAATCTTCGGCCTCGCGATCCTCGCCCGGCCGGAGGGCGCCCTACTCCTGGTGCTCGCGGTGCTCGATCGGCTGTGGGTCGGGTTCGACCGTCGGGCTCCGGAAGAGCGGCTCGACGACGGATCGAGTGCCGTCGAGAATGGCGCTTTGGTCTGGCGCCTGCCCCCTTGGCGGCCGGTGGCGATCGGCTTGCCGCTCGCGCTCTGCGCCCTGGTCGGCCCGCTCCTTTTCTACAAGATCGTCGGCGGTCATTTCCTGCCCACGACGTTCACGGCGAAGGGCGCCGACCTTCACGGACTGGTCCCCGACGCTCAATACGCCGCTGCGATCCTCTCGATCGTCTTTCGCGCGGTGCCCTGGCTGACGCTGCTCGCCGGAGCGGGCGTGCTCGCCCTGGTCGAGCGATTGGGAACCCGCCGCGATCGCGGCCTGCTGCCCGCGCTCTGGCTGATCGCTCTGCCGCTCGCCTACTCGACGATCAGCCCGACCGGCCGCGGCCTGCTCGCGGGTAATTTCGGCCGCTATTACTTTCCGTTGATGCCGATCGTGATCGTCCTCGGGTTGGTTGGGCTCGAACGCGCCGCCACAGCGCTTGGCGCGCGGATCGGCCTGGGAGATTCCGCGACGGGATCGAGTCTGCCGCTGCGCGCCATCCTGCTCGCCCTGCTCGTCTGGCCGACGCTCTCCGGCCTCTGGCGCGGCTCGCTGCTCTATGCCCAAAACGTCGCCAATGTTCAGGATAGCGACGTCCGCATCGCCCGCTGGCTCGGCCCCCGCCTGCCGCCCGATGCGGTGCTCGCGGTCAACGACATCGGGGCCGTCAAGTTCTTCCTCCCCAACCGCGTGATCGATCTGGTCGGCATCGCCAACCCGGAAATCCGGGTGGAGGCGGCGACGGAGATGAAAAAAGGGCTCAACTTCGAGTCGTCGATGCTGCTTGCGATCGAGCGCCGCCGACCCGATTACGTGATCGTCTTTCCCTCCTGGTTCCCGGTGGTGGGTCGCGACCCGCGCTTCCGCCTGGTCGCCTCTTTGGAAATCGTCAACAACATCACCATGGGCGACGACCGGCTGGGCCTCTGGGCGACGCCGTGGAACGACGCTCCGCTCCGCCGCCTGCCGGGCGATCCCGAACCGGGCGGCGAAATCGGCGGCCCTGCGCCGGTCCCCCAAGAATCCAACCCTTCGGCGACTCCCACCGCCTCGGAGACCACCCCTCGATGAAAGTGCCTTTCCTCGACCTCACCCGAACCGTCGCTCGCCTCCAGCCCGAGCTGGACCGGCGGTGGAAGGAAATTCTCGATACCACCAGCTTCATCCTCGGTCGCGAGGTGAAGGAATTCGAACAGGGGTTCGCCGATTATCTCGGAGTCGACGCGTGCGCCGGCCTCGCGAACGGAACCGATGCGCTGATCCTGCCGCTTCGAGTGCTGGGGGTGAAGCCGGGCGACGAGGTGCTGGTCCCCGCCTTCAGTTTCTTCGCCACCGCCGAAGCGGTCGCCCTGGTCGGGGGAACTCCGATCTTCGTCGACGTCGATCCCGAGACGCTCAACATTTCGGCCGAAGACGCCAAAGCGCGGATCACCGACCGGACCGTCGGCATGATCGGCGTCCATCTCTATGGCCGGCCGTTCGACGTCGACGCGATCTGCCGCGTCTGCGGGCGTCACGGCCTTTGGCTGATGGAAGACGCCGCCCAGGCGCACGGCGCCAAATGGCGGGGCAAGCGGGTGGGCGGATTCGGGCGGATCGCCGCCTGGAGCTTTTATCCGACCAAAAACCTCGGCGGTTTCGGCGACGGCGGAGCGGTGACCGGCAACGAGCCCGTCCTGGTCGAAAAAACCCGCCGCCAGGGCAATCACGGCCAGGCCGAGCGTTATACCCACCTGGAGATCGGCACCAACAGCCGGTTGGATTCTCTTCAAGCGGCGGTGCTCAACTGCCGGCTCGCCCTGCTCGACGAGGACAACGCACGCCGCCGCGCGATCGCCGCGCGCTACACCGAGCGGTTCTCCGGCGTCGGCGACTTGGCGCTGCCGCCCGACCGGCCGGAGGTCGAATCGGTCTACCACCAATTTACCCTGCGCACCGAGCGGCGCGACGATCTGCTCGCCCACCTGGGCAAGAGCGGCATCGGTGCCTCGGTTCACTACCCTTCGCCGCTCCACCACCAGCCGGCGTTCGCTGAACGCTTTGCGAACAGTCCCATGCCGGATCTGCCCGTCGCGGCCCTCGCCGGCCGCCAGGTGCTCTGCCTGCCGATCTTCCCGGAGCTGACCGACGACGAGGTGGATGCGGTCGCCGACGCGGTGATGGGGTTTTTCGGCTAAGCCGAGGATTTGCGGAGGCCTAGGGACGTGCGCCCTGGGCTTTAGGTGCCGCCCGCCACTTCCGCCAGCAGATCAGGCGGCGGAGGCTCGGCGTCGATCCGTAGCGGCATCCGGTTCGCGAAGCGCAGGGCGTGGCTCGAAAACAGGCGCTCCGCTTCGACCCTGCCGCGCGAGCGGGCAATCTCCGCCGCCCGCCCCGCGGTCGCTGCGGCACGGGCGAAATCTCCCGTCTCGGCATAGGCCGCAGCCAGGGCGTCGAGGATCGTGCCGTTCTCCCGGTGGGTGATCAGGGCCGCGCGCTCCGCCAGTTGGACCGCTTCGGCGCCGTTTCTCAAGCTTGGGTCGGACCAGGCGGAGAGCAGCCGGGCGAGCCGGGCGAGCGTCACCGGGTTGTCGGGCTCCGTGAAGAGCGCCTGACGCAGGCTCGCGACCGCCTCCGCTCCGCGCCCCGCGGCGGTGAACGCGAAGCTCTCCAAAAACAGCGTCCGACCATCGCCCGGCTCCCGGCGGACCGCCTCGGCATAGCGCGAGATCGCCTCGTTCCAATCGCCGCGGGAAAGCGCCATGTCGCCCAGCCGGGCTTGGGCCGCCGCGAGCCCTGGGTTGAGGCTCAACGCCCGCTCGAACCGATCGACCGCCTCGGCCGTCCGGCCCTGGCGCAGCCGCGCGGCGCCCAGCTGATATTGGCCGACCGCGTTGCCCGGCGCGATCACCACCAGCTTTTCGTAGAGCGGCTCGGCGAGGTCCGCCCGGCCCTGGGCGAGATAGAGCTCCGCCAAATTCGAGGTCGCCTGGAAAAACTGGGGGTGAAGCGCCAGCGCTTGCTTGTAGTTTTCGATCGCCTCGTCAGTCCGTCCGGCGGCGACTTGAGCGACCCCCAGATTGTTGTAGGCGATCCAGGCCGTGGGGTTCCTCTCGATCGTCGTCCGCCAAAGGGTGTCGACGTCGCGGTACATCGGAATCTGGCGCCAGGTGAGCACGGCGAGCAGAACCACTACGGCCGAGGCCGCAACCTGCCCGGCGATGCGGAGCCCTCTCCGGCCCGCGCCTTCGCTCGTCTGGGCCACCGCGCCTGTCGCGAGGGCGGCAAAGAGCGCCAAAAGTGGAGCCGACGCCAGATAGAGGAAGTGATCGGCCACCCAGGAAAACAGCATCGGGAAGACGTTCACGAATCCGAGCGCGGGAAAGATCATCGCGCCGTAGCAAAGCGTCGCGGCGAGCGGTCCGCCGCCGATCCGCTTCCTCAAACTCCAAAGGGCCACGAAGACGGCGAGTGCGGAGAGCGGGAACAGCCATTGGACAGCATCGTGCGCGTCGATCCGCCAGCGGGGATAGATGAAGATCAACGGGTGCGGCCAAAGCAGCTTGCCCAGGTACTGCCACAGCGCCCGTCCGGCCACCAAGCCGCGCTCGATGAGCGAGAGGTCCCAAGCCTCCCCTTCCGCGCCGACTTTGCTCCGCTCCAGATTCGCGGTGATCCGGGCGAAGGCGAGGCCGAGCGCGAACAGCGGCACGGTCGGAATCCAGGTGCTCGCGCGCACCCGACGCGATTTCCAAGTGTCGATCACCAGGATCACCACCGGCAGCGAAACCGCGACGGTCTTGGCGAGCAGCGCGGCGGTGAACGCAAGCAGCGCGAGCCCGTAGTCGGTTCCCGGCCGCCTGCGCCACCCCGGCGAGGGCTCGCCCGGCGGCCGGGAGCGGAAGAACAGCAGCAGCGCCGCGAGAAAGCAGACGGCGGACAGGACGTTCTTCCGCTCGGTGATCCAGACGACCGATTCGACGTGGATCGGATGAACCGCGAACAAGGCGCCCGCGAGCAACGCCCCCGGAATGCGCAGCCGGACCAGAACCCGCCAGAGCAGGATCGCGGCGAGCGCATGGAGCAGGACGTTGGTCAGGTGATAGCCGGCGGCTTCAAGTCCCCAAAGCTGGTTTTCGATCCAGAACGTGGTGAAGACCAGCGGGTAGTACTGGGGCGTCGCCCCCACTTCGGTCCAGATTCTGCCCAGGCCGCCCGGCTGCTGGAGCAGGGCGTTTTGAGTCACGTAATCGTCGTCATCCCAGATGAATCCCGCGCGGACAACCGGCAGATAGGCCAAGAGGGTGATCGCGAGAAGCAGCGCCGCAGGCAGGGCGCGGCGCCAGGCGGGAGCAGGCGAGGGAGAGGCTCCCGCTGCCGGTCGAGACGGGAACGTCTCGGGCCGAGCGCCCGGATTCTTCTGAGAACGCTTGGGGGATGAGGAGGGTCGCGGGGGCATCGACCGCGAATCCTATACGGGCGGGTTGGAGGAGGGTGTCGCTTTCCGCCCCTCCGGTTCGAGGATCAGCCGCGCGCTCCGGTCCCAAGTGAAGTAGCTCCAGGTCCAGTTGATGAACACGCTCAACCGGTTGCGGAAACCGACCAGATACATGAGATGGAGGAACAGCCACATCAG
Organism: Acidobacteriota bacterium; assembly: GCA_040005235.1. Classification (GTDB taxonomy): domain Bacteria; phylum Acidobacteriota; class Thermoanaerobaculia; order Multivoradales; family UBA5704; genus DASYKS01. The sequence goes on along the minus strand of JBDTZG010000023.1, from coordinate 15,750 downwards.
CCAACCGAGCCGGCCGGTGAAGCGGAGCCCGCCGGGAAGCTCGGCCACCGCAGCGTTCCGGCCGATGGTGGCCATCACCCCCGGGTTGAAGTAACGGAACGGCTCGGACGCCTTCCCCGCGATCCGGCGGGCGATCTGGCACGCGGCGTGATGTCCCCCTTGGATCGCCACCTGGGCGATCTGCGGCATTTGCTTGCCTTGCGCATCCAGGGTGCCTGCGAGATCGCCGATCGCGAAAACTTCCGGGTGACCCGGCAGCGAAAGGTCCGGCTCGACGGCAAGCCGCCCGCCCCGGCCGGGCGCGATCCCGAGCAACTCGGCAAACGGCATCGCCTTGATCCCGGCGGTCCAGATCACCGAGCGGCTGCGGATCTCCGCGCCGCTTCCCAGCTTCACCCCCTCGGCCGACGCTGAGACGATGGATTCGTTCAAACGCACATCCACCCCCCGCTCGCGCAGGACCGCGAGGGCATGGCGTTGCGATTTCGGATGAAACGGCGTCAAGAGCTCGGGCGAACGCTCGACCAAGATGATCTTCGCGAGATCGACCGGCAGGTGCGGATAATCCCGGCGCAGCACTTGGCCGATCAGCTCGATCAGCGCCCCGGCCATTTCGACGCCGGTCGCCCCGCCGCCGATCAGGACGAAATTGAGAACCCCCTGCTCGACCAGAGAAGGATCGACGTTCGCCGCCTCGAACTGCTCGATCACGTGGTTGCGCAGAGCGAGCGCCTCTTGCAGGGTCTTTAAAAAGATCGCGTGCTCGGCGACGCCCGGAATGCCGAAATCGTTGTTGGTGGCACCGGGCGACAGGATCAGGTAATCCCAGGAGACCGGCGTGCCGTTCGAAAACGACAGCGTCCGAGCAGCCAGATCGATCCCGGTCACCTCGCCGAGCCGGAAGTCGAAATTCTTCTGCGAGTGGAAGATGCCGCGCACCGCGTGGGCGATCTCGGAGGGTTCGAGGCCCGCGGTCGCCACCTGGTAGAGCAGCGGTTGGAAGGTGTGGAAGTTGTTCTTGTCGATCAGAAGGATGGAGACCGGAGCGCGGCGCAGCTTCCTGGCGGCGGCAAGACCGCCGAATCCGGCTCCGACGATTGCGACTCTGGGACAGGTTTCCATCCCTAGAGCATATCGGCTGATCCCCGGTTTCCCAGCCGAATCCAGCGCGAACAGACCGTGAGCACCGCCTCCGGCCGCTCGGCAACGACCTCGTCGGTCGCTTCCGCGGTGAACCGGTCGATTTCGGCCGGCTCGATCCCCGCGCCGCGCAACGCATAGCGCGTCGCGCTCACCCAGGCGAGCGGGTGGTGCGAGTGAAGCGAAACCGACAGATCCGGGTAGCGGGGCGAGTCCAACGGGGGCATCGACAAATCCCTCTCTTTCCTACAAGACACTCGAAAGTCGAAAAAGTTTCACGTCGGCTCGGTTTTCGCGAAAGATCGCTCGTTTCACCGGCCGTTGCCTTCGACGAATTCGAGCAGGGCCTTCACCGAGCGGTGGCGTTCGATCGGATGGCGGAGCGGCGGGCGCGGATTGACCTTGTAGCGGTTGCGCCGACCCACCTTGGTCACCGTCACGTATTTCTCCACCTGGAGGTCGGCGAGGATGCGCTGCACGGCGCGCTCGGTGATTCCGACCCGTTCCGCGAGATCGCGCAGGCGGGCCTCCGGATCAGCCGCGATGGCGAACAGCACATGGGCGTGGTTGGTGAAGAAGGTCCAACCGGCCGGGGGCTCTTCGGGCACGGTCCGGCGGTTGCGCGCAATCGGTTTCGACTTCATGGTTGCCTTGGGTTGGGAAACGTACCGACGGGAGGAATCACGACCACGCCGCCGGGAAGGTTATCCCACGCGCTTTCCGGGTTCCACCCTTTTGACCGCGAACGCGTGGCCGGGGGACACTGAGCGCCACACATGCCCTCCTCCTCATCCGCACCTCTGCTCGTCCGATATCGCCTCGCCCTCGGGGAAGGAGAGTCCGGCGAATCTCGTGCGCTGCGCCTGGCTTGCGAGCAAACCTCCGAGCTGCCGCCGGATCTCGTTCCCGCTTCGGCCCGGCCGTTCCTCGGCCGGGTAGAAAGTGTTGAATCCGTCGAGCGGGTCGCGGGAGAGCCCCGATCGGCGGTCGCCACGATCGCCCTGCCGGCCGAGGCCGCCGGGGAGGATCTCTCGCAGCTTCTCGTTCTGCTCTTTGGCAATGCGTCGCTCCAGCCCGGCGTCCGCGTCGAATCGGTCGCATGGCCGGCGGAGCTGCTGTTGCGGTTCGCCGGTCCGGCCTTCGGGATTGCCGGTCTCCGCGAGCTGGCGGGAGCGCGCGAGCGGAGGGCGCTGCTCTGCGGCGCCGCCAAGCCGCTCGGTCTCTCTTCCGCCGATTTGGCCGAGCGGGTGGGAGCGCTCGCCCGGGGCGGTGCCGATTTGATCAAAGACGATCACGGGATCTCCGATCCCCCCTGTTCGCCGTTCGCCGAGCGGGTCGCTCGCTGCCAAGAGGCGGTGACTCGGGCGAACCAAGCGACCGGCGGCTCGGCACTTTACGTCCCTACCCTCTCCGGTCCGGCAGCAACTCTGCCCCAGAGGATCGAGCGCCTGCGACAGATCGGCTGCCGCGCGGCCCTGGTTGCGCCGCTCGGCCTGGGCCTGGAGACCGTGCGCGAGATCGCCGGGTCCTCGGGGCTTGCCCTGCTGGCCCACCCGGCGCTCGCCGGGGCGTTCTTTGCTCCGGACCATGGCATCGCACCCGAGATCCTGCTCGGCGACCTGTTCCGCCTTGCCGGCTGCGACGGGGTGATCTACCCCCACGAAGGGGGCCGATTTCCCTTCCCGGCCGCACGGTCGGTCGCCTTGGCCGAGCATCTGCGCGGGCCGCTTGGGCATCTCCGTCCGGCCTTCCCGGTACCCGCCGGGGGCATCGCCGCCGAACGGCTCCCCGAGCTGCTTGCCGCGATGGGGCCGGATACGATCTTCCTGATCGGCAGCGCGCTCTACAGCCAGCCCGATCTCGAACAGGCGGCAGCCCTGGTCGCGGCGGTTCTGCGGGAGGATCTGAGATGAACGACGAAGAGACCGGCGGCTCGAAGGTCGTTTCCGGCGTCGATTTCCGCTGGGAGGGCATTCCCGAGCGCCGTTATAAAGAAGAGGACGGCACATTTCGCGGTGTCCTTCGCCAGACGCTGCTCGGCGAAGGCGCCGGAGAAGAGGCGCTCGGGTTCCTCACCCGCTATTTCGAGATCGCCCCCGGCGGATTCTCAACACTCGAACGCCACGGCCATCCCCACGCCGTAGTCGTCCTCTCCGGCCGTGGACACGTCATTCTCGGGAATGAGACGTTCTCTCTCGCCCCCCACGACTGCGTCTACGTGGCGCCCGAGACTCCGCACCAGTTCCGCGCGGATCAGGGCGAGCCGCTCGGTTTTCTCTGCATCGTCGACCGCGACCGCGACCGGCCCCGGCCGATCGGATAGACCGATTGGATAGACCGTTCCCGACGGATCAAGCGCTCCAATCTAGAATCGCCTCCGTCGGCGGCCCCAGCGGTTCCAGGTCCGGGTCGCTGCCCGAGATCTCAAGGACTTTGTCCTTGAACCAGCGATCGAACGGGCGCTCGGACTCGGCATACGCCTGAGCCGCAAGTTGGGGATCCTCGATCAAATCGGTGATCGCGATCACCCAGGCCCCGCTCGGCGTCTGCTGAAGGTGCCAGTTCTCGTGCCTCACCCCGAACTGGCGATAAAACTCCGTCGCCTCAGGGCGGCGAGCCCCGGTCAGCTCGGACGCAAAAGCGCGAAGATCCTCTTCTTTTCCGGGCAAAATGGGGAAAGCGCGTACGACCAAAGGCATAGAATTCTCCAAAGCGAGAGACGTACGGTCAGGGGTTTCTAATTGCCGATCGAGCTTCGTCCTCATACCCTTAGAGTAACGAGCCGGACGCTCGATCTGGCTGCCTGCAAAGGGTCCGCCACGGCCGTCCGTCTCGGCATGGGCGCGCTGATGGTACTCCGGTCGCGGACGCCACAGGCGACCCGACGACTCAACTTTGATTCGGGAGAGATTCACAGCGTGCCTTGAACGATCCAGTCTTCTAGTTCTCTTTGACTGGACCGGGGATCGATCTGTACAATAAAGCGTACAGACAAGGAGCCCTGCCTTGAACGCCATTTCCTACACCGCCGCCCGCGCCAACCTGGCAACCACCATGGATCGGGTCTGCAACGACCATGAGCCCCTCATCATCACCCGCAGCGGCGAGCATTCGGTGGTGATGCTCTCCCTTGAAGATTTCCAGGCCCTGGAAGAAACGGCCTATCTATTGCGCAGTCCGGAAAACGCCAGACGGCTTCTCTCCGCGACAGCTCAGTTGGCAGCCGGAAAGGGTGTGGAGCGGAAACTCGCGAAGTGAAGTTGATCTTCGCGGACGAGGCTTGGCAGGACTACCTCTACTGGCAGGCGCAGGACAAGCGAATGGTCCAGCGGATCAACAAGCTGATTCAGGAGATCCGGCGAGAGCCGTTTGTAGGTATCGGCAAGCCGGAACCGCTCAAACATGCGCTGGCCGGCTTCTGGGCTCGTCGAATCACCGATGAGCACCGAATGGTCTACAAAATCGAAGGCGACTCCCTGCTGCTCGCACAGCTGCGCTACCACTACTGAGTCCTTTCGGCCTTCGTTCCCAGCCCCCCGTCCGCCGCACCTGCTATCATCCCCGGCCCTATGATCGCCGTTTCCGACCTGGGCAAGTCCTTCGGCCCGCAGACTCTGTTTTCCGGCGTCTCGATGCAGTTCAATCCGGGCAACCGTTATGGGTTGGTCGGGGCGAACGGCTCGGGCAAGTCGACCTTTCTTCGCATCTTGACCGGCGAGGACCAGCCGAGCGAGGGGACGCTTTCGCTCCCCAAGCGGCTGCGCCTCGGTGTTTTGAAGCAGGACCATTTCAGCTACGAGCAGATGCCGATCCTCGACGTCGCCCTGATGGGCAACAGAGAGGTGTGGGAGGCGATGGTCGAGAAGGAAAAGCTGCTCGCGGCGCCCGAGGCCGAGTTCGACCATGAGCGTTACGCCGAGGTCGAAGAGCTGATCCTTCATTCCGACGGTTACACGCTCGAAGCGCGGGCGGGGGAAATCCTGGAAGGACTAGGTATTCCGACCGAGGTCCACCGGAATGCACTTTCGACCCTTTCCGGCGGCTTCAAGCTGCGGGTACTGCTCGCCCAGGTGCTCGCTTCGTCGCCGGATGCTCTTCTGCTCGACGAGCCGACGAACCACTTGGACATCTTGTCGATCCGCTGGCTGGAGAAGTTCCTGACCGAGTTCAAAGGGACGTCCGTGGTGATCTCTCACGATCACCGGTTCCTGGACAACGTCTGCAACTACATCGTCGACGTTGATTACGAGACGATGATCCTCTACCCGGGCAACTACCAGGCGTTCACCGAGGCCAAGGTCGGCAACCGGGACCGCAAGGAAGCCGAGATCGGGAAGCGGGAAAAAGAGATCGCCAAGCATCAGGACTTCATCGACCGGTTCAAGGCGAAGGCGAGCAAGGCACGCCAGGCGCAGAGCAAGGTCAAGATGATCGAAAAGATCACCATCGACCGCCTGCCGCAGACCTCGCGCCGCTACCCGACGTTCAAGTTCAAGCAGGTCCGGCCGAGCGGCCGGGAAGTGCTGGTGATGGAAGGAATCTCGAAGTCGTATGGTGCGAAACAGGTGCTCAACAACGTCACGCTGCGGGTCGAGCGAGGCGAGCGCCTGGCGATCCTGGGTCCGAACGGTATCGGCAAGTCCACCATGCTCAAAATCGCGGTGGGCGAGGTGACTCCCGACGCGGGCACCGTCCAATGGGGGTACGAGACCCACCCGGGCTACTTCTCGCAGGATCACGCCGAGCTCAAGGCGTCCGGCAAACAGAGCGTCGAGGCGTGGCTCTGGGAGGCGGTGCCGGGCGAGACGATCGGCTTCATCCGCGGCAACCTGGGGATGGTGTTGTTCTCCGGCGACGACGTGAAGAAAGGGGTGGGCAACCTCTCCGGCGGCGAATCCGCGCGTCTCACGTTCTGTCGCCTGTCGGTCACCCAGCCCAACGTCTTGGTGCTCGACGAGCCGACCAACCACCTCGACCTCGAAGCGATCGACGCGCTGGTCGAGGGGCTCAAAACCTACGACGGCACGCTGGTGTTCGTCTCCCACGACCGCTGGTTCGTGTCGCGCCTGGCAAACCGGATTCTGGAGATCACCCCGAACGGAATCCGCGACTACAAAGGCACTTACGAGGAATACATCGAGGCGATGGGCGACGACCACCTCGATGCCGAGGCGGTGCTCCGGGCGCGCCGGGCGCAGCAGAAGAAGGCGAAAGACACGCCGCGCCTGGACGACAAGGAACGCGAAAAGCGCCAGCGCGCTTTGACCAAACGGCGCGACGAGCTGACCGTGTCGATCGATAAGTCGGAGAACCGGGTCCACGCGATCAACGAGCTGTTCTGCGATCCGACCTTCTTCGACAAGACCTCGCGCGACCAGGTGAAGAAACTCGAACAGGAGCAGCACCAGCTGAACGAGAAGATCGCCGGGCTGATGACCGAGTGGGAAACGGTCGAAGCCGAGTTGGGCGAGCTGGCAGGGTAACGGTACACTTGCCGATCGTGCCGAACCGCTCTCTCGCTTTCCCTCTTTTCGCCTTCGGTCTGGCGGCTCTGCTGGCCCTCCCGGCGCTCCCGGCGCTCCCGCCGATCTCCGCGCCGTCCCCTTCGGACCCCTCCGGTTCCGGCCAGGTCGCCCTGCGACTGGAAAAAGGGAGCGTCGCGCGGCACCAGCTGGTCGCGATCGGCCGGGATCTGATTCTCGATGGCGAGGCCAAGGCGGACGTGGCGGCGATCGAAGGATCGGTTTCGATCTCCGGCAGCGTCACGGGCGATGTCGTGGTGCTCGGGGGCGACGCCCGTCTCTCGCCGAGCGCGCGGATCGCGGGCGACGTGTTCGTCCTGGGCGGCACCATCTCGGCCGCGCCGGGCGCGCAGATCGACGGGCGGTCGGTCTCCTACCGTAACGCCTCGGTCGCCTGGATGACCCTGCTCGAAGGTCCGAGCCTCGGGCTCGAAAGCCGCTCGACCGTCGTGGTCGGGGCGAAGCTCGCCTTGCTCGCGGCCTGGTCCGCGCTCCTGATGCTGCTGTTCGCCGTCTGCGGCCGGCAGCTCATCTCGACCGCGGACGAGATCAAGGGCGAGCCGTTTCGGGGTTTTGCGACCGGCTTGGTCGGGGTGCTCGCCCTGGTGCTCACCGCCCTGTTCTTCAGTGCGTTTGCCGGGGCGTTGATCGGCGTGCCGCTGCTCGTTCTGGTGGTGCTCGCGGCGCTCGCCTTGAAACTCTGGGGAATGGTCGCGGTGTTCTATGCCCTGGGCGACTACTTGCTCACCCGCGTGCTCCGCCGCCGGATGCGCCCGGCGAGCGCCGCCACGCTCGGCCTGCTGCTGCTCGGCCTGGTCAAGTTCGTCCCCTACCTGGGGGTCTGGACCTGGACGGTCGCGACCCTGATCGGGGTCGGCGCCACGCTCGCAACGAAATTCGGCAGCCGGTCGCCCTGGTTTCAAGGGGCCTGACGCTTCCGCCGCCTTGACCCCATCGGGGCCAGCCGGTAATCTCACCGATTCGCACGGGGCGTTTCGTGGGAAACGTGTATCGAGAGGAATCGATGAGTCAGTCAGGCGCAGCGGCGGGCAACGAAATCCGGACGATCGGCTCGATCGGAGTGATCGGCGCGGGCACCATGGGGCACGGCATTGCCCAGGTTTCGGCGCAGAGCGGTTACCGGGTGATTTTGGTCGACGTGGCCCCCGCCGCCCTCGAACGAGGACTTTCGGCGATCGCCAAAGGGTACGAGCGCCAAGTCTCGAAGTCGAAGCTCTTGCCGGAGGACCGCGATGCCGCACTCGGCCGTCTCTCGGGCAGCAGCGATCTCGGTGAAATCACCGCGGTCGACCTGGCGATCGAGGCGGTGGTCGAACGGCTGGATGTGAAGCTCGAAGTGCTGCGCGACCTCGACCGGGTCTGCGCGCCGGGCGCGATCCTCGCCACCAACACCAGCTCGATTTCGATCACCAAGCTCGCCGCCGCGACCGGCCGGCCGGAGCGGGTGATCGGCATGCATTTCATGAATCCGGTGCCGGTGATGCAGCTGATCGAGGTGATTCGCGGCCTCGCGACCGACCAGGCGACCTACGACGCGGTGGCCGACGCGGCGCGCCGGATGGGCAAAACGCCCGTCGAAGTCCACGACGCCCCGGGCTTCGTCTCGAACCGTGTGCTGATGCCGATGATCAACGAGGCGATCTATTGCCTTTACGAAGGGGTCGGCGCCCCCGAGGCGATCGATCAGGTGATGAAGCTGGGAATGAACCATCCGATGGGTCCGCTCGCGCTCGCCGATCTGATTGGGCTCGATGTTTGCTTGGATATTCTGAGGGTGCTCCTGGACGGTTTCGGCGATCCGAAGTACCGGCCCTGCCCGCTGCTGGTCAAAATGGTCGACGCCGGACGGCTCGGGCGAAAGACCGGTAGAGGTTTTTACTCGTATGAATGAACCGAACGTCGGGGCATATGGCTCCGTCGGCGCGAGAACGAATATGTACTGTCAGGTCTGCGGCGCATTGAACCCCGATGAACGGGAGTACTGCGTCCGCTGTCATCAAAAACTCCTGGTCCTCTCGGGCACCGTGTTCGAGGAGGAAGAGGAGGGGTATGAAGAGGGTCCCGACGAAGGATTCTCGTTCGACGAGCACCTGCTGGAGCGGATTTCGATCCTCGAAGAAGCGGTGAAGCGCACGGCGGAAACGGTGCGCCAACTGCTCTCCGCCCTCCACAAGCAGGAAAAGAACATCCTAATCAGCCAGACCGGCCTCTCCACCCTGCGCGAGATCCTGGAGCAAAAGAAGATCGTCGGTTGGGACGAGTGGAGCGAGCTCTGGGAGTCGAAAATGGATTACCAGCTGCTCGCCCTGGAAAAGCGCGAGCGCTTCGTCTCGATCAAGGAGCGGATCGCGGCGCTCCACAGCGGCGACAAGCGAAAGATCTTCCTCCAGCACCTGGACGACGCCGAATACGCCCTGTTCGGGTTCGACATCGAGCGTGCCGTGGGTGCGCTCGAAGCGGCCTACAAGCTCGATCGGGACAATTACGAGCTGGCGTATTTCCTCGGCGAGACCTGCTTCAACGAAGGCCAGCCGGAAAAGGCGCTGGTCTATTTCGCCCGCGTGCTGGAGGTAAAGCCGGACCACTACGAGGGGCTCGTCTACAGCGGCGTCATCCACTACGAGCAGGGCGGCCACGAGCGCGCCGAAGAGCTGCTCAAGCGCGCCGTGGCGCTCTATCCGGACACGTTTTTGCCCCACTTCAGCCTCGGCGCGGTCCATGCGAGCCTGGGCAACCTCGCCAAGGCGGTGCTCTTCCTGGAGCGCGCGGTCGAGGTCGATCCGGTGCCGCAGGCGCTCTACCTGCTGGGCAGCTGCTTTTACGAGATGGGCCGCCTCGGCCCGGCGATCAAGCGCCTGCAGGAGGCGGTGCGCCACGATCCCGCGTTCGAGGAGGCGTATCACCTGCTCGGCCTCGCCTATCTCGATCGCCACTGGCATGTGAAGGCACTCGCCGCGTTCCGCCGCGCCCAGCGGCTGAACCCCAAGAAGCTCCAGTACCAGGACATCGTGCGTTTCCTCTCCGGCCAGGCCGGCATGCCTCTCCCCGGTGTGCTCGGCGAGGCGGCCGAGTGGTTCGCCAAGGGCGAGGAGCTGCGCGGCCGAGGCGCGGACAAGCAGGCTCTCGCCTGCTATCGCCGCGCGCTGTCGCTCGAACCCGAGAACCCGACGCTCCTGATGTCGTACGCCATGCTCTGCCTTCATCTCGATCGCAACCAGGAATTGGAAGCGGCGGCGCGAAAGGTGCTGGAGCAGAACCCGGGCGAGATGCTCCGCGCGACCGCCTACGCGGCGCTGATCGAGGCGCTGCGCGGCCAGGGCAAGTTCCGTGAAGGCAACCGGATCGGCACCCGGCTGCTCGAAGAGGGCGTGTCCAGTTTCTCCAAAACGATCGCCTACTACGAGATGGCCTACAACCTTGCCGAGATGGAAGAGGACCTGGACCAGGCGCTCGCCTACGCGCACCAATCGCTCGAAAACGCGCCCGACGAGCTGAAGCAGTTCCCGCTCGCGGCGCTCGGCTGGGTCCACTACAAGCGGAAGGAATTCGACAAGGCGATCGATTTCCTCGCCCGCTCCTCCGAGCTGGGCACTTCGTCGAACACGCTCACCCATCTCGGCATGGCGCTGCTCGCCTCGGGCGACGAAGAGAAAGCGAAGAACGTGCTCGCCCGCGCCCGAAGCCTCGAAAGCCGCCGCGGCGGTCTTGAGGACCGGATGATGGAGTGCATGCGCGATTCGACGCGTATCCTCGAACGGGTCCGGCGCGGTCAGCGAAAGTAGAAAAAAGTAAAGGAGCGGTATGCGTTGGAGCAAGTATTACCTTTTTACCACCCGGGAAGTTCCCAATGATGCCGAGGTCATCAGCCACCAGCTGATGGTCCGTACCGGCATGATCAAGAAAGTCGCGGCGGGGATCTACTCCTACCTGCCGTTCGGATGGCGGAGCTTGTCGAAGCTGATGACGATCGTCCGCCGCGAGCTCGAAGCCGCGGGCTGCATCGAGTTGTCGATGCCGGCGATCCAGCCGGGCGAGCTGTGGGTCGAATCCGGCCGCTGGGAGCGCTACGGCAAGGAGCTGCTGCGGATCAAGGATCGCCACGACCGCGATTTCGTCTTCGGGCCGACGCACGAAGAGGTGATCACCGACCTAGTGCGCCGCGACGTCAAAAGCTACCGGCAGCTGCCGTTCAACCTGTACCAGATCCAGACCAAATTCCGCGACGAGATCCGGCCGCGATTCGGCCTGATGCGCGGGCGCGAATTCATCATGAAGGATGCCTACTCGTTCCACACCGACGCGGAGAGCCTGGACGTCTCGTATCGCGACATGCACGAGGCGTATTCGCGGATTTTCCGCGCCTGCCAGCTCGATTTCGGCGCGGTCGAAGCCGACACCGGAACGATCGGCGGCTCGGCCTCGCACGAGTTCATGGTCGTCGCGGGAACCGGGGAGAGCGCGGTCGTCCGTTGCCCCTCCTGCGGTTACGCGGCGAACACCGAGAAGGCCGAGACGAAGCGCGACGAGACCGACGATATCGGTATGCCGTTCCCGATCGGGCTGGCCTCGGCTGAGCCCTACCGGACGGTGCCGACGCCGGGCCATACCTCGGTCGAAGAGGTCGCGAAGTTCCTCGGAGTCGAGCCGGGTCAAGTGGTCAAGACCCTGATCTACGAGACCGAAAAGGGGATCGTGGCGGTCGCCATCCGCGGCGATCGCGAAGTGAACGAGGTCAAGCTCCTGAACCTGCTCGACGTTCAGCACCTGGCGCTCGCGAGCGAGGAAAAGGTGCATCAGGCGACCGGAGCGCCGGTCGGTTTCGCCGGCCCGGTGGGTCTGCCGAATACCGTCGAGCTGATCGCCGATCCGTCGGTGCGCGGCCTCACGGGTTTCGTCTGCGGAGCGAATCAGGCCGACGCGCACCACGTAGGCGTCGAATGGGGCCGCGATGCCCAGCCCTCTCGCTGGGCCGACCTGCTGCTCGTCACGGGGGGCGACGCCTGCCCGCGCTGCGGCACGGCGCTCGAATTGTTCCGCGGCATCGAGGTGGGCCACATCTTCAAGCTGGGCGACAAGTACTCGAAGGCGCTGGCCTGCAACTACACCGACGAGGGGGGCGCCGAAAAGCCGATGATCATGGGTTGCTACGGCCTGGGCGTCGGCCGCACCGTAGCCGCGGCGATCGAGCAGAACCACGACGCGGACGGAATCATCTGGCCCCGGCCGCTCGCGCCCTTCGAAGTCCTGCTCGCCGCGCTCAACCCGAACGACCCGGCCGTGGTCGAAACCGCGGAGCGCATCTACGACGATCTGCGCGCCAAGGGAATCGACGTCCTCTACGACGACCGAGACGAACGTCCGGGCGTAAAATTCAAAGACGGCGACTTGATCGGCTTGCCGGTCAGAGTCACCGTAGGAGCCAAGTCGCTCGCCGACGGCAAGGTCGAAGTCTCCTTGCGGCGGGATCGCGAGAAGCTCGGCATCCCGGTCGCCGAGGCGGTTGGGAAGGTGATGGAGCTGCTCGAACGGGCGTAAGTTTGACCGCTCCCCTCATCCGCAACGTTTCCGACACCGCCCGGTGGGTCGCGACCTACCGGGCGATGGAGACGGCTCGGCCGGACGCTCTGTTTCGCGATCCGTTCGCCGATCGGCTCGCGGGAGAGCGGGGGCGCCAGATCGTGAAGCTGCTGCCGCGCGGTGAGGATTCGGCATGGGCGATGGTGGTCCGCACGGTGGTGTTCGACGAGATGATTCTCGCCGCGATTGAGCGCGGGGCGGACGCCGTGCTGAACCTTGCGGCGGGTTTCGACGCGCGACCCTATCGGCTTCCTCTGCGGCCCGACTTTCCCTGGTTCGAGGCGGACCTCGCGCCTCTGCTGGCCGAGAAGGAAGAGGCCCTGGCGGGTGAGACCCCGGTCTGCCGGCTGGAGCGCCGGGCGGTCGATCTGGCCGATCGCGATGCCCGCAGCGCTCTGTTCACCGAGGTCGCCGCGGCGGGCAAGAACGTCTTCGTGCTCTCCGAGGGCCTGATCACCTACCTCACGGCAGAACAGGTGAAGGGTTTGGCCCAGGATCTCCACGCCGCCCAAAACCTGCGCGTTTGGGCATTCGACATGGCATCGCCACTTCTCTTGAAGCTGGCCAACCGGACGTGGTCGAAGCACATGACCCAGGCACCGCTCCAGTTCGCCCCTTCCTCGGGCGAACGCTTCTTCACCGGCTACGGATGGCGAGTCGCGGAAATTCGCTATTCGCTCGAAGAAGGGGAGCGCCTCGACCGGCGGCCGCTTGTCGGCCGCTTCGCGCAAGCCTCCTGGCGGTTGCTCCCCGAGCCGTTGCGCCGACTTTTCCGAAAGATGGGCAAGTTGGTTCGATTGGAACGGGTCTGACCTCGAAGGAGCTCGACATGCCCGAGACCTTCGTTCGCCGCTGCCACTTTCCCGTCTCGCCCGAGCGGCTGTTCGCCTGGCATGCCGAGCCGGGGGCCTTCGCGCGGCTGACGCCCCCCGATGAGGCGGTCGAGCAGGTGAGCCCCGATCGTGGCCTGCGCGAAGGCGAGCGGGTGGAGCTTCGCGTGGGCGTTGGCCCGTTTCGCCTACCTTGGATTGCGGAGATTCGCGACGTTCGGCCGGGGCAGGGTTTCCGCGACGTTCAGATCCGCGGTCCGTTCCGCCGTTGGGAGCACGAACATCGGATGGAATCTGACGGCGCCGACGGTTCCTGGCTGGAAGATCGGATCACCTACGAGCTGCCACTCGGTTTCCTCGGGCGCTGGTTCGGCGGCGCGATGGTCCGCAAGAAGCTCGACCGGCTGTTTGCCTCCCGGCACCGGGTGACGGCCGAAGGAGTGAGCTCGGTTTCAGGCGGCTCGAGCCAATAGGCGACGCATGGTGTCGGGCTCGAGCTCGATCGCTCGGAGTAGCGCGCGGGCCGGCGCATCCGGAGTACAGCGACGTTGCTCCCAATCCCTCAAGGTACTGACGGGCAAGCCGAAGGCGGCGGCGAACTCGGCTTGTGTCAATCCGATCCTTTGGCGTAGAGCCTTCACGGGCGAGACCCGATGCATCTTGGCCAGATCCTCCGATCCCATCGGCTGTGCGTCGGGATCCGAGAGGGCTGCGGCAAGGATCTCCTCTTCCGTCAGAGCGTTTACCCGAGCCCAGTCGGTTTTACCCCGCGGTGGAGCTTCACCTGGCTTCAGCGTGATGTGCGTAGTAGCGGTCTTGCTCATGTCGTGTGGCCCTCCTCGCGGAGATGATGCGGCACCTGTTTTTGCCGCGGGTGGTCGTGATGATGAAGAGGACGTGATGGGTCGCCATGCCGATCAGCCGCATCCGCTCTTCTCCGTATTCGAAGCGGAGGTCGATCTCTTCGAGCCGATTCGGATCTTCGATCGCCGGGATGGCATCCACAAAGTCGACTCCGTGTTTTCGACGGTTTTCCTCGGCTTTGGCATCCTCCCACTCGTATTCCATCCGAAAGAGACTACGGTTAACCCGTAGTGCGGTTAACTCTATCCTTGATCCCGGTTCTCCGCCGCCGCGGGTTCAGCGGGCGGGCTCGAACGCGGCAGCCAGCCGCCGCACGAATTCTTGGGCCAGGTGCGAGAGCGGCCGGTCTCCCCGCTGCACCACGGCGATCTCGCGGGAGGCGAACGCCTCTTCGATCGGCACGAAGCGGACTTCGTCCTTCGGCGCGTCATGCGTCGCCATCTCGGGGACCAGCGCCACCCCCAGGCCGAGGCCGACCATCCGCAGGAGCGAGTCGAGCTGGCTCGCCTGGCAGACCACGCGACAGTTCGTGCGCATCGCGCGGCAGACCTCTCCCACCTGACGCCCTAAACAGTGCAGCTCGTCGAGCAGAATCGTCGGCGGGCTCACCAGCTCGGCGAGCGAGACGCTGTCGCGGCCGGCCAACGGGTGATTCGCCGAGACCGCCACGGTGAACGGATCGCGGCCGATCACCAGGACCCCGAGCCCCTCGCGGATGATCGGGGTGCTGGTCACCGCGAGGTCGATCTCTCCGGCTTCGAGCGCATCCAACAGGCGCTCGGTCAAATCCTCTCGGACGTGGAGGTCGACCGCGGGGAAGGTCTCGGTAAGCGATCGGATCGCCGCTGGAAGGAGGAACGGGGCCACCGTGGGAATGGCGCCCACCACCAGGCGGCCGTGGCCGCTCTTGGCGTCTTCCTCCAAACCCTGCGGGATCTCCTGGAGCTGTTCGAGGATCGCCCGGGCACGCGGCAGGAGCGAGCGCCCCGCGTCGGTCAGCTGGATGCGGCGGCCGATGCGCTCGAACAGGGGGCATTGCAGCTCGCGTTCGAGCTTCTGGATCTGCTGGCTGATCGAGGGTTGGGCGACGCCGCAGCGCAGCGAGGCGCGGCTCATGCTGCCGAGCTCGGCGACCGCGACGAAGTAACGAAGTTGGTGGACTTCCATAGGCGTCACCTAT
This sequence comes from Acidobacteriota bacterium, assembly GCA_040005235.1. Classification (GTDB taxonomy): domain Bacteria; phylum Acidobacteriota; class Thermoanaerobaculia; order Multivoradales; family UBA5704; genus DASYKS01. Next base: position 616 of record JBDTZG010000023.1, on the reverse strand, counting down.
CCAGCGAGGAGGAAAGAAGTATTGGACCCTATCGATCTTACTCCTCTACCCTGCCGTTCGCACAGGGCGTAATCGAAAAACCAGGAGGAAAGTTCGATGTCCGAGAATCCCCGCTTGACCTCAGCCGACGGCGCGCCGATCGCCGACAACCAGAACTCCCTGACCGCCGGGCCGCGCGGCCCGTTGTTGATGCAGGACGTCCAACTGCTGGAGCAGATGCAGGCGTTCAACCGGGAACGGATTCCCGAGCGGGTGGTGCATGCCAAGGGCTCGGCGGCCTACGGCAAGATCACGGTGACCCAAGACGTGACGCGCTACACCAAGGCGAAGTTCCTCTCCCAGGTGGGCAAAGAGACGGAGGTGCTCCTGCGCTTCTCGACCGTAGCCGGGGAGCGCGGCGCGGCGGATGCCGAGCGCGACGTGCGAGGGTTTGCGCTCAAGGCCTATACCGAAGAGGGGAACTGGGACCTGGTGGGCAACAACACGCCGGTCTTCTTCGTGCGCGATCCGTACAAGTTCGCAATGTTCATCCACACCCAGAAGCGGCTGCCCGAGAGCAACCTGCGCGACATGGACATGCAGTGGGATTTCTGGTCGCAGTCGCCGGAGTCGCTGC